>JBAXVG010000003.1:0-187280 GCA_037129255.1 Desulfuromonadales bacterium | reverse complement strand
CGCAGGCGAAACAGTCCGAGACTCCGGCACCACAACAGCGCAGCAATACTGACAGAACACAGAACGTATCCGTCATCTCGGCAACGGAACAACATTCGTCACAACCCACTGTCGTAACATCAACGCAGCAGGAAGTAGAAATAGCTCTTTCACAACCACGTCCAATTGTGGCCCAATTCGGGTCCGATAAACAGATGTCTCGCGGGATGCTGCAAGCGGAACGCGTCTTGACTACTCAGAATGCACAGCTTGTTATAGCCGATGAAGTCGTTCAGGCCAGTGCAAATATGGCAACAAATTCAAACAAGGTCTCTTTTCCTGAAGCATTGCCAATAGAGCCGGCAACGGTCAAGACACAACAGGAATACGCAGAAGTACCGAGTACCACACTTAGCCGTAAACCAGCTGCCGACATGGCTCAGAGAGAATACTCTGTAGATAAGCAGTTAGTATCGTTAGATTTGCCGTCTGTCGATACACAGGTACCAGGAACAGCGGAGCTGTCCGTTAAGCAGTCCGACTCCGATGCACCAGATGTACTCAAAGCGACAGTACCTCCAGGTCTGGTGTTCAATTCGCATGCGATGCGCGGTCCGGTTGCCGAAGCCAATCCTGAAGTGCGGGGTGAAAAACAGCACCAGTTCCAGGTGTCTGTCAAAGAAATGACCGAAACGTCGAATAACTTGCTTCCCGCAGCCCAGGCAACGCTGACATCAGGTGATTCACCGGACAGAAATGGAGATCAAGCCTCGCCTGATCAGAGATTTAACAGTCAAATGATCTCGTCACAGGTTCATGAACAGCAAAAAACCGTAACTCACTCAGCAACTTCAGTCCTTGCGACCCGTGAGACCCCTGTTCGACCGGAAGGCTCGGAACAGGTTGTGCTGCAGGTCAAAGAACGCTTGATGCAGCACGATGTAAAACAGGGGAGTCAACAGATCACTCTGACGCTTTCACCAGATAGCCTCGGCGAATTGAAAATGAACCTGAATCTTCAGGGACAAAAACTTTCGGTTGAAATCGTGACCGAAAACAGGACGGTGCGGGACGCTATTGTTCAGCATACCGACGCGCTCAAGGAATCACTGGCGCGCCAAAACATCACAATGGAATCCTTTGATGTTACCACCGGTGGGAAAGGTTCGGGAAACCAGGGACAAAACCAGAATGCCTGGCGTGAACTGGCTAAGCAGCAACAGCAACAGCAATTCTGGACATCACCTCGCGGGTATCACACCGCGCAGGCTGTTCTCCCTTCCGCTCAAGCAACATATCAGAGGCAAAAAGAGCACTTGATGCTCGATATTCATTATTGAAGGCGGGGTGATACTAGATGGTAACAAACGTAACATCATCAACCGGCACAACAACGGCAGCAGCTGCAATGAAACAGGATCTGGGTTTGAACAAGGATGATTTCATGAAGTTGTTCATCGCCCAGTTGCAATATCAGGATCCGCTGAAACCTCAGGATGCGAGCGCGATGCTTGATCAGCTCTCCCAGATGTCTCTGGTTGAACAGTCGTATAACTCTAACACGGCGCTCAATAATCTGCTGACCGCTCAGAATAATTCCACAACCATGAACTCTGTCTCGTTCATCGGAAAAAACGTCAAGGCAAACGGTAACGCGATTGCCTTTGACGGTCAATTACACCCGTATTTGCAGTTCAGCTCCTCCGTGCCGGCAACTTCTGCAACGGTCACTATTTCTGACGCATCAGGGCGCATCGTAAGGACAGAAACGCTTGGTGCGCAGACGGTCGGTGATGCTTCCTTTTCATGGGATGGCCGTGACACTAGCGGTGCGTTACTTCCTGCCGGTAAATACACTTTTTCAGTCAATGAAACACCAACCAGCGGAGCTCCTGTTGCAGCAACGACCTACACCACCGGGAGAATTGACGGAGTCAGCTTTGTTAATGGAGTACCCATGCTGCTTATCGGCCCAGTTTCCATAGCTCTGTCCGATGTCATCAGTGTAAATGTCCCAGCTTCATCGGCATAAAGTGAATTATAAACCGCCTTTGGTTTTACGGCGATTCTTATCAGTGTAAAGGGGGCGTCTCAGCAAAATGATAGATCCGGTATTATTTCCAAACCCCGTCCAACCGGTATCAGCAAAGCAACAGCAGCAAAAACCTACAGGTGGACTGATCTCAGACTCACCTTTTGCCCGGGTTCTGGATCAAAAACTCCCATCGCAGGGGGTCAAGTTTTCTCAACATGCCCAGGATCGGCTCCGGGCGCGTAACATAACCTTTTCCGCTAATGATATTGCCAGTCTTGAAGGCGCTGTCAACAGCGTGGCGCAAAAAGGGTGTAAGGAGTCGCTGGTCATGATGGGCGACTCTGCGTTGGTTGTCAGTGTCAAAAACCGAACCGTAGTAACAGCAATGGATCGGTCGCAAATGAAGGGCAATGTTTTTACAAACATCGATTCAGCAGTGATTATCTAATTACGAAGCAGGGCTGGTCCTCCGAGAGGAAGCCCACGAAACGCCGACCGATTGACGCGTTTCACCTACAGACTCTCTCAAACGTACAAGGAGGCAACACCATGAGTATCACATCAGCAATGTTTACCGGTGTATCAGGTCTATTAAGCAATGCAGAAGGTATCAACGTCATCGGCAACAACCTTGCCAACGTCAACACAATCGGTTTTAAAAGTGGCCGCATGCTGTTTTCCGATATGCTTTCCTCCAGCATTGGCAATAATTCTCAGATCGGCAAAGGAACCCAGATCCAAAAAGTTGATAATGTCTTTGGCCAGGGGACGTTTGAGGCTACCGAGAATGTGGCCGATCTTGCTCTGCAGGGTAACAGTTTTTTTGCACTCATGGCTCCCACTGCCACAGCACCTGTCAACCAGAATAGTGCCCTGCTGACACGAGCAGGCGCATTCCGTGTGGATAATAACCTAAATCTGGTTAATCCTGACGGTTATCAGGTATTAGATACCAGTGGAAATCCCATCAAGTTTTTTGATAGCGGCACTGCTCCTCCCACTGCCGGAGATTTTGCCAAGATATCAAAAATTGACAGTACCGGAGTTATTACCTACCAGGATAAGCTGGGTACTTCCTACTATTACAGTTCGACCGGTGTTATTGGCACAACGACGTTTACTGCCGGTACCAATAATGTGATCGCAGTCGTCAACCCACCGAATCCGGGTGGACTGGATAAATTGGGAGGAACACTTTTTTCATGTGGAGCTACTTCGGGGGTGCCGGCGGCGGCGTTTGCTATAGCCAGTAATACTGCCAACGGAACATCAGAGAAGCTTTTCTCAAACTCGTTGGAGCAGAGCAACGTTGATATGGCTGCCCAGTTCGTCAAGATGATTCTAACTCAGCGGGCTTATTCCGCTAATTCCAAGACCATCACAACGGCGGATGAGATGACCCAGGAAGTTCTGGGGCTGAAACGGTAATTTGGGATAACAGACAGGAAGAGATACTTTCTGCTTTTCCTGTCTGTTCTTTCCAGCAACTGCATCATGGAGACAGTAATGCTCAGGGGGTGTTATGATGATACAACGTTCGATATACGTTTCAGTAGTGTTGTGCCTATGTGTATTGCTTTGTGGCGTTGAATCGGCTTTTTCCGGAGTGCCCGACACTGTTGCAACGGTAGCGGGTATTGGAACTTTAGGTCCTGCCGCTGTGGCAACTGACTCGCTGGGCAATTACTACGTTGCCGATACAGGCCACAACAAGGTTATTCTTGTAACAGTTATCGCTGGTGTCACTACGACCACAACAGTTGGAACCGGAATTGCGGGATTCGTTCCATTTACTGACACCACGACAATCGCTGACGCCAGCATACAGTTTAATGCGCCGGCCGGTATTGCTACAGATTCCAATGGCAATGTATATATCGCCGATACCGGTAACCACCGTATCCATATGATTGCCGCTGACCCGGTTACAAAGGTTGTCGGCGCGGCAAGCCGGATTGTAACCATTGCAGGCAATGGAGTTGGTGGTTTTTCCGGCGACGGCTTAACGGCAACGGGAGCAAGTCTGAATAGTCCGACAGGAGTTGCCGTTGACGCAACCGGCATTATTTATATCGCAGACAACGGCAATTATCGTATCAGGAAAGAGCTGGCAATTAAGTCGGTTAAAAACACTACAACGGGAATAACAACATACACTCCCGGCGTAATCAGTACCATTTCCGGTGACGGCACGGCAACAAATCTGACAGCTTACGGCGTTGTGCTTTCACCAGCTCCGGCCGGTGATCTCTATATAGCGGATTCAGGAAACAACCGTATACTGAAGCTTACTGCTGCCAAGGGAACTCCCTCCATAGTCGCAGGCAATGGAACTTCCGGATTCTCCGGTGATGGCGGTCTCGCGATCTTTGCACAACTTAACAACCCAAGCGGCGTAACGACAGACGGTAAGGATCTCTATATAGCCGACACCATGAACAGTTGCGTCAGGAAAGTATCACTTGCCACCGGTGTCATATCGACACGTTTGGGATCAGTGGCGGCCCAAGCTGCAGCCATTGCCGCTCCGGCAGGCTTTGGTCGTCCGGTCAGTGTAGCCATCGATTCCGCAGGTACTGTTTACGTTGAAGATACCGGTAATAGTGTGATTCAGAGGATTTATGCCAGTGTTTCGTCCATAACAACCGCATCGCCTCCGGGTGGCAAATATGCAACCACTCAAAACGTTACGCTGACATCAAGCAAGGCAGCTAAAATATATTATACGACTACCGGGGCCACTCCGGCTATTCCGGTCTTTCCGGCGGCACCGGTAGCGCCGACTATACTCTATTCGGCTCCCATTCAGATTGCATCAACGACTACTCTCAAGTTTGCATCTTCAGATGTTGCCGGGAATTCTGAAGTGATTAACACGGCCACATATACAATCAGCACTACAGCGCCCGTAACTACCGCTGCTATTAATGCTACCCCTGTTAACGGGGTCTACTACTCTGCCCTGTCGGCACTGGCTGTTACCCTGACGTCCAATGACCCTACCGCTTCGATATACTATACGACGACCGGTACGGCGCCGACGACAGCTTCCACCAAGTATTCATTTCCAATACCAATTTCTGTACCAAGCACGCTGACTACTACCAATGTTCAGTTTTTTGCAGCAGATGTGGCCGGGAACAAAGAGGTTGCTCAGTCGCAAAAATACCAGGTTGTGGCTCTCACTACGTCGGCATCCCCGGTAGGCGGCGTTTATCCGGGAGCAAAAAACGTGACACTGGCATCCAACAGTCCCACAGCCCCGATTTACTACACAACGGATGGCTCGGATCCGAGTCTCCCTGCCGGCGCTGGTCCTCTCGGCACGATGTTGTATGCCGCGCCGGTTTCGATAGCTGCAAGCACCACACTGAAGTACCGTGCAAAAGATGCGAATAACAACCTGGAACAGATTAAAGCCCAGACGTACACCATAGACACCATCCCTCCGACTACAACGGCGGCTCCGCCCGGCGGCTCCTTTTCCCTACCACAGACAGTAACTCTTACGTCTAATGAACTGAATGCAACGATATACTACACAACGACCGGGATTGCTCCGACAACATCTTCCACAAAATACACCGCACCTTTGACCATCAGCAAGACAACCACGCTGATGTATTTTGCCGTTGATCTCGCAGGAAACAGAGGAGTGGTTGGAACACAGGTATATATCATTGATTCAATCGCTCCGATAACGACCGCTTCGGTTCAGTCCGGCACCTACTCGTCCATTCAATCAGTTACGCTCACCTCCGATGACCCGAAAGCCACCATTTACTTTACTACCGATGGATCAACTCCGACAACGCTCTCAACCAAATACACAGCTCCCATACTCATAAACAATACGACGACATTGCAATATTTTGCCATGGATCTGGTAGGCAACAAGGAAGTAGTAAAAAAACAGGAATATACTATCATTACGTTAACGACGACTGCGTCTCCCAAAGGTGGCGTTTATAATGCACCTCAGTCGGTGGTGCTTGCAACCAATGGTACAGGAGCAACAATTTACTATACGGTTGATGGAACAGTGCCTGCCATAACCAGCAAAACGACCCAGAAATACAGCTCGCCCATACTTATGTCAGCCAACAAAACAACGGTTCAGTTTTTTGCTGTTGATGGAAGCGGCGTTACTGAAAATGTCAAAGCTGAGATGTATACTGTGGACTCCGCTGCACCGGTGACAACCGCCACATGCGGAACCGCTGCAAATACCATAGCCCTTGCGGCGGATGACCCTCTGGCCAAGATCAAATATCGGGCAAACAGCATCACAAAATTCACCCAAAACGGGGCAGTTGTGACTGTACCAGCATACACCCTGACAGACTACACCAGTCAGCTCACATTCGCTAATAACACGATTGTAAAGTTTTTTGCCGTTGATGCAGCCGGAAACACAGAGCTGATCGAGACGGCCTACTGTCCCGAGGTTGTTGCGACTGCACCGGCTGTTGTCGTAGATCCCAATCCAGCCCTGTATATTGATACCTTGCCGCATGGAGCTTCGACTTCAAACACCAGTCTGTACATCATCGGTAATGTTGCACCGTTTGCGGTGACGACGACTCTTGATATTAATGGCGTTGCTGTGACGACAAGCGCTACGGACGGCAGTTTTTCGTACGTGTTTAACCCGCTCGCTGTCGGGCCGAACATTATCACAGCCACGCCTGCAATTAGTGCCGTCCCTACCACAGCTCCTGACACAAGGACCATTACATACAACGCTGCACTTGCATCGCCAGCGAGGCCTAATAGCCTCACCATTGGAAAAAGCAACGGCGTTATCGGAAAAAGCGTAAGAGTTCCGATAACCCTGACGAGCGGGTATCAGTCTGCAGCTGTCAGTATTGACATTGCCTATGACCCTGCCACAAGCAGACTATCCAACCCAGGCGTCAGGATCGCAGAAGGTGCTGCCGCATTGGGAAAAAGTATACAGGGCGGTAGCCCCGCAGCGGGTGTTTACAGAATCCTGATCATGGATTCCAATTCGCCGGCAACATTACTCAAGCCATTACCGGACGGAGTAATTGCCTATCTCTCTTTTTCAATTGCACCATCCTCCTCGACAGGTATCGAGGCGCTGCACATAAATGCCTGGTCAGCTACTGATCTGGATGCGGTTTCGATGACGGTCAATACCGGGACCGACGGTTTAGTGAATGTCGTCTCCAAGCCGGGCAACAGTATTGGGCTTCTGGCGGGTGATGTGCCGGTGACACTCAAGGGTGTGCAGGACGCACTTTATATGCTGCTCGATCCGGTGACCAATCAGGCCGACGGTTCGGTCGATCTGAATGCTGACGGCATTGTGCAGATTTATGAGCTGCAGCAAGTGATTAATTCATTTCTTGGGTTATAGTTCGGAGAGGATGATCGGCAATGATACAACGAGCGGGTGTAATGTGCATTTTGCTGATTTTTGTCTGCATCCCGGCGTATGCGGTGCCGTTATTAAGTCTGGGTCCTGCAGTTGTGGGCGCCTCAAACGTAACTTTTCCAGTGATACTGACCAATACGGCCGGAACCCCGGTTACCGGCATTACAACCGATATCGTCTTTAGCTCGGATACTTTTGCAGTGATAATGAATGGCTCAAATTTGATAAGCGCTACGGCGGGTGCGGCGGCAATAGCGGCCGGCAAACAGATATACCAAAGCAGCTCCTCGACCGGAGTGCTACATATTTACATTATTGATCTGGCCGGAAAAACCGCCATTCCTGACGGTGTAGTCGCTCAGGTCAGTTTTTCAATCGTGCCAAGTGCTTCGCAGGGCAACTACACCTTCAAGAATGTTCCGTCTGCAACTGACACGCTCGGCAATAATATTGCGATTGCCGGTGCAAATACTACTGTGGCAATAGCTGCCCTCCCTGTCATTACATGGTATCATAAAGGTGATGGCAGCCTTTTTACTCAGACCACCAACGGTTTGGCCGTCTCCGGAGGATCTATGGTGTGGAAAGAAACCAACCCGGCCTGGTCAATAGTCGGCGGTGGTGACTTCAACGGTGACGGCGTAAAAGACTACGTCTGGTATAACAGTACAACCGGCCAGGTCTTTATCATGCTGATGAAAAATTCCACAGAAATTCTAAGTGGCAGAATCGTACACACTGAGCCTGACACCGCCTGGCGGATAGTAGCCACCGGGGACATAAACGGAAACCATATCACCGATCTGATCTGGCAAAACCGTCAGACCGGAGACGTCTACGTCATGCTCATCAACAATGCTGTGGAGGGTCCAGGCGCCTTTATCCACACGGAACCTGATACGAGCTGGAAAATAATCGCCGCTGTCGATTTAAATGCCAGCGGCACAACCAACCTGATCTGGTGGCACACCGTCACCGGCCAGGTAGCCATAATGACCACCAACGGTTTCAACCCTGTCAATAAGCAGATAATCTACCAGGAAGCCAACACAAACTGGCGCATTGTGGCAGCAGGTGATACAAACGGAGACGGCAGCACTGGCCTCATCTGGCGAAACCGCATAACCGGCCAGGTCTCTGCATTGAACTATAACAGCAACTCCGTCACCGGATGGAGACAGATAGCCACCGAACCAGACCCGGCATGGGAAATCATCAGTCTTGGCAACTACAACTGCGACAGCGCCCCCGAACTCCTCTGGTGGAACGGCAGCACAGGGCAAATGGGAGTTATGCCGGTTAACGGCACAACCCCGGCAACCCGCACAACCATTTTTCAGGAGAGCAACACGACTTGGAGACCGCAGGGTACGGAACAGTGGAACGATCAAACCTACGGTCAGGGCACAACAACCGCACACAGTAACGCAACGGCACTGACCTGGGGTAACATGACAACCGGACAAACCTACGGCATGACTATTTTGAACAACGCCGTTACAGGGGGCGCTACCATCAACACCGAACCGGACCTTAACTGGTCAGTCATCGGCCAGGGGGACTTCAATGGTGATGGCATCAAAGACCTGCTTTGGAACAATAAAACCACCGGACAACTCTACCTGATGCTGATGAAAAGCGGAGCAGAACAAAAAAACGGCACATTGCTCTACCAGGAACAGAACACCCAATGGAACGTAGTAGCCACCGGCGACATAAACGGCGACGGCACAAGCGACCTGATCTGGTGGAACAAGACCACCGGACAGGTATATGCCCAAACCATAGTCAACGGAAAGATCACAAATGGCAGCATCATCTACACCGAACCGGACACCAGATGGAAAATAGTCGGCACTGGCGATGTCAACGGCAACGGCAAAACAGACCTGATCTGGTGGAACAGCAGCTCCGGCCAGATTGCGATAGGCATAACCAACGCACTTAGCCAATCGTACGCGCAGATCATCTACACCGAACCGGACACCGACTGGCGGATAGCCGGGGTAGGCGATATAAACGGCGACGGAAAAACAGACCTGATCTGGCACAACAAAACCACTGGGCAAGTCAGTGGCATGCTCCTGAATGAAACTTCCATAATCGGCTTGGGATTGATCTACACGCAACCGGATCTCAACTGGTACATAGCCAGTGTCGGCGACTACAACAACGATGGCAAAGCCGACCTGCTCTGGCAGAACAGTGCGACCGGTCAGGTTTTGCTGATGGAGCTGAATGGGCTTACCGTAAGCAATAACACGATGCTTTTCACAGAACCAAACACGACCTGGCACATCCAAGGTGAAACCGAATGGAGAGACAACGTGTACGGCAAGGGAGAGACAACGACGAGGTGAACAGTTGAAGGTTGGTAATAGCCTTTGTTCTCTTCATTTGGCAGTTGCAAAATAGTTGTTTTCGATTTATGAATGAAGGTAATAAAAGTATGATTTATATCGCATTAACGGAGGAAACCAATGGCCAAGGAAGCACAGGCTCCTGCTGAGGCAGTAGCTGAAGGCGGCAGTAAGAAGAAGTTGATCATAATTATCGGTGCTGCGGTAGCCGTGGCGGTAATCCTGGGCATAGTCGCCTTCATGATGCTTGGCAAGGGTGACAAGAAGACGAAAAAAGAGGGTGATGCCGCGCCGGCCGAGAGTGCTGCCGCTCCGGCGGCCGGCGGCCATGGTGCTCCGGCCGCGGCTCCGGCGGCCGGTGGCCATGGAGGTGGTACTTCAGCGGCTGCGGCAGGTGGACCATCGGCGAATATTTTTCAACTGGAGCCTTTTATCGTTAACATCTACGATGGTCAGGAACTTCGCTATCTCAAGGTGAAAGTTGAACTGGAGATGGTGGGGCCGGCCATCAAAGGTGAGATTGAAGCCAAGTTGGCGCCGATTCGGGATGCAGTGCTGGTTCTTTTAAGCGCTAAGACCCTCCAGGACATTCAGGATGTGCAGGGGAAAAATGCATTAAAGGATGAGATTCTTGCGGCTGTCAATAAGCATATCCCCCCTGGTAAGATTGCCAAGGTCTATTTTACTGATTTCGTTGTCCAATAGGTACTGACTGTGGCTGTAATGGAAAAAATCCTCACCAAAGCAGAGATTGAAGCGTTACTCAATGCTGTGTTTGACGGTCGCATTGAGCCGGAAAAAGAACTTACAAAAGCCGAAGGGAGTGCTGTACCTTACGATCTCATCAACTCGGATGCCAACAAGGGCTCTATTCCTAATCTGGATATTGTCTACGATAGTTTTATTCGCTACAGCCGTGTCAATCTTTCCAACCGATTGCGCAAGTCGGTTGAAATAAAAAAGGTCGGAGCACGTTCCTTCAAGTTCGATGATTTTCTTCAAACGCTGCCAACGCCGGTTTGTGTAGCTATCTTCAAGATTGAACCGCTTAAAGGGGCAGCGCTGATATCTTTTGACAGTAATCTCGTGATGTCTTTAATCGACAGCCTTCTGGGAGGCACTGGAATTGCGAAAGTGCCGGTTGCTAACAGAATGTTCACCGCTATTGAGCTGCGCTTGATGGAAAAAATTGTTGGCGATATCCTGCAAGATCTCGAAAAGGCCTGGGCGCCACTCTATCAATCTCATATGACCCTGCTGCGAATGGAGATGAATCCTCGCCTGATCAGTATTGTCCCGCCTGAGTACCAGATTGTGACCATGTCGCTGAAGTTACAGATAGAAGATATATCCGGCAATGTGCTTTTTGCCATACCTTATATGACAATCGATCCTATCAAGGACAAGCTCAAAGTCGGTATGCAGTTTGATCTGATGGCCATCGATCCCCAATGGTCATTCAGGCTGTCTTCGGAACTTCTTGAGGCTCCGATGGAGACATCTGTCGAAATGGGGAATGCCCGTATCTCTCTGCGTGAGTTGCTTGATCTGACAGTAGGAGATACGATCATGCTCGACAAGGCCTGTTCGAGCGATATGATTGTAAAGGTAGAGGGAGTGCCGAAGTTTTTTGGTATTCCGGGTATCAGGCATGGTAACAAGGCGATTCAGATCAGTAAGATTTGCAGCATGAGGGGGCGATAGTGAGTGACAAGTCTGAAGTGCATGAGACGGGCCTGGATAAGAAAAACCTCGACTTCATCCTTGATATTCCGCTGCAGGTGACCGTTGAGCTGGGAAGAACAAAGCTGCTGGTAAAAGATATTCTGCAGTTAAACCAAGGGGCTGTCGTTGAATTAACCAAGCTGGCCGGAGAACCGCTTGATATATTTGTCAATTCCAAGCTGGTGGCCCGCGGTGAAGCGGTGGTAGTCAATGAAAAATTCGGAGTTCGTCTGGTAGATATCGTTAGCCCTAATGAGCGGGTGGAGAAGATTCTGTGAAGCATGCGGTCTCCGCACTTCTCATCTTATTACCTTCCATAATTTGTGCTGCAGACAGCTCCGGGCAGGAATTCAGCTTTCTCGCCAGCTTCCTGCAAATGATCGCAGCTTTGGCGCTTGTCGTTGGCATTATTCTTATTATCTGGCATTTTTCAGGAAAATTGATGCGGGGGTTGCCGGTCGGCCAGCATCTTGCTTCGAAGTATATCCGTTTGGTGGAAACGCGCTATCTAGGCCCCAAAAAGGCGTTACTACTGATTGAGGTTGGTGGTGAATACCTGCTGTTGTCAAGCAGCGATAGTGGGATCAGCCTTATTAAGCAGATCGATATGCTGGAAGATATAGAAGTTATCGAGGAAAAACCCGAGCAGAGCGCCTTTACTACCGTACTGGCCCGCCTGAGACGGACGGTATCATGACGCGAAATCTCACGAAACGAGCAATAATGCTCGGATTTACTGCTCTGCTTCTGCTTGTCTATGCTGTCGCCTACGCAGAGCCACTCCCGTTACCATCGCTCAACATCGGCGTAGGAACCGCCACCAAGCCGAATGATGTAGCTGTCACAGTTCAGATATTCCTGCTTCTGACGATTATGTCGCTGGCCCCCGGATTGCTGATCATGACTACCTCATTCACCCGAATTTCGGTGGTACTCTCTTTTTTACGCACTGCCATGGGTACCCAGGCGGCGCCTTCCAACCAGATCATCCTTGCACTTTCGATGTTTCTGACATTCTTTATCATGAGCCCGGTCTGGCAGCAGATCAATAAGGATGCCTACCAACCCTGGAAGGCCCAGCAGATCAACCAGGAACAGGCTATGGAACGTGCAGTAAAGCCGGTGCGCAAATTCATGCTTTCCCAGACGCGTGAAAAGGATCTGGCTCTGTTTGTGAGCCTCTCCAAGCTTACCAGACCGAAAAATGCCGATGAAATCCCGACACTGACTATTATTCCCGCCTTCATGATCTCGGAACTGCGCACGGCATTCCAGATCGGTTTCCTGATCTATATCCCGTTTATCGTGGTCGATATGGTCGTGGCATCGGTTCTGATGTCGATGGGGATGATGATGTTGCCGCCAGTCATGATATCGCTCCCATTCAAAATACTGTTGTTTGTGCTGGTAGATGGTTGGGGGTTGGTGATCGGATCACTGGTTAAGAGCTTCGAATAGTAGAAAGACAGGTATTTCATGACTCCCGAATTAGTCGTCCAGCTTGCCCGCCGTAGTTTTGAAGCTGCGTTGCTCCTGTCCGCTCCCCTTCTGATTGCCAGTCTTGTTATCGGCCTGCTGATCAGTGTATTCCAGGCGGTTACCTCCATAAACGAGGCAACTCTGGCCTTTGCACCCAAGATCGTTGCCGTCATGATCGCCATGATAATCTTCTTCCCTTGGATGATGAGCTATATGGGGGACTTTACCCGTGAAATATATTCCTTTATCGCCACCATGAGGCGATAGCCTCCCATGTTCCCGCTGCTCCCCTTCCCGTCCCCCCGCGAAGTTATAATTTTCATGCTGGTTTTAAGCCGTGTGGCCGGTATCTTTGCAGCTCTGCCGGTTTTTGGCGGTCGGAGTCTGCCGATGCGTATCAAAGTGGTTACGGTTTTCATGATTACGCTGGTCTGTTTTCCGACCCTGTCAGTTTCCATCCCGCAGGTTCCACCAGATGCTTTTACGCTTGGACTACTGGCTTTGAGCGAGTTTATGGTCGGGCTGACTCTGGCATTCATCAGCCAGATCGTCTTTGCCGCCGTAGAATTCAGCGGCCAGATCATCGGCATGCAGATGGGACTGACCATCTCATCTATCATAGATCCTTCCCGTGGGACCCAGACCCAGATCATGTCAGTTGTCCAGACGCTGTTTGCCACATTGATGTTTCTGGCGCTCAGTATGCATCACCAATTTATACGTGCCATCATCGACAGCTTCAGGGTAATCCCGTTAGGAGGGTGGCATCTGAGCAGCGAACTGCTGCGTTTCCTTGTGCAGAGTACCGCCGACATTTTTATAATAGGAATCCGGCTGGCTGCCCCAGTCATGGTAGCCCTGCTCTTGACCTCGGTAGGGCTCGGGGTCATGGCCCGCGCATTTCCGCAGATGAATGTCTTTATGCTCAGCATGCCACTCAATATCGGTTTGGGCCTGATCACTCTCGGGATCACGCTGCCTGTTTTCTTCCATGTTCTTGAGATTTCTTTCGGACATCTGAAAGGTCAGATCGATACGATCTACCGACTAATGGCAAGGGGGGGATGACCTACGGCTGAAGATGTAGATAAACATTCCAAAACAGAACAACCCACCGGAAAAAGATTAGAAAAATCACGTGAAGACGGCCCGCCGCCAATGAGTCAGATGCTGACGTCATCGCTCACCTTGCTCACCGGTATCGTCAGCCTGTATATATTTGGCAGCTTTATGATGAGCGAACTCAAACAGAGTACCGTCAAAATTCTAGCTTCAATGGGACATTTTGAGTTGACGGAGGCAAATCTGTATGTCCTTGTCCTCAAGTTGTTTGGAACACTGTTGCTGCTACTGACACCGCTTATTGTAACAATCATAGCCACCGCAGTACTCTCCAGCCTGATTCAGGACAAAGGCCTGTTTGAGTTTCGGATGTCCCGGCTCAAAGTTGATTTCAGCAAACTGAGTCCGCTGAAAGGCTTCGGGCGGCTTTTCAACAAGGATGCACTGGTCGAGATGCTGAAGTCGCTCCTAAAACTGCTGGTTGTAGGATGGATAGCGTATCGGATCATGCAGGACGAGATGCAGAACATCACCTTTCTGGCAGAGGCTGACATCGAAAGCATCTTCAACTTTGTGGGGCACGTCGCTTTCAAGATTGTCACCCATACTTGCGGAATATTGCTTGTTCTCGGTATTCTTGACATGCTGTATGTCAAATGGCGCTACATAGAAAATCTCAAGATGACCAAACAGGAGGTCAAGGATGAAAACAAGGATACCGAGGGTAACCCGGAGATAAAGGGCAAGATCAAGCAGATGCAGTTTCAGATGGCTCGTCGCCGGATGACAAAAATTATCCCGACGGCAGACGTGGTAGTAACCAACCCGACGCACTATGCCGTTGCCCTCAAATATGACCGTCAGAAGATGGTGGCACCGATTGTACTGGCCAAAGGCGCCGATATCATGGCCGAAGCTATCAAAAAAATCGCCAGAGAACATCACGTCACGTTGGTGGAGAATCGCTTCCTTGCTCGTGAACTGTACGACCAGGTAAAGGAAAACGAACCAATCCCGGAAACACTCTACGCGGCAGTAGCCGAGGTTCTGGCGTATGTTTACAAGTTGAAGGGGAAGGTATAGTTGTCAGGGCGATTAACAGCTCGAATGCCGGACCGGATTACGCGTCACCAGCCACGCTGGTGACGACAGAATCGGACAGGTTGAAAAGGGGACATGCTATGAAAACGGAGTGGTTTGTTCGCGGAGATGTTGACGGATTTTTCGGGTTGTTTATCGATAATATGTTACAGTTAATGTTGATAGCGGTACTCTGCGGGAATGTCTGCGGCATGCCGCCGGAACTTGTTTACGGCAGGATTCTTCCCGGTGCGGCGTTTTCGATCTTGTTCGGCAATCTGTTCTACGCCTGGCAGGCTCGGAAGCTGGCCATCAGGACGGGACGGACAGATGTCACGGCGCTGCCGTACGGCATCAACACAGTCAGTCTCATTGCTTACGTTTTTCTGATCATTGCCCCGATATATTTTGAAACAAAAGATCCGAACCTCGCCTGGCAGGCCGGTCTGTTTGCGTGTCTCGCCAGTGCGTTACTGGAGTGTATCGGGGCGTTTGTGGGCGACTGGCTCCGCAGAAACACTCCACGGGCTGCACTGCTGTCGTCGCTGGCCGGTATAGCTATCACCTTCATATCCATGGGTTTTGTGTTCCAGATCTTCGCCATGCCGGCCATAGCTGTTGTGCCTGCACTGTTCGTGATTATTGTCTATGGAGGACAAGTTAAATTGCCGTTGAGTCTTCCGGGCGGTTTCGTTGCGGTGGCGCTGGGCGTGGCTATGGGATGGGTCCTCAGATGGTCCGGTTATTCATATTTTCAACCGCTCCAGGAACCTTACCAGTTTGTCGTCTACTTTCCCAGGACAGCTTTTCCCGACATGTTTGCTTTTCTAACAAACGGGCAGGGTTGGAAGTACTTCTCAGTTATATTCCCAATGGCGCTCTTCAACGTAGTTGGTTCACTCCAGAACCTTGAAAGTGCGGAAGCAGCCGGCGATCGATACGATACTCGTTCGTCCCTGCTGGTCAACGGGCTCGGATCGATAGTGGCGGCGTGCTTGGGCAACCCTTTTCCTACAACGATTTACATCGGTCATCCGGGTTGGAAGGCTATGGGGGCCAGGTGGGGCTACTCTATACTAAACGGTGTTGTGATAACGATCCTCTGCCTGATCGGAGGAGTTACCCTGGTGCTCAAATTCGTACCGATGGAAGCGATGATCGGCATTCTACTCTGGATCGGGCTCATAATCACAGCCCAGGCGTTCCAAGAAGTGCCCAGAAAACACAATCTGGCGGTGGTGCTCGGACTGATGCCTGCGCTCGCGGCATGGGCTCTTTTGCTCATAGAGACAACCCTGCGCAAAGCAGGTGCCAGTCTGTACGATGTGGCTCCGAAATTCGGCGGCGACCTTTACATTTACGGAATCATTTCCATGAGCCAGGGTTTCATGCTCACGTGCATGATTCTTTCCGCAATGATGGTTTTTGTGGTTGAGGGGCAATTTCTCAAAGCTGCACAATGGACAGCCGCTGCTGCTGTTCTCTCTTTCTTCGGTGTTATCCATGCATACTATATGACTCCTGCCGGTATACAGAACAAGTTCGGTTTTGGCGCTTCAAAAGCGTATGCTTTTGCCTACCTGATTGTAGCACTGCTGCTGGTGGCTCTTCACTATCTTAATCAAACCCGGCAGCGGATCTGATGTCCCATTCTGGAGAATTATTTTCTGCTTTGCAATTGGTAGATTATTTATTAGAATTCAATGCTCGAATCACAACTATGAAATACAAAGGGTGACCTATGAGAGCTTCAAAGAAAATGGTTGTAATTACCGTTATTTTTTCTGTTTTTACCGTTGCGAGTTGTCTGGCTGCAGAATCCGCTGGGACCGCTGATTCTGTCAGCGGCAAACCCTGCTATCGTTGTCACCGGAGCAAAGTTACCGGGGCGTACGTCCACGAGGCAGTAGCCGGCAAGGAGTGCACGCCGTGTCATAATGCAGCTGGTGGAGACCATCAGAAAAATCACAACCTTTACGCGGTCAAGGACAAGAGCCCCAAGCTCTGCTATGAATGCCACGACAGCAAGGCCGACAAGAAAAGCGTTCATCCGGCAATCGACGAGGCTGGCTGCACCGGCTGCCATGCCCCGCACAACTCTTCGCTGCAGAAGCTTCTCAGGCGTGAGGTGCCTAGTATCTGTTTTCAGTGCCATAACCTTGAGCGAGTGGAACTGAAGGAGACGGGAAAGGCAACCGGATTCCGTGACGGGGTGCAAAACCTCCATTATGTTCATGCCGGTGAGAAGACCGCCATACCCTGTCTAACCTGTCACGACGTGCATGCCAGCAATCAACTCCACCTGATCCGCCCCAAAGGGACTAATGGCAAGGAAGCGGTAACGATTACGTATACAGCCGACGACAAGGGAGGCAACTGTACCACCAGTTGTCATGACCCCCTGGGTTACGTACGAAAATAGGCAGCAGGCCCGCATCTGCTTGATATCCCAAGATCCTGATTCCATGGCACTATGACTGGAAAACGCTTATTCAGGACTGAATCGCTTGCCGGCGCACTCCTCCCATTGTTGGCGAGAGATGGATAAAAACAGGTCGGCAAGCTCCGGGTCGAATTGTGTGCCACGGTGCTTGATAATTTCGGCCGATACGGCGTCAAAGGGAAGTGCACGGCGATAGGGGCGATCGGATGTCATGGCATCCAGAGTGTCGACCAGGGCAAATATTCGGGCTCCGATAGGGATCTGAGCACCCTTGAGCTGTCTGGGATAACCTGTGCCATCAAATCTTTCATGGTGGCTTATGATTATTTCCGCCGGTATTCTGAGAAATGTGATTTCCGACATGATTGCATGGCCGACCTGCGGGTGCTTGCGCATCTCGATCCATTCGTTCTCATCCAGCTTCCCCGGCTTGAGCAGGATGCTGTCGGTAATACCTATTTTCCCGATATCGTGCAGCAGAGCGCCTTTGGCAAGTTCCTCCAGATTTCTTCCCGTAATTCCAAGGCACTTGCCAATAAAAGTCGTGTAGCTCATTACCCGCTCAGAATGGTAACCTACCTCTTTTTCCCTCGCATCCAGCGCCTTGACCAGGGCCGTCAGGGTTTCGTCATAGGCATGGGCCAGGTCGTTCATTGTCTTTCGAATCTTATCGGTCTGCTCCATAACCTTGAACTCAAGGCTGGCCTGATACTGTTTTTTGTCAATGATAAGTTTGCGGCGTTCTATCAGGTTTCTTACTGTCAGTACCACGCGGTTTATACCGAATGGCTTGGTAATGTAGTCATCAGCTCCGAGGTGTATGCATTCCATCGCTGTATTCATATCGGAGAGTCCGGTAATCATGAGTACGG
Source organism: Desulfuromonadales bacterium (assembly GCA_037129255.1). GTDB lineage: Bacteria > Desulfobacterota > Desulfuromonadia > Geobacterales > Pseudopelobacteraceae > JACRCG01. Next base: position 168,844 of record JBAXVG010000003.1, on the reverse strand, counting down.
CGATATCCGGATCGACTTTTTTGATGTCCCGGAGTAACTCGACTCCGCTTCTGCCAGGCATCATGATATCCGAAATAATAAGGTCAATGGATATAGCCTCTAATATGATGAAAGCATCATCGACGTTGGCAGCCTGGTGGCAGACGTAACCCTCCTGCAGTAGAGCCGATGTCAATAAGTCACGGATCATTTCCTCATCATCAACAATCAACACATCTGTATTCATGAATGTGGCTCCAACGGTCATTATGGAGTTATGAACCGGCATCTGCATGCGGTCTCACTCCTTCTTGTACCACTCATTTACCCTGTTTTCAAGCGGCAACACCATGTGATATAATGCACGAAGTGTCAATATAACAAATTTACATGAGGCTCTGTTTTTACCATGTCCGGTCAATGGCCATTTCTGATACCATTTGTGTCGATGGTCCTCGGCTTGACACTTGCGATCCGGATCGGCAGTTGCTGTACGCCTCTCACACTGTCTGCCGGTTTTGTCTGCCTGTTGCTGGCTTCATTTCATCGCGACAAACGGATCTTTTCTGTTTGTGTGGCCCTGTTTTTTTTCCTTTGGGGCCTCCATGTCCTTTCCCCCTGGTTAACTCCGGATCCTTCACCAGTCTCAATCCGATACAGGACTTCAAATTCGCCCGTAACTCTTGAAGGTATTGTTGCCTCTCGTCCGGCAATCTCACCGGACGGCAGCACAATTGTCGTCAAATCTGAAAAAATTTTCAATAATACTGCGGAGGAAGCGGTGCAGGGCATGCTTATGCTCTACGTATCCAATGGAGACGTATCCCTTGTACGTGGAGATAGAATCCGTTGCAAGACCCGAATATCAGTGCCTCGCCTCCTCGGGTTGCCGGGCGAATTCGATTATCCGCGGTATCTAGCTTTTCAGGAGGTAGGCGCAATCGGACGGGTCGCCTCACAGGAAGATATTGTTCTTATGAGAGCGGCTGCCGAAGAGTCATGGCAGCGCACCATTGATCTGGTTGCACGCCGATTGGGTGATGCCGTACGAACTGCGATCGCGGATGACAACGTTTCTTCGGTTCTTGTTGCACTTTTGATAGGGGATCAGAAAAGGATTCCGCGTGAATTGTCTGATGCCTATACCAGAGCTGGGGTCAACCACATCCTGTCAATCTCAGGCTTCCACATCTGTATAATCGCTGCTTTCGTCACATTGGTTTCATTGTGGATACTTACCCGCTTCGAATATCTGGCCTTGCGCTGCAATGTCCGCCGCCTGGTGGTGCTGTTGATAGTCCCTTGCATGTTTATCTACCTGTTTCTGACCGGCAATGCACCGGCAACAGCCCGCTCGGTCATCATGATGGCCGCGCTCGCATGCGCACTTTATGCAGAGCGGGAAAGCGACCCGATCAACACCCTTCTGTTGTCGGCATTTTTCCTGATTGCCATCAATCCGCCGACCTTGTTTGAGCTCTCTTTTCAGCTCTCTTTTCTCTCGTTGTGGGGGATCATACTTGCTGTACCAGCTTTTACTGAGCGCATTTCCATTGTCACGTCCGTCTTCTGCCGTACTATTCTCCAATTTATTGTGGCATCGGTAGCGGCTTCATGCGCCACCCTGATACCGGTATTGTTCGCTTTCAAGGTGGCTTCGCTGAACGGGGTGCTGACAAATTTCCTGATAGTGCCGCTCCTTGGTTATGGAGCTGTTCTGTCCGGATTCTGCGTGCTTCCGCTGCTCGCGCTTGTTCCTTCCTGTCATTACTTCCTGCTCTGGCCATCCGCTAAACTGGTTGAGCTCTCAAACTGGATCATTACCGCCTGCGCCAGCCTTCCGGTAATACATTTTCATGGCATTACGATGTGGGACATGTTTTTCTTTCTGCTGTTCATGTGCGCAATGACATTTATCCGGAGCAGGAACTTGCGCTTCACTCTTGGAACGGCCCTGCCACTCGCCGCTTTGGCGTTGCACACGTTTCTGCCAGGCTCTGCCGACGGCAAACTGCATATAAGCATGTTAAGTGTCGGCCAGGCTGAATCACTGCTCTTGAGACTTCCGGATGGCACAACCATGCTGGTGGATGGTGGAGGGTTTCTGCATGATACTGGCCGGGATTTCGGACAGCGCACTCTGGCACCGGCGCTTGGGGCACTTGGAGTTCGTCGGATCGACAAAATGGTTTCTACTCATGACCATCCCGATCACATCGGAGGTCTGGCTTTTGTGGCCAGACATTTCGACGTCGGCGAATTCTGGAGTACTCCGACCGGTTTAACAGCCGACTATGCTCAAGATATCAGGCACGTACTTTCAGAACTGCATGTACCGGTTCGTAAGTTGGTGGCCGGCGACAGTATTACTCTTTCCGGAGGCGTTGAACTTACCGTATTTTCGCCGGACAAAGCAGTTGTTCAGCATTCTGATGCTGATGAGATGGACATCAACGAGGAATCTCTTGTATTCAGGTTGGCTTTTGGCTCGTTCAGCATGCTTTTTACTGCCGATGCAGGTTTCGCGGCGGAGTATAGGATGCTTGCCATGGGATACAAGCTGGAGTCGACTGTACTGAAGGTCGGGCATCATGGCAGCCGCTATTCAACATCGGAAGAGTTTATCGGGAGAGTCAATCCCGAATTGGCATTGATTTCTGCAGGAGCTACCAATCGTTTTGGCCTCCCTTCTTCGCGGACGCTTGACATGCTGGCTGGCAGAAGGATTCCGGTTTATCGCACCGACCGCGACGGCACCATAGAACTGGTCAGTAACGGATTGAGCTGGAGTGTGGCCACGCCCTATAAGAACAAATGATCAATTTTGCAGTTTGACACAGTTTGTAAAAAAGAGTAAATAAGTCCTTAAAAGTCGGTAATCACTTTCATTGAATGGCTTTATTTATGGATAAAATATTGTTAGTTGAAGATGACCGTTTCTTCCGGGAAATGTTCTCCGGTCTGCTCAAGGCTGAAGGATATGACGTCGATTGTGCCTCCTGTGGTTTTGAAGGTTTGGCAATGCTTGCATCAGGGCACTATGGCCTTGTAGTCACCGATCTTGTCATGCCGGATATCAGCGGTCTGGAGATTTTGTCGCGTGTTCGGGAAAGCGATCCGACGATTGATGTTATCATGGTTACCGGTAATGCCAATATGGAGTCGGCCGTTTTTGCCCTGAAACATGGCGCCCGGGATTATCTGATCAAGCCTGTCAACCCTGATGAATTCAAACATTCAGTTGCACAATGCCTGCTGCAGCGCCGCCTGCTTGATGAAAACCAGGAGCTCAAGAACATGCTTGGTCTTTATCAGGCCAGCCAAGCCATTGCCGGCTGCCTCGATCTTGCCAGAGTCCATCATCTCCTGGTCGAGGCAGTGGTCCGCGAAACCGGAGTCAGCCGGGCAATCGGACTTTTCCTCTACGATAACAAACTTGAAATAAAAGTGGTCAAGGGCATTTCCGCCGATCTGGGAATTTCCCTGGCCGATGAAATTATTTCCGGTCTGCCGGAAGCAGCTCCGGAGCCACATCTGGTTCAGCACATACATCTGACATCATCGACCTGTGCAGATGGAATCAGCGAGGCCTACCTGGTCCATATTCACATCCACTCCGGCTATTATGGCCTGATTGCACTCTTTAACGATCCGGGTATCCAACTTCCCGATATATCACATCAACAAAAAAATATTATTTTCCTGATTGAGCAATCGGCTCACGCCTTCGAAAATGTCGCAACCTATTCACAGGCCCGTGATATGCTTTTTATCGATGACGTCAGCGGGTTGTTCAACCATCGCTACCTTGAGGTTGCGCTCGAGCGTGAAATGAAACGGTTAGAGCGATATTCCTCTCATCTGGCTGTACTGTTCATTGATGTAGATGCCTTCAAGCTGGTTAACGACAAGTATGGTCACTTGGCAGGCAGTCAGGTTCTCGCTGAATTCGGAACACTTCTGAAAATATCCGTGCGTGATGTTGATGTCGTCATCCGCTACGGGGGCGATGAATATACGGTCATTCTTGTCGAAACCACCTGTCCGATAGCCTGTATGGTTGCAGAACGTATCAGGGGAAATGTAGCTGCCCATCTTTTCATGGAAGCTGAAGGATACAATATTCGTCTGACGTGCAGTATAGGCTACGCATGTTGTCCTGATGATGCTGCCTCCAAAGAGGAGTTGCTGGCAATGGCTGATAGAGCCATGTATGAAGGTAAGACTTCCGGTAAAAACTGCATCAGGAGAGTATCGGTGCCTCACTGAATTAGTATCAAACTTGTATGATAAGCCCGATAAGTCGGAAAACTATTGAGGTGACACGTGGCGCTTACAGCAATCAAAGGATTCAATGACATACTGCCTGGTGAAAGCGGGCGATGGCACTATATCGAGCAAGCGGCTCGCAAGATTTTTGAGCTGAACGGTTTCAGCGAGATCCGTGTCCCGGTTATGGAAAAGACTGAACTTTTTCGTCGCTCCATCGGGGATGCTACTGACATCGTCGAAAAGGAGATGTACACCTTTACCGACAAAGGTGAAAACAGCGTCACGTTGCGGCCGGAAGGGACTGCAGGAGTTATGCGCGCCTTCATCGAACACAAGCTATACGCTCAGGATCCTGTCGCCAAACTCTACTATCTAGGTCCGATGTTCCGCTACGAGCGCCCGCAAAAGGGCCGCTATCGCCAGTTTCACCAGATCGGTGCCGAAATCACCGGCGTCCAGGATCCACTTGCTGATGCACAGGTATTGAACATGCTGTCGGCCTTTTTTCGAGAAATCGACCTTGATGAACCTTCACTGCAGATAAATTCATTGGGCTGCCCTGAATGTCGGCCGGGCTATCGTACCGTTTTGCTCTCCTTTCTTGACGGGTGTCTGGACAGCCTCTGTGAAGAGTGTAAGCGGCGCTTTACCATCAATCCGCTCAGAACACTCGACTGCAAGGTGCCCGGCTGCATTGAAGCCACCACAGGGGCGCCGGCCATGACGGATCATCTCTGTGGAGCATGTGATGAACATTTCGGCGGCGTCAAGCATTACCTCGACCTGACGGGCACAACCTACAGCCTCAATATCCGCATGGTGCGCGGTCTCGACTACTACACCCGCACCACCTTTGAAATGACCACCGGCCAGTTAGGTTCCCAGTCGGCAGTTGCCGCCGGAGGGCGCTATGACGGCCTGATTTCAGCGTTGGGAGGCCCTGAAATTCCGGGCATCGGGTTTGCGATCGGGCTTGAGCGAGTGGCGCTTTTACTCAGCCAGAGAGAGTTCATGTCAACTCCGGACCTGTTTATTGCTTCGTTGGGTGCAGGAGAGCGCGAATGTGCCTTCAGGCTTATGGATGGTCTGATGAGTTCGAGAGTACGTGTTGAAATGGATTATGAGGGCAAAAGCCTGAAGAGCCAGATGCGTCGGGCCGACAAGCTGAAAGCACGCTATAGTGTTGTGATCGGACAGAACGAGCTAACGTCGGGAACGGCTGTTTTTAAGCGGATGGCTGATGGTGTCATTACCGAGGCAGCATTGGCAGTTGAAGAAATTGTCAGATTAATTTGTAAAATGTAAAGTTTTTCTAAATTCGGCATAAATGTGTTTCAACTGTTTTTTCAAGGTTTATAGAGTGATCCACATTAACCCTGTCAGGCGTCTCGTTTTTCGTGCGCCGTTTTTTTGTTTTCTGCAGCATAATTGGAGCCTGCCATGTTGACGGACAACCCGAACGCACCAGTGATACTGGTGATAGAAGACGACGATAACCATGTCGAGCTGATGAAAATGTCCCTTCAGGATGCTCGGGAAGAGTATCGCCTGGAAGTTGTCCGCACTCTTCAGGATGCGAGGACGGCCATAGAGGGGCAGGCTCCTGACCTTGTTCTGACCGACTACCGACTACCTGACGGATATGGCAGCGAGTTGGTAACATCGGTAAACGGACAATGTCCGGTTGTACTCCTGACATCCCAGGGCAACGAACAGGTGGCTGTAGAGGCCATAAAGGCAGGAGTTCAGGATTATGTCGTCAAGACATCGGATATCTTTTCCGGAATGCCGCGCATAGTGCAGCGCAGCTTGCGTGAATGGAGATTGATTCAGGAACAAAAACGGGCCGAAGAAGAGCGGCTGAGAATGGAACGCCATTTTCTGCATATCCAGAAACTGGAGAGTCTGGGGACCTTGTCCGGCGGTATTGCCCACGATTTCAACAACCTGTTGCAGGCGGTACTCGGCAATCTTGAACTGGCATTGATGAAGCTTCCCGGCGATTCATCCGTTCGCAATTTCATCTACCAGGCGGTCATCGCGTCCGAGCGGGCCGCCGAACTGAGCGGCATGATGCTGGCCTACTCCGGCAAGGGGCTTTTTGATATCAAGGAGCTGAACCTGACCGGGTTGATTGAAAACATCACAGCCATGCTGACGTCAGCCATCCCCAAAAGTATAATGTTCGACCTGAAGCTTGACCACGCCCTGCCGCCGATCATGGCAGACGGAGATCAGATTCAGCAGGTGATCATGAATATGATCATCAATGCATCCGAGGCGATCGGCAACGACAACGGTTCCATCCTTTTTTCAACAGGTGTGCAGGAATTTGATCAGAAAACCCTGAATTCCAGCCGGTTGGAGGAGAAACTGATTGCCGGGCGTTATGTCTGGATGGAAGTCCGAGACAGCGGCTGCGGTATGGATGAGACGACGCGGGATAAACTATTTGATCCATTTTTTACCACCAAGTTCACCGGCCGTGGGTTGGGAATGTCGGCGGCACAGGGGATAATCCGCGCACACAAGGGAGCAATTCTGGTAAAGAGCAGCCCCGGCGCCGGCACTACCATCCGGGTTTTGTTTCCGATTGCAGCCTGCGCGCAGTCAGGGCAGATTAATTGCGCTATAACTGAAGATGACATTGCGGTGGCTGCCATCCGACGCACCCATAGGGTACTGATCGTTGACGACGAGGATATGATTCGCGGAGTTTGTCTTGAAATGCTCACTGAGATTGGTTTTGAGGCTTTGGCGGCCGCCGGTGGTGAGGAGGCGTTACAGATCTTCCGAGAGCAGGCTGACCGGATCGATCTTGTGCTCTTGGATCACAGTATGCCGGGCATGGATGGAGTTGCAGTCTTCATTGAATTGAGAAAGTTGAGACCGGATATATCCGTACTTCTTGCCAGTGGCTTCAGCGAAGAGGAGCTTGCGGAGCGCTTCAAAGGGCTGGGGCTGAATGGCTTCATTCAGAAGCCGTTCAGCCTGAATCGTCTTATGGATGTATTGCAGCGGGTTCTCGCAGGGGCGCAATCCGAGACAATGTGTTAGTTTATTGTTTTAAAAGGAACCTATACGTTCACTTTGTTGTCGTAGTCACTCCCCTGCCATACAGATTATCACGCCATTCGGTTTCACCCTGGATACGCCAGGTTGTGTCCGGTTCGGTATAGAGTAAAGAAGCGCCCGGCGCAACCGACAGGCCGTTCATCGGCATCAGGTAGACCTGCCCGGTAAGCTGGTTCCACCATAACAGCTCGGCCTTATTGTCACTGTTGTAGTTGCCGACACTGACTATCTCCCAGATAGTATTCGCTTCGGTGTACATCAGTGCGCCGTTCGTGACTGACGATCCGTTGGTCTGCATGCCGTAGACCTGTCCGGTTGTCCGGTTATGCCAGATGATGTCTGCTTTGCCGTCACCGTCAAGATCGCCCGCTCCGGCTATGCGCCAGTTTGTGTCGGGTTCGGTCCAGATCAGATTGGCTGTGGAAGCGCTCGTTCCGTTGGTCTGGCCAAGGGCGACCTGACCGGTCATACTGTTCCACCAGAGGAGTTCCGCCTTGCCGTTTCCGTTGAAATCGGCAGAGGCGATTATTTTCCAGGCAGTATTTGGTTCGGTGAAAATGGTTCCCCCTCCCGCAACTGCAGTTCCGTTTACCAGCATGGCGTAAACCTGGCCGGTTACTTGGTGCCACCAGATGAGATCTGTCTTGCCGTCTCCGTTAATATCGCCGGTGGCTACAATACGCCAATACGTATTCGGTTCCGTGGTGAGAATACCGCCACCTTTTACGGTCGTAGGGCTGGCCATCAGCATGATATACACCTGACCTGTTCTGCTGTTCCACCAGACAAGGTCTCTGATGCCGTCGCCGTCAAAGTCACCCTGACCAACGATTGACCAGGCAGCGTTTGCTTCCTGATAGAATTGAGCACCTCCGGTGACAGTGCTGCCGTTTGTGGTCAAGCCGGCTACTATGCCGTCGCTCTGGTGATAGTAGTTGATGGAGGGGGTGGTCGTTTGTGGTGAGAGAGTAAACGTTGCTGTCACGCTTTTTGCTGCGCTCATGGTTACGTTGCATGTCCCGGTGCCGCTGCAGGCGCCGCTCCATCCGGCAAATGTGCTGCCACTGTCAGGTGAGGCGGTCAGCGTAACTGATGTGCCGCTGGTAAAACTGGAAGAACAGGTTGAGCCGCAACTTATGCCGGTGGGGTTGCTGGTGACCGTACCGCTGCCGCTGCCCGATTTGGCAGCGGTCAATACATATGTGGATGGAGGGGAGGTGGTGGACCACCCCAGGTCTCCCAGCAACCCCATGGTTACGTTCCCCGGGTCATGTATGGCTCTGCCTCTTGAAAGAGCATAAACCATCAGGGCATTTGAAGTGCCGGTATATGTCGTATAATCAAGATGCGAATAGCTGCTTCCGGAATCCCAGGATGACGGGGCATAGAGCTTTACATTTGCTCCGCTGTTGGCTGACTTGGCCTTTGATCCGGTAAACCAGACGTTATTGCTCGTGAGTGCGGTGGCAAGTGCCGAGGAAGGATTTGGATATACAGACGTATTAATGAGGCTCTGTCCGGAACCGTCAACGGTGAAACGATCATATGCTTCCGGATACGTGTTGCCGCCCCAACTGCCTTGGCCTGATGAAACAGTCAGTGTGCCCGAGAATCCGAGCCCATGCGCAATTTCGTGAGCAACTACGGAAACAAAGTCGGATTGCGTGGAAGGTGTCGCACCGTCAGTCCCAAAATACCAACTGAAAACGTTGCTGTAGGCAATGTAGATGTCGCTCTTGCCCGAATTAAGTTTTGAGCCTGCCAGTGCGTTAGCCAACGTGACAGGATACCATGTGTTGGTGACCGGCGCATTGGAAAAGTTCCTATATGAAGAGAGACTCATGCTGTGTCCAAGTACACCGGACCCAAGGTTGGTAGCCCAGCATGCATCAATCGTTATGGGAACAGTGGAGGAGATTCTGCTCGCCCAGATGTTGACGGCTGACTCAAAGGCGGTTTTGGCATCCGCAGGCCAGGCAGTACAATTGTCGCCGACGCCATAAGGATCGGTGCCCGCAGAAAGATAATTAATCGTGAATGAGCTGGAAAGTGATGTTAAGGATGACAGTGCCTCAACCGAAATTTTCGGCATGACATGATTATAGTTCGGCACCGGATCCAGCATCAGAGTGACCAACTGCCTATTTTCATTGAACTCGGCAGCGTTGGTGGGAAAAACCGTCACATGCAAAAGCAGTATCAACAATAACAGTGAATGCGGCATCTTCAGCAACAAGATCCTTTTCATTTGTCCATTCTCCTTTGAAATGTGCTTGAAGAAACGCCATAACCTCATAAACGTATCACCAAACCTTGACCATATTCAAGTGTCGAATAGTAATAATTCTCTTCGTAATTATACATTATTCTTTTACTATTACTCAGGCTCATAGAGCAGCACCGTAAAGACGCCCTTGGGGAAATGGGAAATTAACCGTCATGGAGAAAAATCATGTATCAATTAACTGCAGTTGAGAACCTGCCACCGCACGTACAGAAGAAGTATGACCATTTGCGCTCGATCCTGAGCGAACTCGGCGGATGCGTTGTTGCTTTTTCCGGTGGTGTGGATTCTACCTTCCTTTTCTCCGTAGCTGTCGAAGTACTGGGCGAGCGTGTTGTGGCGGTTACTGCCACTTCTCACACCTATCCGGAACGTGAGCTGCAGGAAGCACGGAAGCTGGCAGAACAGATAGGTGGAAGGCATCGGGAGATCGTATCTGAAGAGCTTGACATCCCTGAATTTCGGAATAATCCGCCGAACCGCTGTTATCATTGTAAAAAAGAGCTGTTTGGAAAGTTGCGCGCCATTGCCGATCAGGAAGGTCTGTGTCATGTTGTCGATGGTGCCAATATCGACGACCGGAGCGATCATCGTCCCGGCAGAATTGCCGCTACTGAGTTGGGAGTGCTGAGCCCTCTGGAGGAAGCCGGCTTCAAAAAGGAAGATATTCGACAGGTATCGAGGATGCTGCAGCTTCCCACGTGGCAGAAACAGGCTTTCGCCTGTCTCTCCAGCCGATTTCCCCACGGGGTTGAGATTACTCCCGAGAAACTGGCGATCGTTGAAAAATGCGAAAACCTGTTGCACGTTTTCGGCGTCAAAACCTTCAGGGTTCGGGTGCATGACGACCTAGCACGCATTGAGGTCGGAAAAAATGAAATAGCGCGATTTCTGGATGAGAGCTTCCGGGACAGGGTCTACGAAGATTTCCGGACGGTCGGATTCCGCTACGTTTCCCTGGATTTGGCCGGATATCGCACCGGCAGCATGAATCCTGCAGAGCAGGGGGAGCTGTTGCCGTGATAATTGATCCGCTGTCGCTTAAACTTTTTGTATCCATCATTGAGGAGGGATCCATCGCGGCTGCTGCCGAGCGTGGACATATTGCCGCATCGGCTGTCAGCAAGCGTATCAGCGAGCTGGAAGATCTTTTTCATACCCAGCTCCTGCGACGCACCAATCGCGGTGTCGAAGCAACCGATGCCGGTATTACGCTCCTGCAGCTGGCGCGAGGCATTCTGCACGACATGAACAATATTACGCTGCAGATCAGGGAATATGCCAGCGGCATTCGCGGTCATGTCAGGTTAAGCGCCAACATCTCTTCAATCAATCAGTTTCTGCCGTCAGAGATCCGCTCATTCATGAGTGCTCATCCTCAGGTACTTGTCCATCTGGAAGCGAACGTCAGCGAAGTTATCGTCAATGCCGTGGCGGAGAATGCGGCTGATGTGGGTGTGATCACCATGGCCGCTTATCGACACGACCTGGAGTATATTCCGTACCACACCGACCAGCTGATCGTGATTACTCCTAAAGAGCATCCGCTGGCGACTCGCAGGTCAATAAAGCTACGGGACACGCTTGGTTATGATTTTGTCGGATTGCCAGCTGGCAGTGCGCTTCACAACCAGCTTTTGCGAGCGGCTCTAGAACTTGATCGAACTCCCAAACTACGGATTCAGGTCAACAGTTTTGACGCACTTTGTCTGATGGTTGAGGCGGGGTTGGGTATCGGTGTGGTTCCCAAGGGGGCTGCCAGACCCTATCTGAAAGGTTTGCGCATTCGCTCTATCTCTTTGAACGAATCATGGGCTATCCGGGAGCTGAGGATTTGTGTTCGATCGCCTGATGCCCTGCCAGCAGCTGCCAGACTGCTGGTAGAGCATCTCAGGAAAAAGGAATGAGAGCGAAGTTTCAACATGAAGACGCCCGAGGTTTTGAAACCCGCGGGCGTCTTCTAATACATAAGTACAAGCTTGAATGCTACGACGAATAGATTCGCAGAGGCATTATCGTCTGTGATCTCTTCTGTCATCGCTATCTCTTCTTTCATCATTACTCTTGGCACGAGAAATATGTCTTTCCAATCGGTCCAATTCCTTCTCAAGACGCGCTCTCTCGCCATGACTGAGTCTGCCGTCCGCTTTCATCCGTGCTTCATCGTCGCGGACACTATTCAATTCATTCTTCAGTCTGTGGGCTTCTTCTCTTGTCAGAGATCCCGACTTGACACCTCTCTCGATTTGATCATGTGCCTGCCTGACCCTTTGGTGTATCCCTTCACCTTCAGCATAAGAAAATGTTGTGAAACCTAAAACAAAAACAGCAAGTAACACGATCAAGCACTTGATTTTCATTGGGACTCTCCTTTGATTGCTTTGGAATTCATTAACAATTTGGTTTACGTAAACCAATTCACCCTAGGAAATGTTATTGCATTCAGCTTATTGGGAAATGGCCGGTTCTATTACTGAAAATGACCTGTTGTGGGTTATATTCCTCTCCTTTCAATAAGAAACCAGCAGCGCTAACCGTTTTCGAACAGAGCCGGGTCTGATTCCGGTTGCACCGGACTGTATGATAATTATTCTTTTCAACGGGAGTTGTCAATAGGCACAACGGTTTGTATCGACGTGATTGTGCGATGATCGTACGAGAGATGGAGAGGAAAAAAAGGGTTCATTTTTATTTCTATTTGGGGTACCATCCAAAGATTATTGAATGTGGGATACTTTAGCTACTATTTTTTCATCCGCCGGGAGATACCATTGGCAAACACTGAACGAAGCATCATCGAGAAAGTCCGGGATTTTTTCTGTTCACTCAAACTCACCCTTTTTCTGCTTATTTCTTTAGCTTTGACGTCGATTATCGGAACGATCCTGCCTCAGGGAGTGCTTCCGCCGGAATACGTTGCCCAAATAAGTCAGGCCAAGCTGCAGATCTATTCAAAATTGGGCTTCTTCGACATGTACCACTCCTGGTGGTTCATTTCCCTTCTGTACGTTTTCAGTATCAATCTGGTCTCCTGCTCAATCAAACGCCTGCCGCATGTATTCAAGTTTGTCAGCGAACCGACACTATTCCTTGCTGAATCAGTTCGTAACTCATTCTCCATGAAGAAAACGATTGTGTTTTCCGGTGCAATCGAAAAAGGCAGAGAGAGGCTTTCGGAGTTTCTTGGCTCAGAGTTTTCGTCACCGGTTGTTACGGAACATAACGGGGAGTACCACCTGTTCGCCCAGAAGAACGCCTGGTGCAGGCTAGGAGTGTATGTGGTACACTTCAGCATCCTTGTAATCTTTGTTGGCGCCATAATAGGCTCCCTATCCGGCTATAAGGGGTACGTTAACATAGTTGAAGGCACCAAAATCAGCACAATTGAGGGTCGTAATGGCCAGCCGATTCCACTCGGTTTTGAGATACTTTGTGAGAAATTTAACGTCGAGTTTTATAAAACAGGTGCACCCAAGGAGTTCAGAAGTATCCTCACCGTAATGGAAAACGGCCAGCCTGTCCAAGGATTGACCCATGTAAAAGTGATCGTCAATGATCCTCTTACCTATAAAGGAATTACCTTTTATCAATCCAGTTATGGCCAGGCAAACGAGGGGAATGAACATTACTTCACCGTTACCAACCGCAGCGGCGGCACGCCGGAAAAAATTACCGCCAGAGAAGGTGCTGCAGTGATCCTCAAGGACGGAACCACTTTCAAACTGCTGGAAGCAACCCAGGAGGTACGTCAATTCGCCCCCGGTCTCTCAGGTCCGGCAGCAAAGATAGAAGTGACACCCAAGGGGGGAGTTCAGCAGACGTTCATTTCATTTAAGGATTTCCCGGAGATGAATTCACAGCGGGGAGATGCCCTGATTTTCAGATATGAGGGGACGAATGCCAGGATGTATACCGGTCTTCAGGTTGCTAAAGACCCGGGAGTATGGGTCGTCTGGCTGGGGTGCACCCTGATGCTGATAGGTCTCTATATAGCTTTTTTCATGTCACACAAACGCATCTGGGTCGTTATAAGCAAAGGGCATGCCCATATATATGGCAACGCCAGCAAGAACCATGCTGCATTTGAGATGCAGTTCGATTCCATTTCTGAAAAGTTCCAGCAGTTGAAAATCTAACGGAGGTTACTTTTTTATGACCAGTTCCATGCTATTTAACGTGACGACATTCGCATATATGATCTCAACGATCATATTTTTTGCATTCCTTGCCAGTAAAAATAAGGCGCTTGGCCTCGCCGGAAGTTATACTGCGTACGCTGGGCTTGCTTTTCAGACCGTCGCCATCGGTCTGCGCTGGAAAGAATCATACGATATGGGTGTCGGTCACGCACCGATGTCAAACCTGTATGAGTCTATAGTCTTTTTTTCCTGGACGATCATTCTGATTTTTGCATACATAGACATACGCTATAAATATCGCATTGTGGGTGCGTTTGTCGTACCATTTGCTCTGCTCGGCATGGCCTGGGCGCAACTTGGCATGAACACCGGCATCGAGCCACTAGTGCCGGCACTGCAGAGCAACTGGTTGCTGTATCACGTTATCACCTGTTTCCTTGGGTATGCCGCCTTTGCCGTCGCCTGTGGAATCTCAATCATGTATCTGATAAAGACTACCGTTGAAGGTGCCAATACATCGACGCCGGCAGGTGGAATGATGTCAATGTTCCCCCCCTTGAAGGTACTGGATGACCTGAACTACCGCGCCATCATGATCGGATTTCCGTTGCTCACTCTCGGAATTATTACCGGCGCCGCCTGGGCCAACTACGCTTGGGGCACCTACTGGAGCTGGGATCCCAAAGAAACCTGGTCACTGATCGTCTGGTTTGTGTATGCCGCCTTTCTGCATGCCCGCATAACCAAGGGATGGGTCGGAAAGCGAGCCGCCTGGCTCTCGGTCATCGGTTTTGCGGCGACTATTTTTTGCTATCTGGGTGTCAACCTGTTTCTCTCAGGATTACACAGCTATGGCGGCTCGAAAATGTAGCGGGGCCGGTCCGGAAGTGAAATTCACCACCAATACAATCATCTTCCTGTGAGTAGTGTTTCCATAATTATTCCTGTGCGGGCAGGAGGATATGTTGCTGCTTGGGCACATATCAGGAAGATCGTCCCCGATGATCCCAGATACGAGGTATTGCTGGCTGAAGGGTGTGCTCCAAGTCAGCAACGTAATCGTGCAGCACGTGAAGCGTGTGGTGATATTCTGTATTTTCTGGACGACGATTCTCTTATTTCGCCGGAGAACCTGGATGGAATTATATATGGCATGAGTGATCCATGTGTTGCGGTTGTTGGAGGTCCTTCGCTAACGCCTGCCTCTGATAGCCGGGTCCAACAGCTTTTTGGGCTTGCGCTTGCTTCAGCATTCGGATCTGGCGCTGTCAATAATCGATACAGAAGATATGGCACTACCCGCGAAACAACAGAAAAGGAGCTGATTCTCTGTAATCTTGCCATCCGTCGTTCGGTATTCCTGAAGCTTGGCGGGTTTGACGAACGCCTGTACCCAAACGAAGAAAATGAATTTCTCGATAGAGTCAGATCTGCCGGACACACGTTGCTGTATGACCCTTCCATATATGTATTTCGCAGCCAGCGCCCGACACTCACAGCCTTTATTCGGCAAATGTTTACCTATGGGCGTGGCAGGGCGCAGCAAACACTGATTGCGGGATCATATTCAGTGACAAACTTCATTCCCCTGTTTTTTGTCGCCTATCTGGTACTCTCCCTGATATTCATAAAATTCATTTTACTTCTTGCCCCTCTTATGCTCTATGCGGTGGTGGCTTCTGTGAATACGTTTCTGCTCATATGTCGGACGGGCAGGCTTTCCGCGTTGTTGCTGTTTGGTATTTATCCGTTAATGCATGCAATAAACGGAGTTGGTTTG
Organism: Desulfuromonadales bacterium; assembly: GCA_037129255.1. Lineage (GTDB taxonomy): Bacteria > Desulfobacterota > Desulfuromonadia > Geobacterales > Pseudopelobacteraceae > JACRCG01. Next base: position 153,315 of record JBAXVG010000003.1, on the reverse strand, counting down.
CTGTGGGGGTTGTTACGAGGGCAGCCTCATCCTGTTCATGACAGTTCTGTAACTGTCAGAAGATTAAAGGCGATTGGGCAATTGGTTCCGGAAGAGTCGTCCACAACCGTTTGACATCGAGAATCTCGACGATGAACGCCGTGATTTCGTAATCTGCGTATTTTGATGGAGTACAATCAGTGGATATAAGTATTGTCGTACCGGTATACAATGAGAAGGACAATGTTGAATCCTTATACGCTGCGATCAGGTCCGCACTATCACCAATGAATTGCTCCTATGAGGTCATCATGGTCGATGATGGTTCATCTGATGGTTCATACTTGGTACTAAGCAGGCTTGCAGCCGGTGATGCCTGTCTTAAAATTATCCGTTTCAGGCGGAATTTTGGACAGACAGCGGCAATGGCCGCCGGCTTTGACGCCGCCTCCGGCGGCATAATTATTCCCATGGATGGCGACCTGCAGAATGACCCCGCTGATATACCGCGATTGGTTGAGAAAATTCATGAGGGATATGATGTCGTTTCAGGTTGGCGGCGCGACCGAAAGGACACGTTCATTAGCCGCAAGATCCCGTCTCTGATAGCCAATGCACTTATTTCCCAATTGACGGGTGTTCATCTGCATGATTACGGGTGTACCCTCAAAGCGTATCGCCGTGAAGTGCTGGACGGGATCAATCTGTATGGGGAAATGCATCGTTTTGTCCCAGCTCTGGCTTCCCAGTTTGGCGCCAGAGTGGCGGAACTGTCGGTCAATCACCACCCTCGTTTCCATGGAGTCAGCAAGTATGGCATTTCCAGAACTTTACGTGTCATTCTCGATCTGATGACGGTCAAATTTCTGTTGTCGTACTCCACCAAGCCGATCCAGCTCTTTGGCAAGTGGGGTGTCTATACCATTTTGGCTGGCTTGGTTAGTGGGACAATGACCGTTTACATGAAACTGTTCGAGCATCTCAGTCTGAATCGCAATCCACTGCTGATTCTTACCGGGTTTCTTCTGTTCATGGGGGTCCAGTTCATTACCATGGGTTTGTTGGGTGAACTGAACGCCAGAACATACTTCGAGTCCCAAAATAAGCCGATCTATGTAGTGAAAGACAGGATAAACCTTGGCTGATAAGGCGTTGCGTGTGCTCATGCTGGCTCCGACACCCTACTTTTCCGATAGAGGATGCCATGTCAGGATATATGAAGAAGCAAGGGTACTGACCAAGCTGGGACATGAGGTTTGCATCGTCGCATATCATCTTGGACGCGACATGCCAGGTGTAAGGGTGGAGAGAATCCCACAAATCCCTTGGTATCGAAAATTGGAAGCCGGTCCGTCATGGCATAAACCTTACCTCGATCTGTTGCTGCTGTTCAAGTCCTGCAGCACGGTCCGATCATTTCGTCCGCACCTTATCCACGCTCACCTTCATGAAGGTGCCCTGCTGGGTTATATTTTAAAACGAATATTTAACCTGCCACTTCTGTTCGATTATCAGGGGAGCTTGAGCGGCGAGTCGCTCAATCATGGTTTTATCCGCTACAATTCGCTGCTTCACAGACTGTTTATGTGTGTGGAACGTCGTATTGACCGCTGCGCCGATGTTATCATAACAAGTTCTGCAGAAGGGATGCGCGAGCTCGTCAACGATTGGGGAATAGCTCCTGAAAGGGTTTGTACACTGATTGACGGTGTCGATATGGATGTTTGCAAGCCTCATTCGCGCAGTGAGGCGCGCAGAGAGCTCGGAATACCAGAAGACGCCAGAGTTGTCGTCTATCTGGGTATCTTCAGCCCTTATCAGGGGGTGGATATGCTTCTGGACGTGATTGTGCGTGTCAGGAGTGAAGTCACAGGGATACACTTTCTGCTGATGGGTTTTCCGGATGAGGAATATCGACGCCGGGCAGCAGAGATGGGAATTGACGACTCGATTACATTTACTGGCCGTGTGCCGTATGATCGCGTACCATTTTTTTTGAGTGCCGGAAACCTTGCTGTTTCCCCTAAGCTGACACGCACCGAGGCTAATGGCAAACTGTTCAACTATATGGCCTGCGGACTGCCTGCGGTTGTATTTGACAGTGAAGTCAATCGAGAGATTCTTGGTGATGAAGGCATTTATGTTAAGTCCGTTAATTCGTCTTCGCTTGCGGACTGCATTGTTGCCACTTTGAATGACAGAGGGTTGATGGCCGGGCTTGGCCAACGGGCCAGAAAGAGGGCTGCTTATGAGCATTCTTGGGATATCCGCGCAGGCCGGTTGGTCACGATCTATCAGAATTTACTTTCCAACTGAATATTTGTCGGAATACAAAAAATATTGACATCAATTTGGAATATCTGCTATATAACGTTGCCTAACATATGCGGGAATAACTCAGTGGTAGAGTGCAACCTTGCCAAGGTTGAAGTCGCGGGTCCGAATCCCGTTTCCCGCTCCAAAGAATTCAAGGGGTTAGCTAACAAGCTAACCCCTTTTTCTATGACCACTGTATAGTAATTGTATAGTAACTCAAAAAAAGCAACAGATAGGAAGGCACGCCAATAAGCAGCAAGACGAACGAGTCAATGCCACTCTGTTTGGAGAATTGGTTGTCTCCATTGGTCGTGGCTCTCTAATGGGATAGGTAACTGGGTTGCTGGACGATTCTTCAAACGAATTGTCTGATTTACTCGCCGTTTCACTGTCTACTGGAAACTATACAGTTTGGCGTCAATTGGATTAGTGCACCAGCTGACTGCTGCCCCTCATCATAATTTCCCAGTGTTTTTTACTTCTACCTCGATTATTTCAACCATCATTTTCGGTTTGATTTTACGATGTTTTTTGAGAAGTTCATCGAGCAGCCGTGCCACCCTCGGATCATTGGGAGCAATTCTTGATGCCGTCAAGAAATAGTTGGCAGCTTCTCCGTGTAATGAAGATAGTGATTTAAAAACCGATTGGTAAGAACCAGCATCAAATTGCGCCAACAAGCTGGGCAGAACAATTTTCCAGGAATTGAAGTCAACGTAACGGTAACAACAAAGATCAATTGTAAAGATATTGGACTTGTCTGGAGCGCTGTCCTTGAAACCGGTGGAGTTACCGCAGGGGAGGCCGGCATGGTTGTTATCTGTTACAACTCTACTTGTCGCCACTTTCACAGTACAGATCACAGAATTCCAGGTCGGTATCGAGCTTGGTGTAAAACCAGAGTGTGAACAGAGGAAACCCGATCAATACGAATATCGCATAAGGCATAACCAGATGGAGGCTCCCGTTCATTATGATATCGTGATACTCAGGAACAAACGATGGGAGCATATAAGCGAGTGCCAGATAAATTCCCATGGCAAGAGTTGTGACTGAAACCGGTACATGCCACTTCATATTCATTCTGATGGAATCTTTTGATAATTGCATGATAGCCTCCTCATAGTTTGTATTGCTCCAAAGCAAAATAATTAACCCGCCTCTATTTTGAAAAGGCGGGTTTGAGTAATGCATATAAATACATGCAAAAATTCCTCTACCACTTCGACAGCCCGTCTGCCCTGTAGGGCAGGTAGCTTTGCGAGATCCGGTTCCCTGGATTGTGCCTTTTCGGTGACTCTGAATTCACTTTTTAGAGATCAGTTTCTGTCTGCTGATTAAACAGTAACAAAATACGCGATAAATTAAAGTGACAGCCGTCACAAAATAATTACAATGACGAAGCTATTTTCAGATTAGTTTGAAAGCGGATCGAAGAAATATACCACTGCATACAGCCAATAATTCTTTTATTGAGGAATGATTCATGATTCGAAAACTGGCAGCCCATAACAAATTCGGAAATGATATTAAGAATATACCTCTGTTTTCTGATTTATCAGATGATGAACTCCATATCATAAATCAGAGAATCATCAAAAAAAAGTTCACGAAGGATCAGATCGTTTTGTTTGAAGAAGACACTGCCAAATTTATGTATCTCATTTATGATGGTAAGGTGCGGGTCGTCAAGCAGAGCAAAGAGGGGCGCGAACAGATCATTACCATGCACAACAAAGGAGAATTCTTCGGAGAAATGTCGCTTTTGGATGGCAAAACAGCCCCAGCCACGGTTATAGCCCACGATGCGGCAGTTATCGGGCTCCTTTCGAAGAATGATTTTGTGAAATATATCCTTTGCCATGAAAGAGTCCGCGAAAAAATAATTGATCTTCTGTGTGGGCACTTGCGAGACTCTTGGGCGATCATCAAAATACTCAGCTTTGACAATGCCGAGAAAAGGATCATTGCGGTTCTTGAACGGTTGCAAGAATTGTATGGAGTGGCAGACGACCGCGGAGTGATAATCAATATCAAGCTGACGCATCAGCAGATTGCCAACTATGCTTCAGCTGCACGAGAGACAACGACCAGAATTCTCAAGCTGTTTGAAAAAAATGAATTATTACGGATGCTTGATGGCAAAAAGATACAGTTGACAAATAAATTCTATGATCGAGATAACGGTGTTGGGTAACCGTAGCGAAGAGCTTTGATTATATTGTAAACACAGGGGGTAATTGTTGTTTTGAATTTTTACCTTGATTTATATTTTCTATATATGTATTCTCTACAAAGATTATAAGCAAATAAAGTAGTCAAAGATATACGACAATACTAAACTATCCGAGAGGGTAGGACGGAAAGCCTTAGGATCTCATCGAGACAGCCGGGTCGCCGAAATATCGCATAGACGATACGAAGCCCCGGCTTTTTTGTATTCAGAATCGGACGGGGACAAAACCAGGTACATGGAGAATACATGAAGGAAATCAGGAAAGCATCACTACAGATTTATTATGCATTGGCACTTATAACGGCACCTGTGGTTGCGTTCCAGCTGCAAGGCACGGAGGTGCTGGGACAATCCAGCTACTTTTCCAGCAAAAGTTGCAAGGGTTGCCACAGTGCTCCCGTAGTTGCAACCTGCAATGGTTGTCACGCCCACGGTACTCATCCATCAAGTGCCAAGAGCAGCATAAATGTTGCAGGGGCTATCAGCAAGACATCCTATGCACCCGGCGAGACTGTAACAGTTACCATTACCGGCGGGTACCGTACAGGCTGGTTCCGGGCCGTCCTGTTTGACCAGCACACCGCTGAGTTAGCGAGATCTACCGGCAATGATAGTGGCATGGGCAATTCAGCCACTTACCCTGCGACGCTTAGTGCACCTGCTCCTGCCACTCCAGGCACATACATTTGGAAAGTGGGCTGGTATGGTAACCAGTATGATTCCGGTACCTATGGTTCAGGTTGGACCCCTGATCCGAACAATTCCGGACACGGTACTGAGATTGTGAGTGTAAATTTGTTCACAGTCGTTGCTGCTGGTGACAAGGTTGCCCCGGTTGTAACCTTCACCCTCCCTGCCACCGCTGCCAGTTTGACAGTACCGGCCACTTTTAGCGCCACCGACAACGTAGCCGTAACCGGGTACATGATTTCTACCAGTGCTACTCCTCCGGCAGCTTCAGCCGCCGGTTGGTTGGCTACTGCGCCGGCCAGTATCACTGCGGTTATTGGCAGTAATACATTCTATGCCTGGGCCAAGGATGCGGCTGGCAATGTTTCCGCCGTCAGGAGTGCCACAGTAGTGGTAAGCCTTCCTCCCGCCTCGACACCCGTCCCATCCATCACCTGGCGTCACCAGGGAGACGGTAAGGAGTACGGCATGGCCACCGACGGATCCAAAATCACCGGGGGCGCTCAATTCTGGCAGGAACCGAACCCGGCCTGGCAAATCGTCGGCCAGGGTGACTTTGACGGCGACGGCGTCAGAGACCTCGTTTGGCAAAACAGCATAACCGGTCAGGTCTACATCATGCTGATGTCAACACCGACAGCAGTAAAATCCGGCGCAGTCATCTACACCGAACCGGACACAAACTGGAAAATCGTTGCCACCGGCGACATAAACGGCGACGGTAAAACCGACCTGATCTGGTGGAATAAAACCACCGGTCAAGTCTCGGCACTACTGGTAAACGGAACTACAATAGCAGGTGGAGGACAGATCTACACCGAACCGGACACCAACTGGAAAATCGTCGCTGCCGCCGACTTCAACGGAAACGGCAAAGTCGAACTGCTCTGGTGGAACAGTTCAACCGGTCAGGTAGCCCTCGGCCAGACCAACGGAACAAGCGCCTCCACTGCCAATCTGATCTGGTACGAACCGGACACCAACTGGCGCATAGCCGGAGCGGGCGACCTGGATGGAGACGGCAAGGCGGAAATTATCTGGCATAACAAAACCACCGGACAGCTCTACGGTATGCAGACCAACGGCTCATCAGTCATCAACGGCGAGATGATCTACACCGAACCGGACACCAACTGGGAAATAGTCAGCGTCGGCAGCTACAACGGCGATAACAAAGCCGACCTGTTATGGTGGAACCAGCTTACCGGTCAGGTCTACCTGATACCGATGAACAGCCTGAACGTGGCGGGAGGAGTTCTGCTCTACACTGAACCGGACACAACCTGGCGTATCCAGGGTGAGACGGAATGGCGGGATAATCTGTACGGCAGGGGAGTTACGACGACGACGAAGTGATCTCCGTCAAAAACGATCTGGCAGTTAATAGCTACATTCTCTTCCTGTAACCTCTGATAATGCGATGATACCTTAAAACCAACGTGCCAGCCATGCAAATAGACAACCTTGAGTTCTGGAGTTCCAACATCACCAGCCAGAGCAATGAATAAGACCATTACCATACCGCTCCGTGATTTTGCAGTACCCGTGCCGCGGACTGGCAGCATCGAAGCACATTCAGGATTCGGTCGCTCCGCGGCTGACGGAATAGAGATCCACGCCCGAGTTCAGAAGCAAAGGGCGAAGCTGGATCCGTTGTACCAGGCTGAGGTAGCGGTTAACTGCCTCTTTGAACGAGGCAGCTTCTCATTCCGGATAGATGGCCGGATGGACGGGATCTTTCGGCACGATCCGCCAAAGATAGAAGAAATCAAGACTGCATTCAGCCTCAGGGAGCTATCGCAACGTCTCTCCGGAAACCCGCTGGACCACCCCTACTGCCTGCAGCTGCTGACGTACGGCTACTTCCACTGGCGGGAACATCAGGTACTTCCCAATCTTTCCTTCCATTTCGTCTCTTCCCTGAACAGCGCCACCGAAGACAGAGCACTCGCTCTTGATATCCCTCAATATGAGCGATGGCTGGATCACCGTCTTGAAGAGCTGCTAATTGAAGCTAAACAGGCCGAAAAGCGTGCTGCCCGGCGCCGTAAAGTTGCTGTCGGCTTTATCTTTCCCTTTGAAAATCCGCGTCCCGGACAGATCGAGCTTATGCAGACGATCGAACAGTTTATGGAGGAGAAACAGCCGATGCTCATTCAGGCACCCACAGGCCTCGGGAAAACCGTTGGCGTGCTATATCCCGTGATAAAGGAAGCCCTGAGCCGGGGACAGAGAGTAGTGTACGTCACACCGAAGAACAGCCAGCACTCCGTTGCGGAGGACGCCGTCACCCGCTTTCAGGAGACAGGAGCGAAGCTTAAATCCCTCTCGATTACCGCAAAGGGCAAGATCTGCTTCAAGAACGAGCCGCTCTGTAATCCCGACTACTGCGAGTACGCCCTCAATTACTATGGGAAGGTACATGAGCAGGGGGTTCTCGCCTTATTGGCAAAGAAACGGAAGCTGAAGGCCCGCACCTTTCGCGACCTGGGTGAACAGTATCAGGTCTGCCCGTTTGAGCTGCAGCTCGACAGCGCCCGCGAGGTGGACGTAGTTATCTGCGATTACAACTACATCTTTGCTCCGCGCTCGGCTCTCAGTCGTATGACGGAGATCGTTGTAGACCAGACCGGCAAGCCCAACCTGGTGATCGATGAGGCCCACAACCTTCCATCTCGGGCCATGGACTTCTATTCTCCTACGCTATCAGCCATCCTGCTCGAAAAGATGCGCGACGAAATCCGGAAGGTTAACTCGCGCTTTCGCTCTGAGGCGGAGGAACATCTCGACGGTTGCCTTCAGGCAGTATCCGCCTGTCGCAATACTGATAACTCAAAGCCGATGCGGATTAATCCTCCTGTTGACCTGTTCCTTGAGCAGCAGGCCCGGCTCAGCGCCTTTCTTTCCCGCTATCTCGATTCTGCCGTAGAGATTCAGCACCAGGACGTGATCCTGCGGCTCTGTTACTACTGGACCGAGTTTACCGAGACTCTGGAGTATATCGGCGATCCTGACCGTAAGGAGTTCTTCACTACCTATCACCCGCACCCGAGCGGCGGCACGGTGAAAATAACCTGCTGCGATGCCTCGGCAATGCTGAAGGGTTGCTACAAGGAGTACGAGCAGGTTGTTGGGTTCTCGGCAACACTGAAGCCCTTCGACTATTATGTGCGATTATCAGGGTTGGATATGGGGAAAGTGAGAACAGCTGAATTTGAGAGCCCCTTCCCAAACGACCGGCGCAAGCTGCTGATTATCCCCCAGATCTCAACCCGATACAGCCACCGCGAACGCAACTACACCAAGATCGCTGATGTCGTCCAGCGGATAACGGCCTTGCGACGTGGTAACTATTTTGTCTTCCTGCCGAGTTTTGAGTTTCTTGAGAGGGTCACCGCTCTCTTCCGAACGCCCGACGGCTTCACCGTAATGAGGCAGGAAAGGGGCATGAAAGCGGCAGGAGTTGAAGCGATCGTTGAGAGTTTGCGCTCCCGGAGCCTTCCATCAATCGTTTTTGCCGTTCAGGGCGGCACCTTTTCAGAGGGGATGGACTACGCGGGAGAGACGGTGATCGGGGCCTTTGTGGTCGGGCCGCCGCTGCCGACCTACGATCTCGAACGTGAGCAGATGAGGGAGTATTACCAGCGATCGTACGGAGCCGGCTTTGATTACGCCTATACTATACCTGCCATGGCCAAGGCGGTTCAGGCGGCCGGACGGGTCATCCGCTCGGAGACGGACAGAGGACTTATTGTCCTGATGGACAGTAGGTTTCTGGAAACCAGTTATAGCCATTCTATGCCGGCGGACTGGTTTGAGTCAGATGTGAGAGAAATAGTATCGGACAGTATTCTGAGCGATGTTGCCGGTTTCTGGGAAACTCAAGATACATGTACGACCCGTTGAACTTAATTTCCATGATTCCGCCAGCATCTGGCGCAATGAACCGAGCCCCTTCATTTTCTGTCTGTCCGATATACTATTGTACAGTAACAGTGTTGCAAGGGAATATATAGTGCCATCACTCAAGGGGACAACGAGCTCGGGCAATCTGGAGCCCAGACCGTTGATAGACAAGGATTCCAACGGCTGGTTAGTTATGTGGGCTCAATCCTGACCGGGGATAGAATCTGTTTTAATTTAGCCAAAGCCCGCTCTTCAATCTGGCGTACTCGCTCACGTGATATCCTGAAATGATCTGCTAAATCCTGAAGCGTAAGCGGGTCATCGCTTGTTACCCTATGTGCAATGATAAAACGCTCCTTCTCGCTTAATCCTTCCAAAGCCTGATTGACGTGAAGTTTCAGCTCATGCTCCTGCTGATATTTACCCAACAGTTCCTCTTGGTTCATCCTTTCATCCGGAATGGTTTCAAGCACTGTAATGTCGTCGCTCTCACTCACAGGACTATCAAGTGAAAATTCTCCCTTCATGCGCAGTTCCATCTCCGACACATCCTCATGAGAGATTTGAAGCATATGAGCAGTTCCTTCAACGTCAGGATCATGCCCCGTCATCTTGAGGAGTTTTTCCTTGGCTTTGCGTAAACCGTAAAAAAGTTTCCGCTGCGCCTGGGTTGTTCCAATTTTAACCAGGCTCCATGCGGACAGTATGTAATTCTGGATATATGCCCGAATCCACCATACGGCATAGGAGATAAGGCGCACCCCCTTGTATGGGTTATACTTCCGTACCGCCATCATCAGCCCGATATTTCCCTCCTGAATGAGGTCAAGCATCTTCAGACCGTAGTGGCGATACTCGTTGGCAATCTTTACGACAAACCGAAGATTTGAAGTGATGAGGGTATGCGCCGATTCCAGATTCTTCTCTTCAAAGAACTTCTCAGCGTGAAAACGCTCTTCCTCCTCGTTCAGAGTCTTGAATTTTCCGATTTCAGCCAAATACAGCGTCAGGCTGTCAGCTACAGCGGGGTAATTGGCGACCATAACGCACCTCCAGTTTCAGATAATCTGCGGTTAGCACTCTCATGCAGAGACTGCTAAAAATATAGCAAGTTTGGTTTATAAAATCAAGGGGTGAAATCATACTATAATAAACAATACTATAGTGTTATAGCGATAAAAAAACATGCTCCCCTCTTGATTTTTGAAAATAATTACTTATCCATATGTCAGAAACACAAAATGAAAGGAGGTAATCCACATGGCAACCTGGGATGTATTCAAAGAATTGGACAATCTGAGAAGGGAGATAGACGAAGCGTTTCGTGGTGTTGGATATCACCGACCATTGGGTACGACGTTTCTTTCTCCAGTAACGCCCCGTCGCTTTCCAATGGTCAATTTCAACGAAGACGCGGGTCATGTCTACGTAGAGGCGCTGATTCCCGGCGTTGATCCGAAAGATGTCGATCTCACAGTACTGCGGAACACAATCACCATCAGTGGCGAGCATAAACCGTTTGTCGAAAAAGAGGGCCAGATTGTGCATCGCTCAGAACTCGGCTCCGGTAAGTTTTCCCGCACATTGGAACTGCCGGTTGACATCGATCCTGAGAAAATCTCTGCCCAATGCAAAGACGGTGTCATGCAGATAACTCTGGCCAAAGCCGAACATGCCAAGCCGAAAAAAATCGAAATCAAACTTTCGTGAGAACATAACTATTGAGAAAGGAGGTCATCATCATGGCAGCAAACAGCTTGACTGAAAGAAATAATGAACGGGATGTTCAGACCCGTGAAGAAACACGGTCAAATGAAAAATACATCCGCCCGGCGGTGAACATCATAGAAACGGAAGATGGTTTGGTCCTTACCGCGGATATTCCAGGCTCAACAAAGGAAAACCTCAATGTGAGCGTGGAAAAAGGTATCCTTACCATCTGTGCACCGGCACAGCATAGCCTTCCGGGTTCCTCTGCATACCGTGAATTTGAACTGGCCAATTACTACCGTCAGTTCACTATTCCCGAAAGCCTCGAACACGAAAAGGCCAAAGCAGAGTATCTCAACGGTATCCTGACCCTGCGGGTACCCAAAGCGGAAATTGTCAAACCAAAACGAATAGAAGTACAGGTTGGATAAGACAGGAGCTTGGAACGGGAGGTGAACGCTATGTCAAACTTGATTCCTGAAAAGTGGCGAAAGTCGCTGGAGCGGGTTAACGATAAAGTCGGCCATTTCCTGTCCAAGCTTGTTCCTTGGAAAACTGAGGAACATTCGACTTGGTGGTCCGCTGCTTGACATGCACGAGACTGCTGATGAACTGGTCATCAGGGCAGAAGTACCGGGACTGAAGAAGGACGATTTCTCGGTTGAGTTTGTCGACAGGCGGTTAATAATACATGGTGAGAAGAAAGTCGTACGTGAACAGAAAGGAGGTGATGGGTGCCATATTTCAGAACGCAGATACGGCAGCTTTTCCAGAAGTCTCCAGTTACCGTACGAAATAGATGAGAAGACAATTGCGGCGGACCTCAAACATGGGGTTCTCACTAAAAGGTGTTGCAGTTCTCAGGGTCTCTCCTGGTTCGCCTGCGGCAAAAGCCGGTCGTGCCCTCCGTAATGGTTCATATCAACCTGGAGACATTATTACCGCCGTTCAAGGAATACAGGTTGATTCAGTGGCAAAATTGCAAGTGCGGCTGGATGATTTCCAAGTTGGACAGTCAGTAAAAGTTTCTATAATTCGAGATGATGCAAAACGTGAAGTGGATGTAGCCCTGTCTTCGGAGCAGCAGTAATACGGAGAGTGTTGTTGTCAGCAGGATCGGATTGACTTGTAATCATATTCTTGCTTACTATGAGGTAAATGACGATCCAAGCTTACATAGTCTGCGGTAGTCCTGGAGCTGGCAAAACTTTCTACGGGAAGAGGCTGGCGGAGCGCTTAAATGCCACATTTCTGGATATTGACGTATCAACAGAACGGTTAGTGAAGCTAGCACTAGAACTGGCTGCTCATGACCCTGATGATAGAGACTCCTCGTACTTTAAAGAGCATTTTCGTGAGCCGATATATGAACAGCTGTTCGACATAGCACGTGATAACCTGCGACACATCAATGTTGTTATTGCGGGACCATTTACAAAGGAGCTCAAGAATCCAGAATGGTGCGAAAGGCTGACTGAGCGTCTGGGCTGTCCTGTGGAGATTCATTATGTGTTCTGTGCTCAAGAAATCAGAAAAGAACGCATACGTAAACGTGGCAATCCACGAGATAAAGCAAAACTCCGAGATTGGGAAGAGTACGTTCGTTATTACAACGAAGCACCTCCAGGTTGTCCGCATGTTCTTGTAGATAATTCCAAAGATATATGAGTACACAAACATGTTACTTCATCTGACGATGCCGGTAAGATCAGATTCTGGCTGTTACAAATAAATGTGCCTTATCGTCTTCGCGTTTGATTGTCATCCGAACTATCGACTGATCCTGGGTGCGAACCGTGATGAGTTTCGTGACCGACCTACAGACCCGGCCAGTTTCTGGAGTGATGCTCCAAACATCCTGGCCGGACGGGACAAACAGGCTGGAGGTACATGGATGGGACTAACAACTTCCGGCAAACTGGCTGCTATCACAAATTACCGGGATCCTCGACAACAGGCATTTAATCCCCCTTCACGCGGAAAACTTGTCACCAACTACTTGCAGGATGATCTTTTGACCCCAGAAAATTATCAGACATTTCTCAAGCGTGACGGGCAATTGTATGATGGCTTCAATCTGTTGTACGGCACAATTGATAATCTGAACTATTTCACCAACCGAGGCGGTTCTTCAGGTAAAATTTCTCCTGGTTTCCACGGTTTATCCAACCACCTGCTCGATACCCATTGGGCAAAAGTTACTGCTGCCAAGTCCCGGCTTGAAGCCATTGTGCTGCACGACAATATAGTTCCGGAAGAGATTCTATCTGCTCTATCCGATCCTCTGCCATTTGCGGACAACCTGCTGCCTGACACCGGAGTCGGACTTGACCGTGAGCGAATGCTTTCTCCACTCTTTATTGAAAACGAAGTCTACGGCACCCGCTCATCTACAGTAGTACTGGTAGGCTGGAATGGTCAGATAACTTTCACCGAGCGGGTCTTTGTCAATTCCTCTAAAACCGCTTCAACACAGAATTTCACTTTCCAGATACAACCATTCATTCGGTGAACGGTCTCTTCCACATGATGTTGCTCCTTTCATGTGTGAGATGTATGGACAGTTCCCATCAATCATGATATTCTGTCCTTGAACTTCATTGGCATCTTTTCGGTACTCGTTCTCTTTACAACAGAACAACACAACAAAATTCCATTAAGCTCAATTATTGTAGTGTGTTACAGTAAAAAATAACATTCAGATCCTTGCGTATACTTTTGCAAGAGGTTCATGTGATCTGAAAAAAAATAGCAATCAAAAATGTTCTATGATAGCTTGCAAAAACAGCGATTTATGCCAAATATAAGCATATGGTCGCTATATTTAAAAAAGAAAGGAGAACGCATTATGGAAGAAAGCACCGTAGATGCTGCAACAGAGCCAGTCGATTTAACTGAGGGACGCACTGAACGTTTGGAAAAAATTGCCAAAAACCATATCCTTGCATCTATGGGGGTCGGTCTGATTCCGTTTCCGTTGGTCGATATGGTTGCGTTGACAGGGATACAGCTTGATATGATCAAGAAGCTGTCAGCCGAATATGATATTCCGTTCAAGCAGGATGCGGCGAAGTCGATCATTAGCTCACTTATTGGAGGATTCCTGCCGGCATATTTGGGGCGAACCATTGCAAGTCTTGTAAAATTTGTTCCGGTTATCGGCCATACAACCAGTGCTGTTACCATGCCGGCTATTTCAGGAGCATCTACCTATGCCATTTACAAGGTTTTTGTACAGCACTATGAGTCCGGCGGCACCATACTGGATCTGGACCCTGCCAAGGTTAAATCCTATTTTGCTGAGCAATTTACAAAGGGTAAAAAAGTTGTAACTGATCTAAGACCAGAAGCGGCAGAAAAAACAGCTGCCTGATACGGATTATCTCTTTTGAACGTCAGGGTGGCGCCTTGAATCATATTCAATGCGCCACTTCCTTCTGAATCTTGTCGAGGTATTCTTGCCGACCCAGAACGTACGTAATCTGACCGAATCAAAACTGCTGGTATTCTTCAGGCGTGAATCCGAGAGTCCGTGGCGGACAATACTGATCATGTCCATTCTCTCCGGCATTGCTAATGGCCTGCTCCTGGCAGTCATTAATGCTTCGGCCGGGACCACCTCTCATTTGTATCTCAATCTCCGTTATCTTGCTATTTTCCTGTTGTCGTTTATCCTGTTCTATTACACCAAAAAACTGGCCATGACCCAGTCAACCATCATTGTTGAGCAGGTTCTGAGAACTGTTCGGGTACGAATTACCGATAAGATCAGGTCATCAGCCCTGCTTGCGTTTGAAGGGATCGGCCGGGAGGTTGTCTATAACCGGATTACCCAGGAAACCACCACTATCTCCCAGGCTGCCCCGATACTGATAAATGCCAGCCAGGCTGCCATCATGCTGGCTTTTGCCGCTATTTATATCTTCTACCTTTCTGAGGCTGCCCTGCTGATAAGTGTAGTCTCCATTGGAGGCGGCATGATCATGTATCTGGCCCATCACCGTCAGGTGTCCCAGGAACTGCGGGAGGCAGACCGCAAGGAACGGGAGTTTCTTGCGTTGCTGAGTCAGGTGATGGAAGGTTTTAAGGAAATTAAGCTGAATCGCTGCAAGAGCAATGACCTCTTTGCCCATTTCAGCGAAGTTGCCGATGAGTCTGAAAAGCTCAGAGTCAGAACCGGCACCCTGTACGTGAAGGACTTCATGTTTTCCCAGGTTGCCTTTTATCTGCTGTTGGCTTGCCTGATCTTTTTGATGCCTCGATTCAGCCAAACATCTGCGGTTACAATCATCAAGTTGACCGCTTCCATTCTGTTTATCATGGGGCCGCTTGAGACATTCATTTCATCGATTCCTTTTTTTGCCAAGGCAAATGTTGCGGCTGCCAATCTGCAGGAACTTGAAAACAGTCTGGATGCTGCTCACGATATGTCTTCATCGGAATTGGCCGTAGAGGTGCAGCCGCTGTTCAGCACTATTACATTTGAAGATGTAATGTTTAGTTACACCGATGCTGAAGGACGGCAGCTTTTCTCGGTGGGGCCAATCAAGGAGGAGGTTCGCCATGGAGAGGTACTGTTTGTCGTTGGCGGCAACGGTAGTGGCAAATCAACTTTTTTGAAGTTGTTGACCGGGTTGTATGAGCCTCGTTCCGGAACTATTTTGATTGATAACATTACGCTGGATCGGAGCAGTATTGCATCCTATCGTGAACTGTTCTCGATTGTGTTCACCGATTTCCATCTGTTTGAAAGGCTTTATGGAATTGAGGCGGTTGACAGCACACGGGTAAACGATCTGATTTGCGAGATGGAGCTGGACAAAAAAACCTCATTCTCAAACGGCCGCTTCACTAACGTAAATCTCTCCACTGGACAAAGGAAGCGCCTTGCCCTTATTGCTGCACTGATGGACGATAAACCGGTCTGTGTGTTCGATGAGGTTGCAGCTGACCAGGATCCGGTTTTCAGGAAATATTTTTATGAAATATTTCTTGCAAAGTTGAAGAGCCAGGGAAAGACTGTTGTTGTCGTTAGCCATGATGATAGATACTTCCATGTTGCAGACAGGATAATTAGAATGGATTATGGGAAAGTTATCAGGGAAGGTGCATAGAGGATGAAGCTGAATCGCACGAGTATACAGAGATTTCTCGCAAAGGTTCGTCTGCGCTGGAATACATTTTCTATGCATGCAGGAGTGCATTTTCGGGAAAACAAATCCCGCTGGATTGTATCTACGCTTGTATGTTTTCTCCTAATCGCAATTCTATGGCCATCCATTTTCGTAACGATTCACGCCGGAGAGGCAGGAGTATACTATAAGCGTTTTTCCGGCGGCACCGTCGTCGATAAAGTCTATGGTGAAGGATTTCACGTTGTGGCGCCGTGGGACAAAATGTCCGTCTATAATGTTCGCTTTCAGACGGGTGTTCACGAAATGTCGGTTCTGACCAATAAGGGCATGCAGGTTCAAGTGACTCTTGCGGTCAGGTATCAACCCGAATATGAAACGTTAGGTGTTCTTCATCAAAAAGTCGGACCTGACTACTTTCACAGTATTATTATCCCGGATGTTGAGGCCACAATCCGTAAGATTGTGGGTAAATACGATGTTGAAGAGCTTTATTCATCGCAAAAGGACATTCTGCAGAAACTGACCAACGAAGCGTTTTCTTCCGCCAATGACAAATATCTGAGAATTGACTCTCTGCTTATAACAAAAATTGAAATGCCACCCAAAATCAAGGAAGCGATTGAGAAGAAGCAGGAGGAACAGCAGCTATCGGAAGCGTATCTTTATAAATTGGTTCGGGAGAATAAAGAGGCTGAAAGAAAAGAGATCGAGGCCAAGGGCATTCAGGTTGCCAATTCAATCATTTCGACATCATTGTCTGAACAGATTTTGCGCTGGAAAGGTATAGATGCCTCGCTGGAAGTGGCAAAGTCCCCGAACTCGAAGATTGTTATATTTGGTTCCGGAAAAACAGGTTTGCCGTTACTTTTTGATTCAAATACAACGAGTCCTTCCGGGAAAGGAAAGTAATGCTCACCGCGATAAAAGCGCATAAAAATAGTCTATGGGCGCTAAAGCGGGCGATTTTATTTCTTTTTTTTATAATGCTGCTCGTTTCATGTCGCAGGGAATATGATGAAGTCAAGCATCAACGAATCAAAACCGTTAACACTTCAGATACCATAAATATTGCTGTGATATGGGATCAAGCGGTAAAGGATTTTATGCTGGTAGAGGGAGTAATGCTGGCCGCCGATGAAATAAATGCGCAGGGTGGTCTGCGCGGGCGAAAATTGAAAATAAAGGTATTTTATTCCAAGAATAATGCACATGAGCGGTGGTTAGCCAAAAAAGTGGCAAAAGATGTATCTTTTGCAGCCATTATAGGGCACAGAAGTTCGGCAAATGCTATTGCTGCATCCATTGTCTATGAATATTACGGGCTTTTGTTTGTTTCACCGTCTGCATCAAACAATAATCTTACAAATCACGGTTTTGCGTACACATTCAGAACCATTCCATCTGACGGTTATGTCAGTAAAAAATTTGCTGCACTGATGAAGATGCATGGACATAAGAGTATTGCCATTATTGATGACCGTGGCGTATATGGCAAGGCGTTGGCAGATGGCGTCATGGAATCACTTTCAGATATAGGATTGAAGACGGTGGTTCGGCGCCACTATACGCCTGGAATGACTGATTTCAAACCATTGTGTGCAGATTTGGAGCGATATGATTTTGACGCTATTTTTCTCGGAGGCACAATTCCAAGGGCTGCAATTTTTATCCGTGAAGCTCTTCAGATGGGTATCAAGCAACGTTTCTACGGGGCGGCTGCCATGGATTTACGAGCTCTCGAAAGAATTGCAGGCAAAGAGGCAAATGGTACGGTTATTTCAACTTATTTTAATCCTGATCTGGATAACCCGTTAACAAGGAAATTTGTAGAAAACTTTAAAATCCGACATGGCAAACCACCTGAATGGCGCGCTGCCTTGGGTTATGATTCTTTGAAAATTTTATTCGAGGCTATGAAGCGAAGTAAATCAGCTGAACCTTCTGTTGTTGCGGCGAATATGAGATTCATCAAGGATTGGCAGGGAGTGTCAGGGAGTTATACATTCAATTTGCAGGGTGATTTGGTGAATAAAGAAAGTTATTTCCAGTATATAGATCAAACGGGCTATAAATATTTTGATGCTCCCTCCGAGAATAAGGAAAAAGTTGATTGATAGCGATGATGCTGTCGGATGAGGAACAGACATGCTTATACTAGCGCTTGCATATTTTGGGCTTTGTTTTATTATTGCCTTGATAGGAACCAACAGGAAATTCGGGTATTGGGGCTATTTTTTCTGTTCACTGTTTCTTACTCCATTGGTCGGCGCCATTGTTTTGCTTGGGTCTGATCATCGCCCTAAGAAACTAAATAAATGTCCAAAATGTTCTTATCCGTTGATTCGCCGGAGTTAAGAGATGTCAGATGCGGTGACCCTATTCTGCTTTCCCTTTGCAGGCGGGAATGTATACTCATACAGGCCGTTTGAGCGTGTTTTGAATCCGGCAATCAAGGTTGTTCCGCTTGAACCCCCCGGCAGAGGGCGACGGTCGCAAGAATCCTGTTTAAAAAGCATGCATGAAATAGCGCTGGATATGGTGTCATGCATGCGTACGTCACTTGATAAGCCTTACGCTCTCTTTGGTCATAGCATGGGTGCACTTTCCGCATACCTTGTTACGTGCCAGTTGGTCAAGGAACAGCTTCCGCTTCCGCTTCATCTGTTCATATCAGGCAAAGGTCCACCGCATGGAATCAGCAGGGAGGCACAATGGCATACCCTTCCGCCCGAAGAATTCAAATCGAAACTCGCCGAATTGGGGGGATGTGCGACGGTAGTGCTTGAAGATAGAGAACTGTTTGCCTATTTTGAGCCGATCATTCGGGAAGATATGCGGGCCATAGCAGAATATCAACATACAGCGGGCCCCCCCCTTGAGGTGCCGATTACTGTCATGATCGGAACAACTGAAAGCACTACCTGCGCTGAGGCCTCTCAATGGAATGATATGACGACATACGACTGTAGCGTATTGCAGTATGAAGGCGACCATTTTTTTCTGTTTGACCATATTGACAGCATCTGTGCTCTGCTGAACTCCACACTCCTCGATTCTTGATGTGGCAGGTGTTTCTGAGTTTTTCGGATACCAGACTATCGGAGAGTATGACTCATGAGTATCTAACGAAGATGCCGGTTTCAGTGCGTACTGCGATTCTGCGGTTCCGACGATGGGAGGACAGGCAGGCAGCTCTGTTTGGTAAACTGCTTCTACAGCGTGCATTGGATTGCCGAAATTCTGATCAGGGCTCTTCTGCTCTTGATCGACTTGAATATACTGAGGCAGGAAAGCCGTTTATTCGTGGGGCAGCAAGCTTCAATATTTCGCATTCCGGGGGTTGTGTAGCGCTTGCGCTGGCAGATAGCGGAAAAGTTGGAATTGATGTAGAAAAAATAAGACCGATCCAGGTGGAGGAGTTTTTCCGCTATCTGCCTGAAATATCAGAGTTTAAACTTTGTGATGCCGACCTTCGCCTGAACATGTTTTATTCATGCTGGACAAAGAAAGAAGCTGTTCTTAAAGGAGAAGGCACCGGTCTGCAGGCCCCTCTGGAACAGGTGCAGCTGCAGCATGATACTGCTATATTTCATAAACAGGTATGGCACCTTCAAAGAATAGATTGTGGTGCCGACTATATCTGCCATGTGGCATCCAGTGTACGTCATGCTGGCTGCCGAATTGAAGTGGTCAATTTCTGAAAGGAGGTGCAATATGAGGACCGATGTGAACCGTCTGCAGAAAGTCGGCGATATATGCAAACAGGGCATGGAACATGTGAGAATGAGGTTTGTTGGCTGGGGCGCCATCGGACTTCTTGCCATGGCTGGCATGTCAGGTGTTTCGGTAGCCGATGTGCGGGCAGAGGAGCCGAAGCTTACTCCTGAGTATATTAAAAAAACATATCCTGATCTGTATCGACAGATCCAGGACGGACCAAGACTTCCGCCGCCGGAAGTTGATCCTGCCAAACCATATGACGCATATCCCGGTTTTTTCGCTCAACCAGTCTTAAAGCCTGGACAGATTGATGTGTGGTGGGAAAACAGCTCGTTTGAATATAGTCCGGTATATCCTTATTTACTTAAGCATGCCCATATGAAGTTTTCCTATGCCAGATCAACGGGTAATGATGATGGTCATGCCTGGAAAGGCGGAATATTGCTTGCACTCCGGAAGGACAGGTTCACTAATGTCATCGGCTATGAAATCGATCAGAAAAAGTTTTTTTCGACGGATGGATCATCAACTTACAAGGATGTGCAGAATTTTGAAGAAACAGCATTATATGAGCTGAATCGCTATCTGTTTATTGAAGCCGGCATGTATTGGCAACGTCTCAGCCAACAGTATATCAAAGATCGTTATGTGCCATTTGTCGGTATCGGTTCGTACAATCTGCTGCAGGATATTCTGGACAAGAAGAAAGATCGACTGAAGCTAGATCTAGGGTTTGGGCGTGTAAGTGATTCATATTTTATGGAAGTGGTGAATAAGATCCATAAGGATTCAGATTCATTCAATGCCCTGTACGTCAGAGGAGAGTTTGCCCACAAATTTACCGACATGCTTACCTATAAGCAGAACTTCACACTCAAACAGTCAATTGATAAAACCCCGATATATGGACTGACTACCATACCGCAGACACAAGATCAGAAAGCGGTCGAGACCGGCATGACCAAACGCTATGACTGGCGCTGGACCAACTCTCTGGAATTTACCCTTAATCAATATGTCGGTTTCCTGATTTCCTACACGGTGGCGTTTGACAGCAATCCATGGCCGATTGCGGCCAAGCGGGACACGGAATTATTAACCGGCTTCAAGTTTGCCTACTAACTGCCATCTCCGGCATGTCATCAAGGAAGAATCATACGGTGTCCAGATCATTTTGCACATACAACCTCAATAACCTTGACTCGATACAACAGGTGCGGCGTTTGCCTTATGCCCTCCGGCAGGCCATACATGTAGTCGGAAGGGTATTGCCGTTCAGAACCAACAACTATCTGGTAGATGAGTTGATTGATTGGGATAATGTGGAAACGGATCCGATATACCGGCTTAATTTTCCCTGTCGCGAGATGTTGCTTCCTGAGCATTATGCACGGATAAACGGGTTGCTGGAGAGCGGTGCTTTAAGAAACAGCATTCGGGAGGCGGTACAGGAGATCCGCTGTGAGCTGAATCCGCACACCGTACAGACGATGGATGCCACTCTGCCCGACATCAACGGCAGAAAACAGCAGGGCATAATCCATTCCTATCCGGAAACCGTACTCTTCTTTCCCGCCGAAGGGCAGATGTGCCATGCTCACTGCACCTTCTGCTTCCGCTGGCAACAGTTTGTGGGGGATGAAGAAGAGATCTTTACCAGCACCGATGTGGACTCTCTGATCAGTTACGTATCAACGCATGAAGAGGTTCAGGACATCCTCTTTACGGGGGGAGATCCGCTTTTCATGAAGTCGGGGATTCTCTCCGCATATGTTAACCGTGTACTGGATGCGGACATCCCCCACCTGAATGCAATCAGAATTGGCACAAAGGCTATTACCTACTGGCCGTACCGTTTTCTTACCGATCCTGACTCGGATGAGTTGCTAAGGCTTTTTGAGAGAGTTGTCCAAAAGGGCAAACATCTTGCCATAGTGGCAAATATCAATCACCCCAGAGAACTCTCGACGGATGCCGTACGACAGGCCATTGCACGAATTCGGGCAACCGGAGCCGAAATCAGGGCTCAATCCCCTATGCTGCGCAATATCAATGATACCCCGGCGGTATTATCCGCCCTTTGGCAGGAAGAGGTCAGGCTCGGTATTATACCCTATTACCTGTTTATTGTACGGAATACCGGAGCGCGCCATTACTTTAGTGTACCTGTTGTTGATGCACTGGGTATTTTCCGTGAGGCATACAGCAGAATAAGCGGAATCTGTCGAACAGTGCGCGGTCCCTGCATGTCAACAAAACATGGCAAGGTGCAGGTGCTTGATGTACAGGAACTTCAGGGAGAAAAGGCGCTTCTGCTCCGTTATTTGCAGTCGCCGGAGCCGGAACAGGTTTTGCGGACATTTTTTGCGGTCTACGATGACAAGGCGGACTGGTTTACCGATCTGAGGCCATTGAGGCCTCAGGACGCCTCGTTTTTTTGAAATAGGTTGAGCCGCTAAAGTCAGCTCGCTTCCCAAACAGTCTATCTATTTATAAAGGAGACCCGATCATGCAATTGAACCTGATACAAACGAAACTATACGCCCTTTCTGTTTCTGTTGTTCTGGCACTTTCCGTTAGTGGCTGCGGTGACAGTACGTACATCTCGGGAAGCTCTTCGGTAGCACCGCCAATAACCGAGAAAACTCAAATTTCACTGAAAAAGTCAGTTGATGACTACATGACGTATGTCGCCCAGCCGGCAGGAGTCCCGGGAGCTATCGTTGCGGTAAAAATGAATGGCTATCAGCCGTGGTATTACGCGACCGGTTCAGCCGAAATCAACGTCGCTGACAATACTCAAAAAACAGCCATGAAACCTGAAATGCCCTTCCGAATAGCCAGCATCACCAAGATGTTCATTGCTCATGCCGTTATTCTGCTGGCCCAGGAAGGGAAAATTGATCTCACAAAAAGTGTGGAATATTACCTGCCTGATGCATTAACCGGGTTAAATGCAGGCAATGCAAATAAAATCACTATCAATATGCTGCTAAATCATACCAGTGGTATTTACAGCTATGTTACCTCTGACGCCGGTCTATTAAAAGGCAATGGCCCTACTGCCGGACTTCCAATGAATACATTTGTAAAGAACCTCGGCCAGACCGCCTGGGCACACTCCATATTACCTCAGGACGATGTGCTGAAATTTGTAAATACCTTTTCACCGCCAGTATCCATTAAAATACCGAACGGCTTTAACAATTTGAGCAGTTCAGTCGGAAAGCCGTATCTGACCAACCCCTACTTTGCTCCCGGTTCAGACATCCATTATTCCAACACCAACTATTACCTGCTTGGCCTCCTTATCGAGAAGGTCAGCAACAGCCACAACGTAGCCACAGAGTTAAAACGCCTGATTACAGATCCTCTCGGTCTATCCGATACCTACCTGCCGACTGCGAAGATGTTCAGTAATCCTGCTCATGTACATGGCTATACAGACTATTTTAACAATCGGTCGTACTTGACCGCAATGGACGATGCCCTGCTTAAATTTCATTGGGATTCTGCTGCCCTGGGCTGGGTAAATGGCGATGGAAAACTTGAGGATTTTACCGATATAGACCCTTCATTTACCTGGACGACCGGCGGCATCATTTCCAGCGCCAAAGACCTGCTCACTTTTACCGAATATGTTATGAAATCACGGGTGCAGTCCGGACAGGAAGCAGGAAAATGGGTACTGGGAGCACCTCTGGATCTTTCAACGACATTTCAGTACGGGCGAGGTATTGCACGTATCAACGACGTCATGTTCGGTCACGGCGGGCAGTTTGCGGGATACAATTCAGCGGTCTACTGGTATGCGCCACTCGATATCTACTTTTTGGTCATGACCAATAAATATTCGTATATTGAAAATGACCCGAATGATATCGGCGGATCAATAGTGATGGGAGCTGATGGGCTTTACAAGCCGGCGGCCAAGACAGCACATGCAATCGTTGATCCCGATACTGCCATTATCAACGGCCTGCTTGGCGCCCTTGAACAGGATGCGGCTGTTGTCAAATCTATGAAAAAAGCGGGGATTACTTCTTTCAGATTCCCGGATGTTTCTTCACAAATGCAATAAACGAGGAGCACAGCATGGTCAGAAATACCTTCATATATTCCGGGATGGGGGCTCAATGGACGACCATGGGTCAGCAGCTATTCAAAACCAGCGAGCTCTTCCGACTGAAGGTGGAAGAGCTTGATCCTGCCATCAAACAGCACACCGGGTTTTCCGTTATAGATGAAATACTTTTGGATGCGGAATCATCCCGGCTCAATACCCCGTGGATAGCTCATCCGGTCATTTTCGCACTTCAGGTGGGGATCACCTCATTACTGACTTCATGGGGAATAACTCCTGAAGCGGTACTTGGACATAGCGGCGGCGAAGTTGCTGCGGCTCATGTTGCCGGAATTCTTTCTCTTGAGGACTCCGCTCGTCTTCTGGCTGCTCATGTTCAGGTCATGCGTCAGGTACAGGGAAGAGGGAAAATGCTTTTTGTCGCTCTCTCCTGTCTGGATGTTGAAAGGCTGATTTCAGAATATCTACTGGATCTTTCCATAGCTACCGTCAACGGGTTAAGATCCACCGTTGTATCCGGGGCGGCAGATATTAATACATTGATGGTGCTTCTGGAAAAGCAGGGATATTTTTGCAGAATCCTCAACACCGACGTAGCCTTTCACAGCCCTCAGGTAGAACCGGCGCTCGAAGAGTTCAGGGCATCTCTGCAAGGGATTACCGCCTTACCGCACACAATTCCCATCTTCTCTTCGCTACGTGGCAAAGCTGCATGCCCGAATGATTTCAATGATGCTTACTGGGTCAAACACATCAGGAAACCGGTTCTTTTTGCCTCGGCACTCTCGGCCATGCTGGATGACGGTTATACCTGTTTTCTGGAAATATCCCCACATCCGATCCTCCAGAACTCTCTTACTGAATGTTTTGCCGATGCTGGCGTCGCCGCTTATGCAATAGGGACGCTGGAGCGTGAGTCCGGCACTCTTGATGATCTGGTCAGATCAATAGTTACGCTTGAAAAATGTGGCGTTGACATATGCTGGGATAATTTTGGCGATGATGAACGACGTATTGCTGATACACTTCGTAAGAGTGGTCGCCCTGAATACTTCTCACGCAGGGATCGTGCCGGTATGTTGCAGCTGATCAGCACTGCTCTTGATGCCGCGAGCAATGGCGCGATAAAGCATGCTGATGAACAGGCCGGTTTTTTTGACCTGGGGGTTGACTCCCTGATGAGCATCCGGATTGCCCGGTTTATTGAAACAAGCACCGGAATTTCACTTCCGGTCACGTCTCTTTTCGACCATACCTCTCCCGGAGCTCTTGCAGAGTACCTGTTACAACTGCTTAACGGGGAAAACAGATCGGATGCAGCCTCAAAAGCCAGAAATTCGTCTTGTGACAATAACGAGCCTGTCGCAATAGTCGGAATGGGCTGCCGCTTTCCGGGCGGCGCAAATTCTCCGGATGATTTCTGGCAGTTGATTGACACCGGCGGAATGGCTACTTCGGATGTGCCAAACAGCCGTTGGGATGCGGAACAGTATTATGACCCTGACCCTGAGTCGCCTGGCAAAACCTACGTCAAACGTGGCGGTTTCCTTGCTCCTGAACAGCTGGATCAGTTTGATGCGCCATTTTTCCGTATTCCGCCACGCGAGGCCAGAGCACTTGATCCACAGCAACGCCTTCTGCTTGAGGTAGTCTGGGAAACCCTGGAGCAGGCTAATATCCCGATTGAGAAGCTTAAGGGCCGGAATGTCGGAGTATATCTCGGCATCTGTTCCGACGACTACAAAACGTCCCATATCTATTCCGGCAGTCTGGATCGGATCGACGCCTATTCCGGTTCCGGCTCCATGTTCAGCTCATCAGGAGGCCGGGTTTCCTACATTCTTGATTTTACCGGGCCAAACCTGTCGGTCGATACCGCTTGCTCCTCTTCATTGGTGGCTCTGCATCTGGCTTGTAAAGGTCTTCGCAGCGGAGAGTGCGATGCAGCTCTGGCAGCAGGGGTTAACCTCCTGATTACTCCGCACTTGTTTGTCTATTTCTCCAAACTGGGGGCGCTGTCACCTGATGGTCGCTGCAAGTCATTTGATGCGACAGCCAATGGCTACGCACGCGGTGAAGGGTGCGGGGCGCTGCTGCTCAAACGTTTGTCGGATGCCCGCCGGGACGGAGATACCATCCTGGCGGTTATCAGAGGAAGCGCTATTAATCAGGACGGCGCCAGCTCAAGCTTTACCGCGCCAAGCGGCCTGGCACAGCAGCAGGTCATCCGCCAGGCGCTGGCGGATGCCGGGCTTTCGCCACTGGATGTAAGCTACGTGGAGGCTCATGGCACCGGCACCCCATTGGGCGACCCGGTCGAAGTATCCGGCATCAGCGCGGTTTACTGCGCAGGGCGCGAAACAGACCAGCCGCTGTTACTCGGCTCTGTAAAAGCTAATATCGGCCATCTGGAAGGCGCGGCTGGCATGGCCAGTCTGATCAAGGTGATACTCGCCATGCGGCATGGCCGGATCCCCGGACAGCCCGGCTTCGGCACACCTAATCCGCTCATTCCATGGGACTCTGTCGCGTTGCAGGTTGTCACCGTTCCGAAACCCTGGGTCTCATCGGCAACACCTCGCAGAGCTGGTGTCAGCGGTTTTGGTTTCAGCGGTTCCAACGCCCATATCATTCTGGAGGAGGCACCGCCGTTATCGGAACAGATCACTGACAGCGTAATTCCCTGCCAGCTGCTGGAGCTGTCCGCACGCACGCCTGAAGCTTTACAGGAGATGGCCGGACGGTATGCGGACTATCTTGTCACGGCAGATGCCTCGCCGTCCGATATCTGCGCATCCGCTGCTTATGGTCGCAGCAGTTTTCCCGAGCGTCTGTCCGTAGCGGGGCGCTCCAATGCCGAACTCGCCGAACGATTGAAATTACGTCAGGCAGGAAAACTCCCCTCCGCACCTTCAGCGCCAAAAAAAGAGGTCGTATTCCTTTTTACCGGCCAAGGCTCTCAGTACCCCGGTATGGGCAAGGAACTGTACGAAGGGTGGCCTGTGTACCGGGAAGCCCTTGACCGTTGCGACCAGCTTTTTGCCGGATATCTGAGCCGCTCAATACGGGATATCATGCATGGTGATGATGCAGATATATTGGCTCGCACTCTGTACACCCAGCCCGCCATTTTCTCGCTTCAATATGCTCTCTGCTCTCTTTGGGCATCGTGGGGGATTAAGCCCGCCGCTGTAGTCGGTCACAGCATCGGTGAATGTGCCGGAGCGTGCCTAGCAGGAATATTATCACTGGAAAATGCCATAAAACTGGTTGCTCGCCGGGCCGCCCTGATGGATTCAATCCCTGCCGGTGGTCTGATGGCCTCTTTGACGGCTACCGAAGCGGAAATTGCTCCATTGGTGGCTGAAATGGCCGACAGGGTTGCTATTGCCGCCCTCAATACCCCCCAGAGTGTCGTGATCTCCGGTGAGAGCGAGGCGGTGCGGCAGATTGTCGCCCGGATGGAACTGCAGGGGCGTCAGGCTCGCTATCTCCCGGTGTCTCACCCATTCCATTCACCGATCATGGATCCGATTCTTGACGAGTTCGAGCAGGCTGCTGCCGCCGTTACCACCAATTCCCCCCTCATGCCACTTGTTTCCGGTCTGTCCGGCATGATTTCAAGCGGAGATGATTTCCGCTCCCCTTTGTACTGGCGTCGCCAATTGCGCGAACCGGTTCGTTTTGGCGACGCCCTTGAGACTCTTTTGCGCGATGGGTACACCACATTTGTCGAAATTGGCTCAGCCCCGATTCTCTGCGGCTTTGGCAAGGCTGTTTCTGAAGACCCCGGCAATGCCTGGCTTCCAAGCCTTCGTTCAGGTCAGAACGATCTGCTGCATATCGCCGGCAGTGTATCTGCCCTGGTGGAACGCGGGTGTACTTCCGCCCGGGATTACTACCGAGATCATGCAGTACGTTCCGCGCCTCTTCCAACGTATCCGTTCCAACGGGCATCCTACTGGACAGAGCCGCATCCTCCGGAGGTCTTCGCCGGTTCGACTGCTGGACGAGGGGCAGACCCGTTGCTCGGAGAGCGGATAGAGTCTCCGGCCCTTGGCGAGGGGATTCTGTTTTCGACCACATTCACCACGACATCCCCCCGTTTTCTGGCTGAGCACATAATCTTTGACCGTCTTCTGTCGCCGGCCGCAGCCCATATCTGCATGATAGCTGCCGCGACCCGTCAGGCTGCTTCCGACCCGTCAGCTCCGGTAGTGTTACGTGATGTTCACTTTATCCGTCCCCTGCTGGTTGGCGAGGGTGGACGAGACGTACAGGTAATTCTGGGCAGTCCTGCAGGTGGAAACCGTCCGGCGCGGATTGTCAGCCGGCCGGCTGGTGAAAACGGCGCATTTTGGCAGGAGCATTGCCTTGGCACAGTCTCCTCCGCCGGAACAGTGCCGGAAGCTGAAGCGCTCGATATTATCAGACAACGCTGTGTCAAGGCGCATGATCCGGCGGCTTTCTATGATGCCTTTCTTGCCGCAGGTTACCAGGTGGGTCCGTCATACCGGCGGATACGCCGGATTCTTGCCGGAACCGGTGAATCCCTCTGCCGTCTTGAGGGTGTCAGCCGCCCGGGAGCTCCGGATCCAGGCCTGATGGACGCCATTCTGCAAAGTATGGCCGCTGCATCTGATGAGTTCCGGCAGGCGATTGAAGGGGGAGAGCGGATCTATATTCCGATGGGGGTGATGGAGCTGGTTTTTGCCGCCCCCCTTGGCCATGAAATCTGGTGTCACTCCCGTTCGCGGACAACCGGTGACGCCATTGAAGGGGAGGTGCGGGTCTATTCACCTGATGGAATGCTTCTGATGGCAATCAACGGTTTCACTCTCCGTCGAACCGACCGAAAAACACTTTTTGCTTCTGAAATAAATTCCGAGCTGCTCTATCAGGTTGCATGGCGCCGCCACCCGTATCCTGATCCTGCCGTTGCCGGTGAAAAAGTTACATCCGTGACCTTTCTGCTGACCGGTGAACACCAGTCGTGTGAAACGGTTGCGGCCGGTATCAGGAGCCTTGGCTGCTCATGCGCCATTGCGGCGCTGAAAGAAGTTGTCACAGAGCTGTCAGGGCAGGTGGCAACCGGCGGCCAGACAAAAGTTCTCTACTTCCCAACGGTAATTGAACCGGAGTCAGGGATTGATTCAATAGCGCGTGACCTCTCGTCGTTTTCTGCTCTGATCACCTCTGTCGGCGAGGAACAGGCGCTTCCTGAAGGAATCCGGTTCTGGCTGGTGACAGAGGGAGCGGTTCTGGCGGGAAATACGACTTCGAACCCGATCCAGACTGCATTGCAGGGCATTGGCAGGGCAGCTGCCCTTGAATACCCCACCCTTTGGGGAGGTATGCTCGATCTGGATAGTATCCCTTCCGGCATGACTCTTCAGCACGTTCTCTCCTTTATGGTCTCGCCTGATAATGAACAGCAGGCCGCCCTGCGAGGAGATACGCTTTTTGTTCCGCGTCTGGAGCGGCTGATCGAAAAGGCCCGTACTACGAATCCGCTCTTCAAAAATGACGCATCATATCTGATTACCGGCGGAACAGGCGCGTTAGGAATGGCCCTTGCCGAGTCGCTGGTTGCCAGCGGAGCGCATCATCTATGCCTGGCAGGGCGTAATCGGCCGACGGCCGAAATGAAAGAACGTATCGGCAAACTGGTATCGACCGGAGCAGAAGTTGCCTTCATACAGGCTGATGCGGCCAAAAGAGAGGCCCTTAACCATCTATTTGCCACAATAAAAGAAACGATGCCGCCATTGCGGGGGGTATTTCATCTGGCCGGCGTGCTGGACGACGCTCCGCTCCGCTCTCTTGACCGGGGAAGGCTGGAACAGTCGCTTGGGGCGAAGGCGACGGGAGCATGGTTGCTTCACACCCTGTGCGCTAAAATGGAGCTTGACCACTTTGTCCTCTTCTCCTCGGCTGCCGCGCTGTTGGGGAATCGTGGCCAGGGGGGATACTGCGCCGCCAACGCTTTTTTGGACGGCCTTGCTCAGTTGCGCCGAAGCCAGGGACTTCCGGGGCTCAGTATCCAGTGGGGGCCGTTTTCCGGCGGCGGCATGGCGGAATCGTCCGACACGGTCAGGCGTCTGGTGGAGCGTCAGGGATTCGGCTTTATTCCGGTGGAAGCTCTGTTCCCGATTACGGAACAGCTTCTTCGCAGTGATTGTGCCAGCGCCGCCGCTCTTCATTGCGACTGGGGGCGTTACCGTGAGGCCAACCAGCTGCCGCCGGGCGGGATGCTTTCCGGGCTGGCGTCGCGGGAGACCAGGGCTGCACACCCGGAAGCTCTCTCTTCGATTGTGCAGGAACTTCAGGATTCCGCTTCCGAACAGCGCAGGAAACTTTTGACCGGCTACCTGCAACGGAAGGCCGGGGAGGTTATGGGTGCTCCAGCAGATACGCTTGATGTCAAGACCCCGCTGGTCGAGCAGGGGCTGGATTCCCTCATGGCTGTTGATTTGAGAAATGCGGTAGTATCGGACATGCATGTCAGCCTGACAGTAGCAACACTGTTCAACTTTCCTACTTTGGACGGGTTGGCCGGCCACCTGCTTGACGAGCACCTTGCCTTATCTGCTGAGCCGGTTACGGTAGCAGTAATATCCGATGTTGCCGATTCTGCCCGTGATTTGCTGGCTGAACTAAAGGGGCTTATTGGATGAATGCTCCCACTATCTTCAAAAGGATACTATCCAATGTCTGATCTGAAAATGTATCAGGAAGCTCTCAAAAAAGCTTCTTCCACAATAGAGCTGCTGATCTCCGAAAATGATCGTCTCAAAAATAAAGAGCCGATTGCCATAATCGGCATGGGGTGCCGTCTGCCTGGCGGGGCCAACTCCCCGGAGGAATACTGGAGTTTGCTGTCAGAGGGGCGGGATGCTATCACCGTCATTCCTGCCGACCGGTGGGACGCAGAGCGCTATTTTGATGAAAACACAGAAGTACCCGGCAAGATGTATGTTCGGGAGGGTGGCTTTCTCGACCACTCCCCCTACGATTTTGACACCAGGTTTTTTGGCATCTCGCCGAAAGAAGCCAAGGCCCTCGACCCTCAACAGCGGCTGCTTCTTGAGGTTGTCTGGGAAGCTGTTGAAGACGCCGGCATCAATCCGGTTTCGCTACAGGGTAGCCGAACCGGCGTATTTATCGGAATATCAAGTAATGATTACGACAGCGCTCATCTCCGTTCCGGCGACCTCTCCCTGATTGATCCCTATTCACTGACCGGTTTTACCTTCAGCACCGCTGCCGGGCGCATCTCCTACACTCTGGGGCTTGAAGGGCCAAGCTTCCCGATTGATACCGCCTGCTCTTCATCTCTGGTGGCTCTGCATCTTGCCTGCCGCTCGCTGAGCCTTGGCGAATGCGATCTGGCTCTGGTTGGCGGAGTCAATCTGATGCTGACTCCGGAACCGCTGATCGCATTCTGCAAGCTGCGAGCACTCTCGCCCGACGGTCGCTGCAAAACTTTTGACTCCTCTGCCAACGGGTATGGCCGTGGTGAAGGGTGCGGCATGATCGTCCTGAAGCGGCTGGATACGGCACAGCGAGAGGGTGACAGGGTTCTTGCCGTGGTAAAGGGGAGCGCCCTTAACAATGACGGTC
This sequence comes from Desulfuromonadales bacterium, assembly GCA_037129255.1. GTDB lineage: Bacteria > Desulfobacterota > Desulfuromonadia > Geobacterales > Pseudopelobacteraceae > JACRCG01. The sequence continues at coordinate 121,916 of JBAXVG010000003.1, read as the reverse complement.
GCAGTAATGGCCTGACCGCTCCCAACGGGCTGGCCCAGCGACGGGTAATAACTGCCGCTCTTCAGAATTCAGATCTGCAGCCCGGCGACATTGATTATGTTGAGGCTCACGGCACCGGCACTCCCCTGGGAGACCCGATTGAGGTTGAGGCTATCGCCAGCGCCCTGGGACAGGGACGTGACGCGTCCCGGCCACTCCTGATCGGTTCTGCCAAGACCAATATCGGCCACCTGGAGTCTGCGGCCGGCATAGCCGGAATCATCAAGCTGGTTCTGGCTCTCAACGCTGAGCGGATTCCCCCGCATCTTCACTGTTCATCCCCTAGTTCCCATATCGCCTGGGATCGCCTGCCGCTTCGAGTTGTTTCCAGAGGCGCACCGTGGCTTCGTTCCGCCCGTCCAAGGCGGGCAGGCATCAGCGGCTTCGGTTTCAGCGGCACCAATGCTCATGTCATTCTGGAGGAGGCGCCGCCTGCGGATGTTGCACCGCTCTCAGACGGCCGCACGAGCCATCTGCTTGTAATCAGCGCCAGTGACGAATCGGCGCTTCTCTCGCTTTCCAGCCGCTTTGCCGCATACCTGCAGAGCGACAGCCTGCCACCGCTCGCAACGATCTGCAATACCGCTGTCACAGGCAGGAACCGCTTTGCATATGCCCTGGCAGTTGCCGGAACAACACCAGGTGAGATGGCAGAGAAATTAACGACATTTGCCGGAGAGGGGAAAACCGCCGGTTTGTATCTTCATTCTTCGCCTGCGGCAAACAGGAGTGAACCGGTCTTTCTCTTCACCGGTCAGGGGTCCCAGTATCCTGGCATGGGCAGGGGTTTGTACGACTCCGCACCCACCTACCGAGAGGAACTGGATCGCTGCGACGCACTGTTTGCCACGCTGCTGGGCTGTTCTATCCGGGATATGATGCACAGTGGCAGTGAGGAAGAGCTGGCGCGGACGGTCTACACCCAGTCGGCGATCTTCAGTATGGAATATGCGCTTGCCCGGCTCTGGCAGTCATGGGGGGTGACGCCGTCTGCTCTGCTAGGTCACAGCATCGGTGAAATAGTAGCCGCCTGCATCGCCGGTGTGCTGTCGCTGGAAGATGCGGTAATTCTGGTGGCTCATCGGGGACGGTTGATGAACGGACTGCCGGCTGGCGGTGTCATGGCGGCCGTGCTGTGCCCGGAAGCTCAGGCGCTTCCGGTGATTGCGCCTTATTCGGGACAGGTTTCGGTGGCTGCGGTCAACGCTCCCGGAACCGTGGTCATATCCGGTGAACAATCCGGAGTCGCCGCCGCTCTGGACGCTCTCAAAAAACAGGGAGTTTCTTCACAATACCTGACGGTTTCACACGCCTTCCATTCCCATCTTATGGATCCGGCGCTGGACGAGTTTGAACGGATTGCAGCAGGGTTGACGTTTCATGTGCCGACAATACCGGTTATCTCAAATGTCACCGGCCGGCCGGCTGAAGGTGACGACTTGCGGACAGCGGCGTATTGGCGCAAACATCTTCGCGGAGCTGTCAGATTCAGCGATTCGGTGGCGTATCTGAAATCAGCGGGTCATGATCTGTTCCTGGAGATCGGCGCAAATGCCACGCTCTCCTCTTTTGTCCGTCAGGTTCCGGGGGAGGCCCACTGCGCCACATCTCTCAAACGCGGGATTTCTGCCTGGTCAACAATGACGGCGGCCCTTGGTGAGCTGTTCACTGCCGGTGTTGCAATAGACTGGAAAGGGTACGATGCGCCCTACAAGGCCGGCAAAGCTTCGATCCCCACCTATCCGTTCCAGCGGGAGCGCTACATAATGAATCCGGTGCGTGATCCGTCTGCAGCCACCGGCAATCTGTCGCTCCCCGATTCCGGATTGCGCCATCCGCTGTTGGGAAACCGTCTTGATTCGCCATCCTCTGAACAGCGCTTCAGTAACTTGTTGGGGCTTGCAGAAGAATCATGGCTTGCCGGTCACACAATTGCGGCATCGGTCATCATGCCGGCTGCAGGGTATCTGGAAATGGCGCTTGCCGCCGCACCAGCCGGCAGGGGGGTCACCCTTGAGCAGGTGCAGGTGCACACACCGCTGCTGCTGACGGAGGCTCCCCGTCAGCTGCAGACCGTCTTTGGCCCGGATAGCGGTTCATTCTCAGTGTACAGCAAGGGGGGGGACTCTTCCTGGCAGCTTCATGCCACCATGACGATTTCTCCGCAATCGTCCCTGCCCGGTTCTGTCGCTCTTGAACCCGTGCCGGAAGGGGAGACGGTGCAGCGGGGTGGTGCTGATTTCTACACCGACCTGGCGGAGAAGGGATACCATTACGGGGGAGTGTTCCAGAGTATTAGAAGCATCAAGATGCAGGGCTCCGGGATTTTTGGCGAGGTTCACGTGCCGGAACAAACGGCGCAGCGTTTCATCCTGCATCCCGCCCTTTTGGATGGCTGCCTGACATTGTCTGCTGCGCCCTTCCTCTATGGTGATGATCCATTGCCGGATACGGTCGTGTTTGTGCCTGCGACTATCGAGGCGCTGGATTTCAGCGGCCGCTCCGTGTCCTGCTTTACCGTCCGCTGCATCCAGAGGGAGCGAACCCCCGTCAGCGCCACGTTCGATATTTTTGCCGCCGACAAAAACGGTGAGCCGGTGCTGCGGATAACAGGTCTGGTGCTCAAGCGCATCAGGAAAGAACTGCTCGCCCCGAAGGATGCGACGTCGATTGCCGGCGTAATGTACAGCATGGTCTGGCGTGAACAGGCGCTCCAGGTGCAGGAAGCGTCATCGGCGGGAAAATATGTGATTTTGACCGATCATTCCCAACTCTCCGAAGCTGTAACAGCTGCGTTTAAAATATCAGTTCCAGGGCTCACAGAAATAACATCCGATGAATTTCTGGCGGATTCGGAGGGTTTTATTCGCAATCTCAAAGACAGCGGTGAGGCGGTGGCTGGATTCATCTCGCTTTGCGGCAATGGGACAGAAGTAAATCGTAATCTTGTTCGCAGTCTGTTGGCTGCGCAGTTTTTTCCCCGACTGTCATTTGTGACAGGCGGCGTACATGATCCACTGGGAATGGAGCGGGAGATTTGCCCGGAAGGATCCGCACTCTGGGGTTTTGTCGCATCAGTTGCGGCCGAAATTCCTGAATTTTCATGCAGGATACTGGACCTTTCCCCGTGGCCGGGAAGTGATGAACTTGACGTATTGTTACGGGAACTGACATCCGGAGATGCTGAAGATCGTGTCCTGTTGCGTGGAGGCCGGCGTTTTGTGCCACGCCTGATAAAAAGTGTGCCGCCGGAGCAGGATGAACGTTTACATCTGTCCTCTGCCGATGGATTTTTTCTGGATGTTGAGCAGCGTGGAAGTTTGGATGGTCTGATCATAAGAACAACGGGGCGGCGTCACGCTGACTGCGGAGAAGTTGAGGTGCAGGTGCGAGCAGTCGGCCTCAATTTCCGTGATGTCCTCAACGTCCTCGGCCGCTATCCAGGCGACCCGGGTAGACCCGGTTTTGAATGCAGCGGCCTGATAACCGGCGTTGGCTCTGATGTCGAAGGATTTGCTGAAGGTGACCGGGTTTTCGTTTTCAACAATGATGGTTGTATCGCTGATTACCTGACCGTATCCAGAGCCCATGTCATAAAAATTCCGGATCTGTGGCGCTTTGAAGAAGCTGCCGCCATTCCGGTCGCGTTTCTGACCGCCTGGTACGGACTACATCATCTCGCCGCCATGCAAAATGGGGATCGGGTGTTGATACATGCCGCAGCCGGCGGGGTAGGACTGGCTGCCGTACAATTGTGTAAGGCTGTCGGAGCGGAAATCTTTGCAACGGCCGGTAGCGCAGAAAAGCGGGAGCTCCTGAAGCAAATGGGCGTTCAGCATATTATGGATTCCCGCTCATTAGCCTTTGCAGACCAGATCAGAGAGATAACCAATGCCCGGGGGATAGACATTGTACTCAACTCGCTGGCAGGTGAATTCATCGACCAGAGTATCAGTTTACTTGCGGCGGGTGGGCGGTTTATTGAAATCGGCAAAGCGGATACACGGACAGATCAGGAAATTCAGGTGTTATATCCATCTGTCGCGTATCACCGCTTTGACCTTGCGGCCTTGACAGAGCTCAATCCGCAGCTCGTATCAACTATGTTCAGTTCCCTGTTTGGCCAGTTTGAACAGCACATCCTGCAACCGTTGCCGATGACCGTTTTTCCGATGCAGAGGGCGCAGGACGCTTTCCGCTTTATGGCTCAGGCGCGACATATCGGCAAAGTTGTTATCTCACTGGCTGACCGTATCAGGGAACGAAGCTTTGCAGAGAGGGGGATTGTTGACCCGTCCGCTACCTATGTAATCACCGGTGGTCTTGGCGCTCTGGGGATGGCCGTTGCAGGTTGGCTGGTTGAGAACAGCTGTCGTAATCTGGTCCTGGTTGGACGAACCGGTGCTTCTGCAGAGACTGCCGAATCGGTTGAACAGCTCCGTCAAGCCGGAGTCCACGTATGCATTCTGGCGGGAGATGTTGCGGAATTATCTGATGTAACAGCGATTATGACAGAATTGCGAGCAAACATGCCGCCGCTGAAAGGTATTTTCCATGCTGCCGGTGTACTGGATGATGCCATGCTTCCTGAACTCGATGCAGAGCGGATGGAACGGGTGATGAAGCCGAAAACTGCCGGCATGTGGAATCTGCACAAGGCCACGGAGCGGGACGATCTTGAACTGTTTGTGCTCTTTTCATCTTTGACGGCAGTTACCGGAAGTCCAGGTCAGGCAAACTATGCAGCTGCAAATGCGGCACTTGACGGCTTTGCCAGATGGCGGCGCAGTCGCGGTTTTGCAGCTGTATCTATCAACTGGGGTCCATGGAGCGAGGTTGGTATGGCTGCCCAGGATGGCAAGAGTGACCGTCTGACCGCCCGTGGTATCAGGAGTATCTCCAGCGCTGCCGGATTGCACGCTATGGCGGCAATACTGCGTGCCAATCCGATAGAGCAGTGTGTGGCAGACCTTGATCTGCAACGCCTGGCCTCGTTTGTTACGACCACAGGCACCGGGTTATATGCTGAGCTGTTTTCGCACGTGAGCGATGCCGGCAGGGATACGAATACAGTCGCCGTCCTGATTGGCCGGCTCAAGCAGGTGCCTCATGCGGAACGCCATGCAGTGATGCTCCTGGTGATACAGGAACTGGCGGCCAAAGTCATGGGTCAGAGTGACCCCACCCGCATTGAGCCTGACCGCCCCTTACAGGAGCAGGGTTTTGATTCTTTGATGGCGGTTGATCTGCGCAACCTGATTGCCAAAACCTTCAGCGTCGAGTTGCCGGTATCGTTGCTTTTTGATTATCCGACCCCTGATAAAATCGGGCGTTTTCTGCTGGACGGGGCGCTTGATTGGTTTGGGACCGCTGAACCGGCGGAGGCGCCCCAGGTAACTGCTATGCTGCCGGATAAATCGGCTGATGATCTGGTCGATGAGATTGAACAGCTGCTGGGGGGATAGGGCTGCTTTGTCACGTTATCAAAGCTGCACCTGTAACCATAAATCCATTATGTATGGAGGATAACGATGGAAGACATTGTGAATGAACCCGGTACGCCGATGGTTGTGTCACAACAAAATCCGCGCCGGAAAGATGTTGTTTCCCCCGAAATAATAGCCTTGCGGGCGGAAAACTGCATAAAGAATCACGTTGTCGCCGCTATGGGTATCGGCTTGATTCCTTCAGGATTAGTTGATGTTGTCGGCATTACAGCTATCGAGGTCAAGTTGATTCGCGATCTGGCACCGATATACAATTTCCCGGTTCCCAAAACTCTGGTGGCATACAAGATATTGATCTCGCTGATTGGCAGTGTTGGCGTAGTTTACTTCTCCACGCGCATGCATTCAGCCTTGAAAGGGGTGCCGCTGGTAGGTCATGCTGTCTACGTGGGGCTGCTTTCAATTACCGGCGGCGCAGCGGTATATGCGGTCGGCAAAATATTTCAGGAACATTACACATCAGGTGGAACCTTCCTCAGTAAAGACAACAGGTACATCAGAAATTATTTCAAGGAAAAATATGCCGAAGGCAAGCAGGTTGTCAAAGGGTATTCCAAGAGTGCAGCCTGATTGCTGCCGGAGCTTATGCCTGTTTTCTCCAGGTTCAATTGATGAGGCCGCGCATCCGCCAGAATGGAATTGCTACGATGATGGCTGCAATCATGATCACCACTTGCCAGTATGACAGGATTCTGGATGAAGAGTGGGAAAACAGTTTTCCGTCAGTGCTCTGCATGAGATCCAGGTAGATACTGTTCTGATACGGTAAAAACCACGGATTGCAGGCAATCAGCGCCACCAGGGCGATGACGAACGGATTGATTCCCATGGTTGAGGCGACAGGTACCACGGCAAGAATGCTGATCAGCAGAGCAGCGGGCAGAGGGAGAGCGAAGCGTACCACAGTTACGGCCACTGCCAATAAAGGCAGGAACAGAAAAGGGTTGCCGGCCACCGGGCTGAGATACGGTCTGATACATCCGGCGGCCAGTGTTGTCAGGCCACTTTCCGAAATAACGGTGCCGAAACCGACGAGTGCTCCGAAGGAGATGAGGGAAATCCAGTCGATATCACAGCGCAGCGAACGCTCGTCGAGAACGTTTGAACCGAAGAGGATGAGAAAGCTCGACATTGCGATCCAGGCGCTGTTGATGCCGTGAAGCGGTTGCGCGATAAAAGCCGCCAGAGTAAAAAGCACAGTGAACAGCGACAGCTTTTCGTCGCGGGTAAATATGCCGAGTGTCAGCAGCTGGGACTGCACGACGGATTGTTGGATTTTGCGTCGCTTGTTCGGTTGATAGATAAGAATGATTGCCAGATAACAGCCGAGAAAGTAGGTAAGACCTAAAGGGAGTGCGGCCATGAACCAGCTTCCCCATGAGATGTCATGTATACTGTCGGCTGGAAGAAGTCCCAAGGCGAGGAGGCAGGTCGCGGTGCCATTCATGAACAGATACGACATGTGGCCGAAACCGACCAGGCCTGCCATGGCCATGCCGACTGCGCCAGGGCTGCCCTTGCGGAATTTTTGCGTTTCGCAAAGACCCTTGATGATGGGGCCGGCGAGGACCATTCTGCCGTTGGAGGAGGGTATGATGGGGGTCAATATGAGACCGGACAGGGCGACCGCAAAAGTCTGACCGTTATAGCTTGTGGGAAACCAGCGTGTGAGCATGAGCACGAGCCGGTACAGGAGGCCGGTTTTGGCAACGGCCGCAGTAATGGCGAAAATTCCGAGAACCAGAAACCATGAGGGGCTGGAGAATCCGGACAGCGCTCTTTCCGGACGGGCAATCCCGAGCATTACAATGACAACCGGCAGCGCCACTGCCACGGCATGATATGAAAATATGTCGATAGCCCACAGGATGGTGGCGGCCAGGAGCAGGGCATTCAGGGTCGCCTGTGCGTTATTGACGCCATGTCCTGGCAGCCAGAGGTTCACGGCCGTTGCCACTGCTGCAGTTCCGCATACCACGGCCAGTTTTTTATTTCGTGAGGCAGTCACATCTGAAAATCTGCCGCCGGCAGCAGCGACCGGTGAGGTATGACGTTCCGGCGTCGGTATGTCTGAAACCGGTTGCGGAGCGGCGAAGCGCTTTGCCAGCAGGTTTGCCAGATGGGAGCCGAGTGTCGGGTGTTTTTTAAGGAGTATATTGAACCGGGTTTGGGAAAGTTTCAGAACAGTGAGCGGTTCCAGGGCTATGACGGTCGCTGAACGGGGCGCCCCTGAAAGCAGAGCCATTTCGCCGAAACAGTCGCCGACCGACAGCACGGCCACTTCGTGCTCTTCCCCGTCCAGCTGTTTCCGGATGCTTACCCGTCCGATGACGATGATGTACAGTGCGTCGCCCTTGTCTCCCTGCCTGAACAATACTTCGTCAGTTTCCAGGGAAATCTGTTGAAAATTCGGTACAAGTCGCGCAATGTCAAGCCTGTCAAGGGTCTTGAAGAGTGGAATGGAAAGGAAGTCAATATTATGCATTATATTTTTCCTGACGGCAGTCGTTTTTTTCTTCCGAACTGATCCATCAATCTTTTTGTCCTTTTGTGATCCGGCTTCACATGTACCGGTTTTTTTCAGTAATAACTCCGGTATGTGCTTATATTTATAGCAATTTATTTAGCATAGTTGCAGTGATTTAGAAACTCAATTATTGGTGTTCCTCTGTTGACGCCGCTATCTTATACGCGGTATTGATGTCAGCATTCTGAGCGCGTCTCAAATTCGAATTATGGAACAACAAGCCTATGACCAGCGAACAGGAACAGAAATACCGGGATACCCTGGCAAAGGCCAGTGTCAGGATAAAAGAACTTATGGCTCAGGTGAATGAGCTGAAGGGAACGGGGAAGATCGCCGTTATTGGTATCGGCTGCCGTTTTCCCGGTGGCGCAGACTCGCCCGAGACCTTCTGGAAACTGCTTGAAAACGGTATCGATGCAGTCAGTGACATTCCTGCAGATCGATGGAAAGGTGCCGACTGGTACGACCCCGATCCCTCAGCCCCAGGTAAAAGCTATACCAATAGAGGCGCATTTCTTAAGCTTGACGAACTGAATCAGTTCGATGCCTCCTTCTTCGGAATTTCCCCCCTGGAAGCTGCCTCGCTCGATCCGCAACAGCGCTTGCTGCTGGAAACCGCCTGGGAGGCGATTGAGAGTTCCGGCACTGATCCGAAAAGTGTGCGGGGCTGTACAACCGGTGTATTTGCCGGAATATGCGGTTCTGATTACGCTCAGGGTGGATTTGTTTCCGGTGACACCACCGCCATCAATCCGTTCAGCTTGACCGGGGTACTTCCAAGTGTTGCTTCCGGCCGTATCTCCTATCTGCTGGATTTGCACGGCCCCAACCTCTCCCTTGACACGGCATGTTCTTCCTCATTGGTTGCCATTTTACTGGCGATGAAAAGCCTGCTGACCCGTGAGTGTGAATCTGCACTGGCCGGAGGGGTAAACCTGATACTGACTCCAGGAACATTTGTGGCTCTGTCCCGGATGAACGCACTCTCGCCAACTGGCGTATGCAGCCCGTTTGGTGAACATGCCAACGGCTATGTGCGGGGTGAAGGGTGCGGCATGCTCTATCTGAAACGGCTTGAGGATGCTGAACGGGACCGGGATCCGATCATTGCCGTGCTGCGGGGCGGGGCGATGAACCACGATGGTCAGAGTAACGGATTGACCGCTCCCAACGCTCTTTCCCAGCAGGAGGTAATTCGCCTCGCTCTCTCCAAGGCCGGCATGATGCCGGATGAGATCGACGCCATAGAGGCTCATGGTACCGGTACACCTCTGGGGGATCCAATTGAAGTCAGATCACTGGCAGCCGTGTTTGGTTCAAAGAGCGAACTGCCGGTCGGCTCGGTCAAAAGTAATTTTGGACACCTGGAAGTGGCTGCCGGGGTTGCCGGGGTCATCAAGGGACTATTGATGGTGAATCGCGGCACGCTTCCCCCCAGTCTCCACGCAGAGCAGCTCAGCAGTCATATACCTTGGGACAGCATGCCGGTGAGAGTGGTTCGTGAATTGCGCCCCTTTCCGGAGACCGGCCGGCTGCGGACAGTGGGGGTGAGCTCTTTCGGTTTCAGCGGCGCCAATGCCCATCTGATCGTTCAGGAATACCGCCGGAGCGACGGGATGGTTTTCCCGCTTTCTCAACAGACCACCCATATCTTCCGGCGCAAACCGTACTGGCTCGACCCGATGGGGTTGCTTAACCGGAACCTTTCCTGCCCCGGTCCGGCATCCCTCCCGGCAGATCCGTCCGAAACCGGTCAATACAATGTAATTGAAGCACTTGTCGCGATGGTTTCGTCGGTCTCCGGCCTGGATACCGCAGAACTTGACCGTGACGCCAACCTGTTTGAACTGGGACTCGATTCATTGATGCTGATTCAGCTTCGTGACATGGTGAACCGCAATTATGGCGTGACGCTGGAGATGTCGCATCTGATCGAGGAGACAGACACCCTCAACCGTCTGGCTGATTTCATCTCCCTCCGGGCTGTTGCCTCCCCAACCTCAGAGCCTGTACACTCCGCTGCGCCTGTTCAGGCAGCGGCAGGGGGCGTGGAACAGTTTTTTAATCATCAGTTGGGAGAAATCCGCACTCTGATGGAACGGCAGCTGGATGCCCTTCGTCACGGTGGCGGCCAGCCTGTGCCTGAACGAAAGCGGATCAATTTCCGTGCCACCATCCTTGAGAACGAAACCGGAAGTTTAAGCGGGCCGCAGCAGAGTTTTGTCACCGGCCTGATCGCCCGTCACACCGCCCGTACCCCCCGTTCGAAAGAGCTGGCCCAGCTCCATCGCCGGCATATGGCGGACTGGATCAATACCTTGGCATACCGGGGCTGCCTCAAAGAACTGGTCTATCCGATTGCCTCAACTTCTTCCAACGGTTCCGGTTTTATCGATCTGGACGGCAACAGATACATCGATCTTTCCATGGGGTTCGGGGTTGCTTTCTTCGGCCATGCGCCCCCGTTTGTCAACCAGGCGATCCAGGAGCGGCTCAGCCGGGGCATGGAGCTGGCCACCCAGTTGCCGGAAGCGGGTGAAGCCGCCGAACTGTTCTGTCGCATGACCGGCATGGAGCGGGTCACGTTCTGTAATACCGGCTCCGAGGCGGTCATGATGGCGCTCCGCATTGCCCGTACCGTTACCGGTAGAGACCGGATCGTGATCTTCGCCGGTTCATACCATGGCGTCTCTGATGCTGTTCTGGCATTCAGCGACGATACCGGCGTGGTTTTTCCGACAACTCCCGGCGTGACTTTCGGCGCCATAGCTTCTGTTACCGTACTTCCTTATGGCACCGATGAAGCCCTTGCCGCGATCCGCGCCCAGGCCGGTGAGCTGGCGGCCATTCTGGTCGAGCCGGTCCAGAGCCGCAGGCCCGGTTTCCAACCGGTGGAATTTTTGCGAGAACTGCGTGCCATCGCCGACCTGAGCGGGGCAGCCCTGATCTTCGACGAGATGATCACCGGTTTTCGTACCCACCCGGGCGGTGCCCAGGCGCTCTTCGGTATCCGGGTCGACATCGCAACCTACGGCAAGGCGGTTGGCGGTGGAATGCCGGTCAGCATGATCGGCGGCAAAGCCCGTTTCATGGATGCGGTTGACGGCGGTTTCTGGCAGTACGGCGACGATTCGAAACCGGAAGCGGAGGTGATGTTTTTCGGCGGCACATTCTGCCGCCATCCGTTAGCGATAGCCGCCTCACTGGCGGCCCTGCGCCATATGGAGCAGGAGGGGCCATCCCTGCAGGATGCGGTCAACCGCAAGACTGCCCGTCTTGCGAAGGAGCTGAACGCCTTTTTTGTCCGGGAACAGGTGCCGATGCTGGTGCAGTATTTCGGTTCGTTATTCCGTTTCGAATCCTACGGCCGGTATGCACTGCTCGTGCAGCCGCTGGAGATGGATCTGTTCTTTTACCTGTTGATGTCGCGGGGAATCTACACCTGGGAGCGCCGCATCTGTTTCCTTTCCACCGCTCATACCGAAGCAGACCTTGACCGGATCATCGCTGCCGTGAAGGAGAGTATCCGGGAGCTTCGGGAGGGAGGCTTTCTTTTCGAGGGAGCGCCGCCTTCACTCCCACCTTCTGACCTCCCACCGATGGGGGGAGGTCAGAAGGTGGAGCTCATTCCGATGTCGTCGACCCAGAAGCGGCTCTATATCCTCAGTCAGTACGAAGAGGGAGAGGGGCCGTATCACCTGACCGGTGCTACCCAGGTTGAAGGCCCGCTGGATCTGGAGAAACTGGAACAGGTTTTCAATACTCTGGCGAAACGCCACGAATCCCTGCGCACCTCCTTCGAGATGCGTGAAGGCGAACTGGTGCAGTTGATCCATGATCAAACCGCTATCGAGGTGACAATTCAGGAGTTGCCGGAAGAAGAGACGCAACAGGCCATAGCCGGATTCGTCAAGCCGTTTGATCTGGCCATACCGGGACTGCTGCGGATACTGGCCGTCAAAAACGCCCCTGATCGCCATGTCATAGTTCTGGACAGTCATCATATCGCCCTTGATGGTTTTTCAATAAATATCCTGATGAGCGAATTTGTCACCCTGTACGGCGGCGGCCGTCCGGACCCGTCTGTGATGCAGTACCGCAGTCATGTGGCGGCCCAGCAGGCCTATCTGACAGGGCGCCGGCGCAGTGCCGACGAAGCCTTCTGGCTGGAGAGGCTGTCGGGAGAACTGCCGGTGCTGGATCTGCCCACGGATTACCCCCGTCCGGTTTATCAGAGTTTCAACGGTGATCTGCTGACATTCAGTTTCGGGCCCGAACGGACGGAAATTCTGAAACGGACGGCCGCAGCACGGGGGACGACCCTTTACATGCTGCTGCTGTCGGCCTGGGTGCTGCTGCTGTACCGCCTGAGCGGCCAGAACGACCTGATTGTCCAGACCCCGTCCGCCGGGCGCGAGGGACAGGAAAGCCTTGGCGCGGTGGGGATGTTTGCTGCAACCCTGCCGCTCCGGTTCACTCTGGAGCGCAACGAACCCTTTTCATCCTTCCTGAAACGGGTCACCAGGGATACCTTCCCCTGTTTCGAACATCAGGCCTATCCATTTGAACTGCTGGTTGAACAGTTGGGTGTCAGGCCGGATACCAGCCGCAATCCGCTTTTTGATGTCTCATTTGTTTTTGAAAAGGCCGACGAGCGTCTTCTCAAACTGCCGGGGCTGACCTTTACTCCCCTGGAGATTCCGAGGCGCACCGCCATGTTCGATCTTACTCTGGAGGTGATCGAACAGCAGGGTGAAATCCACCTGAGTCTGGAATTTGCCACCGCCCTGTTCCGTCGCGGAACCATCGAGCGCTGGCAGGATTACTACTGCCGTCTGCTGGAGGCGGTCTGCCAGGTTCCTGAGACAGCTGTCGGCGCCATAGATTTCATCCCGCCGGCCGAACGGGAGCTCCTGCAACAGGGAGGACTCTGCCGGCGCGCCGAATCCCTGGGGGATCGTACCGTGCTGGACATGATAGCGGCCACGACAAAGATCAATCCCGATGCACCGGCCCTGATCCGGCCGACCGGTGCCGACCTGTACGGTGATCTTGCCTGTCTGACCTATCGTGAATTACAGGAACGGGTGGATGGCACGGCTCGTCTGCTGGCCGGGCGCTACGGTATTGCTCCAGGCAGTCTGGTCGGTTTCCTGGCCGGGCGCTCACCGGAGCTGCTGATCCTGCTGCTGGCTATCCTCAGGGCCGGTGCGGCCTATATCCCGGTTGATGTTTCCTACCCGGCGGAACGGATCAGGCATATCATTACCGATTCCGGAATGGATCTGCTGGTGACCGACCGAGATGTGCCGCTGCCGGTCAGGACGCTCATGCTGGCTGAGCTGAACGCGACCTGGAACGAATGCGGTCCGGAGCCGCCCGCGGTAAGCCCCGCCACTGATTCCACGGCCTACATCATCTACACTTCCGGTTCAACCGGCCTTCCAAAGGGGTGCGAAATTACCCACGCCAACCTTGCCCATTATGTTGCCTGGGCGGCGGGAGAGTACCTCGCTGCACAACCGTATGGCTGTTTCGCCTTTGCGACCCCGCTCTCGTTCGACCTTACCGTCACTCCAGTCTTTGCTCCGCTGGTGAACGGTTCTTCCATCTTCGTCTATCCTGAAGGAGCGGACATTGATGAAGTCCTGGCCCATGCACTGCATCCGGGCAGCCCCGTAGATTGCCTGAAGATAACCCCCTCCCACGTTTCCATGATGGAACATCTGAATATAAACCGGACCAACGTGGCCCTGGCGGTAGTGGGGGGAGAACAGTTCACCAGGGAACAGATCCGGCTGTTGGAGCGAATGAATCCGGCCATGCGGATTGTCAATGAATACGGCCCGACCGAGGCCACGGTGGGTTGCATGATTGCCGATGTCCACTCTTCGGATGAACGGGTGCTGATCGGTGTGCCGATTCTGGATATGGCCATGTTCGTTCTGGATGAAAACAGTTCGCTGGTGCCGTTCGGTGTCAAGGGGGAACTCTGTGTCGCCGGCGCCGGGGTAGCCCGGGGGTATCGCAATCGTGCCGCACTGACGGCGGAGAAATTCCGGCCTCACCCCTTCATACCCGGCGAGCGGATCTACCGCACCGGTGATGTCGGTTTTGTGCGGAGCGATGGCCGGTTCGAGTGTCTGGGACGCTCTGATGGTCAGGTCAAAATCCGTGGCTATCGGATAGAGCTCGGCGAGATTGAGAACATTATTCTGGAACTGCCCGGCATCAGCGAGGCGGTGGTGATCGACCGTGAACTGAACGGCGTTCGCGAGGCGGTGGCCTATATAACCGGCCCGGTTCCAGCCTGTGCCGCTGTCAGAAACGTAATCGCAACCCGGCTCCCCCCCTACATGATACCGGCTGTGATCGAACGGCTGGAGCAGATGCCGCTTACCCCCAATGGCAAGATCGACCGCAAGGCCCTGGCCGGTCGGCAACTCACGGGCATCCGCGCCTCGGAACAGACCGCCGCGATACCACCCGAACCGTCCGCAGGAGAGTTGCCTCTCCTCTCCCCCATCGAGCAGCAGTTGCTGCTGACCGAATGGAACGCCACGGCGCGGCCGCTGCCGGAAACGTTCATTCATCAAATGTTCGAGGCACAGGCGGCATTGACCCCTGACGCCACGGCTGCGGTTATTGATGATGAAATCCTGACCTATGCCGAACTCAACGCCCGAGCCAACCAACTGGCACATTTCCTGATTGCCCGGGGCGTTTCGGCAGATGGAGTGATTGCCATTGCGCTGGAACGTTCGCTGGCGATGATTGTCGCGCTCATGGCCACTCTCAAGGCCGGGGGAGCCTTTTTGCCCCTCGATCCGGACTATCCCGTTGAACGTCTGGCTTTCATGCTCGCAGATTCCGGCGCCCGGATCATGATCACCCAGGAGGAATTGCGTCAGAGCTTGCCGCAGTGTACGGAGCACACCATCAATCTCGATAGGGATTCGGAAGCCATCTCCCGACAGCCGGAGTCGAACCCCAACCGGCCCGTATCACCGGAACAGCTTGCGTACGTCATCTATACCTCCGGCTCTACCGGGAAACCCAAGGGGGCAATGAACACGCACGGAGCAATTTCCAATCGTCTGCTCTGGATGCAGGAGGCGTTTATGCTTGATGCTTCTGATCGCATTCTGCAAAAGACTCCGTCAAGTTTTGACGTTTCCGTCTGGGAATTCTTCTGGCCTCTGATGGCGGGCGCCACTCTCGTCTTTGCTAGGCCGGGTGAACATCGAGACAACGTCTATCTGTGCGAATTGATTCGCCGTGAGCGGATTACGACCCTGCACTTCGTGCCCCCCATGCTGCAGGCGTTTCTGGATGCTCCCGAGGCCCGTCACTGCACCACTGTGCGTCGCGTCATCTGTAGCGGCCAGGAACTCCCTGTCAGTATCCTGCCACGTTTCTACGAGGTTCTCCCGCAGTCTGAACTGCACAATCTCTACGGTCCGACGGAGGCGTCCATTGATGTGACGTGGTATGCCTGTTCGCCGGAAACTGCGCTGCAGAACTCCGTTCCGATCGGTCGTCCGATCTTCAACACCCGGCTTTATGTTCTTGACAGTCATCTGCAGCCAACTCCCATCGGAGTTCCGGGTGAACTCCACATCGGCGGAGTCGGGCTCGCCCGAGGCTATCTCAACCGGCCTGAACTTACTGCCGAAAAATTCATCCCCGATCCCTTCTGCAGCGAGCCGGGCGCGAGGCTCTACAAAACCGGTGACCTCGTCTGCTATCGTCCCGATGGCACTATCGTATTTCTCGGCCGACTTGATCATCAGGTCAAGATCCGCGGCTTTCGCATTGAGCTTGGAGAGATTGAAGCGGCGCTCGTTGCCCATCCGGACATTCGGGAGGCCGTGGTCATGGCGGATTTGGAGGAAACCGGCGACCAGCGCCTGATAGCATACCTTGTAGAAGCACACCGTCTGAAACAAACGGATAGCACCTCTCAGCCCACAGCCAGAGAGCTGCGCGATTTCCTGAAAGCAACCCTTCCCGACTACATGCTGCCTGCGGTTTACGTGTTCATTCCGGCACTGCCGCTTACTCCCAACGGCAAGATCGATCGTAAGGCGCTCCTTGCTCCGGCCGCCACTGAAACAGTGACAGCCAGGGCCGACGTTCCACGAACGGAACTTGAGAAACAGATCTCGTTGATCTGGGAAGATGTTCTCGCCATGAAGAGTATTGGGGTTCATGACTCCTTTTTCACCATCGGCGGGCACAGCCTCAAGGCGCTCCGGGTGGTGGCACGGATGCAGAAGGAGCTTGGGATCAGCCTCAAATTGAGGGATTTTTTCGTAAGCCCCACCGTGGCCGGGCTTGCAGCTCTTGCTGAAACACGCCGGGCAGTGGCGGCCGGCGCATTGGCGATCATACCGCTTCTGGCCGATGCCGACTCCTACCCCCTCTCCCATGCCCAGAAGCGTTTCTGGTTGCTGGATCAGACCGGTAAAGGCGCTGCATCCTACAACATGTCAGGTGCCTGGCTATTGGAGGGTCCTCTTGACCGGGGCGCCCTGCAGCGGGCTTTTCGGCACGTTACCGCCCGCCATGAATCCCTGCGCACCTCGTTCGGGCTGTATGCCGGACATCCCGCCCAGGTGGTGCATCCGCACCATGATATCAATTACCGCGAGGTGGATCTGCGCAGCGCCCCTCTGGCGGAACAGCAGGCTCTGGAGCTGGCGCGACAGGAGGGGAACACCCTCTTCGATCTGGCGGCGGCACCGCTGCTGCGTATCCTGCTGCTGCGGCTGCCGGACGGCCCCGACGGGCTGGAACGTTCGGTCATGTCGGTCACCATGCATCACATCATCTCCGACGGCTGGTCAGTAGGGATAATGATGCGGGAGATCTCCCGGCTGTACGCCGGTGTCAGGCCGGAAGAGCTGCCGCCGTTGCCGCTCCAGTATCGCGACTACGCCGCCTGGCACAACCGGCTGGTGTCCGGAGAGACCGGCGCCGCTGCCCGTGCCTGGTGGATGGAAAACCTGTCCGGGGATATCGCTCCGTTGACGCTTCCTACCGATTTTGACAGACCCGGACGCTTAAGTGACCGGGGGGGGAGTGTGCCGGTCAGCTTTGGTACTGCCGTGGCGCAGGGGGTAAGCCGTCTGGCAGCGGCGCGGGAAACCACCCGTTTTACGGTGCTGCTGGCCGCCATCACGGCATTGCTGTATGCCCGCAGCGGCCAGACAGATATCGTCGTGGGAGCGCCTGTGGCCGGACGCGAGCATCCTGATCTGGAGAACCAGATCGGCCTGTTCCTCAATACCCTGGCATTGCGGAGCCGGATCACCCCGGAAGAGAGTTTTGGAGCGTTTCTGGGAGGGGTAAAGGCACTGGTGGAACAGAGCTTCAGTCATCAGGAATATCCCTTCGACCGTCTGGTGGAAGAGTTGGGTGTGAAACCTGATGCGGGGCGCAATCCGCTGTTTGATGTGCTTTTTGTCTTCCAGAATATCGGGCCGGTAACTGTCTCGCTGCAGGGGACTGTGGTTTCGCCGTTTCTTGAGGGGGCCCTGTCCAGCAAGTTCGACCTGATGTTCGACCTTGCTGATGATTCCGAACTGAGCGGTCACATTGAGTACAGTGCCGATCTGTATCGTCCCGGGACCGTGGTCCGGTATGGTGAAGAATTGAAAAAGCTGCTGGAGGCGGTGATTACTGCCCCTTCCATCACGCTGATCGAACTGGACCGGCTTTTGGCGCCGCCGGCTGATGCTGCGGCTCTTCAACTGCTGGGACAGGCCGGCGCCGATCTGAGCGAGGAGTTCTGATAATGTGCGGCATTGCAGGTATGTTTGACCGGAAGGGGGGCGGCAGGGCCGACCGGAATATCCTGAAAGCGATGACCGATTCCCTGGTTCACCGGGGCCCTGATGACTGCGGTTATTATCATGAACCGCAGCTGGGGCTCGGATTCAGGCGGCTGGCCATCGTTGACCTGGCCGGTGGCAATCAGCCTCTCTATAACGAGGATCGCTCCATCGTGATTGTCTGTAACGGCGAGATATTCAATTTTCCGGAACTGCGCGATGGACTGGAAAAACAGGGCCATCATTTTGCTACCAACTGCGACGTGGAGGTACTGCTGCACCTGTACGAAGAGGAGGGAGCAGATTTTATCCCCCGCCTGAATGGCCAGTTCGCTTTTGCCCTGTATGATACGCGTCAACGGCGGCTGCTCCTGGCACGGGATCATGTGGGTATTGCGCCGCTCTTTTACACGGAGAAACAAGGCCTGCTGTTGTTCGCCTCCGAGATCAAAGGGCTGCTGGCACACCCGTCCGTCAGGCGGGAGGTCGATCTGACCGGTCTCGATCAGGTTTTTGCCTTTCCCGGATGCCTGGCGCCCCGCACCATGTTCAAGGGGATATCAAGCCTGAAACCGGGACATTTCATGCTGGCGGATGAGCGGGGCATTTCGGACCACTGCTACTGGGACATGGAATACCCCTGCGAGGGTGAAGTGCCGCTTCGTCATGAGGAGTATTACCTGGAGCGGCTTGATGAAGAGCTGCAACGGGCGGTAAAAGTGCGTCTGCTGGGGGATGTGCCGGTGGGTTACTACCTCTCCGGCGGGCTGGATTCATCGATGATCGCCGGTATTCTGCACCGCCTCGTTCCGGATGAACGCCGCCATTCCTTTTCGATCGGTTTTGCGCAGCAGGAGATTGATGAAACGGTATTTCAGATGATGATGGCCGGGCATGTCGGTTCCATACACCATGAAATACGGTTCGACTGGCCGGAGATCAGCGACGGCTTCAGGAAGATGATACTCCATGCCGAAAGTCCGCTGCGGGAGAGTTACGACACCTGCTCAATCGCCCTGTCCCATGCGGTGCGGGAGGCCGGGATGAAGGTGGTTCTGGTCGGAGAGGGGGCTGACGAGCTGTTTGCCGGTTATTTCGGCTACAAGTTCGACCGGCAGCGGCTTGAGCAGGGTGACGCAGACGGCTTCGATCCGGAGGCGATGCTGGAGGCTGAACTGCGGGAGGAGTTGTGGGGCGATGATTCCTTTATCTACGAGAAAAACCTCTATGAGTTTCAGGCTATCCGCGAGGCGCTCTATTCGTGTTCGGTGCTGGAGCAGTTTCAGGAGTTCAATTCGGTGCGGGCAGGGGTGATCGATATATCAAAACTGGCCGGACGACATCCGGTGCACCGGCGCTCCTACATCGACCTGAAGCTGCGGCTCGCCTCCCACCTGATTTCCGATCACGGCGACCGGGCCGCCTTTGCCAATTCAGTTGAGGCCCGCTACCCGTTTCTCGATATCAATCTGATGCAGTTCGTGCGGGAGATTCCGCCGGATTTGAAGCTGAACGGCCTGACCGAGAAGTATCTGCTGAAACGGCTCGGGGAGCGCTATCTGCCCGCCCCGATCCGCGAGCGCCAGAAGTTCGGTTTTGTGGCGCCCGGCAGCCCGTATCTGCTGGGGCAGGGGCTGGAATGGATGCGGGATCTGCTCTCCCCCGCCACCATCGCCCGGCAGGGGTATTTCAATCCTGCTGTTGTGGAACGACTGGTGCAACGCTACAGCAGCCCCGGTTTTCAGTTGAACGTCCCGTATGAGGATGACCTGTTGATGATTGTGCTGAGTTTCGGGGTTTTTCTGGAAGAGTTCGGGCTGCCGGCGTTCTGATGGGAGCATTTCCATGGAACCGATCAGATCGATCGGCCGGTTTAGCTTCTATTCTGATTACATATAAGGATGTTTCATGAACAAGAAAATCGTCCATAGTGTTTTTGAACATATTGCCGCCGCTTATCCCGATAATAACGCGGTCGAAGAGAGTTGCGGTGCTTCTGTCACCTATGGTGACCTGAACAGGCAGGCAAACATTCTCGGCTCGCTGTTGACGGCGCGGGGAATTGGCCGGGACAGGCTGGCTGGCGTCCTGCTGCCGGCCGGAATCGGCTACACGGCAGCCATACTGGGGGTCCTGAAGAGCGGTGGACTGTTCATGCCGCTTGAACCGGGCCAGCCGCGTCCCCGCCTGCTGCATATCCTGGTACACACCACGCCTTCAGTCATCGTGACCAATCAGGCATTCCTGCCTGAACTGCAGGATATGCTGGAAGAGTTCGGGCTTGCGGAGAAAACACGGGTACTGGTGATGGAGTACCCGGCAACCAGCCCTGCCCCGAACCCTCTCCCGGAGGGGGGGGGAGTATTGTTTTACGACATTGCTTACAGTGCCGGTCAATGGCTGCGCACTCTCGTCCCGGTTACCTCCGATGCTTCAAATCTGCCGCTCATTTCCGACCCGGACGACAGCTGCTATGTGATCTATACCTCCGGTTCCACCGGAGTTCCCAAGTTCATCGAGGGATGGCACAAGGGACTGGCCCATTACTGTCACTGGCAGGCGAGCGAATTCGGGCTGAACGAAACCTCCAGAATCAGCCAGATGGCGCCGGTTACCTTCGAAGCCAGTCTGAAAGATTACTTTGTTGCACTCTGCTGCGGCGCAACCCTCTGCATCCCCACCGCCGGGGTTAAAGAAAACCCGGCCCGGCTGATCGAATGGATCGAATCTTCAGAGTTGACCCTTTTCCAGACGGTGCCGTCATATCTGCGGCTGGTGATGCGCGAGGTGGCCGCGCAGGGCGAAATCTGCCGTTTCCCCAAGCTGAAGCTGCTCTTTCAGTCCGGCGACACCCTCTACGGCAAGGATATAAACCAGTGGAGGCAGATTATCGGCCGGCATGTCGAACTGGTGAACCTCTACGGTCCGGCCGAAGTAACCCTGCTGAAGAGCTTTTACCGGATTCCGCCGGATGAGCTGAAGCCAAACGAGATCGTACCGATCGGCAAGCCGATCAGCAACACCGTCATACTGATCATGAACGGCAACATCCTCTGTCCTCCCGGCAAGATCGGCGAGATCTGCGTCAAATCCCCCTTCATAGTCAAAGGGTACTACCGTTCTCCGGAACTGACCGCCGGGAAGTTCGTCCAGAATCCGATCAACCCGGAAACGCGCGATATCATCTACCGCACCGGCGACCTGGGGCGCTACCGCACCGATATGGTCATCGAATTTGTCGGCCGCATGGACAGTCAGGTCAAGGTGCATGGCAATCGTATCGAACTGGCCGAGATCGAGCAGGTGCTGCTCTCCTTCCCCAGGCTCAGTCAGGCTATCGTGGTGCCGCATCGCACCGATGAAATGGAAAATGTCCTGGCATGCTACTATACCGAACAGGAGCCGCTCAGCCAGGCTGAACTGCGCGAGTTGATCCTGTCACGTCTGCCGGATTACATGGTACCGGCCTATTTCATCCGCATGGATCAGCTGCCGCTCAGCCTGAACGGCAAGGTTGACCGCAAGGCGCTGCCGAAACCGGAAGAGCTGGTGATTTCCAGCTATGAGGAGTTGACGACAGTCACGGAACAGGGGCTGGCGGAAATCTGGAGCGAGGTGCTGGGGCTGGCCCGGGTGGGTGCCTGCAATCCGTTCATCGAGATCGGCGGTGACTCGCTTAAAGCGATCCGGGTGATTGCACGTATCTACAAACAGTTCGGGGTAGAGGTGTCGGTGCGGGATTTCTTCGCCTGCCCCACCATCAGGGAGCTGGCCCGCTTTGTGGATGCCGGGCGCCCCAGGATCTTTCAGAATATTCCGGTTGTTGCGGAGGCAGATTCCTACGAGCTTTCTCATGCCCAGCGCCGACTCTGGCTGCTGGACCAAATGGACAAGGATACCGCCGCCTACATTATTGCCTCATCATTTCTGATCGAGGGGGCCTTTCATCATGATGCCTTTGTCAAGGCAGTGCAGACCATGTATCAGCGCCACGAGACACTGCGAACCACTTTCAGCGCCATTGACGGTGTGCCGCGACAGTACGTAAGGCCGATCACGGTTCCAGGTATTACCCGGCATGATCTTTCCGCGCATCCCGACCCGGAACGGAAGGCGCGTGAGTTTTTCCAGGCCGAATGGACCCGCCCCTTCACTCTGGACAGAGTTCCGCTGTTCCGGATCTCTGTTCTTCATCTGGGGCGGGAGCGAACGGTCCTTATCCTGGTGATCCACCACATCATCAGCGATGTCTGGTCGCTGGGGGTAATGACCGCCGAGCTGTCGCAGCTTTACAACGGCTTTGTCAAAGGGGAACATCCGCAGTTATCACCCCTGCCGATCCAGTACCGTGACTTTGCCGCCTGGCAGAACAGCATCCTGGCGGCTGACGTTATTCAGGCCGACCGGACCTACTGGCTGAAACAGCTGGCCGGAACTCTGCCGCCGCTGGACCTCCCCGCCGATTTCCCCCGCCCTCCGGTTAAAACGTATGCCGGTGCGGTGGTGCGCATTCCGCTCGAAAGCACGCTGGCCAACCAGCTGCGGGCTGTTGCCGCCGGACAGGGAGCCAGCCTTTTTGCCCTGCTGCTGGCTCTGGTGCGGGTGCTGGTGTTTCGCTATACCGGTCAGGAGGATCTGGTGATCGGAACGCCGGTGGCCGGACGCACCCATCCCGACCTGGAATCACAGATCGGTTTCTTCCTGAATACCCTGGCGCTGCGGGATCAGGTGAGGGGCGATGACTGTTTCAGTGCGCTGCTGGCGCGAGTCATGGCTACCAATACCGCCGCGTTCGATCATCAGGGCTATCCTTTCGACCGGCTGGTGGACGATCTGGAACTCCCCCGTGATGTGAGCCGTTCGCCGGTTTTTGACCTGATGGTGGTGCTGCAGAATGCCGGGCAGGTGCCGTTTACCCTTGACGGGGCAGCTATTCGGGAATTTGACCATCCGGAGGGAATCAGCAAGTTCGATCTGGATTTCGTATTCCAGGAGATGGGGGAAGAGTTCGAGGTGCTGCTGGAGTACAATCTTGACCTGTTCCTGCCCGAACGAATCAAGCTGATGGCGAGGCACTTCCTGGTTCTGGCCGAAGGGGTGGCCGCCAATCCGGACTGCCTTATCCGGGAACTGCCGCTGTTGTCTCCGCCGGAACTGGCATGGATCCATGGGGATTTCAACGCCACAGCCGCCGGCTGGCCGAAAGACGCCACTCTTGTCTCTCTGTTTGAACAACAGGCGGCCCGGACACCCGAGCGGATCGCTGTCACCTTTCAGGGCGAAAGCCTCAGCTACGCCGGTCTCAATGGTGAAGCTGACCGGATTGCCGCTCTGATCAGGGGGCGGGGGATCGGACCAGGGGGGATCGTCGCCCTGATTTCTGAACCGTCGATGTTGATGCCGGCTCAACTGCTCGGTATCCTCAAGGCCGGGTGCGCCTATCTGCCCATTGATCCCGCCTATCCGGAGGAGCGGATCCGCTTCATGCTGGATGATTCCGGGGCAGGGCTGCTGCTGGAATCCGTACATGATTCCCTCCCCCCCGGCCGGGGAGAGACAGGTGGGAGGGGAGATACATCCCCGGCTCCCGCCGATGCCGCCTATATCATCTACACCTCCGGCTCTACCGGTAAACCGAAAGGGGTGGTGGTGGAACACCGTAACGTGGTGCGGCTTCTGTTCAACGACCGGCTGCAGTTCGAGTTTTCCGAGAACGATGTCTGGATACAATCCCACTCCTTCTGTTTTGATTTCTCCGTATGGGAAATGTACGGGGCATTGCTGCGTGGCGGACGGCTGGTAATCCCCCGTCGCGAGGAGGTTCGTGATATTGCCCGTTACGCGGCTATTGTCCGGGATGAAGGGGTGACGGTGCTGAACCAGACTCCTGCCGCATTCTACGGGTTTATTGAAGAGGCTTTGCCGCAGAACCATGATTGGAGCACACATCTGCGCTATGTGATCTTCGGCGGCGACCGGCTGGAACCGTCCCGTCTGCGGAGTTGGAGTGTGAAATTCCCGGACGTGGCTCTGATAAACATGTACGGTATTACCGAAACGACGGTGCATGTTACCTACCATCACCTGACGATTGACGAACTGGCCGGCGGCGGGAGAAGCCCTATCGGCCGGCCTGTTCCGGATACGACTGTCTATGTCTGCGATGCGGCCATGAACCTGATGCCGGCCGGGGTGCCGGGTGAGATGTACGTCGGTGGCAGCGGGGTCAGCCGCGGCTATCTGAACCGGCCGGAACTGACTGAAGAACGCTTTGTCGATAACCCGTTCCAAGCGGGAGAACGGCTCTACAGAACCGGCGACCTGGGGCGCTGGAACTGGTCGGGTGGACTGGAGTATCTGGGGCGCAACGATCATCAGGTGCAGATTCGTGGTTTCAGGGTGGAGCCTGGTGAGATTGAAAGCCGTCTGCTTGAACATCCGGCAGTAAAGGAATGCACGGTGCAGGCGCTGGAGGGTGAACGTGAAACTCTGGCTCTGGCGGCCTGGATTGTCTTTGCCCATGAAGTTTCTGTCACGGCTCTGCGTGAACATCTCGCGGTAAAACTGGCCGATTACATGATACCCTCGTGGTTTACGCCGCTCGATATGTTGCCCCTGACCGCCAACGGCAAGCTCGATCGCAAGGCGCTGCCCGACCCGCGCAACGAACAGCTCCACGGCCTGGATCTGGGCACCGGGTACGTCGCGCCCCGCACTGAACTGGAGCAGATAGTTGCCACCGTTTGGGAAGGGGTACTGGGGCGTTCACAGGTGGGGATTCATGATAACTACTTTGCGCTGGGGGGAGACTCCATCCGTGCCATCCAGGTCGGCTCCCGCCTGCAGCAGCATGGGCTGAAGGTGGAGATGCTGGATATATTCCAGTTTCCGACAGTGGCCGGGCTGGCCGGGAGGGTGACGAAGCTGACACGGGTTGCCGACCAGAGGGCCGTCAGCGGGGCAATCCCGCTCACACCGGTGCAGCGGTGGTTTTTCGAACAGCAGACAAAGGGGATCCATCACTACAACCAGTCCATTCTGCTCGGCTCTGAAGAACGGCTGGATGAGCAGGCATTACGTTCACTGTTCGAGTCCCTGGTCTTTCATCATGATGCCCTGCGAATCCGCTTTACCTGCGGTGAAGCCGGTTGGCGGCAGGAAAACCTGTCTGAAGTTCCGGCTCCCCGTTTTGAAACGGTTGACCTGAGCGGTAGTGCCGATCCGTGTGCGGCGCTGGAGCGTCATGCCGCATCACTGCAGGCCGGATTTGATCCGGCTGTTCCACCGCTGGTGGCGTGCGCACTGTACCGGCTGCCGGATGGAGATCGTCTGCTGATCGTAATCCATCATCTCGTGGTTGATGGAATCTCATGGCGGATACTGGCCGAAGATCTGCTTTCCGGGTATGCCCGGCTTACTGCGGGAGAACAGCTCGCTTTCCCCTGCAAGAGCGATTCCTTCAAACGCTGGAGTGAACGGTTATGCGAGTATGCCGCCGGTGAAGCGCTGCTGAAGGAGCAGGAGTACTGGCAGGACATCGCCCGTATCGATGCCGCCCCGTTACCGCTGCTGATTGCGCCTGATCAGAGGAAAGGGAGAGTTGCCGACTTTGACGGAATCCAGCGTGAGTTGTCTGCCGAAGAGACGCTGCAACTATTGAACCAGGCCAATCAGGCCTACCACACCGATACCTCCGACCTGCTGCTGACCTCTCTGGCTCTTGCACTTCAGGAATGGACCGGTTCCCGGCGTCATCTGATTACCCTTGAAGGACATGGCCGGGAGGATATCGGGACCGATCAGGATATCTCGCGCACCGTTGGATGGTTTACCACCCTCTATCCGCACCTGCTGGAGATTTCGGAGCGTGATGATCCGGGCTACCGCCTGCGGGTGATCAAGGAAGCGGTTCGAGCCGTGCCTAAACATGGCCTCGGCTACGGAGTACTGCGCTGGCTGACTCCCGACAACCTGAAACAGGGATGTGAGCTGCCACAGCTGCCCCGGATCAGTTTCAATTATCTGGGCACGTTTGACGCAGACTTCGGGAGCGGACCGTTCTTTCCTGCTACTGAGCAGCATGGCGACAGTGCAGGGGAAGAGATAGAGACCGCTTTTGATCTTGAATTAACCTGTTCTGTCATGGGCGGGAAGCTGTCTGTCAACCTTCACCATGACCGGCGGCTGATTGAAACCGGGAGGGCGAATCAACTTGCCGCAAGCCTGCTGGAACATCTCAGGAAACTGATCGCCCATTGCTGCCAGGTGGAAGATGCGGTTATCACCCCCAGCGATATCAGCTATGACGGTCTCGATATCGATCAACTAGATGCGCTGCTGGAAGGACTGGGCTATGACAACTGATACAGACAGGCAGACGTATTCGCTGTTAACGACCCGTGAACTTGCGATGAAATGCGGTGCCGGGACAGGGGAGCTGGAGCGCCTCTTCCGGCCGGATGAACTGGAGCGGATCAACGCGGCAACCACCGGCATCACACCGCAAGGGGTCAGACGCTTTCTTGAAGAGAAGGGGGTTTCGTACCGTTTCCGGGTCATAGCGCACACTACCATGAGAGGGGGCATCGGCAAGACCACCAGCACCGTCTCCACGGCGGTGCGTGCTGCCCAGTTCGGCTTCAAAACCTGTGTCCTCGACCTTGATCCGCAAGGCTCTTCCAGTATGGCGCTGGGGGCGGTTCCCGCCGATGACGAGCCGATATTTCTCGATATCTGGAAGCAGCCGGAGGAGCTTCTGGCTGATGCGCTGGTTAAGCTGGGGGGGCATCTGTCGATTCTTCCGTCTTCATTGGAAAATGCGCTGCTTGATGCCAGCCTGCTCAACCCCGGATCTCAGAAAAAGGCGGTCAGGGGGGTGTGTGAACAGTTGCGCCTCCTGGGCTTTGACACCGTTATCATTGACTGTCCCCCGTCGCTGGGCATCGCGGTTATCTCGGCAATCTGTGCCGCCGGTACAGTGGTGATCCCGGTGGGAAGCGATGCTTTTTCCCTGAAAGGGCTTGATTTGACGCTGGGGGAGATCAGCTCCATCTGCGACACCTTCGGCCTGCCTCATCCTGCGGTGAGGATCCTCTACACCCGGTATGACCAGCGGGAGACGGTATCCCGTAACGCCCTGGTCAGCATCAGGGAGCGGTATCCGCATGTGCCGCTGACGGTGATCGCAACCAGCAGTGAGTTCTCCAAGGTACTGGCTGCCGGTGGAACAATTTTTTCCCGCTATGGGAAGAGCGGTGCCAGAGAAGATTATGACCGGTATGTTGCCGAATTGCTTGAGATAGTACTCTGAAAACGAAAGGAGCAATCATGAGTGAGAAATCGGAAAAGGGTAAGGTGCAGCGCAACAGAAAGCGGATCTACGAAATGTCCCCGGAAGAAACGTCCGGGCCGGATGAGACAGGTGAACCGGCACCCCCTGAGGAGAATGCCGCTATTGTACCGGTCGCAGAACAGCCGGTTAAGAAATCCTCGGGACAGAACAGTGATGAACAGTTGCGCGACGCCGTAAAGCTTGTGCGCAGGTCGTCGGCATGGGCGGCCGGAGTCGGACTGCTGCCTGTTCCGGTAATTGACATGGTGGCAATGACGGCGATTCAGATCGCCATGCTGAAAAAGCTTGCGGCCCTGTATGACATTCCGTTCAGCGAACAGCGTTCAAAATCCGCAGTGGCGGCGCTGGTCGGCGGTTTGAATGCCGGTTACCTGGGGGGGAGCGCCCTCAAGATGTTCCCGCTGTTCGGCGTGCTGTCACTGGCCGTTATGCCGGCTGCCAACGGGGCGATCACCTATGCGGTAGGGCGGGTATTCATCCAGCATTTTGACACCGGCGGCACTTTTCTGGATTTCGATCCGGCAAAAGTAAGAGCCTATTTTGAGGAACAGTACCGGGAAGGGAAATTGACAGGCAAAGCGTAGCATGCCCATCCTGCATATTTCGACAACCGTTTGAAGGAGTCGCAACCAATCGCCATGATCTCAAAAGCAAACGTAAAAAATATCTATCCCCTCACCCCGCTTCAGGAGGGGATTCTGTTCCATGCTCTTTACGATGCCGGAGCATCCTATTTCGAGCAGCTTTCCTACCGGGTGAAGGGAAATCTCGATATACCGCTTTTTCAGAAAGCGTGGGAGGAGCTTGTCCGGCGGCATGACGTGCTGCGCACGGTTTTTGTTCACAAGGATGTGCCACGGCCGCTGCAGATCGTGCTGAAACAGTGGCGGGTCGACTTCAGCGCCGTTGATCTGCGGGGAATGACTCGGGATGAGGCGGAGGTGCGGATTGGTTCTTTAAAGGAGCAGGACCGGGCGGCTTCGTTTAACCTGGCCAGAGACCCTCTGACCAGGGTTGCGGTGGTACCCCTCGCGGATGACGAAACGGAGGTGATCTGGAGTCACCATCATATTATTCTGGATGGTTGGTCAGTTGGAATCCTCCAGGGAGAACTGCTGGAAATCTACACCGCTCTTGTGCAGGGGAATCAGCATACACTGCCTGAACCTTCTCCTTTTTCCGGTTACGTCACCTGGATCGGAAAACAGGATCAGGAGGCGTCACGCCGTTTCTGGCGGCAGTATCTGGAGGGTTTCTCACAGTCAACCGGGATTCCGCGTTTTCCGCTCAGCGAAGCGTCGCAGGCAGGGCGGGGAAATCTTGTTTTCCGCATCGATCAGCGGCGGGCCGAGTCGTTGGCGGCGCTGGCTGCTGAAAACGGCGTGACCCTTAACGTGCTGCTGCAAACAGTATGGGGAATCCTGCTCTGCCGCATCAATGGTGTCGATGAAGCCGTCTTTGCCGCTACGGTGTCCGGGCGTCCTGATGATCTCAAGGGGATTGAAGGGATGGTGGGGCTCTTTATTAACGCGGTGCCGGTCAGAATCAGAATTGACGGGGAAACTGCCGTTCCCGGACTGCTGAAGAGGGTCCAGGCGGATACTCTGGCAGCTTCGCGCCATCACTGGTGCTCACTGGCTGACATTCAGGCTGAAACCTCCCTGAAACAGGCACTTCTGGATCATGTCCTGATATTTGAAAACTATCCGCTGGATGAACGGATTACCGACGTTGACCAGCCGTACGGTCGGGATTTTTCGATTACCCGCGCCGAGATGCGTGAGAATACCAACTACCCTTTTGAGCTTTCGATCATACCCGGGAAGGAGATTGTATTTCGAATGGGTTATGATCCGGCTGTTTATGGTCATGACCAGATAGAGCGGGTTTCCTGGGGCCTGGAGCAGCTGATTGATTCGCTGCTTGAAAACCTGAATGTCCCTTCTGCCGGATTATCGATCCTCTCTCCTCGTGAAAAAGATCTTATCCTGACCGTATTCAACAAGCCGCACGGGGATGAAGCCGCCGAAACGGTGGCCGATCTGTTTGAACACCAGGCGGCTGTTTTTCCGGATCGGATTGCCCTAGTCTTTGAGTCGCGGCAATTCTCCTGCCGGGATTTAAACGAAGCGGCCAACCGGGTGGCGAACCATCTGCTGGAACGGTGCGGGGTGCAGTCCGACGAGGTGGTTGCCATCCTGATGGATCGCTCCGAACGTATGATGGCGGGGCTTCTGGGGATCATCAAATCCGGAGCCGCGTATCTGCCGCTGGATCCGGCCTTTCCTGCCGCGCGCATCGCCTATATGCTGGAGGACAGCCGCTGCCGTGTACTGCTGACGGAGAAGAAACACCGTGACGGTCTGTCCGGCATAAGCAATGATGCCGTTATCATCGATCTGGATCAGCTTCCCGACGCTCCAAAAACCAATCCGGCCCGCACCACCAGACCGGACAATCTGCTCTATCTGATGTATACCTCCGGTTCCACCGGACTCCCCAAGGGGGTGATGCTGGAGCAGCGCAACGTGATCAGCTTCAACCGCAACATGGCGGCGATTTACGGGCTGGCGCCCGGTGACACCATCCTGGCGCTGACCACCATTACCTTTGATATATCGGTGCTGGAGCTGATCTGTTCGCTCATGTCCGGCATGACGGTTGTGCTGGCCTCCGACGCCACAGCCAACAATCCCGGCAAGGCTGCCGCCCTGCTCGGGCGTGACGGCGTCAACGTGCTGCAGATTACTCCATCACGCCTCAAGCTGATGCTGGAGGAAACCGACCTGGCGGCGCTCTCCGGGCTGAAGGCGCTCCTTGTCGGCGGGGAACCGCTCCCGGAAAACCTGTTCGAGCGCCTGAAGGGGTTGACGGATACGGCGTTGTTCAACGTCTACGGCCCCACCGAGGCGACCATCTGGTCAACCACCGCCCGGCTGAACAACGCCCGCCTGACTATCGGCACTCCGCTGGTTGACGAAGATGTATTGATACTCACCCCGGATGGCCGTTACCTGCTTCCTGCCGGCGTCTGGGGTGAACTCTGCATCGGCGGGCAGGGGCTGGCACGTGGCTACTGGAACCGCTCCGAGCAGACCGCCGACCGCTTCATTCCCCATCCGGTGCGCCCCGGAGAGCGAATTTACCGTACCGGAGACCTGGGGCGTTTTCTCCCCGACGGTACCCTCCAGTGCGGCGGCCGGATGGACAATCAGGTCAAGGTGCGCGGTTACCGGATCGAGACCGGCGAGATCGAACAGACGTTACTGAAGATCCCCGGCATAGGTGAGGCGGTGGCCCATATTGTCGAAATTGACGGACTGAACGAGATTGCCGCGTATCTGGTGCCTGATGGAAATCCGGTTCCGTCACCCTCCGAACTGCGGGCCATGCTGGCGAAAACTCTCCCCGACTACATGCTCCCCTCATTCTATCTGATCCTGGACAAAGTACCGCTGACCCCAAACGGCAAAACCGACCGCAAGGCGCTACCGCTGCCGAAAACGGGAACGGCCGGGGCCGAACCGGCAGGGGGACGTTTGTTCGTTCCTCCCCGCACCGCAACTGAAGCGAGTGTAGCGGCGATATGGCAACGGATTCTCGGAGTGGAACAGGTGGGCATGCATGATAATTTCTTTGATCTGGGAGGCCACAGTATCAAGGCGATCCGTATCTCATCAGCCATTGCCAGGGAACTGGGTCAGGAAATTCCACTGGCGCTGATCTTTCAGAATCCCACTCCTGAGACCCTCGCTTCGGCGCTGGGAGGCGGCACGGCCGCGGAACCGGAACTGGTGCCGCTGGCGATTCAGCCGTGGTATGACGTTTCGCCCGGGCAACGGCGTCTCTGGATGCTGCAGCAGATGGCTCCCGGTTCATCAGCCTACAACATGCCGGTGGCTCTGAAGATGGAGGGGGTTGTAGATCTGACAGCTCTGCGAAAAAGCTTTGCCGGTCTTGCGCTGCGGCACGAAGCGTTGCGAACGGTTTTCCCGGAACAAGATGGCCTGCCGGTTCAGGTGATACTGCCGGAAACCCTTGATTTTCTGTCGGTTATTGACCTGTGCGACCAGCCTGAACCCTGGAAAGAGGCGCTCTGTCAGGCCCGGAAGCATGCGGTTATTCCCTTTGATCTGGCAGCAGGTCCGCTTTCACGAGCATATTGTTATCAGACAGGGTTGAACGAGGGGCTGCTGCTGGTGGTGATGCACCATATCATCGGCGACGGCTGGTCGTGGGGGATTCTGTTGCACGATCTTGCCCGGCTGTACCGGATCAGCTCGGAGGGGATGAGTGCCACGACCGTGCCACTGCCGGTGCAGTACAAGGAATGGGCACATCACCAGAATAAGCGTCTTGCCGCCGGAGCCTGGGAAAAGATGCGTCAGTACTGGCATACCGCTCTGTCCGATCCTGCTGTGCCCCTTGATCTGCCAACCGATATTCCACGGCCGGCCTTACGGCGTGACGGCGGCGAAACCGTAGCGGTTCCCATTCCGGCGGCAACTGCTGCCCGGTTGGGTGAGCTGGCCCGGAGTCAGAATGCAACCATATTTATGGTGCTGCTGTCACTTCTCAAGACGCTGTTGCACCGTCTGGGGGGGCAGCAGCAGATCACCGTGGGGGTCCCGGTTGCCGGACGTCCGCTTCAGCAGATTGAGGAGGTGGCCGGCTTCTTTGTCAACACACTTGCGCTCCGCAGCAGGATTACCCCGGATGAACCGTTTACCGGGCTGTTGACCCGGGTTCGCCGGATCGCACTGGACGGTTATGATCATCAGCTTTACCCCTTTGACACCCTGGTCGGCGAGCTTGCACTGCCTCGGGATACCGGACATGCACCGCTCTTTGATGTCATGATGGTACTGCAGGAGGAGATTGAAGATGTTCCGGGTTTCCACAACATGCAGGTCTCTCCGGTCCCCCTTGACGGTGGCACAAGCCGTTTTGATCTGACTTTTAACTTCTTTCCGGACGGTGATGCTCTGATTCTGGAGCTGGAGTATGCAACCGATCTGTTTTTCCCGGAAACAGCCAACAGAATTGCGCAGCGATTTGTGAAACTGGCCGGCTCAGTCGCTGCCGCACCGCACATGCCGCTGAACCGTCTGGAGCTGTTGCCTGAAGAGGAACGTGCCGCGCTCCAGGTTTGCGCAACAGGAGCTGTCCTGCCCTGGCCGGAGGAAAAAAGCATGGTTGACCTGTTTCAGGATCAGGCGGCCCGTTTTCCCGATGCCGTAGCGGTTGTCGCCGCTGATCAGTCAATTTCCTATGCGCAGCTGGATCGGCTTTCAGACCGCTGTGCGCTTGCGTTGCAGAACTTTCACACCCTCAGGCCGGAAGAGGCCGTCGGGGTCATGACCGGGAGAAGCTCCTCTCTTCCTGTGGCATTGATCGGGATAATGAAGGCAGGCGGAGTCTATCTGCCGATCGACCCTGAACAGCCGGAAAGTCGCATCCGTCATATCATTTCTGACAGCGGTCTCCGATACATAGTGGTTGATGAAGAGGCTGCGGCGCAGGTGTCCGTATATGCCGACTCCGTCAAGCTAATCACAATAGCCTCCCTTATGGAAACGGCAACTGCCGGTACGCTGCAGAACCGTCCCGCAGCTTCTTCGGCTGCTTACATTATCTACACCTCCGGTTCCACCGGTCTGCCCAAAGGGGTGCTGCTGCAGCATGGGGGATTCGTCAACATGATCCTGGATCAGATCCGCACCTTCGGCATCACCCCTGCGGACCGGTGCCTGCTGTTTTCTTCCTTCTCCTTTGACGGCGCCATGTCGGAGATTTTTCTTGCGCTTCATTCCGGGGCGGAACTTGTGATCTCCCGCCGGGACCAGAATGCGGACCCGGCGCTGTTTTCCAGCCTGCTGGATGGAACCGGCACAACGGTGGCGACTCTGCCGCCGGTCTACCTGAACGCCTTACGGACAACCGGCGCGTCCCTCGATCCGCTGCGGATCATAATCACAGCGGGTGAAGCGGCCATTGCCGCCGACGTAGTGTACTATGCCAGACAAAAAAAGGTGTTCAATGCCTATGGGCCAACCGAGGCCTCAGTCTGTTCCGCCATCCACGCTGTTGATCCCTTCCGTCCGTATCATGGCTCTATTCCTATCGGCGCGCCAATGGCAAACAGTGAACTGCTGATCCTTGACGAACAGCAGCAGATTGTTCCGTTTGGCGTTACCGGAGAAATCTGCGTTGCCGGACCAGGAGTTGCCAGGGGGTATCTCAATAATCCTGAGTTGACAGCTTCGGTCTTTGTTGCCCACCCGTTCAAAAACGGCCGGCGGCTCTACCGGACCGGCGATCTGGGGCGGCGGTCCGTTGACGGCACGGTTCAGTTTCTGGGGAGGAGAGATAATCAGGTCAAGGTTCGTGGATTCCGTATCGAGTGTGGTGACGTGGAACGGGCTCTGCTCAAGCATCCTGACGTCAGCGGCGCTGTTGTGGTTGCGCGGGGAGAGGGGGCGGACAGAGAACTGGTTGCGTTTCTGCTGATGAGAGGAGAATTGGACCTGAGAGGGCTGAAAGCCGAACTGGCCAAACAGCTCCCCTCTTTCATGCTGCCGGCTCGTTTTGTCCCGCTGGAGGCCTTTCCGCTGAACATCAATGGCAAGGTTGACCGTACACGACTTGTCGCAACCGATATCGACCGGGTGCTGACCGCAGGCAGCGGTGAGCACCCGTCAACCCCGATGGAGAAAAGTCTTGCCGCCATTTGGGAACAGATTCTGGGGCGCACGGCTGTTTCACGCCATGATTCTTTCTTCGAGATCGGTGGTCAGAGTATTGCTGCCATCAGGGTTGTCGCAGCAATTCAACGACAACTCAATATACAATTGCCGCTTCCCGCCCTGTTTCAAAATGCAATTCTGAGCGAACTGGCGCTGGAGTGTGAGCGGACTGCAGCTTTTGCTGGCGGATACCAGGATAATCTGCACACACTTCTGAAACAGGGTGGCAATGTTCATGTTTTTGCCTTTCCTCCCATCAACGGCTATCCTATCGCCTACAATCGTCTCGCCTCACTGCTGGATGATGTCACTTTTCACGGCTTTACGTTTATTGAATCGGATGATCGTTTGAAGTCTTACACCGAAATAATTGAACAGCTACAACCAGACGGTCCCTTGATTGTTATGGGTCACTCAAGCGGTGGAAATCTTGCATTTGAAATGGCAAAGGAGCTGGAAAGTCATGGACGGTTCGTTTCGAAACTGATATTGCTGGACAGCTGGAAACGGTTGCCGAACGCGCCGGTCATTGATAATATGGAAAAGTGGGCCGGTGATTACTCGCCGGACCCGGCGCTTTACGGCAACCTGGCTGAACTGATGGAGAGCCCCCATATCCGGGAGGTCGCCTTCGGTAAAATGCGCCGTTACCTTGACTTTATTGAATCCGGCCCCACAAAGGGCCTCATCAAAGGGGCGATTCATCTGGTTCGTGCCGGAAATTCAATGGACCTTGAGGGACTCTCGCAGGAGTGGTACGATCTCACAGCGGCGGATTGTACCGTTCATGACGGCTACGGCCCCCATCTTGACATGCTGAAGGAACCATGGGTGATTGAAAACGCCCGGATTGTTAATTCATTGATTAGGAAAAAACCATAATGACTGATCATGAATTTTCGACGCAGGAGCATGATCAGCCCGATCACTCCAGAAGCTCCGAGTCGAATAATGCGAATGAAATCACAATTGCGATGAACAAGCTGTATGATTATTACTATACTTCGCGCGAATACAGTCGGCGCTATCCAAAACCAAACCGGTCAACGTTGGAATTCCTGTTCAGGCACGGCGCAGGAAAAGCTACGAATATCCTCGATTATGGCTGCGGTAATGGTCGATACGCTTTGCCCCTGTTACAGCAGACTCAGGCGACTATTACATGCTTCGATATCTCGCAACCGGCAATAGACGAGATTGCCGCGTATGTGCAAGGCAGCCCTTTGGCTGCACGTGTCAGGATGTTTTGCGGCAGCTCTGCATTGCTGGAAAATCAGGGTCGGTATGACTTTATCATGTTGATGTTCGGCGTGCTCAGTCATGTCGGCAATCGTTCCGACCGGATTAAAACATTACAGCACATGCGCCGCCTGATCTCCGACCATGGCCGGCTGATTTTGACGGTGCCCAGTAAGTTTCGACGCCGGCCGATGGAACTGCTGTACTCAAAATTGAGGCGTATGAGCGGCAGTGTCCCCGAATGTCTGAAGGAACGAGGAAACATATTTTTTACCCGAACTATTGCAGATGAAGATCATCTGTTTTTTTACCATCTGTATACGGTTAATGGATTAAAAAAAGAATTGCTGGAAGCAGGTTTCGAACTTCGAACGATGTCACCCGAGAGTATTCTGCCAGAGTGGCTTATTACTCAATCCGATCTGCTGGGAAAAATCGATGCGGCGCTTCTGCCGCTGTTACCGGCTTCGTTAGGCTACGGTATATGCATTGTGGCTGATCCGGTTTAAGTCCGTCTCAGATGGGTTAACAGGAAAGAGAGTATATGCGAATTTCCCGAATAACCGCATTACCAGTTGGATTCAGCCTGCTTCTCTGTACGGTTTTCTTCAGCATGGTCGACTTGGGTGCCGCTCAGAAGACCAGAAATCTGCCGTCCGGAAGCGCCTTTTTCGCCAGTGAGCGCCTGGCGCTGATCAAGCGGCGCGGCACACTGATTGTTGGTGTCAAAACCGACTATCCCCCGTTTGGTATGTTGAACCATCTGGGTGAGTCTGAGGGTTTTGAACATGATCTTGCAGCCGATATAGCCAAACGTCTCGGGGTGAAACTGAGCAAGGTCAGTGTTACCGGCAGCAACCGGCTGCAAAAGGTGCAGGAAGGTACTATTGACATGGTGCTTGCCACCACTGGCGATACGGCAGAACGTCGCCAGATCGCCACGATGATAGAACCGAATTATTACGCTTCAGGTGTGACACTGCTCATGCCTCCACAGGAAAATGCCAAGGATTGGGCGGATATCCGCGGAAAAAAAGTGTGCGCAACCCAGGGCTCATACTTCAATCGCACCATGCAACAGCGCTATCTGCTTGATTTACAGATGTATAACACTGCCCGCGATGCCAAGCTGGCGGTCAAGAATGGTCGCTGCATAGGTTATCTGTTTGATAATACAGCCGTGCTTAATGATCTGACCAAGCCGGAATGGAAGGGTTACAAGGCGCCTCTGCCACCGGCTCTGGTCACCCCCTGGGCCATCGCCATCTCCATCAAAGAACGCGGCAGCGATTTTGAGAAAGTTCTCGGTGACATCGTGGCCGATTGGCATCGCAGCGGCTTCTTGATTGAAAGAGAAAAGGCCTGGAACATCCCGCCATCCAAATTTCTGGTAGATAGCTATGAACTCTGGCAAAAGAAAGACTCTGCAGGCAAGCCGTTTTGTCAACGCGGTGTCGATGGCGCCTGGAATGCAGAATGCCGCAACAAGATATTCCTGGTGTCCTCTGATGTCAGCGGCCTGACGCAAATGGGACTCTGGTTGAATGAACGGACCGGCATCAACCTGACCCTGATATATGATTCGTTCGATCGGATGCAATATTTAAAGGGTTTGGCGACTACTTTGCTGCTGACCGTGATGTGCATTATATGTAGTCTGGCGTTTGGCATAGTCGGCGCGGTATGCGCAGAAGCACGCATCATGTTGCTGGCACCGCTGGCCAAAGCCGGGTGTGCGGTCGCCAGGATGAATCCTCCCCTGACGTCCATGTATGTGCTGTTGTTTGGTGTTGGCTCCATATATGGCATTTCTCTTCCTGCACTTGCGGTGGTGGTCTGGTGCCTCAGCGTGTATACCGGCGGGGGGGTGATGGCGGCATTCTTGGAAGCTGCAGCGACTTTCCGGTTACAGCATCCGGAGTATCAGCTGAGATTATCCAATGTGCGACAACTTGCCTGGCTCGCCAGCGGCTCGGTCACCGCCTCGTTGATCAATGTTTCCAAGGCGACCATGATGGCTTCGGCTTTTGCCGTGCCTGAGCTGTTGTCGGTCACAACTTCAATTATCAACGAACGCGGCAATGTTGGTGTAATGATGAATGCCTTGCTGCTGACGTATCTGCTGATTATTTTCTGTGTAGTTCGACTACTGCGGAATTTGGAGAATCGAGTTCTAGAGGCGGCACAGACCGAGAACTGATTGCCCGGAATCTGACGTATTGGAGAGAACCACATTATGAACGCCACCGAAATGTTAAAACATCTGTATGCCTGGACCCCTTTTTTACTGTCCGGCTTCGGCATGAATATCCTGATATCGCTGGTTGCCATGGCGATAGGAACTGCCGCTGGTTGGGTATTGGCTCTGATGCGCGTTTCGAGTCGCCCTCGCCTTAAAGTGTTCAGCCTGGTGGCTACAGAGTTTTCACGCAGCATTCCGACCATTGTGTTCCAGTTTTATCTTGCTTTCATGCTGCCTGTAGAAATACTGATCCCGTCTACAAATGTCATTCTGGTGTTCCCTGTATGGGTGAAAGCTGCACTGGCTCTGGCTATTGCAGTGATAGGGTTCACCAGCGACAACCTGACTATCGCCATGGAAGAATGGAAAATGGGGAATACCAGCGCTGCCTTCCTGTTCATCCCGAGCTGGACAAGCTATGCACTGATCATTGTCATGGCATCCAGTACAGCTTCCATCATAGGCGTAGGAGAGTTGCTCAGCCGCTGTAATACCGTGATCAATGCGATCGGTAATACGCAATTAATGCTTCCCATTTACCTGTATGCCTGCCTGTTTTTCTTTGGATTCTGCTTTCCCCTGACGCTGCTGATGAAAAGAATTTCCAAAATAATGTTATTACGGTTGGCGCCAAAAGAGGCAGATAGTTAGACAAATGAACTGCATGCATTGTGTATTTTTTTTGCCTAAAAGGGTAAATTTGTAATTTCTATACCCCTTATGGATCTACATATGAAGAAACTCACTACTTTTCTTGTAAGGCTGTTAGTTTTCGCAATTATTGCCAGAACATCTTACAATTACCTTACCGTTACCCGGTATGCACCTGGGGGCGAGCCGGGTAATTTTTTCCCTATAGTTTTGGAGGTACCGGAGAGTAACCCTCAACGCTTTGAATTGCTCAGATGGTCAGAATTTAAAAAACTGCTGACGACAGATCCGAAGCGCACACTGTCGCTCCCAGGCGGGGAGAGGCAGTTTACGTTGGAACCGGCGAAGAATTTTTCCCCATCTGTGAGGTTTACAGTTATTGAGGACAGAGGTGAACAACGCGTTGAGGTGACCTACAATACCGAAGACTATATTTTTTGCAGTGAATATCGAGTTGTTGGTAATACCATTACTCCCGTACGTGTTCGTACGGGGCATGCAATGGCACTTCTCTTTGCTATTGTGATCGGTGTTAATGGGACATTGCTTCTAAACTGGCTATACACACGCATACGTAAACGTACTTCTTCTGCGACAGTTCCTGTTACAAGGTAGGCCGCGAAAGTGCCTGATAGACAATGGAGGAGTTGGATGTTTGAAAAGAACAGCGACGATGGCTACAGACATGCAATAGACGGAATCCGGCAGAAGACTCTGGTGCATGGCGACAAGACCCTGATGGTGGAGTTCCGGCTGCAAAAGGGAGCCAATCTGCCTCTGCACTCTCACCCACACGAACAGACCGGGTATCTGGTAAAAGGGCAAATCAGGCTGACCATCGGTTCGGAAGTACACGATGTCCTGCAAGGGGATAGCTGGTGCATCCCCGGAGATACCCTGCACAGCGCCGAGATAACCGAAGACTCGGTAGCAGTGGAGGTCTTTTCGCCGGTGAGGGAAGATTACCTTGCGCTTCACCGCCTTCCCACTTCAACCTGAAACACCGGAAGAGGGAATGAAACTTTCCGAACTTCCGGGAAATCAGGAATTATGAATTTATTTTCATGAAATTGGAGGCCCCGAAGTTCAAAATGACACGGGATAGAGACCTAAATCTCGACGGCCAGGCAAAAAGTGCAGCATTAACCTTGATGCGCCACTATCGCCACGGTGCTTATCGGGTAATCAGAGACCCGGAAGGCGTTGTCAGCCTGTGGGCAATTGAGGGAAGTCCTCGTGACCCATTCTCAATATCCTTCGTCGATAAAGGACGGGTATATTACAAGGTTGAAGATGTTCCGCCCGATTTATTGAAGTCTTTTTTGGAATATGTCCGAAAAACAGCCCATAAACTAAGAGGTTAGCGCAGGAAAGTGTGAGGTGCGTCAGGTAGAGGAGGGAGAATCGCTAATCAGATAGAGACAAAATCAACTCATATCCTTCCAGCGTTTTTTCCGCCGCTCTCCGCCAGACATAATCCCGCAGAATCCGGTTACGAAGTTCCGGTTCGACCGGTGAATTGAAAGCTTTTACAATAGCATCACGAATCGATTGCACGGAGGATGGATCGCAATAGAAAGCGCTGTCCCCAAAATATTCCCTCGTATCCCCTTTATCGGTAATCACCAGATTACACCCCATTGCGCCCGCTTCCAGAGACGAAAGGCCGGTTGTCTCCATCCAGCTTGCCAGAACGTGCACCCGGGCAGCGCCATAGTATGCCGGGAGCTGTTCATGGGGCACCTCGCCCCGTATGTGAACATTAGCACCGGCTATTTTCCTGATCTCATTATAATAGCGGCCATGATTCGGAGCAGGTTGACCAATCAACATTAATTTCCAGGGAAGATCACGCATGGCTCTTACGAGATGCAGCTGATTTTTACGTCCCTCTATTCGCGCCACACAGAGGATGCTATCACGATGTACGGTGTCGATTGCAGACAGACTCCCGAATAATGATTCATCAACAGCGTTCGGCACAACCAGATACGGTTTTCCTGCGGCATCAGGAAAGTCTGCAATAACACGTTGCATCTCATGTTCGGAATTCGGCATGAACAGATCAGTCGAGCGGATGATTTCACGTTGGGCGGAAGGATGACCGCATGCCAGATAATGCATGACGCCACGATGCATCTCGCCATTCTTTATTGCCCGGGCAATGGTTTTTGAATATTCGATAGTTGAATGCGGCAGCAGACGGGCTGCAAACCTTCCCATCCCTTTGCGGGCCAGTCGTTCATACTCGAGAAAATCAACATAAATCGTTGATAAAACTATTTTTTTACCACGTTCCCGTGCATGACGTATCTGCATCAGAAGTTCTTGCGGACGAGTAAGGTTGAAGAGGTGAACGACATCGTAAGCACTCAAATCCGTTTCAAGGTCCGTGCAGATATCAACCAGACATCCAAGAGCCCGCAGCTCCGCAGCCGTCTGAATAATCTGGATCGTATCGCCGCCCGGGACACTGAAAAGAGTTCTACGTGACTGGAAGATTACTCTCAATTTCAAAATCCTTCTTTATGGTGGTCTGAACCGGACATTGCTTCGTCTTACCCGCATCAATGCATGCGCAACTGATTTGCGATGGTTTCGATTCTCTCGATGATCCTGTATTGTATCTTTGCTGGAGACAGATTGGCCTCAACCCATGCTCGTCCATGTTTCCCGAGATGCTGTGCGAGCGGAAGTGATTCCAGCACGCTCGCAACGTTAGCGTCAAACTGATCCAGCGGGCAAATGAGGGCATCCCTGCCATGCCGTAGTGTCAAACCCTCGCTGCCGAGCGGCGTTGTTACTACCGCGCGC
This sequence comes from Desulfuromonadales bacterium, assembly GCA_037129255.1. GTDB lineage: Bacteria > Desulfobacterota > Desulfuromonadia > Geobacterales > Pseudopelobacteraceae > JACRCG01. The sequence continues at coordinate 80,963 of JBAXVG010000003.1, read as the reverse complement.
CCCAACGCGAAAGCCTCGATGATTTTGAACTTGGTTCCGCCACCCGCTATGATGGGAGCAGCCAGGATATCAGCCTTGAGAATTTCATCACGAGCAGAAGGAACCTCACCGGTGATCCTGATGTGATCAGCATTGCCGGCATCTGCATACATTTTAGGAGTAGGGTTTGCACCAATCAGTATAAGAGTGTGCTCAACACCTTTCCGCTTCAAGCGGTGGGAACATGCAATCATGAACAGGGCCGCCTGCTCATTGGGAGAATAATCATACAAACCGATGAACGATATAGTGCGATTTCCGGATAAAGGCAATGGCTGATACTGTTCCAGCGGAATTGTATTGGGGATCACATGAATTCTTTCCGCTCCGAAAGACGCGAACGCATGAGCATCATTGTCTGAGACCGTCCAGACCTCGTCGCACGACAGGGAGACCCTTTTTTCCAGTTGTTGGGTGCATCTGGAAAGAATCATGTTCTTTATCACCTGTAGCCTGGTTGAGGCGGTTTCAGCAAGGCGTTTATATGCCAGCCACTCCACATTGTGAGTGTCAAGAACAATGGCAGCATCCGGAGCATATTTTCGAACTATCGGTTCAAAAAAACCAAGATGAGAATTGCCCAGAATAACAATATCGGGATGATATGAGACGAGCTTATGTATTATCAATCCGAGTCGGTCACGACTATGGTAGTGATCGGCAGAAATTGGTGCGTTCAAGAATACGCCCCGTAACAGACGGGAAAATTTTCTTAGCCGCGTATCGGGTATTTCATCGAACTCTTGATGTTCCCAACAGACAGCTCGCTTTGTCGGGTCCATATCAGACACTTTATATCTCATTACCCAAACGCATAACTCAGCACAGGAACTTAGTGCATCAGCGATAAAGGCGCAACGCATACGCGCGCCATAGTTATATGCAGCTGGTGAAAAGGGAGACAGATAAAAGACTTTCGGTTTTTGTTTTGCGATTGCTGGCTGTTTCATCATCAGTCAGGGTTGTACAATGACTGTGCGAATCTGGTATATACGCTTTCGGTTTCATTACGGATATTACCAGTGATCCCATCCTGAACCGTGGCAAGAAACCTGTCCACATCTTTCAATTCGATCATGCTCAGGGAAAGCATCATAACAGAGGGTTTGCCTGCTGCAAATTCTATGATTTTCTGCGAATAATTACAGACAACTGCCGGTTTGCCAAGTACGTGCGCTGCAACAGCAGTATGAAGCCGTGCCGTAATTACACAGTAGGCCCTGCTGATGAGCTCAAGCTTCTCATCCAGGCAGGTATCTTCATAATAGCGGTAATTGCTGAATTCCTGACGTTGCAAGTTCCGAATCAGCGCGTCGTGGACATCTTTATCCATAAACTCATCGGTATTGAAGATTACCAGAGGCTTGTCCTGCCGTCGGCTGAACTCAACAAGGAATATCGCCAGCAACTCAATCATACCGCTCTGTGTTGCATCACCCACATTCTTCTTTAGTTCACGCCAGGAAACAACAATATTTTGTGCATCACACGCGTATTTCCTGCGCTGCTCGCTAAGATAAAGCGTTCCCAGGTCTTCGCCTACGGAAACCTTGTGGTCACTGACAAGCCACCTCTTTGAAAAATTGAGTGAAAATTGATCCCGGAATATAATTCCGTGACACAAATGCATCGCCAGAACGGCTTTGAGCATCCTTGCAGCAGATGTCAGCCTGTCCGTTGCTACCCCGCAGTAGTAAAACTTTTTGCGCAGCAAGCGCGCACGAATAAGCATTCCAAATGCACCATCGCCATCAAAATCGGTAAAGCAGGTACCTCCGACCCAGATCACGGCATCGACACCGCTCAAAACTTTTGCATATTCCTGTCGCCTGGTTTCTGGTGCAAACGGTATCCGATACGTCGTAATTCTGTCAGAATCGTAGTTGGCGCCGTAGGATAGTATTGTGAAGCTGACATTCCGGTACGGCTCGAACAACATGAGAAACTGCCGCAACATGCATTCATCGCCCAGATTATTGGCACCAAGATATCCAATCAATAATAAATGCATTATCCCGTCGCATCCTGGATGGTTACAATTCTGGTGCTTTTTGAGTACAGAAATACCCATGCTACCAAACGTGAAATCAGGATTGCAGTAACCACTCCGTAGAGGCGGAAAGGTACGATTAACGTCATGGAGCCGATTACGATGATCAGCATTTGTATGCTCTTGAGCCGCAAGATCGTCATCGGCTCACGTGCATAGAAATAACTTTCCAGTGGCGTAAAGAAAACACCGCCCAGGTAGGGAATCAGCAAAATCCTGAATATTGAAGCCGCTTCCTTGTAGTGGTCACCAAACAGCAACGTGATGAGAGGAGAAGATACCAGCAGGGTCGTCGCCAACACAAACAGCATCCACGGCAGAAATTTCTTTTGCACCGCCATCATTCGGGGAAGTAATTCATCCTTCATCTGTGACGCCTCCCGCAAAAGAACGTTCATCAAGGATCCGGTAATTACCGGGAACGCAAAGGCCAAAGTATTGGCAACAGCATATATGCCCAACTCACCAGCCCCAAGGTATTTTTGAATAACCAGACTGTCGAATCGCATACAAACGACAATAACAATGGCAGTACATCCGAGAGGAATCAGTGTAGTATATATTTTTTGTCGCTCCTGTCTGGATACCTTACCGAAACCAGAGAAATAGCGCTTTGACATCAGAAGAGTGCTGCTCCCCACTACTACCGCCTGAATAACAAGGCCCGCAAGCAGATCTGTATAGCCAATTTGCCCTCTCCACCACCACGCACCACCTGCAGCACCAGCCAGAATCAGTAAACGGGCAACATTTGCGCCACACGTCAAGAGCGTAAAACCTCGCCAATTGCCTGCAGCCTGATGCAACACAGTACTGTATCTCTGAACACAGTAGAAGAGAAAAACAACAAATACAACCAGTACCTCAGTAATGTTCATGTCATAATAGTTCATGATACCTGCCAGAACCGGCAGAGACAATAGAGCAAAAGCACCTAGAAATACTAAAAAAAGTGTATTAACTGCCGAAAACGATTGTGCTCCGATTTTACTCTGCTGTTGATTATAGTAGATCACTACTGTGGGGCTGAAGCCAAAATCAGCAATTGAAGAAAATATGGTAACCAGCGAAATAATAAAACTGATACGACCAAATGAGGCAACATCAAGCAGGCGAGCCAGTAGAACAGTGGAAAGAAAACCAAATCCGGCGGCGGCAAAATTAGCGGCTGTTACTCCCAAAAGCGCCTTTTTCATAGATGCCTACACACCAGCCTGTTTTAGTGTCTATTTTATACTTTTGTTGCAGCGAGAAGCGCGTTAGAGCGATCTTCAGTAATTCTGTAGCCAGCCGCAGTAAGGCGTATCCTGACTGTCTCCATTTTCTCACGGAAGCCCGCTATGGGGTGGTACTCAAAAACGATTCTGTCAATCCGCTCAAAATGAGAACCGGTCATCGCACCGATGATATCGTACTCGCCACCTTCGCAATCAATCTTGAGCAGATCAATATGCGTAAGGTCGTTATCCGCAAAAACTGTACTCATGGAGACAGCGGGAACCGTTATCCGCTCGGAAGCATCTGCATAAAGAAAACCCGAAACATGCAAGGCTCCATCTCCTCGTGTCACATTTAGCGTCAGTCTTCCATCGCTGCTTCCAACACCTGCATTATGACAGGTTACCCTGTCTTCCAGGGCATTCAAAGCTATATTTTCTTTCAACAGTGCATAATTTTCCGGTGTCGGTTCATAAACCACCACCCGCGCGCCCAGCTCATGGGCAGCATAAAGAGTAAAATCTCCAATATAGCCACCGATATCCACTACCAGGGGGTTGACTGGCAATGGAGCAAACATGCCCGGATAGCAACGATCCAGATACGTCTCTGCCATGATTCGAGCATCCCAGCGGTTGTTGCGCACCCGGATGGAGAGTCCGCTCCGGGTGCGGAGCACGGCACACGAGTCCGTATAGAATCCGAAGATCAACCTTAGAAACGTGATGAAATTAGTAAATACTTCAATTGATTGCAGGAGGTGTTTTAGTTTTGGCATGAGTATGTATTTCATCTGCCGATCTGGAATCAGGGAGAGTTCAAATGCCTGATACGGAAAATTATTATCCGACTTGTGTTTGACATTATTATGGGGTGTTTAACGTTCTACCTGCCGAGCAACGGGCTCATCACCTGGTACGCAAGATAGGCCATCAAGGCTGAAGCGGGAATGGTCAGCACCCAGGCTACCATGATGCGCTGCGCCACCTTCCAGTTAACCGCCGTGATGCGCTTTGACAGCCCTACTCCCAGGATGGCGGACGTGATGACATGTGTCGTACTGACCGGCATACCGAAGGATGCCGCGCCAAGGATAACGCCGGCGGCGGCGGTTTCGACACAGAAGCCGTGCACCGGTTGCAGCTTGACGAAATCGCGACCGATAGTCTTGATGATACGCCATCCGCCAGCCGCAGTTCCGAGCCCCATGGAGACGGCGCAGGCCACTTTGACCCAAACCGGTACGCTGAAGGTGGGGATAAATCCGTAAGACAGGAGTGCCATAGTGATGATTCCCATGGATTTCTGGGCATCGGCGGTACCGTGGGAAAAAGCCATGAAAGCGGCCGAAGCAACCTGCAATCTGCGGAATCCCTTGTTAAGCGGGCCAGGGGAGCTTTTTCTGAATCCCCACATAATCATCACCATGAAAAGGAAGCCGATGATGGTACCGATGATGGGAGAGATGACCAGCGCAATGATGATCATTTTCAGACCGGCCCATTTGAGAGCGCTCAATCCAGCGTGGGCGAAGACCGCCCCCATCAAGCCGCCGATGATGGCGTGGGATGACGACGAGGGAAGGCCGTAGTACCAGGTGATGATATCCCAGATGATGGCTCCGATGACACCGGCCAGCACCACCATCTGGGTGACATTGTCCTTGTCCACGATTCCTTTGCCGATCGTGGCGGCCACCTTGGTGGAGACCATTGCGCCGGCGAAATTGAGGAAAGCTGCCATGAAGATGGCGGCCTTGACTGACAGTGCCCGAGTCGAAACACAGGTGGCGATGGCATTGGCTGTGTCATGGAATCCGTTGATATAGTCGAAAAGAAGCGCCGCAAAAACAACAAGACAGAGCATTACCAGCATCGGATCAAGCATTCTTTACAACCACACTTTCCAGAATATTGGCCGCATCTTCGCACTTGTCGGTAGCCCTTTCCAGCGTTTCGTAAATCTCTTTCCACTTGATCAGCTGAATCGGGTCCTTCTCCTCATCAAACAGGCGGCTGATGGCTTCGCGGGAGACCCGGTCAGCTTCATTTTCCAGAGCGTTGATCTCCACGCAGGCCTCAAAGATCTGCTCGTTGGTCTTTTTGCCCAGCATGGCCACTGCCTTGTCGACCGCATGGCAGGACTGCAGGATAATAAAACCGAGTGATTTGGCCTCGGGAGTAATTGATTCCACGTTGTACATGATTACCCTCGCCGCCGACGCGTCGATCAGGTCGAGGATGTCATCCAGTTTGGAGGCCAGGGAATAGATGTCCTCCCTGTCAAGAGGAGTAATAAAGGTTTTGTTAAGCTTCTGGATGATCTGGTGAGTTATGGAGTCCCCTATATGCTCAATATCCTTGATCCGGCGCTGACTTTCGGCAGGGTTGTCAAAATTATCAAGCATATCCTTAAGGAGTTTGGCCCCTTCGATGATATTTTCGGTCATGGTCTTGAACAACTGGAAGAACTTCTCTTCCTTGGGAATCAATCCGAACATTCCCTGCTCCTTCCTTTATATGTATTTTTCGTATTTGTATCATATGATTGTCACATTTGAGAACCGAAAAGGTTATGACTTCGATATTATAAGATTTTTTGCTTGAAAATCTTAAAAAAGCTGGTAGCTTGCAACAGCCTGGTATTTACCGGATTCTGAATAAAAGGAGACGATCATGTCCACAAAAGCACTGGTAAAAATTGACGATTCCGCAAAACATGACGAACTGATTCAGCTGGTCAGCTTCCTGCTGGCCGACGAAGAATACGGAGTCGAAGTTCTCAAGGTACGCGAGATTATTCGAATGCCGACCATCACCAGAATGCCCAATGTTCCGAACCACATAGAGGGGATCATCAATCTGCGAGGCAAGGTCATCCCGATCGTCTCAATGCGAAGACGTTTCAATCTCATGGAGAACGACAACAACAACCAGACCCGTATCATCATCATGGATGTGGCCGGTAATCTGACCGGCTTCATAGTCGATGCCGTCTCCGAGGTTATCCGCATCCACAGCAGTGAAATTCAGCCGCCGCCGTCGATGGTGCTTTCGGGAGGCGTAGGCCAGGAGTTCATCACCGGTGTCTTCAACCATGGCGAGCGTCTCCTGATTATCATGAATGTAGACCGGATGTTTTCGGCTGACGAGTTGGATAGTTTTGACGGAATATAGTGGTATGAGCGAATCAGTGTCCGGACAAAATATGGAACCTGCTGTATTCTGAGGATCGTTCATGCCCCCCTGTCGTACCGCTCTGATATATTCGCCTCTTTTCGGTAATTTCAATTACGGGGACGATCATCCCTTCAAGTTGCATCGCAACCGACTGGCCTACAACCTGATGGACGCCTATGGACTCCTGGACCTGCCGAATATGGTGATCCGCAACTGCCTGCCGATTGAGGACGACCTGGTGCTTACATTCCATGATCCGGCGTATATCGACCGTCTCAAAGAGTTCAGCGCTTCGGACGAACCGCGGGCCGATTTCCGCTTTGGCCTTGGAGACGCCGATTGTCCGGTCTTCAAGGGGCTCTATGACTGTGCCGCTCTGGGCGCCGGTGCCACCTTCGAGGCTGTCCGCATGGTGAATGAAGGTTTCGATGTCGCGTTCAACCTGGCTGGCGGCTGGCACCATGCCCATCGCGCCAAGGCGTCCGGCTTCTCGTACATCAATGATGCGGTTCTGGCAATCAACTGGCTGGTGGCCCGCGGCAGACGGGTGGTCTATCTGGACATTGACGCCCATCATGGTGATGGTGTGCAGGAAGGATTTTACGACAGCGCCCAGGTGTTGACGATCTCGCTGCACGAAAGCGGGATTTATTTTTTCCCCGGCACCGGATTCGAGGACGAGATCGGAGAGGGAGCAGGCAGCGGTTACTCCGTCAACGTACCGCTGCTGGCCCATACCGATGATGACATCTATATGAAGGTTTTTGATGAAGTAGCGTATCCACTGATCATGGCTTACAATCCGGAAATCATAGTCGCCCAGATCGGGGCAGACACCTTTCGTACCGATCCACTCACCCGCCTGGAGATAACCACTCGTGGCTACGGCGACATAATCCGTAAAATCAAGGCGCTGGGAATTCCCATGGTGGCACTGGGTGGCGGAGGCTACGACATCATGAACACGGCCAGAGCCTGGACTCTGGCCTGGGCCATAATGAACGGAATAGAACTCAATCCTCGTCTGCCGCCGTCATTCATAGCGAAGATCGAACCGCAAGGGTATCCTCATCGTGTCCTGCTGGATGCCGAACATCGGGCCGAAGAATCCGAGCGCAACCGGGCTCTGGAAGCGGTGGAAAAAAGCATCGCCCGCATCAAAAACACGATTTTTCCTGGTATAATTGGAAGCAATGGCACAACTACCGGACAATAGCCAGCTGCTGGATGCCGCTGGTCAGCCGCTCCGTTCGCTTCTGGAAATAAACAGGCGGAAACAGGCGGAAAAAGAGCAGATCTACTCCTGCCTGCTGCCGCAGCGCCTGCGTGAAGTTCTGAAGCTTGCGGATGGAACACTTGGAAATCATGACGGGAAACGTCTGGTGAATCTGATAGCTCCGCAGGGATTGTCACTGATGCGTATGGAGGCACGAGTACAACCGGATGACAGGGATGTCGTATTTTTTCTGGAGCTGGCTGACACCCAGTTTCACCAATTGGAGTTGAGCTTCTGTATTATCTGTGACCCGACTGCTCCACGCTTTGATGTCGATGTGGATCAGCATGGTGTCATCAACTGGTTTGCCTCGCATGGCCGCAATATCCCGGAAGAACTGCGCGCCATGCAGGCAGGGCTTTTTCCAAACCAGACCCGCACCGGGCTGCAGCTGTTTGCCGATTTCTTCCCCTTACTGGAACACTTCACCGACGCTTTGGGGATTGCCATGATCGTGGCTGAGCCGCTCTCCTACGATAATGCCATCCGTTACGAGAAGTATGGTTTCGACTATCTGCGCGGCAAGCGGTTAATGCGGGAGATCGACCATGAATTTCGGCCGGGGGGGCGTTATTTTATGAAGATGGACGGCTCATCGCCTTTTCGCATGCCCGGTATGGAGCGTACCGTACGCGGAAGAAGCTGGGCTATTCAGGATGGGATTCTTGACGAACCATGGGATGGAGTAGAGATTTACAGGATGATCGGCGTGGATGCCGGAATAAACACCTTTCCGGACAGGGAACCGGAATCACGTACTGGAGCCGTATGAATCAATGCTGAGCCAGAGTTTTACGCTCGTTCCAACCCGGCGAAACGCAGCATGAGCTTCTTCGGACCGACCGAGTTGAACCAGACAATCACCTTCTGCGCTTCGTCGCGCCCCTCAATCTTCCTGACAACGCCGACACCGAATTTTCCATGCCTCACCCTCATGCCGATGTAAACGCCATCCTGCTCTTCGGATGGCTCGGGGATGATTTCGATGTCGCCTGAGTACGTTAAGGCAGCCGCAAGGTTGTGGGAAGAGGATGCAGGCTGCACAGCCGGTGCGGAAAAGCCGGCACCCTTCCCGGTCTCCACCCAGACTCCCGCAGCTATGCCTCTTCCTTCTCCATCCAGCAGTTCGCCCGGAATATCCTTCAAAAACCGTGACGGCGGATTGCACTGCTCCTGGCCAAACAGGTATCTTCTCCGGGCATTCAGCAGGTAGAGTCGCTCACGGGCGCGGGTCATGCCGACGTAGCAGAGTCTGCGCTCCTCCTCCATGCCGTCAAGATCGTCCAGCGAACGGATGTGAGGGAACAGGCGCTCCTCCATGCCGATCATGAATACCGCCCGGTACTCCAACCCCTTGGCGGCGTGCAGGGTCATCAGAGTCACCGATGGCTGGCCGCTTTCTCCCTGCTCCAGATCCGAGACCAGCGAAACCTGTTCCAGAAACCCGGACAGCCCCGACTCGGGGTTTTTCTCGCTGAATTCCCCAATAGCGGCCAGCAGCTGCTCCAGATTCTCCAGCCTCTCGGCATCATCCTTATCGCTGCTCTCCTTCAGACGGCTCAGATAGCCGCTCTCCCGCATCACGGTACGAGCCAGATCCACCAGATTGCCGCTGTTCGAGATATCACGAAATCGCTCCAGCATTTCAGTAAAGGCGACCACCTTGCTTCGCGTTCCAGTGGCCAGCAGAGTGTCTCTGCCGGCGTTCCGCATGGCATCGTAAAAACTGCAGCCCTGCCGGAGCGCCTGGAGCGAAATCTTGTCCACCGTGGTGTTACCGATGCCACGGGCAGGGACATTGATGATCCTCTTCAATGAGACTTCGTCGGCCGGGTTGTCCAGAACCCGCAGATAGGCCAGGATATCCTTGACCTCCATGCGGGAGTAGAATCTGACACCACCGACGATGTGGTAGGGAAGCGCTGCTCCAACCAGCGCCTCTTCAATCAATCGGGATTGCGCGTTGGTGCGGTAGAATACCGCCATTTCCTCCAGCGTCACGCCGCTGTTTCTGAGTCGATCGATCTCACGGCAGACAAAACGGGCCTCTTCGCGGTCGGATTCAACCCGTTCATAGCAGATTTTTTCACCTTGCGGATTTTTGGTCCAGAGTGCCTTCTCCTTGCGACTGAAGTTCTGTTTGACTACTGCGCCGGCAGCTGCCAGGATGGTGGCCGTGGAGCGGTAGTTCTGCTCCAGCCGAACGATCGTGACCCCCGGAAAATCCTTTTCGAATTCGAGGATATTACGTATGTCGGCCCCCCGCCAGGAATAGATCGACTGATCATCGTCCCCCACCACGCACAGATTTTTGCGATCCCCGGCCAGCAGGCGAATAAGCTGATACTGCGCCGGGTTGGTGTCCTGATACTCATCAACCAACATCCACTGAAAGCGCTCGTGGAAGTAACTGCAGACCTCGGGGAAGCGTGTCAGCAGGCGTATGGTCTGAATCATCAGATCGCCGAAATCAAGGGCATTACATTTTTTGAGGCGTTCCTGATAACACCCGTAAATCTCTACCACCTTCCGATTGAAGACATCGCCGGGGGGGATGGAACCGATATCTTCCGGAAAGAGGCCGCGGTTCTTAAAGTCGTCGATCCGTCCGGAAACCACCTTGACGGCAAAGCGTTTTTCGTCCAGATTCATCTCTTTGATCACGTCCTTCAACAGTCGCTCGCTGTCGCGGTCGTCATAGATGGCAAATGATGGTTGAAAACCGAGCAGATGTATGTTGCGTCGCAGAATACGACCGCAGGCGGAGTGAAATGTTGAAATCAGTGGCACATCGCCACCCCCCAGCAGTTTGCGCACCCGCTCGTCCATTTCACCGGCAGCCTTGTTGGTAAATGTCACCGCCAGGATGTTCCAGGGGCGCACCCCGCGCTCGCGGATTAAATGGGCGATACGGTGAGTGATGACGCGGGTCTTGCCTGACCCTGCTCCGGCCAGGATCAGGAGAGGGCCCTCACCATGCAGCACAGCTTCTTTCTGGGGCGGATTGAGATGTTTATGTGGATCCATGTGGAAGTTGTAGCCTGTCGTTCCGGCAGCGTCAAGCGGAAATGGAGTTGTTTTTTATGGTGCAGCGTTCTCGAAATGTATCCACGACAGTTGCATTTAGAGCAACGAGGTTGTACAAAGCACCAGATGCTGGACTATTTTCAGTGCAACCGGCGGGAGTGACAGATGATAATTCATAAACAGGGTTGGGTTCATAATCTGTTGCTCGCGTTTTCCCGGAAGGCCGAGCAGGCGGAAAAGGATCGGCTCATGCTGGAGGATGCGCTGGGGCACGCCTATGAAGGGCTGCTCATCACTGATGCCGACGGCTATATTCTGAAGGTCAACGAGGCTTACGCCCGTTTTCTGGAGACAACCATCAGCAAGCTGGTTGGCAGGCACGTAACCGAAGTGATCGAGAATACCCGCATGCATCTGGTGGCAAAAAGCGGTGTCGCCGAAATTGCCCAACTGCAGAAGATCAAAGGGCACGAAATGATCTGCAGCCGGATTCCGATCATCGAAAATGGCAAGGTTGTTGCTGTGGTCGGCAAGATCATGTTTCAGAACATTGAGGATCTTTTCTCCTTTACAGAGAACTTCAAAAAACTGAAGTCCGAACTGGAATTTTACAAAAGTGAGCTCAGCAAGCAGCTGAGCGCCAAATACTCTTTCAATCACATCGTTGGTGCCAGCAGGGAGCTGGAATGGGTCAAGGAACTCGGCAGAAAGGTGGCCATGAGCACCACCACCGTTCTGCTGAAGGGAGAGAGTGGAACCGGGAAGGAGCTTTTTGCTCACGCCATACATAACGAAAGCTACCGAAAGCTCGGCCCGTTTATCAAGGTCAACTGCGCTGCCATTCCCGAAACGCTCTTTGAGTCGGAACTGTTCGGTTACCGGGATGGAGCCTTTACCGGAGCGCAGAAAAAGGGGAAAAAGGGGAAGTTCGCTCTGGCCGATAAGGGGACGATCTTTCTGGATGAGATCAGCGAGCTGCCTCTGACAATGCAGGTCAAGCTGCTCAGGGTCCTCCAGGAAAAGGAGATCGAACCGGTTGGCGCCGAGGCATCAGAGGCGGTAGATGTTCGGATTATAGCCGCCTCCAACCGTGATCTGGAAACACTGGTCAATAGCGGCATGTTCCGCCACGATCTGTATTACCGTCTCAATGTGGTTATGCTGGAGATCCCGCCACTTCGCAGTCGCAGGGACGATATCCCGCTGCTGATTCAATTTCACCTCCGCCAGTTGGAGAGAGAGACCGGTATTCCGGTTGAAGGGGTCGATTCGGATGTAGCCGGGATACTTAATCAGTATGACTGGCCTGGCAACGTACGGGAGCTGCGCAATGTTCTTGAGCAGGCCCTGTATGTCAAAGTAGGTACCACGATTTCGCGTAATGACATCCCCGGCGCACTGGTCAAAGGGATCGCTATGTCGTCATCGCAGGAAGCCTGTCGCAGCTTGAAGTTTATTACCCAGCTGGCCGAAGAAGAGGCGATCCGGACAGCCATCCGCGAGGAAAAAGGGGATAAACTGGCAGCAGCAGCCCGGCTCGGCATCAGTAAATCATCACTTTATGCCAAGGTAAGTCAATACGAAGTGAAATAACCACGTTTGTTTAATTCTGCCTGTCCCGGAGGTATTCACCATGCGTACAACCTTTCTTCCCTTCTCCACTCCGACCATTCAAGATGCCGAAGTCAACGAGGTCGTTGATTCTCTGCGATCCGGCTGGATCACCACCGGCCCGAAAGTCAAACGTTTCGAGGACGCTTTCAAGGCTTACGTCGGCGCTCCTTTCGTCGTTCCGCTCAGTTCCGCCACTGCCGGACTGCACCTGACTCTGCTGGCGCTCAAGATCAAGGAAGGGGATGAGATCATCACCACTCCGATGACCTTCGCTTCCACCGTCAGCATGATCATCCTCTGCGGCGGCACGCCGGTGCTGGCGGATATCGAACCGGGCACACTGAACATTGACGTGAACGAGATCAGAAAAAAAATCACCCCTAAGACGAAAGCGGTTATTCCGGTACACTTCGCCGGACAATCCTGCGATATGGATCCGATTTCAGCGCTGGCAAAAGAGCACAACCTGACGGTGATCGAAGATGCTGCCCATGCGGCCGGAACAGAATACAAGGGGCATAAGATCGGATCGCTCGCTTCGATCTCGATCTTCTCCTTCCACCCCAACAAGAATATCACCACCGGTGAAGGGGGGATGGTCTGTACCGGCGACGAGTCCCTGGCCGAAGAGATATCTCTGCTCAAGTTCCACGGCATGAGCCGCGAGGCCTGGAAGCGATTTGCCGCCAGCGGATCTCCCAATTATGATATCCTGCTGCCCGGTTTCAAATACAACATGATGGACATCCAGGCAGCCATCGGTATCCACCAGTTGCCAAAACTGGACAGCTTCATTAAACGGCGGACAGAGATTGCTGAGTATTACAACCGGGAACTGGCCGATGTGTCCGGACTGTCCCTGCCGACCTATGCCCTGTTTGAACAGCGTCACGCCTGGCACCTTTACACTCCGCTCGTCAAAATTGAGCATCTGACTATCGACCGCGATCAGTTCATGAGCGAACTAAAAAAGCGCAACATCGGCAGCGGACTGCATTACAAGGCCATCCACCACCACAGCTACTATCGGGATGCTCTCAAAATACCGGACAGCGAACTTCCAAACGCCAGCTATGCTTCGGAGCGGATACTTTCACTGCCGCTCTTCCCGAACATGAGCGATGAGGATGCGGAGGACGTGGTTGAAGCGGTCAAAGAGGTTATCAGACTTCATCAGCGGTGAAGGAAAACCGTTAACTCCTTTGATGACGCTTGACTGTGTTAACGCTTAACTGTACCTTTAAAAGTACAGTAAGGGGGTTGCCGTGACACACACATTATCAATCATGGAAGCGCGAAAACAGCTTACATCGCTGCCTGAAACCCTATTACAAGACGGGCAGACTGATGTCCTTGAAATCACTCGCCGTGGCAAGCCGGTGTTGGCTGTAATGCCGTGGGAATTGTACGAAGCGGTGTCGGAAACGCTGGAAGTGATGGGGGATAAAGAGTTGATGGAGAAATTACGCCAGAGCATACAAGAGATGGATTCCGGCAGCCTGATCTCCTGGCAGAATGCCAAACAGGAACTTGGTCCGTGACGTGGAAGATTCTGCTTACACCGACAGCACTGAAACTGTTGACTGGCATTTCCGACCGGCGCATCCGGGAAAAAATCGGAGCGGTGATTGACCGCTTGACTGAAGACCCGGATAAACAGGGCAGGGCGCTGCTCGGTGAATTGTCAGGATTTCGCAGCATAAAAGCTGTTGGGCAGCGCTACCGCGTCATTTATCAGATCAGAGGTAACGATATTGTTGTGGTCATTGTTGCCGTTGGCATTCGTCGTGATGGCGCCAAAGATGATATCTACAATCTGGCGAAGAAGCTTTTCAGATTGAGGTTGTTAAACGAGTGAAAACCCAATGCGATTAAACCATTGGAGTAATTATGAAAAAGATAATAAGTGTTTCTCCTCTTGAAGGGAAAAAAGTAGCAGTCGTTTTTTCAGACGGTATCTCTGGTGTTTTTGACGTTGCTCCATATATACGAAGCGAGTTTTTTAAGCGACTTGAGGACGATGCCTATTTCAGGCAAGTACGCCTCTTTTTTTTTCCGGTATCGGCTGGCCGGATGGGCAGGATCTTGGTCCCGATACCATTGAAGCTGATTTACAGACGACTTGACACGTTCGAAAAATACGTGCAAAACCAGCCCGAGAGTAACAAAGGGTTCGCTTCTCAACGCTATGCATAACAAATAGAGGAAGACCCATGTTCCAACCAGAAAGTTAGACCCGCCAAGAACAAAAGACGGCGGTTCAACTTAATGCCCGTTAAAATTGTAACAGCTGAATAGGAAAGAGACCAACAGTATGAGTAACACCGACCCCAAACTTCCCCCCCAGAACCTGGATGCTGAAATGTCCATCCTGGGCGGCATACTGATCGATAACGATGCCATCAACCGGGTGCTGGAGAATATTGTCACAGAGGATTTTTACCGCGAAAACCATCGCAAGATATTTCTGGCGATGATGCACCTTTCCGACAAGCGCGAGCCGTGTGATCTGGTTACCCTTACTGAAGTACTCCGCAAAAAGGGTGAACTGGATGAAATTGGCGGGGCATCCTACCTGCTGACCCTTGTGGATTATGTCCCCACTGCGGCCAACGTCGCCTACTACTGCAAGATCGTCAAAGAGAAGTCGGTCAACCGGAAGCTGATCACGGTAGCCACCGGAATCGTCACCCGCAGCTATGAGGACCAGACCGATGTCAATGAGCTGTTGGACAAAGCCCAGAAGGACCTCTATGAAATCGGTGAAAGCAAGCTGCGTCCTCCGTACGTCCCTATCCAGCCAATAATAAAAGAGGCCTTTAAAATCCTGGAGGGGCTGCACAGGCGTAAGGAGCATATCACCGGCATTCCAAGCGGTTATATAGAACTGGACAAACTGACGGCCGGATTCCAGCCGGGCGACCTGATCATCATCGCCGCACGACCATCGATGGGCAAAACTACTCTGGCTCTGAACATCGCCGAATACGCCAGCGCCGACCCCCACAACAAGAAAAAAATTCCGTCGGTGATATTCTCGCTGGAAATGGGCAAGGAACAGCTGGTCATGCGTTTTCTGGCATCAATCGCCCGGGTCGACTTCGGCCGGATGCGAACCGGGCACTTCCATGACTCGGATTGGCCCCGGCTCCAACGCGCCGCCAGCACGCTGTTCGACTCAAAGATATTCATTGATGACAGCCCGGCTATCAGCGTTCTGGAGCTTCGCTCCAAGGCGCGACGTCTGAAGAGTGAGCATGACATAGGCCTGATTATCGTCGACTACCTGCAGTTGATGAGGGCCGGCACAAAGACTGAATCGCGTCAGCAGGAAATCTCCGAGATTTCGCAGGCATTGAAGGCGCTGGCCAAGGAGCTGCAGGTACCGGTTGTGGCGTTGTCTCAACTTAATCGTGAACTTGAAAAAAGAGGCGACAAACGTCCGATGATGAGTGATCTGCGCGAATCCGGCGCCATCGAACAGGACGCCGACGTGATCATGTTCGTTTACCGCGAGATGGTCTATTGCGATTACTGTCGAAAACGGGACAACTCATGCACACAGGGGCATGAGCGCAACGCCGAGCTGATTATTGGCAAACAGCGTAACGGCGCCATCGGAGCGGTAAATCTGGCTTTCTTCGGCGAGCACACACGCTTCGAAAACTTGAGTGATCGCAGCGATGGATAGATAATACGGAGGCAGGCAATGAAAAAAGGTACCATCGGCGAAATTCTTTTCGCCTCGCAGATCATTGGCGAGGGAGATATATCTTCAGCGCTGGAGGAGCAGAAACGGACCGGTGCGCGTTTTGGCGAAGCACTGGTCAGTTTGGGAATCGTCACCCAGGAGGACATAGACTGGGCAATTTCCAACCAGTTGGATCTCCCCTACATACGTCTGAAAAAAGAGATGATCGACCAGGATGCAGTGCGGCTTGTCCCTGCGGCACTGGCGAGAAAATTCAACTTTATCCCGCTGATCAAGGCGGGTGGAGAGTTGAGTATCGCCATCGCCGACCCGCTCAACCGTCCGGCTATCGAGGCGATCGAACAGCATACCGGTTGCTCGATCAATATTTCTGTCGCGCTGATCCGCGAGATCCGCGAGATGATCGACGCCTGTTACGGACCTGCCGTACATGCAAGGCTCGGATTTGATTCCGCAGCCTTTGCTGAAAAGGCGCTCGAAACCATCAATGATGATTTGAGTGGCGGAAAGCTGCTGGATTATCTACTGATATTCATTCTGCAAAATCGTCTTTCATCGTTATCACTGCAGCCGCTGGGGGACCTGGTGACGGTCTGTGGCAGGCGCAGCGGTGTTTCCCGCCCCATCGGTACGGTAACCAGCAACTATTACCCCGACATCTCAATGAAAATCCGTAAGAGTGCCGGTATCGGACAGACCGGCGATCTGGGTGAAAACGGCCTCCTGACCTTCAGCCACCGCGCACATCCGATCATGTTCCAGGTATCGATTCTGGCCGGATATGGTGGCGATTACATAACCATCCGGCCACATGTAGCAGCCAGTGTTCCATCAAGGTTGTCGGAACTGCATCTGCCCGCGCCTCAGGAGAAAGCTTTTGCAACCCTGGTACGGGCACGGCATGGCATCACTTTCTTTGCTTCGCGCAATGCCCAGGAACGAAACAGCTTCATTGATCTGATGCTGGAAGAGATGGATACCGTCGGCAAAAACGTCATCATTCTGGGTGAAGGACCGGGGAAAATGGTCAAGCGCGTTCCCCGCATACTTCTGCCGCACGCCGAGGGGGAGCGCGCCCGGGTAATAATGAACGCTCTTGATCATGCTCCCGATATCCTGATAATTGAGGACGCCACTGAGGGGATGCCGTTCACCGCCGCCTGCAGGGCCGCCATGCGGGGCAAACTGGTGCTGGCCGGGCTTGAGATTCGAGGCTCCCGCAATGTTCTGCAGCACTTGCTCCTGTACCAGCAGAAAAACTATTTTCTGCCTGTCTTTGTTAATGGTCTGGTTTCTTTCAAGGGGATCCAGATCCTCTGCCCGGAGTGCCGGATACCCTATACGCCCCCGACCGAGGAGTTAACTGCCATGCATCTTGAGCACCTGCCGGAAAATTTTTTCCGCACCACCGGCTGTGCTCACTGCGGCCACGGTGGTTTCAGCAAACGGCGCTTCCTGCTCGATGTTCTGGTCTTCGACGATGAATTCATCCGGATACTCGATACATCCGGCGACGTGGTCGCCCTGGAAAATCACCTGGCCATGACCGGCTACCAGGGGAGCATCGAAGAAGGTTTGCAGCTTTTGATGGCGGGTGAAGTCTCGCCCGAAGAATATATTGCCTCGGTTGTACTCTAATAGAATACCTGTTCGGGAGTGATTTTATGGCACGCATAGACGCATTATTTAACATGATGAAAGAGCAGAACGCATCCGACCTGCATCTCTCAAGCGGCAATCCGCCTATTTTTCGCCAGCGGGGCGAGATGGTGAGACTCAATTTCAAAACCCTGACGCACGATGAAATAAAAGCGATCCTGTTTGAAATTTTGACTGAGAAGCAAAAGGCACATTTCGAAGCAACCAAGGATCTTGATTTTGCCTATGAAGTTCCGGGGGTGGCGCGTTTCAGAGGCAACATCCTGATGCAGTACCGTGGAATTGCCGCCGTGTTCCGCATCATCCCGACCAAAATCCTTTCAGCCGATGAGCTGGGTCTTCCTGAGGGGGTGCGACGCATGACCGCCTTCAAAAAGGGATTGGTGCTGGTGACCGGGCCGACCGGTTCCGGCAAATCCACCACTCTGGCCGGCATGATCGATCTGATCAACACAACCCGCAAGGAACATATCCTGACGTTTGAAGATCCGTTGGAGTTCATCCACGAGAATAAAATGTCGCTTATGAATCAACGGCAGATCGGCGAACATACGGAAAGTTTCGCTTCGGCCCTGAAAGCGGCTCTCCGTGAAGATCCGGACGTTATTCTGGTCGGCGAAATGCGCGATCTGATAACCATCCAGCTTGCCATGAGCGCTGCCGAAACCGGGCATCTCGTTTTCGGGACACTGCACACCAGCACCGCTGCCAAGACGGTAGACCGCATCATTGACGTTTTCCCGACTGATCAGCAGGAACAGGTGCGCGCTATGCTGTCGGAATCTTTGAAAGGGGTTGTCTGTCAGCAACTCCTGAAAACAGCCGACGGCAAGGGGCGGGTGGCAGCGCTTGAAATAATGCTCGGCAACCCGGCTATCGGTAACCTGATCCGCGAGGGGAAGACCTACCAGATCCCATCCATCATGCAGACCGCCAAAAAAGACGGTATGCAGTTGATGGACCAGCATCTGCTCGATCTGCTGAAAACCAAAAAAGTCAATCCGGAAGAGGCCTATCGCTGCGCTATTGACAAGAAACAGTTTGAGCAGTATTTGACGCCGACGTGACCGGGTTTCAGTTGGCTAATCGGGAGATATCTGAGGTGATTCTATGAATTTCAACCATTTTGATGACAAAGGCAATGCTGTTATGGTGGATGTCTCCGCCAAACAACCCACCATGCGCACCGCTATTGCCGAAGCGATTGTGAACGTGTCACAGGAACTGCTGTCCGCCATCAGGTCTGGCGGGATTACCAAAGGCGACGTACTCGGAGTTGCCCGCCTGGCCGGAATCATGGCTGCCAAAAAGACCTCCGCACTGATCCCGCTCTCCCATCCGCTGGCTCTGCACAGTGTTATGGTGGACTTTAGGACTGATGATGCCGACGGGTGGATTAGTGTGAAATGCACCGTTCGTACGCTGGAACGTACCGGGGTCGAAATGGAGGCCATGACCGGCGCTGCGGTAGCGGCCCTGACGATCTACGACATGTGCAAGGGGAGCGATAAATCGATCTCCATTGGCGAGATAAAGCTGCTTTTCAAGGAAGGTGGCAAGAGTGGAACGTATCGACGGGACGTTGACCGTAAAAGCTGACTCATTCGTGATCAGTAACAAATGACATTCCGAAATTCCGTTGACACGCCAGATGTTTTTGGCTACTGTTTCGACATGTTAAACCTATTTCACCAGAGTGGGAATCTTTGAAAAAATGAACTATCTGATACGTCTAGTAACCGTCATTACTGTGTCGTGCCTTTTTGCAGCAGCACTTGCCGGGTGCAGCGGCAGCAGCGATGCGCCCCTTTTCCTCGAATCCAAGCGCAAGGGGGGTGATGCCGAAGCCCCGGTCAAAGATGTGCCGTCCGACATACTGTCTACCCAGAAGGCATTTACCAATGTATCCAAGAAAGTTACTCCCAGTGTCGTCAATATCTCGACGGTGAGCCGAAAAAAGATTGTCCAGCCTTTCTTTGAAATGAACCCGTTTTTCGAGGATTTCTTCGGAGGCCCCCAGACCAGGCGTGACAAGAGCCTGGGCTCAGGTTTCCTGATCAGCAGGGATGGCTACATTGTCACCAATGACCATGTGGTGAGGGATGCGGAGAGTATCCAGGTCAAGCTTTCGAATGACAAGATTTATGATGCAAAGGTGGTTGGCGGCGATCCCAAAACAGATATTGCTGTTATCAAGATCAGCGTCACCGACCTTCCTGCAGCGGTGTTGGGAGACTCAGACAAGCTGGAGGTCGGTCAGTGGGCTATCGCAATCGGTAACCCCTTCGGTCTTGACCGTACCATGACGGTCGGTGTCATATCGGCTACCGGACGCTCCAACGTTGGTATCGAAACCTACGAGAACTTCATCCAGACTGATGCATCTATCAACCCGGGCAACTCTGGTGGACCGCTCCTGAACGTCTACGGTGAGGTAATCGGCATCAATACCGCCATCGTAGCTGCCGGCCAGGGCATCGGCTTTGCGATCCCCATCAACATGGCCAAACCGGTCTTCGCCCAGTTGATCCAGAAAGGAAGCGTCAGCCGCGGCTATATGGGGGTGACGATTCAACCGGTGACTGAGGAACTGGCACTATCCTTCGGTCTGAAGCAGTCCAGGGGGGCGCTGGTCAACAATATTATCAAGGGGAGTCCGGCCGACAGGGCCGGGATTCTTCAGGGTGATGTCATCATCGCGTTGAACGGCTCCGAGGTGAAAGACCCCTCCCACCTTCAACGTCTGGTTGGTGAAGCCGGTATCGGCAAAGCTGTAAGAGTCACTGTTTTTCGCGAAGGGAAAACGATGGAACTCAACATGACCCTCGCCAACGCCGACTCCGCACCCAAGCAACGACGCGATTCGGGGGGCGGACGGCAGCAAGGTGGTGAAATCGACCTGCTCGGCCTGGTCGTCGATGAAGCTGAACAGGGTACAGGCGTGGTAGTAGTTGACGTTGCCAGGGGAGGAGTTGCCGCCGAAGCCGGTATCCGGCGCGGCGATGTGATTGTTTCCATTAATCGCAAACGTGTGGCCAACAAGAGTGAATACGTTCATATCATCCAGCAGGCCGGCCGAAGCGGTGGAGGCATGACAATACTGGTCCGGCGCGGTGACGCAAGCATCTACTTTGCATTACGCACCAAATAGTGTATGGTTACTCTATTCGCAATCCGGGGTAAACGCGTTTAATAAATTTAGGTTATGCTGAACAATCGCCGATAATTGTTTCTGGCTTACCAAATTCTGCAAGAATGAGGAAGGACTCCCATGGACATGATAGATAACCCGGAACAAGCAAAAAGGCTGGCCAGAGCCATACTCTCCGATGTAGCCATATACAACGAAGAAAAGGTCAGGAACGGCATAAAAAACGACAATATCTTCGATCTGCTCAAAGAAGAGCTTGAAGAGGGGCGCCAGCATTTCATCTCCAGGGTCTCCAGTGAACTTGACCCGGACGGGCTCTATGAGCTTGCTGTCGTTGATGTGCTTATCAAACGGGCCGGCAAGATCGAATCATCCATCTGGTAGCGTCCTGCCACACCTGATATACCTGCAAGGCGTACCTCTTTGGGTACGCCTTTGCTTTTTTGTAGTACCTCCCGCAATGAGAGTGAAGAATTTGGAGAAACCAGAACTTATGCCGAGTGGTCATATTACTTTCACCTATCCGCCTGCAACCGAAGCGATGAGAATTGACCAGTTTCTTTGCCGCGAAATGGGGGGTGAGTCCCGCTCCACCATCCAGCGTCTGATAGAAAATGGCCATGTACTTGTCGACGCTAAAGAGGTGCGCGCTTCGATGAAATTAAAGGGCGGGGAGCTTGTCGAGGTTGACATACCCGAACCGCAGCCGGCAGTGCCACGAGCAGAGGCGATTGCACTTGAAGTGCTCTACGAGGACAGCGATCTGATCGTCATCAACAAGGCGGCCGGGATGGTCGTACACCCTGGCGCCGGAACCACCAGTGGCACCCTGGTCAACGCCCTGCTGGCTCATTGTACCGATCTATCCGGTATCGGCGGCGAACTGCGCCCCGGTATCGTGCACCGGCTGGATAAGGGAACTTCGGGCGCACTGGTTGCCGCCAAACATGACCGTGCTCACCAATCGCTTTCGGCCCAGTTCAGCGTCCATTCAGTCAAACGAATCTATCTGGCGCTGATCTATGGAAGCCCGCTGCAGGAGACCGGCAAGATTGAGGGGATCATAGGGCGCCACCCGACTGATCGACTGAGATTGTCGGGCAAGGCACGAAGCGGCAAACACGCGGTTACCCGCTGGGAGGTAAAGGAACGCTACGGCAGAATTTCGCTGGTGGAGTTGCGGCTGGAGACCGGGCGCACGCACCAGATCAGGGTACACCTGACCGAGGCCGGTTTCCCTCTTCTGGGCGACCCGTTGTATGCGGACGGAGGACGGATCAATAACCTGCCGGACACGCACCTTCGCGCCATGATCAACCGGCTGGGACGCCAGGCTTTGCACGCACGCTGTCTGGGCTTCATCCACCCGTCAAGCGGCGAATATCTGGAGTTTACGGTCGAACCGCCGGAGGATATGCATGAAATCTTGACGTATTTGCGGCGGGGAAGCGATCATACAACGCTGAAGAAGTGAGGTTGCTGAATAAAGCAGTATCTGCCAAACTTTCACCCGACTTCCAGCACCAGACGTACCGCTTGTGTGATCTTCCGCAACTCTTCAATACCAATTACCCCCAACTTCTTTACTAATCGTTCCTTTGCGATGGTCAACACCTGTTCGCATTTCACGAATGATACTTCTGTCAGTCCGTTGATACTGTCCGGTTTGAGAATTACATGAAAAGGGACCTGCTTTCCCTTTGTGCTCACAGCCAGAACGATGGTATTCGGATAACCTGGATTACTGTTGGCGGCATCTGTCTGAATAATAAGAGCCGGACGAAAGCCGGCCTGCTCGGAGCCGCGCGAGGGAGACCAATCGAGAAGCCAGATTTCTCCCCGTTTTGGCAGATTATTCATAACGTTCTATTACCTCCATCTGTGCGGAAATGGCAAACTTGACATCCGCGTCCTCTCCCGCCAGTGAGAATGCGTTGTAGAGCGCTTTCTGCTCCTCATTTTTCAACACATCGGCCAGCACACCCTGAACAAAGGCGGTAAACGACGTGTGCCGTTCTTTGGCAATTTCCTTGATACGGGTATAGATTTCCTCTTCAAGTCGTAGGGTACAGGGAACACTGCTTCTCATGACTAACACCTCCACATGCAATTAATGACATCAAAATTATACATCATTTATTGGATTCTAACCAGTGTTTAGTTCATAGGCTGGATTCCCGATTACTACCTCGGGAATGACAGGCTATGGTGCCAAGCCGCGAATTAAAACGAATCAGGAGGTGTTTCAGGGGGTAAGCAGCTCTTCCAGGCGCAACAGCTGTTCAACATTCCGGCTCAGGTACACCGGACATCCCAGCTGTTCCGGCAGACGCAGGTCAACATCGTAGCGGTCACCTACAAAAAGCGCTTCTGCGGGTGAAAGAGCGATCTCTGATAATACTCGCAACAGCATTTCCTCATCCGGCTTGGGCCGCCAGTTATCGTCGATGACGAAGTTACGCCGGAACAGACCGTCCAGACCCAGAAGATCAACGATGCGGGTCGTCAACGCATGGTTATTGTTTGTGTAAATGTAGAGCGGATAGTGTTCTGACAGCTGCTTAAGGAGAAGAATCACCCGTGCATCTCGGACGAGGTGGGTCTCCGGCCTGAGGTTCGCCGCAAAAAAACCATGAAGTTCCCTGATGCTGCCCCCTAATTCTCTACAGACCTCCGACAGTGTCTGCACAATGCCGCTCTTCTCCGAAAGACGCAGACGGGTTGCGGCGATCAACAGGGCGGCTTCCGGCTGGCCGATCCCTTTGAGGTCGGCGATGAAACCGGACGCAGCGTCCTGAATAGAACCGGCAAAGGTTTCACAGAAATACAAGGTGCCATCCAGGTCAAAAACGATGCCGCGGATATGAGGAGACGAGAGCGCTTTCATTCAGCCTCCGATCCTCCGCTGACAGAGCAGGCGGGGAGCATCAACCCCCCGTGATTGGATCAGTATCTTGAAGGTGTCGCCCATTCCCCCTTCAGGCATGATCAGCTTCTTCAGGGTCAGACGCAGACGCAGCTTCTCCTCGTCGGAAACGTTTGAACGCTCGATTGCTTCAATTTCCTCAATGATGCCGGCTGAGAGCAGGAAACGATACTGCTCGCCGAACCAGATGCCCTGTAGCCCAAACTCTTCTCCACACTTCATAAGGGTAGTAAAATCAACGTGTGTGGTGATATCCTGTCGGCCAAGGCGAAAATAGGGGTTTTCTTCGACCCGATGACGATGGTAACAGAGCAGCGTTCCCTGTTTACGGCTCGCTGAATACAGCTCCTGCGCCTGATAGCCGTAATCGATTGTCAGGAGAAAACCGCTCTTGAGGGCTTTTGATACCGCTGTCAGCCACTTTGGTCCGTTCAGGTTGACTTCGGCCAGCTGTCCCGGATGCAGTTCAACCGCAACCCGTTTCAGATATTCTTCAATCTCCGGGGTAGAAAGCTCTCCGGTTTCCTCCACGAATTCTCCCTCCCTGAGGGTAACGTACACCTCGCGCAGGCCGTCGGGGGTCATCAGCACCCGGTGCACAGGCAGGGCATCGATAAGTTCGTTGGAGTAGAGACATCCGCTGAAGGTGAAGTCGCCCGAAGCGAACTCCTCCGGTGACAGCCACGCCATCCGGTCAACATGAGCCTTCAGCATCTCACGTTGCACCTCCGCCAAAGATGGTTCTTTCTCAACCAGCACGAGCCTCAAACCCTCATAAAGATCCACTTCCCGTTCGCTGAGATAATCCATTATATCGCACGCCAGACGGCCGTTGCCAGCTCCGCATTCCACCAGGGTGAAATTGGCCGAGGTATCCATGCAGCGCCACATCTGAGCAATTTCACGGGCGATTACACGGCCGAAGGCGGCATGCACCGTTATGCTGGTGTAGAAATCTCCTTCCGCACCCACCTTGCGTCCCGGAGAGGTATAGTAGCCAAGCTCCGGTTCGTAGAGGCAGACCGCCATGAACTCGGCAAAGGTTACCCGGCCCTGTTCTGCAATGCGTGCAGTGAGTACCTCTCTCAATGGAGTGTCGTCAGTCATTATGTTGTCATTGAGAACTACCATACGTAGAACGGGATAAGTACCGCCGCCAGAACGCAAGCGGACGGGAGGAACAGGCGGTGATAGACCCGGGCAATGTCGGCATGGAAATATTCACAGGTCAATACATAACAGAGGTGAACCGGCGAGAGCATCACACCGGCAAAACCCGAGCCGAAGGACAGTGCTACCAGGGCCGGCGAGGGGGTGGGATCACCCATAAGCGGCAGCAGCAGTGGAAAGGTTATGCCTACATATCCGATCGTCAGACCGGTCATGACGCCTGCGATAAACGGTATCAGAAACAGCAGCAGATACACCGGCATATGAGAGGCGGTAAAGAAGCTTGATATGCCTTTCAGTGCGCTGGTAACGCTCAATACCTCCTGAAAAATCATGATGCCTATCACCAGAAAAAGCGCCTTTCCCGAAACACTCTCCCGCAGATTCCTGAAAATCATGGCTGGCGAATAGCGGTGTACGGCATAGAGAGCTATGACCGCGCCTCCCAGCGCCAGTGTCGCTCTGGCCCTGAAGATTACCACCAGCAGCATTGCCAGCATGATCGGGGATATCATGGCGAGAAAGGTCAGAAACTCACGCTTGCGGCCGGATGGGGATGGCCGGACATGCTGCCTGCCAATACCGCGAAAACAGAACAGTGCTCCCCATCCGACAACGGAAAGAGCAAAAGGGAGGTTGGCAAGAAACAGGGTCTGGGTGGAGAGCCCGGTAATACCGGCAACCAGAATAATGCCGGGATAGAGAGGTGAAACGTATTCCCATATATGTCGGTACCAGTAGTTTATCAATGCTTTTTGTTCAGGCGCGACCACGGCGTCACCAGCCGCCTCATTTACCATTGGAGCCGAGAATATTGCCCCACCCGGTGAGGGAAGCATACCGATCATGGCCGGCATCGCCGCCATCACCAGCCGCCGGTCCGATAACGCTTCCGACAGGGAACTGACCATACGTGTGAGCATGCCGGTTGTACGCAGGATATTCTCCATTACCATGGTCAGCATCAGAGTCATTGTCATTTCGAGGGATTTTGGAGCAAAAACGGCCATGACAGCCGCCTGAAGGAAGTCTCGCGGTGGAGTCAGGTAGATAATAGCCAGAACCAGCGCACCGATCGGCATGACAGCTGCCATAGAGACCTTGCGGCGCAACAGGACGACAATCAGAATCAGGACTACAGATGTTTTCAGCAAGTCCGTCATGGTAACTCAGGCCACTTGGGCTTTTCTGTTGAGTGAACTGAATATCATGTCCAGCACTGCCTTCTGCCGTACTTCAAACTTGTTAAGAACAGCAAGACAGGTCCCCATCGGACAGAGCCCGTGCAGAAAATCGGCATCCCTGCCGGAGAGAATCACGATTCTGTTTTTGTCCATCCCGGTATCGACTGCGAATTTGAGCAATTTGAGGCCGTCAATGGCTGGCATTTCCAAATCAATCAGCATCAGATCGAAGCTGCCTGTCTTGATGGAATGCAGGGCCGACAACGGGTTGTTGTGGATCTCAACCTGCAGAAGCGGGTAATGTTCTTTTATATAGTCGCCCAGAAAACTGGTGAAGGCCTGGTCGTCGTCAATCAATAGTATTTTGCCCATGGGTTGTACTATAGCGGATTCGTTGCCGGGGTGGAATAAAAAGATGCAGGATATGTTTTTTTACAGACCGTATATTCCCTTGGTTGTGGTGCGGACAAAACTCTTGACGAACGGATTTTCACTGGTCTTGATTTCCAAGGGCGTCCCGATAGCAACAATACGTCCCTGGTGCATCATGGCGATACGGTCGGACAGATACAGGGCAAAATTAAGATCGTGGGTGACAATGATCGTCGTACTGCCGGAAATACCACGCAGTG
The DNA here is from genome assembly GCA_037129255.1 of Desulfuromonadales bacterium. Taxonomy (GTDB): domain Bacteria; phylum Desulfobacterota; class Desulfuromonadia; order Geobacterales; family Pseudopelobacteraceae; genus JACRCG01. The sequence continues at coordinate 54,126 of JBAXVG010000003.1, read as the reverse complement.
AGATTATGGTTTCGGCCAGTTCGTCGGTTGTCACCGGATCCAGCTCTGCCGTTGGTTCATCATAGAGTACCATCTCCGGTTCCATGGCCAGCGACCGGGCAATAGCGACCCGTTTTTTCATTCCCCCTGACAGCTCTGATGTTTTGAGGCCTTCTTTTCCTCCCAGACCGACTATGGCCAGCTTCTCAGAAATGATTCCCCGTATTCGTGATTCGGGGAATATACGATGCTCACGAAGCCATAATCCTATATTTTCACCGACAGTCAGAGAATTGAACAGAGCCGAAGACTGGAACACCATACTGCTGCGATAATTGCGGGGGGATGTTTCGAGTGGCTCCCCATTAATCAGAATCCGGCCGCTGTCCGGTTTTTCCAGCCCGATGATATGGCGGAGCAGGATACTTTTACCGGTGCCTGATGGACCGATGATGGAAAAGGTCTCACCGACACTGACATCCAGATCAACATCTTTCAGTACATGATTATCGCCGAAGGACTTATTCAGTTTATTAATGCAAACAGAGACACCTTGCTGCCGCATATTGATTTCCCGGTTGCGAGCGCGAAGCGCTGTATTCATACTGGTTACTGTTAAAAAAGGTACTTTGAGCGGTTGCTGAAATATTCCCGATGCCGGAAAATAAAGCCCGAAAGCAGTAGTATGGCGATAATGACCGAGATGTTTGTGGCCAGAACGCCTTGGGGGTCAACCTTTTCACCAACGGCCTTTTCCAATTCGACCGGCGTTATAAAAAACTGGTTTGCCAGTGAATTTACCAGTTCAAATGCGTTGTAGCAGAGCAGGAAATACCACGTCAGGTTCTGGCGTTTTACCAGCCCCAGAAAGAGGTAGAGACAGACCAGACTGTCAATAAAAACCAGAGCCTCAGCGGTTCTCCCCTGATAGATGACACCGAAAAACGGAATCGGATAACCGAAGGTCGACACGGTTAACAGGAAAAAAAACAGGTACATTACCCCCAAAAGGATCATCCCCAAAGGTCGCTGCCGTTCTTGCTCATTGTCGTCGATAACTTCCACAAAGTCCTCTCTGATTACTGCGTCTCACGAATCTTTGCTCTTCAGCATATTACTGATAACCACGCAGATATATATGACTACCAGAATAAAACCGCTGAAAAGCCAGTCCGCAGTACTGAAACCAAACATGCTCAACTCCTTTTGAAAGCCTCTGCAGCTTCCGTTATGAGGCCAATCTGCTGGTAGCAGGCACCCAGAAGGAAGTAAACTTCATTCATCGGAAACTGCTCGGCAAATACAGGATCGGACAGTACATCCTCTATGATCGCGGCAGCTTCGTCATGATGCCCGACATGATGTTCATCTACCGCCACAGATAGTGCCGTCAGATAGTCCAGCGGCGGCACCATCGGAATCTTACAATTCAGGATATCTGCAATCCGGTTCTCAATTCGCACTCTTTCTGACGATTCGAACAGTGGCAGAGTTTCACTCCAGACTTCAGCGGCACGCTCATAGCGCCCCAGCACATAGAGTGCCTCACCGTATTCATAGGAGGCATGTCGATTGACCGGGTTTAGTTCAAGAGACTTCTTGAGATACCTTTCTGCTCCGTACCAGCTTGATACCGCTTGATGCAGAGTTGACAAACACGAGCCCCTGTCTATGAGCGTGTGGGCGATCTCCAGCGGCAGGTCAGCGTTGCAGGGATCCAGAAGGGCCATGATCTTGAGGAAATTGATCTTGCGGTCCATATAGGGGCTATCAACCTCTTTGGCCTCCAGCATGATGATCTGGCCTCCCAACTCGGAGACGATATGAGGGTATGCCTCTTTCAACACACCGGCGTACTCGGCAGCAGAGGCGCACTCCGGGTCGTGCCGTAATGCCAGATAGATGCCGCGCCCTACCATATCGTAATCCGGCGAGCCTCCCGCTTCTACCGCCAAATAATCACCACCAAGCAACGGGATGGGCGGTCTGCCCAGCCAGGGGATGTTTACAAGACCGTCCCGTCCGGTCAGAACATAGTCTGGCGGTGGTGTGAAGTAGCGGATGTCGTCCCGCATTGTACTCTTTGTCATGGATGATTCCACAATAGTGTATTCCAAAATTCAGGCTGTTTCCTTAGGCAAGAAATCTACACGAAGTGCATCAAAAAAGTAAACAGATTGTTAATATGCATATTAACAAACGGGAAGCACCGCTAGGGGCTCATACAATAACGCCATGCAGACCTCGCCGGTGGTAACGCCAGGCAAAAGCCACCACCCGGAAGTACCAATCGATCAGAAATACTCCCCACACCGCATACAGTGAGAGATGCAACCAGCTGGATGCCGCCCAGGACAGTAGCACCCTGATTCCCCACATGGCAAGCAACGTTACGATGAAAACGTAAAAAGTGTCGCCAGTTCCGCGCAGGCTGCCGGCATAGACAAACGATATTGCAAGCGGCAACTGGGCAAAAGCCACCAGTTTCAGGAATACGCTCCCCTTTTCAACCACATCTGTATCCTGTGTAAAAATCCCGATCAGAAAATGCGGTACGAAAAAGAAGAGTAAAGCCATGATGGTCATCACGCCAACCGCCAGACGCAGCGCCTCATTGTGGCTGATGCGGGCTCGACGACGCTTGCCGGCCCCCAGAGCCTGCCCCATCAGTGTGGCAGCGGCAATCCCCATTCCGGCCCCAGGCATAAAGGAAAGCGATTCAATCGAAAGCCCGATCTGGTATGCGGCATAAGCACCGCTCCCGTAGCCGATAATGAAACTTGAGTAGAACAGTTGCCCGCTCTGTTGGGCGATTCGTTCCAGTGCCACCGGCCAGCCTGTTCTCCAGATTCTGCCGAAGATCTGGAGATCGGGTCGGCTGAAGATGATGCATTTTTTCCGTAACGCCTGAATCAGTAGATAACTGAACCCTACGCATTCAGATGTGTTGATGGCGATGGCCGCCCCTTTGACTCCCAGTGCAGGCATGCCGTATTTCCCGTAGATCAGCGGCCAGGCCAGTAGCACATGCAGGATGTTCACCAGAATTATCGCTTCCATTGGTGTTCGGGTATCACCGATACCATGCATGATTGCAGAGAGGACATTCAGCCCGGTTGTCCAGATCATCCAGAGGAACACCAATCGGATGTATTCGGCGGCAAAGACCTGCACATCGGGTGTGGCTCCCATCAGCCGGGCGATATTGCTACCCCAGGTCGAACCGATCAACGAGCAGACTGCTGTCATAGCCAGACATGCCAGGCATGATACAAAGGCGGCCCGGCCGGTATCCTCACGCCGCCCGGCGCCCCAAAGATGGGCGATTACAACAGTGACCCCGGTAGAGAGACCCCAGAAGACCGTCATGGTGGTAAACATCAGGAGCTGGCCGAGCCCTGCGGCGGCGATAGCTGCAGCGCCCAGACCACCTGTCAGGAAGATGTCCACGATGGAAACCAGTCGCTGGAACAGAGAAGAGAGTAGAACCGGCATGGAGAGACGGAATACGTTCCGGCGAATGGAAACCGGCCTGTGTTTACCGGCCGGTAATGCGGAGTGGATAAGCTGCATGACTCTGTTATAGAGTGCAGCAATAGGAAGGTCAATGCCTTTGATCACAACGACTTGGCAAAAGCACCCTGCTCAGGATCACTATTTTTGTGGCTACGATGGCAAGTTACTTCAAATAATCCAGAAGTGACAGCTGGGAAAGCTTGGCGGTTGATGCAAGAGAAGCCTGAAATGCATTATTTTCGCTACTGAGCTGAACCCCCAGCTTCACCAAATCCGGGTTCTGAATGTTGCCGGCGATCCCAATAAGCGTGTTTTTATTGTTAACATTCAACTTGGACATGTTATCGACTCTGACCATGCGGGATATGTTTGTATTGACCGCATTGATTATCTGCCGCGAGGCCAGATACAGGGATTGTACCGCGGTGTCTATAGCAGCAGCATCACTGGGGGTTGTAGTATCCCCTACTGCTGCTATCAGATCATCAAATGTCTGGAGAACATCGGTACTGCCATAACTGGGGTCCGTACCGACGCCTTGCAGGAGGCGATCCCCCGAAACGCTGATGGTTTGAGTTGCTCCCTGGGCTATCTCGATCTGACGTTCAGTACCATCACCGGCGTATGTATTATCAGTCTCATTGAACGGAGGCACAAGATTGTTTGCACCACCGAAAACATACTGGTCTCCATACTGGGTATTGGCCATATCAACGATCTGCTTTTTAAATTCGATCAGCTGGTTATGAACCAGTTGGCGTTGAGTGGGGTCGCTGCTGCCGCTGATGATTGAATTCATGATCGTTCTGGCCTGCAGCATGGTGTCGTTCATGCCGCTCAAAGCCGTATCGGCTATCTTCATCCATGTAGTGGCATTGACCATATTGGTATTGTACTGGTCAGAAGCCTTTATTTTGTCGCCTATATCAAGCAGGAGGCGGCTGGAGATGGGATCGTCACTTGGTCTGTTGATATTCTGATTTGACGAGATTGTCTCCTGAAGCTTGTCGAGCCGCTTGCGCCCTTGTTGAATATTGTAAATCGAAGAATCCGCCGACATGTTTGCTGTTACGCGCATGATATTCTCCTAACGTATCAACCCGATGACAATATCCATCATATCGGTTGCCGTAGTAATGAGTTTGGCCGAAGCCTGGTAGGACCGCTGATACTTGACCAGGTTGGTCAATTCCTCGTCCAGGGATACTCCGGAATTAGACTCCCGCAATGCAGTCAACTGCTTGCTGAACGCCTCATCCTGAGATACGGTCGTTTTACTTGATGCGACGTCCAGGCCGATCTTGCTCTCAAGGCCGCCAATATAGCCGTTGAAGGTAAGAGTACCACCTGACATGAGCTTTTGTCCCTGTAATTTTGAAATGAGCTGAGCGTTGATGTTATCACCCGTTATAAGAGCACTGGATGATGCCGCAATCTGCGCTGTGCTGATTATCAGAGGATTCAGACCGAACGTGGCGGCACCGGTCGCGGCAGGATCAAACAGAGGTAAACCGGGATTGCCGTTCAGGTCGAAACCGGCAGTGTGCTGTGCGTTTACCTGCGTGGTGATGGTTGTCGCCAGCGCATCCACTTGAGACAGATAACCGGGGATTATTGTGTCCCTCAGGGCGATTGTAGCTCCCAATTGTCCGGTAGTCGGTGATACGGTCGTAAGAGTTCCACCGACCGGAGTCAATTGAACCACAAAGCTGTTCGGATTGGTCGTATCAAGAGAGAATGCGCCTGATATAGAGCCTGTTACAAGGGAGGCCCCACCGTCAGTAAACATAATATCAGTGGTGCCATCGCTGTTTTCAGTAAAGGAGATACCGATCTTCTTGGAGAGATCCCGCACGAGTTGATCTCGCTGGTCTCTGGTTTCGTTGGCATTTCCCGAAACCAGTTCAGTCGTCCTGATCTGGCCGTTCAGTTGGGCAATATTTGCGAGAGTGGCATTGATGTCGTCAACTATTGGAACCAGCGAGGCATTCTGGATGGAGATGGTATTGCTCAATGCCTTGCTGACAGTATGAAAATTATCGGCCAATATTTGAGCATTGGTAATGACCGACTGCCGTTCAGGGGTTCCTGATGGGTTTACCGTCAAATCTTGCCACGTGCCAAAAAACTTGGAAATGGCTGCTCCGATGCCATCGTTGGCTACCTCGTTGAATACTGGCTCTATCTGCTGCAGGACGTTGGACTTGGCTGTATCGTAGCCCTGGGTTGTCTGGGCGTTGACCAACTGCTGCTGCAGCAGACTGTCGTAGTAGCGTTCGACTGTGGCGATCTTCACGCCGGTACCGAGCGGGAAACCGTTGACTGTCGTCGGGGGAGCTGTTTCCAGAATGATCCGCTGGCGCGAATAACCGGGAGTATTCACATTGGCAATATTCTCGCCAGTCACCTCTGAAGCAACCCGGTATATCGTGAGTCCGTTTTTGCCAATTTCCATGGCTGCGCTCAGGCCCATATCATGCCTCCCTGTTTATCATTACTGCACCGGTCAGGCGCTGCTGGTAGCCACCGGAAGAGCCATAGGTATTGGTTTGATTGATAACACGTGCCAGAAAATCAAGCGAATTACCTACTGAAGCCACGAAGCGCTCTGCAATATCGCGATTGAGAGCCAGACGTTCCTTAACCTGGCTGGCGGTGGCGTTCAACTCTGCATGTAGACGAGTTACATCCTGGTTACCCTTTCTGTTGAGGTTGACAGCCAGTTCTCCCAGGGTCGCTTTTGAAGTGAACCCTTCACGGGTGGCCGCCTCTTCGACAACACGACGGAGCGAACCGGCACCCGCCAGAATGCGGGCTGCAATCTCTTCTTTCAGGTTGTTTATTTCGGACATGGCATCCAGATGCACCTCAGAAAGTTCTCCGGTCTCTCTCTTGAGCAGAGAAAGGAGCTCCTGAAGAAGTTGCAAGTGGGAATCAAGCGCCGTAGTTAATGTGTTCATAATGATAACCCAATATGCCCTGCCCTTTGTTGGTGTAATTCCAATTCCATATCAAGGCCCTATCTTCGTTGGCTCGTCTTCGGCTACTCAACGTACTGCCAAGTACGCCTCGCCGCCTCAATCCTCGCCGCCTTGATATCATCCTTGATCTGGAATTGGAATAAATTATTCATTTTTATCTACAGATGATCTGATGATCCGTCTGCTCTCCTGCCTGACGATTTCCTTCTCTATTATCTTCGCCAGTCCCAACCCGCCACCACGTTTTACTGAAGCCGCAGCATATTCCTGATCAAGCATGGACCGATATACTTCTTCGCCATGCCCGCCCCCGGTCAGCTTGTCCTTTCCGACGGTCTCACGCATCGACTTCATCATCATGCCGACAAACAGAGCCTCAAAATCCTGTGAAACCTTCTTGGCCTGCAAACGCTGCTTTTCACTAAGCACCGCGCCGCCCTGAATCTGGTTCTGCAGCAGGCGCGCCTTGATGGCGGCACTTTCAGAAGCGTCAGGAATCGATGTAGCTTTTATGGTATCCATAACATCCTTATCGTCCTAATTCGTTCCAGGCTTAAGGCTAAATTATCGAAAGATCAGCCTGCAATGCGCCAGCAGCCTTTACCGCCTGCAAGATGCTGATCAGGTCGCGCGGGGTTACCCCCAACAGGTTGAGCGCCCGTACGACATCTCCGATGGTGGCCCCCTCCGGCACTACCATCAAGCGGCGATTCTCCTCTTCAACTTTCAGGTCAGTTCGAGGAACTACCTTGGTCTCGCCGGTTGTGCTAAATGGAGCGGGTTGTGAAACCTGTGGCGACTCCTTGATAACAAGCGACAGGCTGCCGTGTGTGACCGCCACTGTAGAGATGCGAACACCTTCTCCCATCACAATCGTACCGGTTCGCTCATTTAGCACCACTTTGGCCTGTACATCCGGCCTGACCTCAAGCGTCTCAAGAGCTGCAACGAACTCGACAGCTCGGTTGGCATATGCCTCAGGTATAGTCAGAGCGACTGAACCAGGATCGTTGCTTACCGCAACTGTGGCCTTGAATTTGTCATTTATGACTCCAACAATGCGGGAAGCGGTAGTAAAATCAGATACATTCAAATTCAGGCGTAGTGTGGATCTTCCTGTCAGGGTATAGGGCAATTCCCGTTCCACCAGCGCACCGTTCGGTACGCGCCCTGCGGTTGGATGGTTTTTTTGCGCACTCGCACCTTGACCGCCAAACGCAAATGAGTCGGTTAAAACCGGGCCTTGAGCTACGGCGTAAATCTGGTTGTCACCACCTTTCAATGGAGCCATGATAAGAGTGCCGCCGGCGATGCTTTTGGCATCCCCCAGTGACGAAACCAGCACATCCAGCCGGTTGCCCTGTTTTGCAAACGGCGGGAGAGTCGCAGTTACCATTACAGCTGCAACGTTCTTGATTTTGATGTCATTGATCGTAGTGCTGATTCCCATCCGCTCAAGCATGTTGACAACCGACTGCGTCTGAATCTTGGCCTGATCGCTGTCGCCGGTACCGTTAAGCCCTACGACCAGCCCATAGCCCATCAGCTGGTTATCCCGTATTCCTTCGAACGATGCAATGTCCTTGATGCGGACAGCCAAAGCGCCTGACGCAGCAAGCAGGATCATGGCGCAGAGTATAACAACATTGAATATTTTCATATAGTTACCCTTTGCACAGCTCGCAACAGCGTGGAACTATCAGAATGGCCAGACCTTGTCCAGAATATTCATAAGCCAGCCCGGACTCTGACGATCGGATATGATACCTCGGCCTGAATAACTGATTTTTGCATCGGCAACATACACTGAGTTGACAGTGTTGTTCTGACCGACATCGCGTGGGCGTACGGTACCCTCCAGGAGAATTTCCTGATCTTCTTCGTTGACCTTGATGTTACGTCGTCCTTCAATCTGCAGGTTGCCGTTGGGGAGAACATCAATCACCCGGGCTGTTATAGTGGCGTTCAAATTTTCCTGACGCGATGTAGAGCCGGAACCTTTATATGCCGAGTCAACATTTGCATTGATCAACTTGGTCAAATCGGGCCCCAGATTTTTGGCAATACCTTGATATTCCAGTCCCAAAAAGTTTGGCATCCCGGCATTAATGGAAGAGCTTCTGCCGGTATCCGTCTTGGCTGCCTTGGATGCACTGGAGGTCTCGGTGATGACAATAGTTATTATGTCGCCGCGGCGACGGGCCTTGAAATCCTCGGTGATACCGCTGGAAGATGCTTGCCAGAGTGATCCGCTCGAATAGTCTGCTACCGGTTTCAATTGTTGTTCATCGATACCGGCTGTCTTGACAGTGGTCTTTTCTACTGCGCACCCGGTCTGTAAAAATAACAGTGCTATAATAAAAATGCGCTTCATTTCCGTTCCCTCAGCCAAGCTCTTTTCAAAATGCGATCTGCACAGTAGTGGAGTTGATGACTCTGGCGGGTATTTCTTTAAGAGAATTCTGGTTCTGCACTATGACAACATCCCCCACGGCGCCGGAGCTTCGTGCTTTTCCTGCAACAGATATCTTTATCACATCATTTTCGGCAATGATGGTGACCATCTGCCCGGATTTGACCAAAGGCACCTTTTCGACCTGATCAGTGCGAACTGTCTGATTGGCTTTGATTGTCGTGCGGGCCCTCTTGCCTGCGATCTCCTCGATTTTGCGGGAAGCCCGACTGGTGTTCTGTGTAATCTCCCGTTTCTGGAGGACCAAATCTGCTGCTGTTATACTGGCACCCTGTTCTATCAGACGAAGCGCAACAACCGTATCAACAAACGCTTCCGCTTCTACCCGCACCGGAATATTGCGTAGCACTCTGTCTTTCTGGCGGGCCAGAACCGCTATACTGACATTGCCCCAGCCTTCCCACTGTTGCGGGGCAATAACATCGTACTCAATGTTCCCCTCCGGTAGTTTCAGGACGTCAGATATGGTTAAACGGCGGATATGTACTTCCCATCCCATGCCGGTCGTACGCGCTATAACAAATGCGGTGACAGCTTCACGAATCTCCTGTTCCCGGTCGATTGAAGACAAGGCCTGGCCTGGGCAAATGGACCCCAGGACTAAAAGCAGGATGAGAACATAAGACAATACGTGTTTCATGAGAAGCCGGCTCCAGAACTATCGTTTCAGGTTGTTGGCTGTTTGCAGCATCTCATCTGAAGCTGTAATAGCCTTGGAGTTGATCTCGTAGGCACGCTGGCCTACGATCATGTTGACCATCTCTTCGGCCACATTGACATTACTCATCTCCAGCAGTCCCTGGGCAATAGTGCCGACACCATTTTGTCCCGGAGTGCCGGTCGTAGCAGTCCCGGAGGCATCCGTAGGCGTATATATGTTTTTTCCATGACTGGAGAGACCGGATGGATTGGAGAAAGTAGCCAGCTGGATGTTTCCTACAGTAGTTGTGGCGCTTTGTCCGGCTTGCTGCACCGAAACTGTTCCATCACTGCCAACGTTGATCTTGGTGGCGTTGTTGGGGATGGTGATTGAAGGAGAGAGTGGATTACCGTCGGGTGTTACAATCTGTCCGGTACTGTCGCGCTTGAAAGCACCAGCCCTGGAATAACCGGTAGTGCCGTCGGGCAGGGTAATCGGAAAAAAACCGTCACCCTCAATGGCGATGTCCAATTCGTTCCCTGTTTGTGTAAAATCACCCGCCGTGAATATTTTTGTAACGGCAGCCAGCCTTGTACCCAGGCCAATCTGAATGCCGGTCGGAACTTGGGTGGAGTTGGTAGCAGGAGAACCGGTTGTTTTCAGGTTTTGGTAGATCAGATCCTGAAAATCGGCTCTGCTGCGTTTGAAGCCGGTGGTGTTGACGTTTGCCAGATTGTTGGCAATCACATCAATCTGTTTTGATTGTGCCTGCATTCCTGAAGCGGCGGTCCAGAGTGAGCGAATCATGATAGTACTCCTTTAGTCAAGTTGGAAATTGGTCTTGGGTACTGTTCTCCCTGCAATTTTGCTATTGAAATTAATTATAATCTCGGTCAGACTACAATTTACCAAGATCATTGGCCGCCTTGGTGGCCATGTCGTCAAAACCCTTTATTACCTTGGAGCAAGCTTCAAAATATCGATTTGTCTCGATCATCTGTACCATCTCCGAGATACTCTCAACATTTGAGCCCTCAATATGTCCCTGCAGAATCTGGGCTTTACTCTCCTGCGTCGCCGTTTTGGGGTCGGCTGGTACAAACAGAGTACTGCCGATTTTTGTCAGATTGTATGGTTTTGCAAAGTCCACCAGTGATATTTTTCCAACCGATGTACCGTCAACGAGTATTTGTCCGCCAGCATCAATCTCGACTCTGCTGCCATTGATGCGAATGCTCCCGCCTTGTCCTCCCATCACAGTATACCCATCAGTAGTCACCAACGTGCCATCAGTGTTCAACCGGAAATTACCTTGCCGGGTGTAGGCTGGCCCGGTAGGAGTGGTTACGGCAAAAAAACCGTCCCCGTCTATAGCCAGATCAAGAGGGTTTCCGCTCTGGCCAACAGGCCCGCTAGCAAAGTCTATATATACGTTTTCCTTCTGCAATATTGGATCGGCAGTTGTACCTTGCGGTACATTTGGCGGATTTAAGGAACCTGCCAGTAATCCTTCAAATGACATCTTGTCTTTTTTGAAACCAACCGTATTTACATTGGCCAGGTTGTTACTGATAATGTCCAGTCGCCGCATTGCAGCCAGACTTCCTGAAACGGCCGAATACATTCCGCTATTCATTGGGGTCTCCCTTAGTTTTTGTGCAGTTTGAGGCGTCCGCGCAACCTCACCATGGCCTGACTTATAAGCTGCGATATGCGTGATTCGGTTAAACCGAGTGTTTCACCAATCTCTTTAAGATTGAGATCCTCACTGTAATAAAGCGTAACAGCCAGTCGTTCCTTCTCCGGCAAAGCCTCAATGGCCTGCCCGAGCGCTTCGGCCAGCTGCATCATTATTACCTGCTGCTGCGGACTCTTGGCTTCATTCTCGCAGAGAACGTCGGCTAGACAGAGAGGGTGCCCGTCTTCATCCTCCCAACTGTCATCCAGGCTGATAAAGGTAAAAGCATGCACATCATCAAGCAGTTCGAAGTATTCGTCCAAACTGATTGCCAGCTCAGCAGCAACTTCCTCGCTGGTCGGATTACGTCCCAAGCGATGTTCAAGAAGGCGAAGCTCGTGCTCCAACCGTTTGTACTTGTCGCGCATAGAACGGCTGAGCACATCGTAGGAACGTAATTCATCAAGAATTGTTCCACGCACATGCTGTTCTGCAAAGGTTTTAAAGAGCACACCCCGATTGGAGTCAAACCGATCAGCTGCATTTATCAGGCCAATCATGGCGGCACTCATCAGATCCTGCGTGTCGATATGATGTGGCAGATGGCTGGTCACTCGCCCGACCAAATAGCGAACCAAAGGTATATGATCAACAATCATTTGCTCGCGATCTGCCATCCGACCGGAACATTGATCAAGCTGTCCGACCTTGGACATGCCTCAATTTTCCCCAGAATGGTCCAGCATCCTTCGGAAGAAAAACTGAATATTGCCTTTAACCCGGTTCTGGCGCTTGTTCTCGATCACCCGACGGGCAAGCGTGTTAAAGCAGTTGGCAGCATCAGAATCAGGAAACAATTCCATGACCGCTTTCTGCCTCTTGACCGCCTCGACAACCTTTTCGTCCTTGACGACGCACCCCAGATAATCAAGTGAAATGTCAAGGAACCGACCCGCCACATTGGCCAGCTTACGAAAAACTTCAAGGGCGTCTTCGCTGTCTTTTGCCATATTAACCAGAACCTTGAAGTGATGTTCGGAATATCGTGTTGCCAGAAGTTTGATGAGGGCATATACATCGGTAATCGAGGTTGGTTCGGGCGTAACCACGACGAAGATCTCTTGAGCCGCCACGGTAAAATACGTGACGTTTTCAGATATCCCTGCCTCGGTATCGACAATCAAAAAATCAAACTGCTCCTCAAGCATATCCAGTTCGCCAAGAAGCTTCAGTTTTTCATGCTGACCCAGATTTGTCAGCTCCTGGGCACCGGTACCGGCCGGGATGATTTTGGTGCCGGCCGGGCCGTCGATCAGAATATCCAAGATACTCTTTTCTCCGCTCATGACGTGATTCAGATTGTATACCGGAGATAGCCCCAATAGTACGTCCAGATTCCCGAGACCAAGGTCTGCGTCTATCAGCAGCACTTTTTTCCCCTGAGCTGAAAGGGCGATGGCAAGGTTTGAAACAACGTTGCTCTTACCAACCCCACCCTTGCCGCTGGTAACCGAGATCACCCTGATCCCCTGTTGGTCTTTCAATCCGGTTGCAGGTGCAGAATCGGCCTGATGGCTCTTTTTTGCGTTGTGTGCCATTTGGCGGAGGGTCTCAGCTTGGTCACCAGTTCCTGGTACAGTGCTCATTCCGCCCCCTCATGAAAAATCATATCCGCAAGTTTTGCAGGAGTTGCTATTTCGATATCTTCAGGAACCCGTTGGCCGGTGGTAAAATATGCGATCTGCAGATTATCCTTCATGAGTAGATTGACCATGTTTCCAAAACTTTCACATTCATCAATCTTTGTGAAGACTACTTTATTGACTTGAAAAATTCTAAAGCGATTCAATATCTCTTCCAGCTCGCGATCTTTGGTGGTAGCAGAAAGGCAGAGGTAAATCTCCATCGGGATCTTGTCTTCCAGAAAGTTTTTCATTTCATCGAGTTTTTCTTTATCCTTGTGGCTACGTCCGGCTGTGTCAATAAAAATCAAATCACAGGCAAAATGCTTTTCAACTGCCTTTTCAAGCTCTTTGGGGGTCGAAGCAACCTCCAACGGGATTCCCATGATACGCGAATAGGTTTTAAGCTGCTCTACCGCCCCTACCCTGAAGATATCCATGGTGATCAGGGCAACCTTGTTACCACGATTGAGTGCGTACATAGCGGCCAGCTTTGCAGTTGTCGTTGTTTTTCCAACTCCGGTCGGTCCCACCAGCGCTATAATACGGGGGGAGTTTTTTTTCAGTTTGAGCGTACCGGCAAATTTGATCAATCGTCCCAGCGTCTCGCCAAGGCGGCTCTTCACCGTCTGGTTTCCGCTCTGAAGCGGCAATGTGTTAAGCGTATCAACAATTTTTCTGATAAGATCGGTTGAAACCCCGCTGTTCGCAAGTTCCCTCGCCAGCGGAGAATCTTCGGGCAGTAACTCATCACCTGACTGGCCTTCCAAAGTGCCCACTGCGGCAATATTCGGCCACTGCACATTCTTTGTCCCCCCCTCTTTGCTTTTAGCCAGCGTCGAAAGGAGCAGTCTTTTGATTTCTTCCAGATCGGATCGTGGAATATTTTTGAGGTTTATACCGCTATCCTGCTGTCCTGATGCTTCATCTCCATCGACCGGCTTCGCTTCCGCTCGCAATTCCTCTTCCCGGCGGGCAAGAGCCTCCACCTTTTCACGCAGGTCTTTCAGCTCCCGCGCAAGCGGAGCGAGCATCGAACTTTCCATCTCCTCCCTTGCGGTACGTTCGCGCGGCGCAGGCTCACGATATACGACCGGAGCAGCCGGTGGGGGAGTCGGTCTATGTACCGGATCGATCGCCGCCGTTACCCGGTATACCTGCTTGCAGAAAAAACCGAGAATTCCGCCGGTCTGATCTTTTTTTGTAGAAAGAATCATGGCATCCGGTCCAAGCTCGGCCTTGACCATGCGCAATGCTTCAACCATGCTAGCCGCTTGAAACGTTTTAACCAGCATGCAGACTTACCACCCCTAGAGACTGAATTTTAACATTCTGCGGAATTTCATTGTGTGACAAAACCGCCATATGTGGAACAAATCGCTCGATTAATTTCCGGACATGTCGGCGGATTGACGGCGAGGCCAGAAGCAGTGGTTGAGCACCGCTCATTCCAAAGCGTTCTGACATGTTGCTGATGATACTGATGAGATGTTGGGCCGTTGACGGCTCGATAGCCAAGTAACTACCCTGGTCGGATGGTTGAATCGCATCTGCAATAAGATCCTCGACTTCGCGATCCATTGTGACAAGAAAAAGGGTGTCTTCTTCCAGTTTATATTGGTCTACGATGAACCTTCCAAGTCCCTGGCGAACAAATTCGGTCAGTACATCAGGATCTTTGGTAAGTGACGCGTAATCGGCCAGACACTCAAGAATTGTTCGCAAGTCGCGGATCGAAACACCTTCTTTTAGTAAATTCTTGATTACCCGCAGTACAGTGCCAAGATTGAGCAGATTCGGTATCAGTTCATCAACCACTTTAGGGGCGCTGGCCGTAACATTATCAAGCAGTTGCTGCATTTCTTGCCGACCAACCAACTCATGCGCATATCTCTTGATAATCTCGCTGATATGGGTGGCTACGACGGTTGTGCTGTCAACTATGGTGTACCCGTTGATCTGAGCGTGGTCGCGCTCTTCTGGTCTTATCCAGATCGCAGGTAGCCCAAAAACCGGCTCTTTGGTTGCCTTGCCCGGCAATGTTGCGGTTACTGCTCCTGAATCCATGGCCAGATATTGGCCGGTAAGCTCGCTGCCACCAACCCTGGCACCACGAATGAGCAGATTGTATTCATATGGCTTGAGCTGCAGATTGTCATGGATATGGATCGGTGGAACGACAAAACCCATTTTTTGGGCAGTCTGTCGCCGAATGGAGCGGATACGCTCCAGCAGTTCGCCATCCTGGGCGGCATCGACCATCGGCACAAGTCCGTAGCCCACTTCAAGCTCAAGTACATCAAGCGGCCGGATGTTTGAAGCCTGATCGATCGACTCCTCGCCGGCAGTTGCTGCTGGCAGGCCCGCATCCTCCACAATCTCTGCTTTCTCACGGGCCATTTTACCTAGAAAAAAGGTCGCACCCGCAAGCAGCAAAAAAGCAAAATGCGGAAGTCCTGGAATGAGAGCAAACATAAACATGACACCGGACGAAACGTAAAACGCCTTTGGGTAATTGAGAAACTGCCCGGTAAGTTCCTGGCCGAAGCTATTTTCGTCGGCCGAGCGGGTCACGAGGATGCCGGCTGCGGTAGATATGATCAGCGCTGGAATCTGGGCCACCAGCCCTTCGCCTATGGTCAGCAACGTATAGTTGGTCAGGGCGCTCATGAGCGGCATACCCTGCTGCCAGACTCCGATAATCAAACCTCCGAAGATATTGATCATCACGATCAATATACCAGCAACGGCGTCACCGCGCACAAATTTGCTTGCACCATCCATGGAACCGTAGAACTCTGCCTCGCGGGATATTTTGAGGCGCCTGTTCTTGGCCTCCTTTTCTGTGAGCATGCCAGCCGACAGATCAGCGTCGATGGCCATCTGTTTGCCCGGCATCGCGTCCAGAGTAAAGCGAGCCGCGACCTCGGCAACGCGTCCAGCACCCTTGGTTATGACTACAAAATTGATGATCACCAGAATCAGAAATATGACGGCGCCAACAATATAGTTACCGCCGACTACGAACTGTCCGAAGGCCTTAATAACCGTACCGGCTGACTCAACACCTTCGCTGCCGTGAAGAAGTATCAGACGGGTAGAGGCGATATTAAGGGCCAGCCGGAACAGCGTTGTAACAAGCAGTACTGAAGGGAAAACAGAGAAATCAAGCGGTTGTTCCGTGTAGAGGCAGATCAGTAGAATTGTCAGGGCAATGGTTATGCTAGCCGCCAGAAAAATGTCCAGGATGAACGCCGGAAGCGGGATAATCATCAGCGACAATACCCCGATCAATGCTACGGCTACATAAATATCCGAGTTTTTGCGGAAACCGCGCAACTCTATTGCTTCAACCGAACTGTTTGCCATTAAAATATCCTGCAGATTGCATTTGTTAATCAAGTGTATTCGTACCCAAGTAAGATGCTGCATTTTTCGTGCCATAATGATTCATAGTGCTCACTTCCTTGATGATGCAAAGGAAGGTCATGTGACAGCGGCCATCGGCGATTAGCAGGGCGATCACACAGTACTTGTGGTCACGGTGTCAAACGATTGAACGAGTCGGATTATTGACTCGATCCAACTCACCAGTCTCAAAGCCGTTCAGACCTTGGAGTACTTAGTTATGCGTCAGCACAGACAATCCTCAATTCAGCTTGTCAAACATCCATCTGATATGCTAGCTTTACAAAATTTTCAACGTCTCACCATACATTCAATCGGGGGTTTACTTTGAACCAATTTTATAAAAATCTTTCACTCTGGCTGGTCATCAGCCTGATGATGATCCTGCTCTTCAACATGTTTAACAAACCTCGTCCGACTGCCGAAAAAATCAACTTCAGCGATTTCATGTCACAAATCGAATCCGGCAAAATAACCTCGGTAACCATTCAGGGCAATGATATCTCAGGAAAATTTGACGGCAAGGACGGCAAGGAGTTCCGTACCTACAAACCCTACTCGGATGCAGATCTGACCGAAAAACTTCTTGAGCGGAAAGTCACCATCAACGCTAAACCGGAAGAGGAAAAGTTTTCCTGGTTCTCCATCTTTATCTCCTGGTTCCCTCTGATTCTGCTGGTCGGCGTCTGGATTTTCTTCATGCGCCAGATGCAGATGGGTGGCGGAAAGGCCATGTCTTTCGGCAAGAGCCGGGACAAGGATCTGACAGAGTCCACCGTTAAAATCACCTTTGAGGATGTGGCCGGCATCGAAGAGGCCAAAGAAGAGCTCGAAGAGATCATCGCTTTCCTTAAAGATCCCAAAAAATTCACAAAACTGGGAGGCAAGATTCCTAAGGGCGTCCTGTTGATCGGACCTCCGGGAACCGGCAAGACGCTTCTTGCGCGCGCTGTTGCCGGAGAGGCCGGTGTTCCCTTCTCTTCCATCTCCGGTTCCGATTTTGTCGAAATGTTCGTCGGAGTTGGCGCCAGTCGGGTACGCGACCTGTTTCTGAAGGGAAAGAAACGGGCTCCCTGCATCATATTCATTGATGAAATTGATGCCGTCGGCCGTCACCGCGGCGCCGGACTTGGAGGCGGGCATGACGAACGTGAACAGACCTTGAACCAGCTTCTGGTAGAGATGGACGGCTTCGAATCCAACGAGGGAGTTATTCTGATTGCCGCCACCAATCGCCCGGATGTTCTTGATCCTGCTCTTTTGCGACCGGGCCGCTTTGATCGCCAGGTAGTAGTACCGCGTCCCGATGTAAAGGGGCGTGAAATGATACTTAAGGTTCACTCCAAAAAAGTACCGCTGGCGGAGACGGTCGATCTGGCTGTTATTGCTCGTGGAACCCCCGGTTTTTCGGGCGCCGACCTGGCCAACCTGGTAAATGAGGCGGCACTCCTGGCGGCGCGTCTGAATAAAACCATTGTGGAACCGAGCGATTTTGACAGCGCCAAGGACAAGGTGCTGATGGGAGCAGAGCGTCGTAGTATGGTCATCTCAGACGCTGAAAAGAAAAGTACCGCCTATCACGAAGCCGGCCACACCCTCATCGCAAAACTGGTGCCGGGGACCGACCCTATTCACAAGGTATCCATCATTCCGCGCGGCAGGGCACTGGGCGTCACGATGCAATTGCCGATCGAGGATAAACACAGCTATTCGCGCGAAGCACTGCTGGCACGTATAGCCGTTCTGATGGGGGGACGGGCCGCCGAGGACCTGATCTTCAACACGTTTACCACCGGCGCCGGCAACGATATCGAGCAGGCCACCGATATGGCCCGCAAGATGGTCTGCGAATGGGGAATGAGTGAACGAATGGGGCCACTCTCATTCGGTAAAAAGGATGAGTCGATCTTTCTCGGTCGCGAGATGGCTACGCACAAGAATTATAGTGAACAGACCGCCGAGCGTATTGATGACGAGATCAAACGCATTGTTGATGAATCCTACGAACGTGCCTTGGCCCTTTTGCGCGGCAATCTCAAGACGCTTCACAATCTATCGGAATGCCTGATAGAAAAAGAAAATCTGTCTGGATTACAGGTGGATGAGATTATCGAATCGGGAAAACTGATTTCTCCGGAACTATCAGAAACCACTGTGCTCAAACCTGCCGAACCGGAAGTGAAACGCACTGACATTCAGGCGTAGCATGGAGCGGTTCACGGCCAGAGCTTTGTCAATCAGCACTCCGCACCAGGCCAGGACTGAACTGGAGAGGATCGGGGCCGACCCCACCGGTGTAGCAATGATGGCCGGTAAAATGTTTACCCGCTGTCTCCGAGTCAATTCTCTGCAATGCCGCCAGGCCAATATCCTGAAACAGGAGATGCTGGCGCTGGGTGGAGATGCCGCAGTTGCCCGCGGAACTGTTGCCTGCAGTATAAAGAGTACCGATGTCATCCTGATCGGCACCGACAAGCAGCTGCTGCAACTGAGTGAAAAGCTCAAGGCTCAGCCGTTTGGCCTGCCCGCCCTGGCGGCTGTATTGGCCGGATTGCTGACTGATATTGTGCGGTTGCCTGGCAGGTGGATCACATCCCGGCGCGAATTTTTACTCAAACGTCCGCTGATAATGGGTATCCTGAATCTAACACCGGACTCATTTTCAGACGGTGGCCTCTTTAACAATCCCGATTGCGGTTTCGAACATGCCTTGATGATGGAAGCGGAAGGCGCCGATATCATCGACATCGGTGGGGAAAGTACCCGGCCGGGGGCGCGACAGATCAGTGCTGATGAAGAACTGGGCCGGATCATGCCGGTTATCGAACGCCTCGCCGGAAGATTACGGTGCGCAATCTCTGTAGATACATGGAAGAGTGGTGTTGCTCGCGCCGCCATTTCTGCCGGGGCTGAGATCATAAATGATATCAGCGGGTTCAGCTTCGATCCTCAGATGGCTGCCGTCGCTGCCGAGTGCGGCGCCGCTGCAGTCTTGATGCATACCCGTGGCAGGCCGGATGTGATGCAACGAGATACCGGCTATGTTGATCTGATGTCCGGGATCACGGAAGAGCTTCAAAATTCCGTATCACGTGCCTTGGAGGCTGGCATTGCCCGTGACCGTATTGCAATAGATCCGGGTATCGGATTTGGGAAAAGCGCGTCCGGAAATTTGGAAATCCTGCGACGGCTTGGTGAATTGAAAAGCCTGGGGTTGCCGATCCTGATCGGAACATCACGCAAATCATTTATTGGCAAAATTCTGGGACAGGCGTCCGCTTCGGAACGTATATACGGTACTGTCGCAACTGTGGCGCTTTGTGTCGCCAACGGCGCTTCCATTCTGCGTGTACACGATGTTCGGGCAATGCGCGAAGCCGCCGATATGGCCCAAGCGGTTTGCATAACTGAATGATTCCATCCGAATGTTTCCAAAGGGAAACCCATGGCACCGCTCTCAGACGGCATCTCACTGCTTGCACTCTGCGACAAACTGGTTGTCGCCGGCTTGGTGTTCGGTTGCGCCCTGATCCTCAGAAAAGAAGTTGCCATAAGGCTTATGGCGGTTCTGGCCGCCCTTTATGCCGCTCAAGTCTTAGCCCGCTCCATCGGCTTCCATTCAACAGCAGCTTTTTTTAAGATACTCCTTTTCTCTTCTCCGATAGTTCTGTCCGTAATTTTTCAGAGTGATATCAAGAGGGCCCTTTTCTCGTTCTGGAAACGTCATAAACCAAGGAATAGCGAGGAGAACAGTGACCTGGCAACAACGGTAGACGAACTGTCGAAGGGGGTGCATGAACTGGCAGAGCGCCAGATCGGCGCCCTGATAGTGATCATCCGCCAGATGTCTATCGATCACCTGATACAGGTGGGAACCGAGATTGATGCCAAAGTGACCAGTGAACTTCTCAATTCGATCTTTCTCCCCTACTCTCCCATTCACGATGGTGCCGTCATCATTCAGCGGGAGAAAATCACCAAAGCCGGCTGTTTTCTGCCGCTTTCACAGAACCCGGATATTGCCAAAAGCTTCGGGACACGACATCGGGCTGCTCTGGGCATCTCTGAACAGACGGATGCTCTGGTACTGGTCGTCTCTGAGGAAACCGGCAAGATATCTATCGTTCACGATGGAAAAATCACCTATGATGCCGATCCTGACGAAATTCGCAGACTTTCCCGCAAAGCGATTGAAGGGCGGCGTGCACCAAGGGTGACATCCATGCAAGAGCACTGACATTAAAGGAGGTATGCGACTATGAAAAAACTATTCGGAACTGACGGTGTGCGCGGCGTCGCCAATGTTTATCCCATGACGACAGAGATGGCGATGCAGTTGGGACGAGCAGCAGCCTATGTCTTCAGGGGGGGGGGGAAACGTCGCCATCGTATCGTGATAGGTAAAGACACGCGCCTCTCCGGTTATATGCTGGAAAATGCGCTGGTAGCAGGTATATGCTCCATGGGGGTGGATGTTCTGCAGGTCGGTCCGTTGCCGACACCCGGCATTGCCAACATTACATCGTCCATGCGTGCTGATGCCGGAGTTGTTATCTCTGCCTCCCACAATGCCTTTCAGGACAACGGCATAAAGTTTTTTTCAGCCGACGGTTTCAAGCTGCCGGACGAGTTGGAGCTGAAGATTGAAAAACTGATTGAGTCAAAACAGATAGACGCCATTCTTCCCACCGCGACCGAAGTCGGCAAGGCGTATCGCATCGAAGACGCGGCAGGCCGGTATATCGTCTTTCTTAAAAACACGTTTCCACATGTGATGGATCTCTCCGGATTGAGGATAGTTCTGGATTGTGCCAACGGAGCTGCCTACAAGGTTGCACCGGCAGTGTTTGAGGAACTGGGTGCCGAGGTTATTCCTTACGGGGTCAAACCAAACGGCACAAATATTAATGCCGAATGCGGTTCAACCTGTCCGGCGGTCATCAGCGAAGCGGTCAAGAAACATCGGGCCGATATCGGTATCGCCCTGGATGGCGATGCAGACCGTGTTATTGTCTGCGATGAATTCGGCAACGAGGTCGACGGTGACCACATCATGGCTATCTGCGCCAGCGACATGCTGAAGCGCAAGCTGCTCAGGAAAAAAACACTTGTGACAACCGTCATGAGCAATATGGGGCTTGATATTGCGCTTCGCAAATGCGGCGGTAAAATCGTGAAAACTGATGTCGGAGACCGCTATGTGGTCGAGGAGATGCGCAAGGGGGGATACAACCTGGGGGGCGAGCAGTCCGGTCATATGATTTTTCTGGATTACAACACCACCGGTGACGGCATTCTGTCGGCCCTGCAACTTCTTGCAGTCATGCGACGAGAAGAGAAAACACTCTCGGAACTGGCCGAAATCATGATCCCGCTGCCACAGGTGCTGGTCAACGCCCGTGTACGGGAGAAAAAGGACATCCTGACTATCGAAGACGTGGCTGCGAAAATCAGGGATGTCGAACAGAAACTCGGTGACGAAGGGCGGATTCTTATCCGCTATTCCGGCACTGAACCGCTGCTGCGAGTAATGATCGAAGGACAGGATAAATACGAGATTACCACCTGGGCCAACGAGATCTGCGAGCTTGTAAAAAAGCATCTTGGTGAGAAGTAATGGCTAAACTGGGATTGAACGTTGATCATATTGCTACTGTCCGTCAGGCGCGTGGCGGTGTCGAACCGGATCCGGTGACAGCCGCCGCCATGGGTGAGATTGCCGGGGCCGAAGGAATAACCATTCACCTGCGTGAAGACCGCCGTCACATTCAGGATCGAGATCTGGAAATCCTGCGCCGAACGGTCAAAACCAAACTCAACCTTGAGATGGCCGCCACTCAGGAGATGGTTCGCATTGCTCTCAGAGTCAAACCTGAACAGGTCACCCTTGTTCCGGAAAAACGCCTTGAACTGACTACCGAAGGCGGGCTTGACGTCATTTTGAATGCCAAGCTGATATCGGACACCGTCAAGAGGCTCAAAGATGGCGGTATAAGCGTCAGCCTGTTTGTTGACCCCAACCAGGAACAGATCAAAGCTGCCAATAAAACCGGCACCGACTATATCGAGATTCACACCGGAGCCTACGCCGAAGCGCTGACCTGGAGTGAAAAAGAGCATGAACTTGAACACATAGACACAGCAATCAAGCTGGCACGCAAGGTCGGCCTGGGTGTCAACGCCGGCCACGGTCTCAACTTCGTAAACATCAAAGCGCTGGCAGCGCTGGGAGGCATTGTTGAATACAACATCGGTCATTCTATAATTGCCCGCGCCATGCTGGTCGGCCTGGATCGGGCCGTCAGGGATATGGTGGAGTTGATCAAGTACGCTTGATCTCCCCATATCCATCTTCTTGCAGTGCAAAAACAATGGAGAGGTTGCCACCGGGTCGTATGGGCGGGGGAATTAACTGTTTTGAGGGGGAAAATTCTTACAAAATACGATTATTCAAAACCTGATATGTGTTGACCGCCGTGTCCGTCATGCCATTCCCTTGCGCCAGGTGAAGGCTTTTTTCTGGCATATGAGCAGATCTTTGAGGGAGATCCCCATCTCATCCAGAATGGGGCCTAGCTGGTTAAAACCCATCTCTTCGAGCAATTCCGCTACACGGAGCAGATCCCCGAGATCTCCCTGCCGCTCGACCAGAGCATCCCTGACATCATCGGAGAGGCTCAGCTTCCGCACCACTTCATCCATCGGGATGTCATAGACCTTCTCCAGGATTGACAAAATCCCGGTCATAAACGCTTTTTCGGCCGAGTCGCTGTACCCTTTCAGACCGGGATGACAGCTGGCCATGTTTTCCATGAAACCGGCCCGGACAGCGGCCATGTCCACCAGAGGATTTTCCATGCCGCGCCGGTCACTGCCCGCAAACAGGGCCAACTGAACCCATCGTTTGATCTGTTGGCGTCCCAGGATGGAAATGGCATGGCGAACGGTATTGATCTTGTTGCGAGTGCCGATGCCAACCGAGTTAACCAGAAGGAGCAGCTTGTAGGTGAGCCCGGGATCACCCCTGAAGGTCTTCTCTACTTCAGGATGTTCCGCATCCTCACTGAGAAGACGCATCAATTTGAGCAGCGTGGTGCCGGAATCGTCCATGCTTTTCTTTTCCATGATCGACGGTTTGGCAAAGTAGTATCCCTGGAACAGATCAAACCCAAGGTCAAGGCAGAGCCTGAATTCCTCCTGAGTTTCCACCTTTTCCGCAAGCAGTTGCAGGGGGTAGCATGCAAACTTCTTCACCATCTCCGCCAGGCGCTCGGGAGGGCTGAGCATGAGGTCAACCTTGACGATGTCTACAATTTCGTACAATTCGTGGTAAACCGGGCTGTACTCATGATCGTCGAGAGCCAGGGTAAAACCGTTTTCCTTGAGGAAACGACAGCGCTCCACCAGTTCAGGCGTCACCTGCAGGGTTTCCAGAAGCTCGATTACCACCTGCTCCTTGGGCAGGATATGTAATGAATCATCCATCAACAGTTCCAGTTCAATGTTGATGAAGCCCTTGTACTTCCCCAGGATATCCTCAATACCGAAGCTGATCAGGGTATTGAGGATCACACTGGCGGTTGCATGCGAAGCGTCCGACACTGCGGCCGTCAGCGAACCGGCAGAGCGAAAGAGCAGTTCGTAGGCAACAAGCTCTTCGTTGCGGTTCAGTATCGGTTGTCTTCCGAGAAGATAATTATCCATCGCATTGCCTTATAAACCCATATCTCTTCCATGTGACCCGGTTGTATTTCCGGTGTCACACGCAGCACCTCTTCCTTGTAACAAAGCATAACACAATTTTGAGAAATTTGGACGCAAATGTCTGGCCGTGGTTAACTTTCGTTGTTGGACGCTATGAAGGCCGGCATGGAAGCAGGTACGGGTAAAGGCGACACTTTTTGTGGTCGCCTTTACCGTTGTGACATTATTCAAGATCGCCAGGTGACGACAGGTGGCTTGCGCGGGGGTAATCGTTTGTAGATCAACCTACCGTACACATCACTCTCCGTACCCGGTATTCCCCGCCGATGACAAGATACTCCCCTTCACCTTTCATAATGCTGCCGGGCAGCAGATCATTGAAAAAAAATATCTTGCAGAGCGGCACCTGAACCTCCCAGACTGTCGAACCGAATTCCCAGGCTCGTTCCTCGTCGGACGTAAACGAAACCAGGTTGTTCAGCCGGACAATCTGTGTACGCTTGCCTATCTGTTCAATAACTTCGTGCTCGCTGACGTCGCAGGTTCCACGATAGAGTGGTATCGTCAGGGATTGCGGAAACTTCCGGAGCAGCTCAAACTGACAATATTCATAGAGGATGTCAAGCTGCGATTGAATGGCGTTGGTGCGGGCGCTCCCTTTCATGACATCCACAGAGTAATCAAAATACGCCTCGCTGTGAATGCCATTGATGCGGACACGGTGAAAGCTGGGTACAATACCCATGCGACTCTCAACCCAGCGTTTGAGGACGGCTCCTTCGATGGTATTGGAATCCATCATCCAGCCGCGCAGATAGCGCAGGTAGCTGTTCTTTATGCTTTTTCCGGCAGTGACCGTCTGATCCCGCCACTGATGAAGCTGAAACTTCACCGACATAAAGTCATTAAAAACCAATGCCCGCTCTTCCTGATCGGCAAGCGTTGCGAGCTTGTCAAATAGAAAGCGGTTGCCCTCCTTGACCCCCTGAATTTCAAGCTGTTGAGGATTGTCATTAAAGTGGTGTGAGGCGATGACCCAGGGCGGCAGATTGCAGTTGTTAAAGGAGCCGTTAAACATGACAGGTCATCACCTCGTTGTGAAGATGCGGTTTGTGATGTTTAGAGAATCTTCGCCAATTCCAGCAGAACGTGCCTGATCGGGCCGCTGGTCGTGAACGGCTCAATGCCTAGCATTTCCAGCTCAGCTTTCGGGTGTTCTCCGATCTGGGCCGTCACGACCGCTCTGCAACCGGACAGAGCGTCGGCGATGCCCCTGAGCAGATTTCCACGAAGAGGATGCTCGGGGTGAAAACTGCAGTACCGCTCTACTTTTTTTTCATCAACCAGTTTTGCATCACCGTTTTCGAGATCATAGATCAGAAAACGCTCGGCATGACCAAAGTGCTGGTTGATCTCCTTGCCATCTTTTGAAGCAACCGCTATCAGCATGACAGGTACCTCCCTCTTTCAGGCAACAACCGGCTCGAACGTGAAACATTTTTTTGAGCAGGTTCTGCCACAGGCCTGACAGCCGATGCAGTTGCCCGGATTTTCAACTCTCATGAACATCTTGGCGGAATCATCCTCGTCCAGTTCCTCGAATGCCAATACATCGTGGGCGCATACCTTGTAGCAACGGCCGCAACCAATGCAGAGCTCTTCATCAATCGATATTACAAACTGTGGTGTCCATTCGTGTTTGTCGCGTGTCAATCCGGTAATCCAGGCCATGATCTTCTCCTTTTTATGTGGTGTGGGTTCACTCTTCCTGAAATGAGGGAATTGTACATTTATTCATCGCTTTTTTCAGCCATGGGGGCGGATTACCACGCAGTACCTCCTGCAATCGCTCTACGGTCTCTTTCAGGCTGACTTCGCAGTTGGTCTTCATGGGGTGGATCTTCCTGGCCACCAGTTTGGCCGCCGCCGGGCCGCCGATCTGCATGGTGTAGACTATGGCGCAATCGGAGAGCACCTTCGCCCGCGCGGAAATCCGGTCTTCCTCGTCGCCGCCATGCTCATCAACGGCAATTTCTTCCCGGAAAGAGGCTTCATCCGGACCTACCTCCCAGATATGGAAACTCCGGCACTGACCGAAGTGCTGGTCTATGGTTTCTCCGGTTGATGTGGTAAATGCGATTTTCATGAATCATAATCCTTTCCCCCCGCCAGGCGGGATACGTTCTGTCGTGCTGAAAGAAAAAAGACGCACTATCCTGTTCAGATATGGCGCCTTTGCCTTTGACCTGCGAGAATCTATGTCATGAGGAACTAAGCACGCGACGTGCCAAAAGATATATATTTGAATTTAAACATATTTTTGCTTTTGTATGGCAAGTGGATGTGTCGAAGACTGCGAATGTGCCTAATATATAACCATCTTCATCTTGAGTTGCATGCTGATCAAGCGTACCGCTATATCAACGTAAGTTCCATAAACCGGCTGATGCCGATGAACGGACTGTCGGTTGCATCGGGAGAAGATTTACTCTACACTGAGCCGGACACCACTTGGCGCATCCAGGGTGAAACCGGATGGCGGGATAATCTGTATGGCAAGGGAGTTACAACAACGACGAAATGACAAGGGGTGTTCGCCATGAGAAACGATGTATATCATCTGGTCACCGTCAATGGTGGACGATCTGACAACGCTGCGATCGTCAACGTACTCTCTGAAATTGCAGCAGGCCGGTTGGAAAGCGACTTGCGACTGCTCAATTATTATGACGAGATGCCGGTGAGCTACAGCCCGGTTATTGTCTCCAGAGACAGGGACAGCTTTGAACTGGTCGTGCATAAACATCAGGCCTTGATCATAAAGCATGACAGAAGCACACTCATCAAAAGCAGACACTTTCATAACGGGATGGGAGTTCACTGTTTTGCCGCATATGTGAGCGTACCCAGAAAGACGGTTATTCTGCACAACTTCGCCTACGCGCAGATCCGGGCAGAGCGCAGGGAAGCGGTCCGGGTCAAGATTCATCAAAAAATGCCGGTGACGTTTTTTAACGAAAGAGTCACCATTGAAGGTGTGATGGCGGATATTTCGGGAAGCGGCATATCTTTCAGCTCACGTATGGAGCCGACGGATGACATCAACCAGCCAGGGATATTGCATTTCACGCTCAGTGGCATTCCGCTGACCGTGCCGGGATTGTTTATACGATCTACTGCGTATGGTACCGGAGAATATCTGTATATTTTTAAACTGGATCCTGACAGGATCAGTGAAAGTATGGTAGCCCGCTTCATCTACAAGCGTCAGGTGGAAATAGTACAACAACTCAAGGACGGTTTTGTTGTTGAGTAAAGCAGAGAGGAAGCTCAATCCTGACGATCAGCCCACCAGCTTCTGCATTTAACGCCTGAATGCTTCCACCATGAAGGCGCACAGCCCGCTCTGTAATGGCCAACCCGATGCCGATTCCGCCGCTCTCCCGCTCTCTGCCGTCCGATACCCGGTAAAATGGCCGGAAAATATTCAGCAGATCCTTTTCAGGCACGCCACATCCGTGATCCCGCACCTCTACAACCACCCGACTACCCAGGGACAGCTCAGGTACACTCAGTGCCAGCTCGACGTTTGAGTTATCAGCGGTATATCGAATGGCGTTGCGTACGACGTTTTCAAATGCCTGACGCAGCAACTCCCTGTTACCGGTTAAGTTTACCGGAGTACATGTCACTACATCCACCCTGCGGCTGCCACCTTTCACCTCAAAGTCCACATCCCGCGCTATTTCTGCCAGAAGAGCCGCCAGATCAACTTCTTCCCCAGGTTTGCACGCATTGTCATTTTCCAGTTTTGTCAGAGTGAGCAGTTGACCGATCAATTCATTGAGGCGGTTCGACTCGCGCTCAATTCTGTCGAGGGAGCCGGTTGCGGCACTTCCGGCAGATTTACGTGCCAGGTCAAGCGCGACGCCAAGACGGGTCAGGGGGGAGCGTAATTCGTGAGAAATGTCGCACATAAGACGCTGTTGCGAATTGATCAGCCCTTCGATCCGTTCTGCCATCCGATTGAGATCACCCCCCAGTTCCGCAATTTCGTCACCACGCTGATTCAAATTCGGGTCCACACGAGCCGAAAGTTTTCCGCCGGCGATCTGTTGGGCAACCAGCTGCAGCCTGCGCAGGGGCGCAGTGAGGTGCCAGGTCAGGAGATAGCAGGCCAGCCCGCCTACGATAAACATGATAACCAGTATTTTTCCCAGATCTCTGCTGTAACGATCCAGGTGGCTCATTGCCTGGGAAACAAAACGGACCTTCAATGGTATGGTCTGTTTTCCGGTCGTTGCTCCGTTCTGTGCCTGAAACGAACGGTCCTCATCCTCCCGCCTGCTGCGTGGGGCATCTTCCACTTCGGGCGGAGGTCGCCCGGTCTCCGGAGCTGCAGCCTGCGTCGGGTCGAGCCGCGTTTTTCCCACGATGACATACAGACCGCCTGACGCATTCTTCATCGGCTGGGCAAGCACGAACTGATCACGTTCTGTTGCATATTCAGCTTTGCCGGACAATAAGGAGCGCTTTGCCAGGTCCATAACCACGTGCGGCACTTTGGCATTTGGTCGCGGCCGGTTTGGCTCCATAAAAAAGTACGGTTGAATCCCGACTGTCCGCGCCAACTGATCACTGTAGGCATCAAGAGCCTGGGAACCTTCGAGAGAAAGGAGTTTGATGGCGGTTTCACCATAAAACGCAAGGGTTTCACCCATCAGGCGCCGTCGTTCCTCCACTCGCAGCTGCTGAACTTCACGATTACGGGCAGAGTCTCCTATTACGGCAACCACAAACAGGATGACACCTGTCAGGGCTGTAACAAGCCAGAACCAGAGGAATATTTTTATGAAGAGTGAGCGGAACCTGAGTTTCATAAGAGTCAGTGGTGTTGGGACGTAACACCTGTATTTTGCGATAGAACATACTGGTAGCCCAGGTTTCGAACGGTCTTGATACGTTCATTATTTCCTGGATCAGGGCCGAGCTTCCTGCGCAGACTACTGATATGGACATCTATGCTGCGATCATATACGGAATTCTCCCTGCCTAAAGCTCTTCTGGCCAGTTCGTCACGGGTAAGAACCTGGCCGGCCATACCCAGCAGTACTTCCAGAATCGAAAACTCGATCGAAGATATCTCCAGCTGCTGCCCGCAGCGGGAGAGGGAACGCATGCCTGAATTGAGTACCAGGTCGCCTACCGTGATGCATCCTGGAACTTTCCTCTCCTTCAGGACATCAGGCTCCATCCTTCGCAGCACAGCCTTGATCCGGGCCACCAGTTCACGTGAGTTAAACGGTTTGGGCAGATAGTCATCGGCCCCGATCTCCAGACCTACAATACGATCAATATCACTCCCTCGCGCAGTCAACATCAGTACCGGAATCTTTGACACCGACCTGATACGCCGCAAGACATCAAAGCCATTCATGTGTGGCATCATCACATCCAGCACCACCAGATCGTGCTCTCCCGAAAGAGCTCTTTCAATTCCCGCTGCAGGCTCGTTGACGGACTCCACACGGTAACCTTCGCCGTCAAGATAGTCACCGAGGAGCTCGCACAGCTCCCTGTCGTCATCAATTATCAATAGTCTGTTCATGTACGCCTCGCCGCCTTGATATCATCCTTGATCTGGAATCGGGCACCTGTCTGATACCCATGCTACCCGAAAAAGAACCGTTTGTTTGTAAAGAAATGTAAAAAAAACGAGTTGAAATTTACGCGATTTTACAAATATCGCGTTCTACTTAACACAAAAAATATTTCATCCGGAATATGCTGAACTCATCAACACAATTAAAACAGAGGAGGTTGTCATGAGAACAGTACTGCTGGCAGTAATAATCACCCTGGTAAGCGCCATCACAACATTTGCCGCCACCCCAGCCTTCACCCTCAACCAGACCCTTTCGGATGAGGCCCAACGGACAACCCTTGCATTCTCTGCCCTCGCCATGGTAACGGGCAACCTGGGAGCCCAGTCCTTCTTCCCCCCGGGCAAAGTAGCCGACTACACCGGCTTCCAGTACCTGCGGGACAACGACCCCGACAGCATGGGACATAACACCAGCTTCCTGACCAGGGTGGCCGAAAATGTCATCTACATCCTGAACGATTCGCAGTTTGCCCGGCTCACTGACCTCGCCGTATCACAGATGTCACAGATTGATTCCTACGGCTACAAACGCTTCCCCCTGATGAAGGCTTTCCGCCGCCTGCTTGACGGCGACATCCCTTCCGGTTCCACCGGTCTGAATCTCACCGCTGTAAAGAAAGCATCACGGGAGCTCTATCTCATCGACGGTCAGATCAGCTATGACCGCGCCGTCCTCTATGCCGCCATACTCAACTCGCTTGACTCCACCCAGAAGGCGTCCCTTGCCGCCATGAAGGGAAAGGGGTGGAGTTCCTGGCCCGACACAAGCGTGGACCCGATCAAATCAGCAGTCGCCGCCAAAATGAAATCGCTGCCGCAGGGATCCTCCGTTGCCGTAATGACCTATGCCAGCGATCTGTTCAGCTGGTATGCCGGTTCGGTGGATGCGGATGTTTATTTCTGTCCCGAGCGCCAGGGCACCTATTTCGGATCCTTTTTTATCAAAGATGCTCCCGCTATCGGCCATGAGGGGTACAGCATCAACGAACAGCTTACCGCTACGGCGGGACGGGCTCTCAGCGACAGTGCGGCAGGATATGTCACCCAGAGTCAGGCCGACCTGATGTCAAGCCTCGTTGAAACGCAAAGGAACAACCTCTACGCCGGCTCCACCACTATTGTCTCGGTGCGGACACAGATTGCCACACTGCTGCGCACACTCCTGACAACACCGGACACCAGCGGTTCCGTCAAAACCCGGGTGCTCGCGTTATCCGGAACGTATGGCGACCTTGACGGCGAAAACAATTACAACTATGCCAGGGTAATGGCCCAGGTATACGCCAACCTGACAACCGATCAGAAAACCAGGCTTTTTGCCCTGCGGAAATCAATCATGTCCGGTACCTACGCTGATGGAACCCCCTTCGACTTTTCAACCGTAAGCAACAGTTATCTCTATTCAAGCGTCATCTCAGACCTGACGCTTCTTATCCCGTATACCAGCTACACCGATTACCTGTTCTTTGAATCGGTTTCATCAACAACCCTGACGGTTTCCAAATCCGGCACGGGCAGCGGCAGCGTCACGTCATCCCCCTCCGGCATTGCCTGCGGGAGTACCTGCAGTGGATCATTCACCACCGGTACCTCAATCATACTGACCGCCACGGCTGACAGCGGCAGCACATTTGCAGGATGGAGCGGCGCCTGCAGCGGCACCGGCACATGTACAGTTACCATGGATTCGGTGAAGAGTGCGGGGGCGATCTTTACCCTGTCCAACACTCCGCAACCACCCCCTGCCCCCCCCTCTATCACCTGGCAGCACCAGGGAAGCGGGAAAGTCTATGGCATGATCACTAATAAAGAAGGCGTCAGCGGAGGAGCCCAATTCCATCAGGAAACCGACAGCGCCTGGTCAATCGTCGGCCAGGGGGATTTTGATGCCAACGGCATCAGAGACCTCGTATGGTGGAACAGTGCTACCGGCCAAGTCTACATGATGCTCATGACAAGTGCCACGGCAGTGAAAGGGGGTGGCCTGATCTACACCGAAGCCGATACCAGATGGCGTATTGCCGCCACCGGCGACATAAACGGCGACGGAAAAACCGACCTGATCTGGTGGAACAAAAGTACCGGGCAGGTCTATGCAATGCTGATAAACGGAACAACAATAACCGGCGGCAGCATCATCTACACCGAACCGGACACCAACTGGAAAATCGTAGCCGCCGCAGACTTCAACGGCAACAGCAAGGCGGAACTGCTCTGGTGGAACAGTGCAACCGGCCGGGTAGCCATTGGCCAGACCGACGGAACAAACGCCTCTACAGCAAAAGTCATCTACACCGAATCAAACACCGACTGGCGCATAGCCGGGGCGGGTGATCTTGACGGAGACGGCAAGGCTGACATCATCTGGCATAACAAGACAACCGGTCAGGTCTACGGCATGCAGACCAACGGATCATCAGTCACCAACGGGGCTTTGATGTACAGCGAGCCAAATACAAACTGGGAGATTGTCAGCGTCGGCAATTACAATGCCGATAACAACGCCGACTTGCTCTGGTGGAACCAGCAGACCGGTCAGGTGTATCTGATGCTGATGAACGGTTTGACTGCGGCACCGGGAGGCGCCTTGATCTATACCGAAGCGGATACCACATGGAAGATCCAGGGAGAGACGGAATGGCGTGACAACATGTATGGCAGGGGAGTGACGACAACAACGAAGTAAAAGAAACCTGCTCCGAAAGGCGGACAAATGGTCTGGTTAAAACCGTAAGAATGGTCCTGTCAAATATTCTGTGAACAGGGATTATCGGTTATCAGGGCATACCCTCCATAACACTCTTAAGCGCGTTCCGAAGCAGGTTGAAATTATATGGCTTACCAATTAAACCCGCAATATTATTGCGGGGAATACGTGAAGTAATATCAGTATCCCCAAAACCGCTGGAAATTATAATCGGAAGTGCGGGGTTGCGTTTTTTCAGCTCATTGAACAGGGCATAACCATCCATCACCGGCATACCCATATCAGTCAGCACCATGTTGATATCATCGGTGTTCTTTTGATACTGTTCAATTGCTTCCTTACCATTTCTCGCTTCAATGACCCTGAACCCCAGTTCCATCAGCATAGCTTTCGCAACTTGAAGAATCTGATCCTCATCTTCTACCAGCAGAATAGTACCACTGCCCAGCCATGATTCCTGGTGGCCGGGAAGCTTATGAGTTTCGTTTGCGGGGACGTCTCTCATCTGTAAGGGAAGATATACTTTAAAGGTTGTTCCTCTGCCCGGATGAGTAAACAGTTGCAATGCTCCGCCTTGAGCCGTGACAATACCAAGTACTGATGACATCCCCAGGCCTCGCCCGGTAAATTTTGTTGTGTAGAACGGCTCGAAGATTCGATTATAGGTTTCAACGCTCATGCCGCTGCCATTGTCGGTAACTTCCAGACAGGCATACCAGCCGGCAGGAATAATCTTGCCGAGATAATCCTTTTCTGACGATCCAGTTTTAATTGAAATTTTTGAAAGCGTTACCTGGACTTCTCCCTGAGCATCCCCGATAGCTTCTGCTCCATTGATGATTAAATTCATTGCTATCTGCCTGATTTGGCTGGCATCGGCTTTTATTGAAGGAATGTCGATGGCAATAGTCGGCTTTATCACCACATTCTGCCTGATTGTCGTTTTCAACATGGTAACAATTTCTTCAACCAGCTCTCCAATGTTCACCTGCGTCTGGACAAATTGAGCCTTTCCTGCGTATGCCAACATCTGGCGACAAAGTTCAGCAGCACGGGCAACGGCTTTTTCAATCTCCGGAATATGATCAGGTGCCTTTTCGTAGTTCATCTCCGTCAGAGAACAGCGCCCCATGATGATTGCCAGAATATTGTTGAAATCATGGGCGATTCCGCCGGCTAATACGCCGAGGCTTTCAAGTCGCTGGGTTTGCTGGAGTTGATTCTCCAGAATATGGCGTTCCTCTTCGACTCGTTTTTTATCGGTTATATCCTGGGAAGTTCCGTATAGAACCAAAAGTCCAGGTTTATCACCGGCTTCGCAGAGTAAGGATTCAAACAGCCAACCGATCTCACCTGATTTAGTGATGATTCTGAACTCATTTTTACTTGTGTCTCCAGGGACAAGTCTTAGTAACATGTCGCTGATTCGTTGCCTGTCTTCAGGATGGACAACAGACAGCCAGCATCCCTTAGCGAAGAGCTCCTCTTGCGTATATCCGGTGATTTTCTCGACGGCGCCCCCCATCCATTTTATTCGGAAAGGTTCGCCCGGGCTACGCTGACAGCGGTGTACAAAGTCACTGGTAAGCTGTGAAAACTTACGGTAGCGCTCCTCGCTTTCCTGCAAAAACACTTCCGACTGTTTTCTTTCGGTTATGTCATAACTGAGAACGGTAATTGATACGACTTGTCCGGTTTCATTAAAAACAGGGTTGAAATTTACCTGTATCCAACGCATTCCGGCAACAAGGTTAAAGGTCATTTCGTAAGAAGCAGGTTTTCCCGACCTCACTTCTTCAATATAGGGCAATGCATATTGATAGTTTGCTTCGCTCAGGACTTCCTTTATATGACTTCCAATTATTCTATTCCTATGCATCCCGAATGATTTTAGATATTCATCATTTACGTATTGGTACTTCAATGTTTTCGCATCAACAAGAGCTACGAACCCGGGAACATTGGAAGCAAGGCTGGCGAAATTGGCATTGCTTTCCTTAATAGCGTTTTCAGCGCGTTTACGCCCGGTGATGTCAGTGACTGAAGCGACCCAGCCGATAATATCGCCATGTTCATCTTCATCCGGTGTATAAATGACATGAAGGTATTGAGCATCACTCCCTCGAAAGGGGACAGGAATTTCGAATTCTACACGCTCCCCATGCAATACCCTCTCGACATGGGGCATAATCGCCGCTAATCCTTCTTCGCCCATTACCTCCACTATTGGTCTGCCAACAATCTGATCCCGAAGGACTCCCGTCAGCTTAGCGTAGGCCGTATTAGCTGAGATGTAGTACAGATCCCGACTGCAACGGGTAAGTCCGGTTGCTGAAGTTTCCAATACCCGTTGCATCTCAGAGGAAAGCTTTTGTAAAGCAAGCTCAGCCTGCCTGCGTTCGGTAATATCTCTGATAATTACAAATGAGTTCAGTGGTTCAATTGATGTAATAACGGAGCTGACTTCTGCCGGGAATTTTTCGCCTCCCTTGCGGATGCAGGTTAACTCTGTACAGAGTTGTCCGGTATTATTTCGCTCTTCCAACGCAGGTAGTAATCGGGGATCGCTCGAATCTACAATACCATCACGTCCCAATCTGCAGAGTTCCTGTTCGGTCATTCCGAACATCTTACAGGCAGCCTGATTGGCACTGATAATTTTCCCGTCCGGTAAGGTTATTAATACTGCATCCTGCGATTGTTCAAAAAGTGCCCGGAATTTCTCCTCGCTCTTTTTCAGTTCTTCTTCAATTGTTTTGCGTTGGGTGATATCGGTTATCATCGCCTGCTTTGAGATAGTGCCGTCGGCATTCAAGATCGGTGTATTACAGATATCGTACCAGCAGCCATCTTTCGGGCTCTTTAATTCCCATCGAACTGACTCGCCTGATTGAACTATATCGTTTACACACCATCCGCACTCGGAATCAAGATTGTGCAGAGCTTTATAGCAGTATTCACCGACGGCACCATGCCCGGTTCGCTCGATAAGCCTGTTATTCATAAATTCAATGCGATAATCTTTGGAGCAGATATACACATAGCCGTCAAAAGCTTCAATCATTGCCCGGTATTTTTCCTTGCTCTCTGCCAATGCATCTTCTGCTGCCTTGCGGTCTGTGATGTCCCTGCCGACTGACTGGTACTCTATCAGAGCTCCGCCATCATCAAAAAAACCTGTGTGAGTCCATCTGTTCCAGCGTATTTTTCCATCAGGCAGAGCAATACGATTCTCGGTCTTAACAATGGGGTTATCTATTGAGATTGACCCAATAAGCCTGATAGTCTCCTCACGATCAGCTTCGTGGAGGAAAGGATAGAATGATCTACCGAGTATTTTTTCCTTTGGGAGACCGGTAAATTTGACAAGGGATTCGTTTACATAGGTCAGTATCCCACCTGGCAAATAACGGTCAACAAACTCGGTCTGATTCTCAACAATATTCCGGTATCGCTCTTCACTCTGGCGGAGAGCAGTTTCGTAACGCTTATGTTCAGTAATATCCCGGAAACAGGAAAAGAACATGCCGCCATGCGCAGGTGAATAGTTGGAACAGACTTCAATTTCTATGATTGAACCGTTTTTATGCCTGTGTCTGGTCTCAAATCGTAATGCCCCGCTTTGGACAATCTCTTCTGCACGCTTGGAAACATCCACGGGACTTTCAATCGCATCAATCTCAGAGATGTGCATATTGATAAGTTCCTCACGGGAATACCCCACCATACGACCGTAGCTGTCATTGGCTTCCAGAATGTGACCGGTAACAGCGACTATCAGGAATCCGTCCAAAGAGGTAGTGAACATGGTGCGGAATTCGTCCGGTTCTATATGTATTGAATGTACAGCATCCATACCCACCTCCCGAGAAAAGACAAAACCACTTAAAAGATATCATAACCTGTCAGTTTATCAATCTGGCTCGATGATTTTACAAATCTTTACAATATTCCCTATCATCTTAACATTCCCCGGTAGAGATTTCCTGTAAACTGAAATCATCTATGAAAGATATTCCTGAAAGGAGCTCTGCCATGAAATCCGGAATTTCTCTCCTCATTCTGAATATAATCCTGTGTGCATCGATAACGATCGCGCAGGATCGTCCACCCCGCCCGGATGACGACAACCCGCCTCCGCCACCTGTCGGAAGGAAGCAGCCACGTCGGGGCGATGGCCAGGAAAGAGGACCGCAGCAGTACTCCATCTCGCAGGCAATATCCGACCAGGCTCAGCTCCACACTATCGCCTTCAACGGTCTGGCCTTCATAACCGGCGACTTCGGCAGTTCCACCTTCATTCCACCGGGCAAAGTGGCAGACTTCTTCGGTTTCCAGTACATGCGTGACGTAGATGCGGCCGGCAAGGGACACAACCCCATGTTCCTCGACCGGATCGCCGGTAATGTGATGAAACTCCTCTCGGCAGAGCAACGCAGGCTCTTCGAGGAGGCCGCCCGGGAACAGGAGCCTCTGCTGCAGGAGCTCGCTCAGAAGCGTTTTCCTCTGGTTGCCGCATTCCACCGGGAGCTAGACGGTAAACTCCCGACCGGCACTACCGGACTAAGCCGTAAAGCGGTCATTTCATTTACCTCCGACCTGTTTGAATTGGATGCCAGGCTGGCTTACAAACGGGCAATGGTATTTGGTGCGCTGGCCCGATCACTGACCAGCCGGCAGAAGGCGACTTTGTCTAAGATGAAGTTCGGAGATTTCAACACATGGCCGGAGATTGAGCGGGAGGAGGTGCGCACCCTGCGTCCACGCGGCGCATCCAAACTTGTCAGCGTGGGGTACATGACACTGGCGAGCGAATTCTTCAGCTGGTATGCAGGATCAATCGAGGCTGATACATACTTTTGCCCCGAACGCCACGGAACGTACTTCGGAGGTTTTTACCTGAAAGATATGCCGGCTATGGGACAGAGGGATTTTGATATCTCGACCTCGCTTACCGGTGATGCAGGAGCCTCATTTGTCGATGCGCTGACGGACAGCCAGCGTGTCCGTCTGACCGGCGTACTCGAACGGCAACGGAAACCGATGAAAGAGATCATCCAGGTTCGACGGGCCATTTCTGCAAAACTGCGTGGTTTCCTGCGTGGAGAGCCCCCTGCAGAGCGGGATATAGTGGCACTTGGCAGACGTTATGGTGAAATGGATGGGGAACTCTCCTACGAATACGCAACAGCCTTCGCCTCAATTTACAAGACTCTCAATGCCGGTCAGAAGGAGAAGTTGAGAAGCCTCCGTTCCCACCACACACACGAGGACAGAACCGCTTTCCTCTATTCGGACCGCATAGCGATGCCGAAAATTCCTGATTCGACGCTCCTGTTCGGGGTGAAATGATCTGCCATAAAATATTTTCAGAAAGGAGAAACATCATGTTAGCGAAAAAATTAGGATCGGGGTTGATTGTGGGGTTATTATTACTGTCGGGCAATGCCTTTGCGCAAAACCCCATGGAGTACAACAGTTCGTCCCAACAGGGACAGCAGGGGCGGGCAGAGGGATCTTCCAGGATACCTCCGGATTCCGCCATCAGCGCATGTAGTGGCAAAGCCGAGGGGACAGCCTGTGAAGTATCCGGCCCCAATGGAACCAAACAAGGTATCTGCGCCTATACACCGGACAGGAAATATTATGCCTGCAAACCAAATGATATGAATACGTCTCCACAACTGCGGCAGCAGTAACGAATTTAAATGCAAAAGGAGATAAGATCCATGAAAACCAGCACGGCCATTTTTACAGGTACTTTCGTTGCTCTTTGCCTCTTGGCTCTGATAACGGGATGCTCTTCAGCCGGATCAGGCAATCAGGGAGCCGGCGCTACCCCGGCAGACCTGGCAACCGGCAGGATCGTCGCAAAACTGGATTGGGGATCAGCGTCCAAAGCAACCGAAAAAACGGTTGAGTCTGCTCCGACGGGTGTGGCTACGGTACGGATAATCATCACAGGTACCGGCATCACTACATCCATCCAGAAGGATTTTGCCGCCTCAGCCGGTACCGGAACGATTGAAGGCGTGCCGGTCGGTACCGGGCGCACTTTGACTGCTCAGGGTCTGGACGCTTCAGGTATGATCACTTACCAGGGAACAGCTGCGAATATTACCGTTCAGGCCGGAGTGACAAGCAATGCCGGGACTATAACCATGACCGTCAGGACGGTCGGTTTAATGTTGAATAACAGCAGCAAAACCTTTCCCGGCTACACATTGTTCGCTCCCAAACAGAACACGATGACGTACCTGATCAATAATGAAGGCCGGATTATTCACAAATGGACGGCCAGCAAGTATCCTCCGGGACAGTCGGTCTACCTGCTTGAGGACGGCCATCTGCTTCGAACCTGCATGACTCTGGGAAAACTGAGCAGCGGCGGCGGCGAAGGGGGCAGGGTCGAGGAATATGACTGGGACGACAACCTTGTATGGTCTCTCGATTTCTCCACCGACACCTACATGCAGCACCATGATATCAGACGCCTGCCAAACGGAAATATCCTGATGCTTGTCATTGAGAAAAAGACGTATAATGAGGCCATTGCCGCAGGATTCAATCCGGCTAAATTCCAGCCGGAGATTGCCCAGAAAGGGATGATGCTGCCGGATTATGTCGTCGAAATACAGCCGACAAAACCGGTCGGCGGCAAGGTCGTCTGGGAGTGGCATACCTGGGACCACCTGATCCAGGATTATGACTCCACAAAACTTAACTACGGCGTTGTAAAATCACATCCTGAACTGGTCAGCACTGCCGGCGACCAGAAGAACCTTCCCGCCTTCTGGAACCATATGAACTCGATCGACTACAATCCGGCTCTTGACCAGATTGCACTCAGCGTACGCGGCAACAGCGAAGTCTGGATAATAGACCACAGTACCACGACAGCG
Source organism: Desulfuromonadales bacterium (assembly GCA_037129255.1). GTDB lineage: Bacteria > Desulfobacterota > Desulfuromonadia > Geobacterales > Pseudopelobacteraceae > JACRCG01. The sequence continues at coordinate 14,791 of JBAXVG010000003.1, read as the reverse complement.
GAGGCCAAAGGGCATAGCGGCGGGAAAAGGGGCAAAGGCGGTGACTTGCTCTACCGCTGGGGCAACCCGATTACGTATGGAGCGGGCACCGCCAGCGATCAGAGATACTTTCAGCAGCACGACGTGGAATGGGTGCGCTCGGATTGCCCCGGCGCCGGCAATTTGACCTGCTTCAACAATGGCCTGGGGAGGGGGGATTACTCCACGGTCGATGAATTCACCCCGGCAATTAATTCAGACGGCAGCTATTCGATCATTTCAGGAGCTGCCTTTACTCCAAAGGATCTTACCTGGACATATAAGGGCACTTCTACCAATCCGATGTATTCGGAAAATATCTCCGGCGCGCACCGGTTGCCTAATGGCAATACAATTATCTGTTCAGGCACCGTGGGTCAATTCCTGGAAGTCACTTCAACCGGAGAAATAGCGTGGAAATATATCTGCCCCGTTGATCAATACGGCCCTATAACACAGGGTTCCCTGCCTCCGGCAGATCCGGCACGAACAGGGGAGACAATGAATTCAGTCTTCAGGGTTTACAAGTATCCTTTGGATTATGCCGCATTCGAAGGGAAAACTCTCACTCCGGGCGATTATGTGGAGAAATGAGGCAGTGTCATGCAGGATTTCGTGTAGCGGGAAATAGATCCGGTTTAAAACCAAAAGGAGGCATGTAAAATGAAATGGAGATTATTAGTGTGGTTCTTTTGTTCGAGCCTGGCTGCGTGTGGCGGCGGCACCAATGGCGCTTCCACTCAAGATGGATTAACCAAACAAAATCAGAATTCTGCCGCTGCTATCGTCAATGCTTCGGTAACGGACAGCAGCATTGCCTGGTACAACAGCAGCAGCGGCTCTGCGTACGGCATGACAACCAATGGCAGCAGCATCACCGGCGGCACCCTTTTCTGGCAGGAACCGGACAAAGCCTGGACGATACTTGGCCGGGGTGATTTTGACGGCGATGGAATCAGAGACCTTGTCTGGTGGAACAGCAGCACCGGCCAGGTTTACCTCATGCTGATGTCCAGTCCCACGGCGGTGAAATCCGGCGCAGTCATCTACACCGAAGCGAACACCAACTGGCGCATTGTTGCAACAGGTGACATTAACGGAGACGGGAAGAGCGACCTGATCTGGTGGAACAAATCAACCGGCCAGGTCTACGTCATGCTGCTGAACGGGACAGCAATATCCGGCGGCAATACCATCTACACCGAACCGGACACCAACTGGAAGATCGTGGCCGCTGCCGACTTCAACGGCAACGGCAAGGCAGAACTGCTCTGGTGGAACAGTTCAACCGGTCAGACAGCCATCGGGCAGACCAACGGAACGAGCACTTCCACCGCTGATCTGATCTGGACCGAACCGAATACTGACTGGCGCATAGCCGGGGCGGGTGATCTTGACGGAGACGGCAAGGCGGAAATAATCTGGCACAACAAAACAACCGGCCAGGTCTACGGTATGCAGACCAACGGTTCATCAGTTACAAGCGGTACGTTGATGTACACGGAATCAAACACCAATTGGGAGATAGCAAGCGTCGGTGATTACAACAGTGACGGCAAGGCCGACCTGTTATGGTGGAACCAGCTTACCGGTCAGGTTTACCTGATGCCGATGAACGGCATGTCAGTTGGTCAGGGAGGGGCTTTACTCTATACCGAAGCGGATACGTCCTGGAAAATCCAGGGTGAGACCGCGTTCAAGGACAAGGTGTATGGTAACGGGGTAGTAACCGGAACGACGGTCACAAACTCTGCCACTTATTCAATTTCCGGTTTAATTACCTGTAACGGCACCGCTCTCTCCGGGGTCACGGTGACCCTCTCCAGAGGGATAACCGCCACCACTGATGCCAGCGGAAACTACACCTTCACCGGTAATCAAAGCGGTAACTACACCATTACTCCCACATTGGCGGGATATGTATTTACTCCTGCAAGTATCTCACTCACCGTGAGCAATGCAAACGTAACCGGCAAAAACTTTACGGCGTCGAATACCGGTTCAATTACGGTAGAATGGTAATACAAACGCAGCACTATGGAAAAGGGGTTTGTCATGAACTGCGAAGTCATAATCATAGTGAGAAGGAGCCTGGTCATCTGCCTGCTGACCCTGCTGGCCGGTTGCTCTTCAGGCACTCCAATCAGCCAGGGAACCGGCTCCATCGCCGCAAAACTGGATTGGGGCAATGCTTCAAAAATCACGGATAAAACCGTTGCGTCCGCACCGTCAGGCGTTGCCACGGTGAGGATCATAATAACCGGCTCCGGCATAACTCCTTCCCTGCAGAAGGATTTTAACGCAGTAGCCGGGAGCGGTACGATTGACGGTGTTCCATCAGGTACGGGAAGAACCGTAACGGCCCAGGGATTGGATGCCGCAGGAAGTGTAAAGTATCAGGGATCAGCCACCAATATAACCGTTCAGGCTGGACAGATTGCCGATGCCGGGACAATTTCCATGACCACAGTTACAACCACCAGCCATGCCGCCCTGGAGCGGGCAACGGAGCTGCAGTACTGGGATGCCACCAAGGCCGAGAATGGCTACACATTCTTCGGGGCAGCAGGAAAGACGTACCTGATCGACATGGAAGGCAGGGTCGTCCACACCTGGCCGGTGGGCACCAACCCCCACCTGCTTTCCAACGGTAACGTGCTGGACGCTGCGACCAATGATCCCAGCGGCTTCGGCGGCTTCAAGGAGGTGGACTGGAACGGCGCGACGGTCTGGAGCTACATCGAGACCCGCACCACCTACCACCCGCACCACGATTTCACGCGGATCTACAACCCCAAGCTCAACGCTTACACCACCCTGTTCATCGCCAACAAGGACCTGACCTATGCCCAGCTGGTGGAGGCGGGTGCTGATCCCTCCAAGACCCCCTCCACCGGAGCACAGATGGACGCCATCGTGGAGGTGGATGCCAGTGGCAAGGTCGTATGGGAATGGTGCTTCTTCGACCATCTGGTGCAGGATTTTTCGCCGGCCAAGGCGAACTATGTCGGAAGCGGAAAAACCATTGCTGACTATCCCAACAGACTCAACATAAACCTCACCGGGCACAACCTGAAGGCCGACTGGCTGCACTGCAATTCGCTGGACTACAACCAGGCACTGGACCAGATCGTCGTGAACTCGGTGCAGGGCGAGTTCTACGTCATCGATCACGGCAATACCTTCATTTCCGGAAGCCCCACCGACAGCATCGCCCTGGCGGCCGGCAGCGTGGGCGACTTCCTGTATCGTTTCGGCGATCCGGCCCGCTACAGCCAGGGAAACAAACCCGCTATCCTCAAGGATTGGACCCTCTCTACTGCCGGTCACAAACAGTTGGGCGGCTCCCATGACATTCAGTGGATCGCTGAAGGCCTGAACGGTGCCGGCCACTTCCTGGTATTCAACAATGCCCAGTATCTCTCCGAGCATGCCGCCCAGTCCTACGTAATGGAGATCAACCCCTACGTAAATGCAAGCGGCACCCAGGGCAGCACCTACGTCAACCCGCCCGACGCCGGCTACACCACTGTTACGCAGCCTGCGGTGACCGACAACACATCCAAACAGATCTCCAGGCAGGTTGTCTGGAACTTCTCTTCGCTGAACAGCCAGACCCTCTTCAGCACCATCGGATCCAGCGCCCAGCGGCTTTCAAACGGGAACACCCTGATCTGTGCGGATACGGAAGGGCACCTCATGGAAGTCACGCCTGCGGGCGACACCGTCTGGGAGTACATTGTGCCGGTGGCGGGACCCAAGATTTACACCGTGCTCGGCGACCGTCTTCCGATGGTCAACTCCATTTTCCGGGCATACCGCTACAAGGCGACCCACCCGGCTCTGGACGGACGAACCCTCACGCCCGGAGCCACTATTGCCGGACGGACCAGCATCGATAATCCCTACGCCAGCACCAGCAGCTATCAGGCCTTCCAGCGCTCCACAGGCACCCAGTATCTGGACTCGAGCAATGCCTACAACGGCTACACGTTCCTGGACGCTTCGGGTACCTCTTACCTGATAGATATGGATGGCAGTGTGGTTCACACCTGGCCAACCGGCAACGATCCCCGCCTCCTGGCAAACGGCAGCGTGCTGGACTGGACCACCAACGCCGGCGGTCAGACAGGTCTGAAAGAAGTCGACTGGAATGGCAACACCGTCTGGCAGTACTTCGAAACCCGCGCCACCTACCATCCCCACGGGGCCTTCAGCCGCATCTTCGATCCGAAGCTGAACGCCTACGCCACACTCTACCTCGCGAACAGGGACATCACTTCCGCCCAGTGCCTGGCAGCAGGTTGCGACCCGGCCGACGCCCCTTTCGATGGCGCCCAGATCGATACAATCGTGGAAGTGGACATGAGCGGCAAGATCGTCTGGGAATGGTCCTTCTGGGATCACGCCATTCAAAGCGTCGATCCAGGCATGGCAAACTATGTGGGTAGCGGCAAGACCATTGCCGACTACCCGGGAAAGATCAACCTCAACCTGCCAGGGCGCCCCCTGCGCAGCAACTGGCTGGATTGCAACTCCATCGACTTCAACCAGTCGCTCGACCAGATTGTCGTCAATTCAAGGCAGGGTGAGCTCTATATTATCGACCACGGCAACACGTTCATCGCTGGAAACCCCACCGACAGCATTGCCCTGGCGGCCACCAGCGCGGGCGACTTTCTCTACCGTTTCGGCGACCCGGCCCGCTACAGCCAGGGTAATCCCCCTTCCGTGGGTGCCAACTGGGAGACGGCCTCCTCCGGCAACAAACAGATCGGCGGCAGCAGCGATGTCAGCTGGATCGCCAGCGGCCTGAGCGGCGCCGGGCACCTGCTGCTCTTCAATAACAACCAGTATCTCTACCAGCGCACGCCCCAGTCCTATGTATTCGAAATCAACCCCCGTCTGAACTCGGGCGGCAGCCAGGGCTCCACCTACGTTAATCCACCGGGCGCCGGCTACTCGACCTGGAGTTTCGACAAGGACACCATGAAGGCCAACCAGCTCCTGTCCAATCAGGTGGTGTGGAAGTACGGCTCGGTGAGCAACCTGACCCTCTTCAGCCAATCCGGCTCCAGCGCCCAGCGTCTCCCCAACGGTAACACACTGATCTGCGCAACCGCCATTGGCTACCTGATGGAAGTCACCTCCAGCGGAAATGTGGTCTGGGAATATATCAACCCGATCACAGCAAGCGGGGCGAAAACGGCGCTGGGAGATCGGTTGCCGATAACAAACCAGGTCAGCAGGGCCAGGCGGTACGCCTACAGTGACCCTGCTTTCAGCGGGCATTAACTCGATTTTTTATCTGGAGGTTTAGCATGGAATACAGCCTGACCAGCTTAACGAAAACGTTATTCATCATCTGCCTGCTCGCCCTGCTTCCGGGATGTTCCTCAGACGGCTCAATAAGCCAGGGGACCGGTTCGATCGCCGCGAAACTGGATTGGGGCGACGCTTCAAAAACCAGTGCAAAAACCGTTGCGACCGCTCCGGCAGACGTGGCGACAGTACGTATCATCGTGTCCGGTTCCGGTCTCACTGCGGCATTACAGAAGGATTTTGTCGCAGCTGCCGGGAGTGGTACGATTGATGGGGTGCCGGCCGGGACAGGACTGACGTTGACGGCCCAGGGACTGGATGCTTCCGGAACGCTCAGGTATCTGGGTACCGTTGTAAATATTACCGTTCAGGCCGGACAGACAAGTGATGCCGGAACGGTTTCAATGATCGCGGTTTCGAGTTCTTCTACAACTGTTTCAGAAGTTCAATTATCAGGTGGGGAATTTGATATGGGCGACCATTTTGGGTACGTCGACCCAAGCCATCCCAGCGACGAACTGCCGATCCATAAAGTCAGGGTCAATGCCTTTTATATGGCAACCACGACAACGACCAACAAGCAATTCCTTGATTTTCTGAACGACTCGTTCTCGAAGGGATTGATCGAAGTTCGTAATAAAATTGTGTACGCGACCGGCGGCAGTGATATCTATTACTATACCAACCAGTACGCGTCCTGTTACAGCATCGGTTTTGACGGTAAAACGTTCTCTATCGCCGACTTCAGGGCCAATCATCCAGTGGTGGGGGTAATGTGGTTCGGAGCAGCGGCGTATTGCAACTGGTTGAGCCTGCAGAACGGTCTGCTGGAATGCTACAACCTCAAGACGTGGGTCTGCGACTTCACCAGAAACGGCTTCCGTCTGCCAACTGAAGCCGAATGGGAATATGCCGCGCGTGGCGGGCAGTACAGCCCCTATTATAATTATCCCTGGGGCAATGATCGGGACAATACAAAAGCGAACTGGCCCAATTCGAAAAATCCCTACCAGGGGACCGATCCCTCGACCTATCCATGGACAACTCCGGTCGGCTTCTATGACGGAAAACTTCACCTGAAATCAGAATTCAACTGGCCTGGAAGCGCTTCATCCTACCAGACCTCCAGCGGCGCAAACGCATTCGGTCTCTATGATATGGCAGGTAATGTATGGCAGTTCGTTAACGACTGGTATGGACAGAACTATTACAGCACCTCCCCTTATGATAATCCCAAAGGCCCCGATACAGGCTTTACCATGCCGGATGGAAAGGCTTACCGGGGGATGCGGGGCGGGAACTGGTATAACGGTGACATTGTCAATGGCGTAGATGACGGGCACTCGCGGGTCTCGAACCGCAATCCTTCCTATTACCGTGGCCCGCAGGATCCGAATCATCCCTGGTACCATGTAGGTTTCCGCGTGGCGAGAAATTATGTTGTCAAAGGGAGCTTCTCACTCACAAGCGATGCAGGTGTCGATGGCGGTACGCTTCCCGCCGATTACACCTGCGACGGCACAGGATCCAGCCCGCAGCTCTCCTGGTCTCATGCACCTTCCGGCACTCAGCAGTTCGCTCTTCTGATGACGACTTTACCGGGTGATGGGACAACAAAGTGGAACTGGGTGCTTTACAGCATACCGGGAACTACGACCAGTTTGGCCAAAAACAGTTCCGGGGTCGGTATTCCGGGGGTGGGAAGTGACGGGCCTGCCATGGCCTATCAGCCGCCCTGCTCAAAAGGCCCCGGCAGCAAACTCTACACCTTTACGCTCTATGCACTCTCCGTATCACCCACACTTCCCAGTTCGGTCAATCAAGTCACCGGCGCTGTGCTTACCAGCGCGATCTCATCAATCACCCTTGGCTCAGCGTCCTTGAACTTAAGCTATTCCCGGCCTTTATAGCAGGTCGGCATTATTTTCAGCATAGGAGGTAGATCATGAGCAGTATCGAAAGCACCGGCATAGGCGGTACGCAGCGCCCCGGGCCAAGGGATCTTTTCGGCAGAGTTGACAGTGACCGAAGCGGAGGAGTTTCACCGGCAGAATTGCAGAAGCTTTCCGACAGGATTCAGGAAAAAACCGGTATGACCATTGATGTCGGAAATGAGGCGTTTAAAGGTTACGACAGGGACGGGAGCGGTTCTCTGAGCGGAGAAGAGTTGAGAACTGTACTGGACAACAGCGGTTTTGGCCCGCCCCGGGGTATGCAGGGGATGGCACCACCTCCCCCTCCGCCACAGCAGGCGACCGGTTCATACAGCGAGAACCTTCCCGATTCCGGGCAGAACGTACTTACAACGCTTGTGTCGAGGCTTCAAGATCTTCTGGATACGCTGAAGAGCGGCATGGAAGCGGGGCCGCAGGGGCTACCGCCAGGCTCTCCTCCGACTGATATCTTCGGCAAGGTCGATACGGACCGCAACGGTTCGCTCTCGAAGGACGAATTGGAGGCACTGGCAGAGAATTTGAGAAGAGCGGCTGGGCAATCACTTGATGTGAGTGCTGAGGCCATTAAGGCGCTTGACCGAAATGGCGACGGTGAACTGTCTCCTGACGAAATCGACCTGCGGAAGACATTATCGCTCAAGAGTGCCGATTTAAGCGGAGATACTACTTCAAACAAACTGAAAATGCCTCTTGACCGGAGTTGGCAACAGGAACAGCAGACGGTATCGCCGGCAGTGACGCAACAGAAAGAGTCGGTTCAAGGCAATAAGTATGACAGATCCGCTTCTCTCCTTGAGCAGATGAAGGAGGTGCAAAACCTGCTGGATATATTGACTAAATATACAGGTTCACGCAGTAGCGTTTCTGATTCAATCATCAGGGTTGCCTCTTGATATTCTTGACATATTGTTTTTCGCATTGTTGACAAGTACCGCTTCTGAGATAAAATCTCCATTGAGAAACAAAAGCAGTCCGGAATGTGGCCATTAAGCTCATTGTTTTATCCAGGGAGTTAAGAGTATGTTCTCCCATCCAATTTTGATGATGCAACTGACAAAAAAAATTCAAGCCCGTCAATTTTTTCATTTTGTCAGCATTTTCATGACTCTCGTTTTGTTCTGGGGGTACACTATCTCTTCGGCGCTTGCCGAGACAGCGTTGTCTGACAAATCGCTGTCAGAGAAGAAGGTACTGATGCTTTATTCTTATTTCGCCAGTACGTCCGCTTATAAGGCAATCACTTCCCCCATGCTGTCTATCCTCATTAACGCCGGGGTTTCAGGCGACAATTTGCACCAGGAATATCTGGATCTAGGACGGCATGGGGACCTGAAGTACCGAAGAAACCTTCTGGAGTTCCTGAAAAATAAATACTCCGATGTCAAGTTCGACTTGATCGTTACTTTTCATGGGGCTGCTCAGCAATTTGTGTTGCAGGACTGCCGGAATCTCTGGCCGCAAGCCCAGTTGCTCTCCCTGTTGGCACCCGGAATTCCAAAGCCTGAAGCTATCGGACGCAGATCAGGAGTTGGGCTCCTGAAACTCGATTTCAGGGGAACGCTGGAGAGAGCGCTGGAACTGTTCCCGCAAACCAGACGCGTGTACTTCGTAACCGGCAGCGGCGCGCCTGAGCTGAAGTATATTGAACAAGCCAAGGCCGAGTTTGAACCTTGGCAAGAAATGATTACCTTCGAATACACCGTTGGTCAGTCGCTGGACGAAATATTGAAGCGGGTTGCGAACCTCCCTTCGGGGAGTATTGCCATGGTGTCCGCCCTTATCACAGATGGCCGCGGGGTGCATTTACATGTGGCGGAGGCGACGAAAAATATCGCCGAGGCGGCTAATACACCAGCATTCGGATTTTACGACACAGTTTTCGGCACCGGGATTATCGGCGGTTCAATGGTCTCCTTTGATAATACCGGGACTTATGCAGGAACGCTTGTGGTTGACATCCTTAGAGGAAAGGTAGCTCTGACGGATCCGCCGTTAATCCTGCCATCCCTGCCTCCGGTACAGCTGTTCGACTGGCCACAGATCAAGCAATGGAAGGGCGATGTAACGAAACTTCCGGAGAACAGCGTATTTCTCCACCGGCCTCTCACGCTGTGGGATCAGTACAAGACGGCCGTAATCATCACCCTTGTCGTGTTCCTGATCATGGCAGGCTTGGTCTCCGGTCTGTTGGTGCAGCGTCGTCATCGCAGACTGGCTGAGGAAGAGCTGCGCGCGAGCAGGGAAGAGCTCCGCGAACAATATGATGAGCTAAAATCAACAGAAGAGATGCTTCGTGAGCAGGTCGAAGCGCACGAAGCTGCTCTTGGTCGTGTCAAACAACTAGAGGGGATTATCCCGCTCTGCTCTTACTGCAAAAAAATCAGGGATGATCATAATAGCTGGCAACAGATGGAACAGTACATCTCCGATCATTCTGAAGCCCTTTTCAGTCATGGGATTTGCCCGGAATGTGCGAAGAAATTATATCCTGAATACTGTAAGGATAAGAATAATCCTGATGTTCATTTGTAAAAATTTGTAAATAATACTACCTCTCTGTTTACAAAACTTTACCTGAAACCCCAGGAACTTAACACTACTTTACCGGTTATCCGTGTACTCTGTAATTAACAGGGACGAGAGAAGTTTATCGGTTCAACCGGCAAAATTTATTTTACATCGGAGGCAGTTATGAAAACAGCACTGGTCGCAACAGTCCTCGCAGGTATTTGTGTCATACCTGCGTATGCCGCTGACAGAAACACCAATCCGCAGGGTTCGGGTCAAAACATTGCAAAGAAGAAGGCCGAAATGCTGCAACATATTGACCAGAGGATTGTCAATTCGCAGGCAGAAAAAGTGTGCGTACAGGCGGCACAAACAGACGACAGCCTCATGGCGTGCCAGGAAAAATACCGTCCGAAAGCGAGAGAGGTGCGTCAGAACAAAAAGCCGTAACCGGAACTGCTGCCCGCTCTCATGTAGCAGTAATGTCAGCAAAGGAGGTTTCTGCGTGATAAATTCCTTCCGCGTACGAATGGCTCTACTTTCGGCCATGCTCACCGGCGCCGCCCTGCTGGCATTTGGCCTCTGCAATTGGTGGCTGATCCGCAACATCAAAATCGAACGTATCGACAATGATATTCGCGCCAATGCCGAGCGGGAAACCAGCCGTACCCGCAGTGCCACTGAATGGCAGCATATCGAAACAGAATTCGTTTCGAACCTGGGAATTCGCGACAGCAAGGACCTGATTTTACTGGTTCAGAACGGTACCGGCGAAATAATCTACCAATCATCCCATTGGCCCGCCAGCCTGGACGTTGCCCGCATCCCCTGGCCGAAGCGACATGCAGCCCAAACGATCAGCGGACTTGATAAGATACGGATTTCAGAAGCTCATGCTGCGTATGACGGAACAGAACCACCAGGCCCACCACGCCCGTTTGATCAAGCCGAGCGTGGTCCGGACCTGAAACCGGAACGCATGCCGCCCGGCAAAGCTCCTTTGCCCGGCAGGCCACCACCACGCTACGAAAATGCACCTGAGGATACCCGACAACCTGATGCTGAACGGCCGCCTGCAGGTTCGCCGCCGGTTTCGGAGGTAATTTCCCGGGTTGTAGCCGGGCATATCTGGCGTATCGGATTGGCAAACGCTGACCGTTCACGCATTGCAGTTGCAGTTGACACAAAGGTTGTCGATGCTGAGATGAAGAGCATCCGTAATGCTTTTATAATTGCGCTGCCGTTTGCTCTTATTTTGACCGGTCTGAGCGGATGGGCTTTCTCCGTCAGAGCCATTCGCCCTCTGAAAAAACTCATTGCGACCACTCATCGTGTCACCACCGAAGGACTTAACCAACAAATTCTGGTTCAAGGAGAAGACCGTGAATTTGTTGAACTGATAGATGTTTTCAATCTGATGCTGGTCAAGCTTAAGAGTAACCAGGCCGAACTGGAGCGCCTGGCGCTTCATGACACACTTACCGGTCTGCCCAACCGCAGGCTGCTCGTTGAACATATGCAACAGGCGCTGGCGCGTGCGAAGCGAAACTCCACCAGGGTTGCTGCACTGTTTTTAGACTTGGACGGATTTAAACTGGTTAACGATACCATGGGTCACAAAACAGGCGATGAGGCTTTGAAGGAAATAACCCGTCGTCTATTACTGACAGTCCGCCATTCCGACACACTCTCACGTTTAGGTGGTGATGAATTTGTGCTTCTGGTAACCGATGTTGAAGAGTCAACAGAAAGCAGGGTTTGTTCTCTGGCTCAGAAATGTATTGACTACGTTGCGGAACCCTTGTGTCTGCAAGGAGCAAACTGTAATCTTGGCGTATCCATAGGAGTTGCAATCCGCAATGGCGATTGCAGCCCGGATCAATTGCTGGCGGCGGCTGACAAAGCCATGTACGAGGCTAAACAAAAGGGTCGCGGTTGCTATGTATTGGCGCCTTGCCAGATCCAATAAGTAGAAAAATCAGGTGCCTGTCTTGACATTTCGTCTTATCGGCATAATGAAAACATTCCTTGCCGTCATCCTGGTCACTTTGATCGCAGGATGCAGTTCAGGCGGATCAAGCAACCAGGGAAGCGGAGTTATAACCGCAGAAGCCGGAACCGGCACTATCGCCGTGAAACTGGATTGGGGTTCGACATCGAAAGTCACTGCCAAGACGGTTACATCCGCTCCCGCAGGAGTAGCCACTGTGCGTATCATTGTCTCCGGCTCCGGCATCACTCCTGCGCTTCAAAAGGATTTCACGGCTGCCTCCGGAACCGGCACCATTGAGGGGATTCCGGCCGGAACGGGACGGACATTGACAGCCCAGGGACTGGACGTCTCGGGGATGGTAACGTATCAGGGAACAACCGTAAATATCACTGTTCAGGCCGGACAGACAACCGATGTCGGAATGGTTGCCATGACCGCCGTTACATCCGTTCCATTTAATGGAACCGTCGTGCTCGGCTCCCCGACCGTGACCTCCATCAAGGCTAACGTATTTTCGTCAGACCAAAGCGGCACGGTTCTGTTAAGGTACGGCACATCACAGGGTGTTTACGACCTTCAAACAGCCCCCGCAGCGCTTTTCGCCGGGAAACCTCTGTTGCTTTCGATGGAAGGGCTCGCAGGGGACACCCGTTATTACTACCGGCTCTTTTTCCAGGTTTCTGACGGGAGCGGCTTCAGTTCAACGGATGAATATACCTTCCACACGGCACGTCCGGTTGGAAGCAGCTTCACCTTCACCATCCAGGCCGACTCACATCTGGATGAGAACTCGAATCTGGACCAGTACCGCAGGACTCTTGGCAACGTACTTACCGACACTCCCGATTTCCATATTGACCTGGGAGATACGTTCATGTGCGAGAAACATTCCGAACCGCTGACCTCAACAGTTCAGATGGCGCCTGATCAGACTACGGTGAACGCCCGCTATCGCTATGAGCGGGCCAATTTCGGAATCGTCGCCCGTGCGGCGCCGCTCTTTCTGGTCAATGGCAATCATGAAGGGGAAGCGGGGTGGCTTGCAGATGGTACAGCCAATAATATCGCCATCTGGACTACGCTGGCCCGTCAGCTCTACTACGTAAATCCGGTACCGGATGGCTTCTACAGCGGCGATTCGACAATTGAACCTTTCGTCGGCAAGCGTGCATCGTGGTACGCCTGGCAGTGGGGCGACGCTCTTTTCGTTGTACTCGACCCCTTCTGGAACAGCATGACAATGAGCAGCAAGGATCCGTGGGCCCTGACTCTCGGCGAAACGCAGTACCAATGGTTCCGGCAAACGCTTTCTTCAAGCCGGGCAAAATTTAAATTTGTCTTCATCCACAACCTGGTCGGTGGACTCGACGGACAGATGCGCGGTGGAGTCGAGGCTGCGCCGTTCTTTGAATGGGGCGGCCGGAATCTTGACGGAACAGCGGTTTTCAACCAGAAGCGGCCCGGCTGGAGCATGCCAATCCACCAGATGCTTGTTAACTATGGTGTGACGGCGATTTTCCACGGACACGATCACCTGTACGCCAGGCAGGTTCTGGATGGCGTGGTCTATCAGGAGGTTCCGCAACCCGGCGCGAAGAACTTCTCCAGTGGCCCGAGCCTCGCCACGGAATACCATTACGCGACCGGAACCATTCTCAGCAGTTCGGGCCATCTCCGCGTGACCGTCTGTCCGGATGGTGTCACCGCCCGGTACGTGAGGTCCTGGCTGCCTGTGAACGAAACTGTTGTGCGGAAAAACGGCCAGGTGGACGACATCTGGAGCATCGGGGCGCCATGAACTACCAGGAGATAACGATTCGAATAAATGGGTGGCATATATGAAAACTGTAAGTGTGATCTGTCTGCTGGCACTGCTCTCGGCATGCAGTTCAGGTGGATCAGCTAACCAGATGAGTGGTACTGTCACAACGGAGCAGAGAACCGGAACCATTGCCGCAAAACTGGATTGGAGCTCTGCGTCCAAAACCTCATCAAAAACCGTTACGTCTACCCCCGCAGGCGTCGCCACTGTACGGATCATCGTATCCGGCCCAGGTCTCTCTCCAGCGTTGCAGAAGGATTTTCCGGCCGCAACCGGAAGCGGCACTATTGATGGAGTCATCGCCGGGATGGGAAGAACATTGACGGCACAGGGACTAGACGTTTCCGGGAGTTTGACGTATCAGGGAACTGCCACAAATATAACCGTTCAGGCCGGTCAGACAACCAACGTTGGAACGATTACGATGAATGCCTTCACGCTAGGCTCCTTTCGAGGAAACATCGTGCTCGGCTCTCCAACCGGGACGTCGATCAGGGCCAATGTGTTTTCAGCGGACCAGGGGGGCATGGTCCATCTCGCTTACGGCACGTCATCCGGATATTATGACAGGCAGACCGCCAGCGCCGCTCTTGCGGCCGGGAAACCGCTGGAACTTACCCTTGAAGGGCTCGCCACTGATACACGCTATTATTACCGGCTTTACTTTCAGACCGCTGCCGGAGCCGGCTCCGGCCCAACAGAGGAATACACCTTCCATACGGCACGTCCTGCGGGGAGCACATTTACCTTCAGCATCCAGGGCGACTCCCATCCCGAACGACTGAATTCCCAGTTCAATCCTGAACTTTACACACGAACACTCCTGACCGCCGCCGCCGACATGCCCGATTTCTACTTGACCATCGGGGATGATTTCAGCGTCGATACGCTCAACCCGGCAACCGTCACCGCAGCCCAGGTGACGGAACGCTACACGCTTCAGCGCCCGTATCTCGGCTTGATCGGTTGTTCGGCACCGCTCTTTCTTGTGAACGGGAATCATGAGCAGGCTGCTCGCTATCTGCTGGACGGGACACCTGACAATGTGGCTGTCTGGGCTCAGAACGCGCGCAACTCACACTATTCGCAACCCTCGACCGACAGTTTTTACTCTGGCAATACCGAACAGATTCCATACATCGGGCTGCTCCGTAACTATTTTGCCTGGACCTG
>JBAXVG010000029.1:0-61738 GCA_037129255.1 Desulfuromonadales bacterium | reverse complement strand
GTGCCTGTGCCTGTGCCTGTGCCTGTGCCTGTGCCTGTACCTGTACCTGTACCTGTACCTGTACCTGTGCCTGTGCCTGTGCCTGTGCCTGTGCCTGTACCAGTACCAGTGCCAGTGCCTGTGCCTGTGCCTGTGCCTGTGCCTGTGCCTGTGCTGGTGGCTGTAGCTGTGCCTGTACTGGTGGCCGTAGCCGTGCTGGTGGCCGTAGCCGTGCTGGTAACTGTGGCGGTACCTGTGCTGGTGGCCGTAGCTGTGCTGGTACCTGTGCCTGTGGACCAGGAGGGTGTCGAATCACCCCCGCACCCGGCCACAACCCCGACAAGACCGGTGAGTAATGCTCCAATCATGTACTTCTTCCAGTTACTGTTCATAAATCCTCCTTGTTTTGTGATTTGCCTGCGTATGTTGACAATAGTCCAACCCCGTACCTTTTACTGATAACAACACTTAAATAAAACCCCTCCTTGCAAGCAGTTTTGTTTACCAACGCAAACACGTAACCTATTATATTTTCATTCAAGGTGTATACAGATATAACTTTCTACGTCAATTTGCAACAATTTTCACATGCGGTGAAACTTTACACCAGATTTGAAAAGATGCAAGTAAAGCAAAAAAAGAATGGGTTATGCGTGATTTCTGAAAATGATCAGGTACTTCTAAAGCCATGTGCGCCTTCCCAAACATACGTTGAAAAGTCATCTGACATGAATCGCCATTGACAAACCCGTGGTTCAGTCACTATATTACCGCTTGAAATACCAACAGTTTCAGGAGGAAGAATCCGCTATGCCCATGTACGAATACCGATGTTCAGCATGTAATCACCATTTTGAGCTGCGCCAGAAATTTTCTGATGCACCCGCCAGCCAGTGCCCGCAATGTGGTGCTGCAGTGGAAAAATTGATATCAGCCACAGCTTTCAGCCTTAAAGGTACTGGCTGGGCCAATACTGCCTACTGCCCGAAAACCGAAGCTCCCAAACCTGCCGGATGCGGCGGATGCGCCTGTTCTGCCGGGTAACATCATATATCGGGATACGTCATGTCCTCGAAGGGATGCCCAATGAAGGTCAAAAAAGCTGTTTTCCCGGTTGCCGGTCTCGGAACCCGTTTTCTTCCTGCTACTAAATCATCTCCAAAAGAGATGCTGCCGCTGATCGACAAGCCACTCGTACAGTACGTCGTGGAAGAAGCTGTTGCCTCCGGTATCGAGCAGATCCTGTTTGTGACCGGCCGCGGCAAGCATAACATTGAAGATCACTTCGACATTTCCGTCGAACTTGAGGCTCATCTCTACGACAAGGGCAAAGACCGGGAGCTCTCCCGGGTACGTGAAATTGCCGAGATGGTCGATATTTTCTATGTGCGCCAGAGGCAGGCACTGGGGCTTGGGCACGCCATTCTGTGCGCCAGGGATTTTGTCGGCAATGAACCATTCGCTGTTCTTTTGGGAGATGACATTGTGGATAGCGAACGCCCCTGCCTTGGTCAACTTCTGGATGTCTTCAATGAGCGCAACGGTTCGGTACTGGCTCTGGAGAAAGTGCCCATGGAGAACATTTCCTCGTATGGTTGTGTGGCAGCTGAACAGATAGGCGAGCGCACTTTCCATGTTACCGACATGGTTGAAAAACCGGCCCGCAATGAAGCGCCGTCAGATATGGCGATCATTGGACGTTACGTATTGACCCCACGTATTTTTGAAATACTTATGAATCAGGAACCCGGCAAGGGTGGAGAAATTCAGTTGACAGACGCCATATTGACGCTATCAAAAGAGGAAGAGGTCTATGGCTGCCTTTTTGAGGGATTACGTCATGATTGTGGAGACAAGCTTGGCTTCCTGAAGGCTACTGTTGATATGGCACTCAAGCGGAAGGAATTCAGCGCTGCCTTCGAAGCCTATCTGCGGCAGAGATTGTCTTCTGATTCTTAGCACATCAAGCTGCCTGCAAACATCACAGGTCAAACAGAGTCGCTTCCTTTGGCAAATAGTTTTCGAATTTATTCATCAGGTGGCGCAGTTTCTCAATATAATATTGAATGTTGATATCCGGTCGCGCCGGATCAAATACGGCGGTCGAACGGCACTGTTCATAAGCCACTGCATTTTTTCCGGATCCGCTGACATAGTAACTGACGTGATCACCCGCCCGATAGCTTCTCCCGGAAGCCAAAGCGATCTCAAAAGCTGCCGAATGATTTCGTTTGCCAAGCCTCAGTTTTTCCCGATAACTTTCCGGCGATTCGTTGAGGGTTTCGGTGCGCGCTACCCATGCCACATCCAGGCCACGTGACCTGAGCCGGACAATATACTCTTCATAGAGTGCTGTAACTGCTTCCGATCTATCTGTTAGCAAACACTCGATAAGCTGCTGCATGAATTCCCGCAGATACAGTTCCATCCCCCGCGAACGCAGTCCACTCCCCTTGATGAGAATCTGGCCGTCATAACCCTTCAGTGCATAGTTTTTGGTTTTATAGGCAAACATGGATCGGTAACGGCCGTCCATTTCGACCTCGATCCCCTCCGGAAATGCCCGGGATATGCGTTGAACAAGTGCTTGTTCATCACGTTCCGACATGCACAAAAGCGGTGGCTGAAAGTAGATGCCATCGGTATCAATTTCCACCGGCCGTGCTCCTTCAGCCTTGAGCAGATCGATCATGTTTCTAATAGTGACTCGTCCCAGCCTGGTAACCTCAGCAGCCACAGCCGGATCGGAAAAATTGTGCAGCGAGGCTCCCAGATAGCCGTAGAATGAGTTTATCAGCACTTTGAATACCTGCTGGAGAGTTTCGTAATGCAGTTGTTCCGGCCCGGTCGCGGCGTCTCGGGCCATCTGCTTGGCGGTCAGCCGGAAACGACGCAAATCAGCCAGCATCGGCACAAAAAGCCCCAGGGTATCCCTGGCCGGAGCCAGGCTATAGGTCAGCATTAACGATGGATAGAGCGAAGCCACGTCGCAATGGACAATCGGGCTGATGACACCTTCATGGGACAGTTCCGTATATCCACCCTCAAAAGGTACCGCCTCTGAAGTACGTGCCGGAATAGCGTGGCCACGATGCAGATACTCGCGCAGGAAGAGCGAGTTGATACGGGTGGCGTTACCGCGAATGACGCAATTCTGGAATGAATAGGGGAAAATGCGGGTCTGCAGAAACCAGGGATAGCCGAGCAACCGGAACAGAGAGATCGTCTCCCGCACATCGTCCAGGTTATAACGATAGAGCAGATCAGGGTCATTACGGAATGTTGCTGAAATATCCGCGCCATCCAGATAGGTGCGATTTTCAGAAGCTACGTTAAAATGGCGTGCGACGGCTTTTAGTCCGTAACTTTCCAGATTGCGATTGGCGACGTCGTACAGTTGCACCAGAAAATAGGTATCGATAACATGTCGGCCATTGATGTCCCAGCGAGGATATTCGATGGTTTTTTCGGCCAGGCTCCAACGGGCATGGGGTGTGATGTGGGGTAGTGACCCGTTACGCCCCCAGTCAAGCCGGATTCCATGCATGCGCGCACGCTTGCCGATGTAGTCGAGATCGAACCGGAAGATGTTGTGGCCGGTGATAATGTCCGGATCGCATTGTTGAATTACCGCGTTAAGAGCCCGCAGCATCTCCGGCTCGGACAACCGGTCACCCCGCAAAACAGTTTCTTCACCATGAGTATCCTTGAGCGCTATTGACAGGATGCGGTCTTCCGGCCTGTCCGGGTTGGAAAAACCATACCCCTCGGCGCAATCGGTTTCTATGTCCAGAGCAAGACAGCGCAGCTCGGAGAATTCAAGGCCTTTAAAGAGTGTCGTCCCGGTAATCATGAGATACTGGTGCGAAAGATCGGAGATAAACAGGTAGGGACTACCGACAGTACCGGAACTACTTCCAGTTTTTGCAGACAGAAAATCACGGGCCGCAAGACATTCGCTCCAGGAATCAAACTGCAGCTGATAGCGAAAAAGTTCGCTGCCTTCCAACTGGCGCACCGTGCAGGGGATGCTGCAACCTGCCGCCAGAGTCGGATCACTGATCAGAATAAAGGGCTGGAATGGTTCATCGTGAAAGTATACCCGTCCGGCCGATCTGAAAAAAATCCTCACAAAATGGCCGACCGGCTCAACAGCAATTATACCGGTCCTCTCATCCCGCCCGAAAAGGAGCGGCGTATTTTCCATTACGCTGGTTGGCATGGCGGCACTTTACGACAGCACATTGCGAGGAGGCAACAAAAAAGGCGCAGCTTGTCGGGCCGCGCCTCACCTTTGATTGCTGAGGAGGTCTCAATAATCAGAAATTACTTTGCATGCTTTGCCAGATAACTGGCGACGCCCTCTGCGGTTGGTTTCATTGCTTCCTCGCCCTGTTTCCAGTTGGCCGGACAGACATCGCCATGCGTTTCGTGAAACTGGAGGGCGTCAACCATGCGGAGAGCTTCATCGACATTGCGTCCCAACGGCAGATCATTTATCACGGAATGGCGAACTACGCCTTTTGTGTCAATCAGGAACAGACCGCGAAGAGCGACGGAGCCGCCAAACAGGATCCCGTAGGATTTTGCAATCCCTTTGTTCAGATCTTCGACCAGCGGATACTGGATATTGCCGATGCCGCCATCTTCAATGGCGTTCTTTTTCCAGGCAAGATGAGAAAATCTGGAATCAACCGAAACACCGATCAGCTCACAATTCTTTGCTTTAAATTCTTCAACCTTTTTATTGAAAGCAAGAATTTCTGAAGGGCAGACAAAGGTAAAGTCGAGAGGATAGAAAAACAGCACCACATATTTCCCCTTTAGCGCCGACAGGGTGATGGTACCGAAACTGTTGTCCGGCATTACTGCGTTGGCGGTAAAATCAGGGGCTGGTTGAGTCACGAGAGTTGTAAGGCACATGGCTGGTGGTTCTCCTTTTCAGGTAAAATTATTTTCTTAATTTATACCATTCATTCGAACTTCTGTCAACAGGATAAAAATAGTCTTTTAGTCTTTTTACAGGTAGGGTGAGAAAAGATGGCAAAAACTGTCTCTCAGTTTGATCGGCAGTGATCGGTTTTCTATCTCGTCCAGCGTGACTTCGTGAGAAACCGGAATAGCCTCTTCAAAATGATGCCGGGCGAGCAAAGCAAATTCAGCATCAATTACGCTCAGATTCAGTTCAAAATTAAGCCGGAGACTGCGGGTGTCCAAATTGGCCGAGCCGATCAAAACCCAGATATCATCAACAAGCATGAGCTTGGTATGGACAAATGGTGGCGGCTGATAATAAACCCTGACTCCGTTTGCCAGCAGTTCCCACAACAATGCCTGGCTGGCCCACTGTACAAAGGGGAGGTTGTTGAGCCCCGGCAATACGATTTGAACATCAACTCCCCGCAGTGCCGACGTGACCAGGGCCGAGATCATTGCCCGGTCAGGGATGAAATAGGGTGTCATGATGCTCACCGACTGACCCGCACATGAAAGTGCACCGATAATAATCTGCTCCAGCTTACGGAACTCCTTGTCAGGTCCGTCGCTGATACAACGAACCAGAGCCCACCCTTGGGGTTCTATGGACGGGAAAAAAAACGGGCTTGCCAGACGCTCTCCCGTCACAAAGAACCAGTCCTCCATGAATGATCGCTGCAGATCGGCAACTACCGGTCCGTGAACAGAAAAATGGATGTCCAGCAGGGCCTGGTTCGAGCCGGTTGCCGACAGAAGATGACGGCCACGGATGTTCATGCCACCGGTGAAGGCCTCGTGGCCATCGACAATCAAGAGCTTGCGATGATTACGCAGGTTGATGTAAGCACCGTTCCGCAGAGGAAGATAGTATTCCAGGTGAACCTGAGAATTCCGGAACGCCCTGGCTGGAGAAATGCGGCTGTACTTCTCACCCATGGCATCTATGATGACCCTCACCTGCACTCCACGCGCCGCAGCCTCCACCAGAGCAGTGACAAACTCTTCACCTATCCCTTCAGCATCAAAAATATAGCTGCAAAGGTTGATACTTTCTTGCGCATGCCGGATGGCCAGAAGCATGGCCGGATAAGCTTTGTCTCCGTTTTCAAGCAAAACGATGCGATTACCGCCTCGCAGCGGAGTCGTAACAACCCGGTCGCACAGTACACGAAGGTCGCGCAGATGGGCGGCGGCACGCGGGAGCAGGGCACTCGCGCCGTGTGGTTCCTCCAGGGGATAGATCAGGATGCCGCTGACACGACGACCGCTCTCATGCCAACTGCGGGCGCGGCGGGATATGCGGTTGATTCCGAGACACCAGTAAAGAAAGGGCCCAAGGAGTGGCAGTGTCAATATAAGGCTGGTCCAGACCAGCGCCGAACGGGAATCGTGCTTGAAGAGCAGAGCATGACCGGCAGCAGAGAGAGAAAGCAGGAGAGTGCTGGCAGCTAAAAGTGCAATCAGCAGGTGGTCCAAGATTCAACCAAGATCTACCAGGATGTCGTCACCTGACAGCTGAACCGGAAAGGTCTTCAGCTCCAGTTCCGTGTGTTCGGCACATTTTCCGTCACGCAAGCTGAAGCGATAACCGTGACGCGGGCAGGAGATAAAGCCCTCCTTGACAATTGCGGCGCTCAGGGGGCTGCCCTGATGTGGGCATTCGTTTTCAACAGCAAAGATATTTCCCTTGATGTTGACGAGCAGGATTTCTCTGCCGGAGACGGATACAACCTTTTTCCCGAAGTTGGGAATATCGCTGATTTTTGCTGCTGATTCCACGTGTTATCCTTTCTTTGAATATGGATTATCCGGATCATACCTTAATGCCACGATGTTTTAACGGATACGGTACCTAATTTATTGTTTCCTGAAACAATGTAGTTGTTGTCGATGTTTATTGAGCCAGTCGCGTCAATGTATATGGCGTTACTTGCCGGGTCTCCCGCAATTGTATTATTTGCAATCGTTGTGTTGTGAGTGGTTCCAGCCAGTATCTGTATTGATCTGGTTCCATAAGGTTTTCCGTTTGTTCCGATAAACCGGTTATTTTCGATAGTTTCGTTTTTGCCAAAGCTGGTAAAGCCAGCGTTGAAATGCTTGAAAGTATTATTGATAACTTTTGTGCCGAAAATATTCGCTCCGGATGTCAGTACTGCGTGCTGCATGGTTGTGATTGAGCCGTGGTCAAATGTGTTGCCATCAAATACGACGTAATTCGTTGAATTATAGATAAGTGTGTTCGTACCGTCCCTGTAATCGCTGTTTGCAACGAAATGATTACCCCTGATATTTACGGATGGTTTTAATGAGTCCAGCAGATTTAAGTTTATTGCGCCAGATAATGCCAGCGTGTTGTCGAGGATGTTGAGCATCCGGATGGACGTTGCATTCGGAATAATCATGCCTTTACTTATTTTGTTATTCCGGATAGTGATCGTGCCACAGGCAGTTCCACTGCTGAAATCCACCCAGGCCAGGCTATTGCCCTCGATAGTGACGTTGTCGTTACGACCCCCTTCGAGCTGAACGCGTACAGCGCTGTTATCCCTAATTATTATGTCGGAAGCATCATATAAGTACACACTGGCCTTGTTCGTGTCATATGTCTTGTTTCCGATAACCCGCACGTTATTAACGTGTATCAGCGTACCAATTCCCGAGCCATCAGGAGTACGTGCTCCACCTGAAAAACCGTTATTGTACGAGGTGTTGTTTTCAATGACAGCGTTTATGTCAAAGGCTGCGCTACCGCTGGCGTTATTTACATCAATACCATCAGCCATGTTATTGTAAATCAGGTTACCGGAGATGATATAATTTTTCTCTACATTCAAACCACTGAAGCCTATCTGTATACCACTTAGGCTGTTATCATGGATGCTGTTATCCTGTATCCATCCGTCAGCACTTCTCCACATCAATATGCCGTTTTCGCCATTATTGTTTATCTGGCATCGCTGGACATGGAACCCAACGCAATAAATCAATCTGATCCCGGTCCCTGAACCATAGCCCAAAGCACTGGCCACCGTCCTGATGGAACCGTTATTGAAAATATGTGAATCCAGCACTTTTATATTCGTACACTGGTACGCAATAATAGATGGGAAGGTATTGCCGGCAGTGCCTTCGATGGAACTATTGCGGATTGTTATGTCGCTGCTGGCATAAAGATAGAACCCCTCATAATGATTAACAAGATTTACCTCAAAGGTTATGTTTGAGGATGCAGAAACGTAAAAAATCTGCAGATTGGCAGTATTCTGGTGAGTCGGAGCAAATGTATCCGCGCCGGGCGCCAGGCTGGACGCAATACGTGCATTTTTGCGGCAGATAATCTCCAGATCATTTTTACGGGATATTACAATATTGGATACTCTCATATCAGAATGTATTACGACCCGCGACGCACCGCTATCTATGGCTGATTGCAACCTCTGAGTATCGCTGCCCGCCCACCAGTCCGGGGTAACTTCGGTCACTCCTCCTTTTGCAAAAGCAAACGCAGTTGAGTTGGCAATACTGCCGCCTTTGTCAACTCTCAGCATCCTGTCTGCAGGCCATGTACCCATGATGTTACTCTGTGTGCGAGTGAGCGGAGAAGTTACCACCACTGTTTTGTCAGCAATATCCGGAGAAGTTCTGGCAACTTCAAGTGTCGCTACCTGTTTGTATCGCCCGTTTGGTGAGAGGACTAGAATGGCAGCATTGGCGGACCCGCATGCCAGCAGAACCAAAAAAAGCGCGCCGAGGATTCGTGACATGATTTTTCCTGTCGAAATAATGAGAAACCGTCCTGCCTGTCCTTCAAACATCAGATCTGACCGGATACTAGAAGAGAGTCCCGATCACACTGCCAATAACCGAGATCGGTCCGGTGTCCTGCAGACTTTCCATCGCCTTTTCAGTTTTCTTGAGGGTTGATACGGCGTCACGGTAGAGCTTGTCATCATTGACCAGTTTGCCGACAGTACCTTCGCCGCTGTTAATCTTACCGGTAATCTCCTTCAGATTGACCACCGTCTCTCGCAGATCGTTGTAGAGCGCCGGATCATTGACCAGTTTTCCGGCAGTACCCTCACCATTATTGATGCGCTGGGCGATCTCGGTAAAGTTTTTCATGCTGTCGTTCATCCCCTTGATCGCCGAGATTGCCTGAGAGTAAAGCTCTTCCTCAACCAGCAGCTTGCCGATCGTCCCCTCGCCACGCTCCAGTCTGGCGCTGACTTCCTTGAGACTGCCGGAAAGGGCATTAACGTTATGATAGAGCGATTTATCGTTCAGAAGCAAGCCAAGGGAACCATCACCACGTTCAACTTTAGCGGTTATGCCGGCCAAACTGGTAAGTGATTCATGTACAACAACCCGATTTTCATCCAATATGGCGGAGATTTTGCCCAAAACCTCGTTCTGATTGCGATTCAGGTCGATTACAAGTTGCTTGGCGTCTTTGGTCAGCCCTCCGACATTGTCGATGATGGTATCCACACCAGCGGAATCGGAACTCCTGATCGTGCCGCCCGCCGGTAAATCCGGACTGCCGGCCGAACCAAAGGAAAGCCAGAGAAATTGCCCTCCCAACATACCGGCCATGCGGATTCCGGCAATCGTGTCCTGCTTGATCCGCGTACCACGTTTAACATCAAAATCAACCTGAACCTTATCTTCCAGAACGGATATCCTTGATATCGCGCCGACATCGACACCGGCGAGCCTGACCATATCTCCTACTTTGAGGCCGGTCGATGACGTCAGGAAAACCTTATAGGGTATCCCCGTATCGAAAATCTTCCAGTGGTTGCCAATTTCAAGCATCGCGCCGAAAAGCAGCAGACTCAGGATAAAAAACAGTCCGACTTTTACTTCAAGTGACAGTTTCATGCCGCCATCTCCCGTTATAATTTGGATGTGTCATTATACCCAACAGGGCAGGCTTGGCAATCATATTGTGTTTTTGCGATGTTCCGGCTATCCTGTGTCAGAGAATTATCGTGGAGGAACGACATGGTTGCATTTGAAGAAGCCCGCACTATCATACTGAACAATGTACATCCGGTCGGCACTGAACGGATCCATCTGCTGGAAGCTACAGGACGGGTTCTGGCCGAAGATATCGCAGCACCATGGGATATGCCGCTGTGGGACAATTCGGCCATGGATGGGTATGCCGTGAGGGCGGAGGACTGCTTGAGCACACCCTGCCGCTTGCGTGTGACCGGCTTTCTGTCCGCCGGGGCCAAGACCGAAGGAACTACCGTCGAAGAGGGCTGTGCAGTGCGAATTATGACTGGTGCGCCAACGCCGGCCGGCTGCGATGCGGTTGTCCCCCTGGAGGAAACCGACAATAACCAACAGGAGGTAACTCTGCAGGAGCCGGTAATCAAAGGGCAGCACATCCGTTTTCGTACAGAAGATGTGGCTTCCGGCGTCATCTTTGCCCGCAGAGGGACGACAGTCCGTCCACCGGAGGTCAACATGCTGGCCAGCTTCGGCATTGCACTGGTGCCGGTCTACCGGCGGCCGACAGTGGCGATTCTCTCCACCGGCGACGAACTGGTGGAGTTGGGGCGTACACCCGGTCCGGGAGAAATTATCAACAGCAATACGCTTTCGCTGGCCACCGCTGTCGTTGAGGCCGGCTGCATCCCTCGTATCATCGGCATTGCCCGTGATAACCGGGAGAACCATCTGGAGAAACTTCGCGAAGGAGTGAAAGCCGATGTATTGATCACATCAGCCGGTGTCTCGGCCGGTGACTGCGATCTGGTGCGGGATATTCTGGAAGAACTGGGCGCGAAACAGATGTTCTGGAAGGTCGGCGTCAAGCCGGGCGGACCGACCGCATTTGCAATGTACGGCACCACGCCGGTCTTTTCTCTGCCCGGCAATCCGGTTTCAACCATGATTACCTTCGAGGAGTTTGTCCGACCGGCCCTGCTTAAGATGCTGGGACTCAAAAAGGTGCTGCGACCGTGCTTCAAAGCTGTCCTGCGGGAAACGCTGAAGAAAAAACCGGGTAAAGTGCAGATCATACGTTTGAGACTGGAGAAGGAAGGTGCCCGCTGGTACGCAACTTCAGCCGGAAACCAGCATACCGCTATACTCAAAACCATGATCAATGCGCAAGCCATCGCCGTACTGCCAGCCGAAAGTACCGGCTCCGCCGTCGGTGACGAGGTGGATGTTCACTATTACGGCAATTATATTGAACTGGAGTGACAAAAATGAACGACTATCTTGGCGCCCACATGTCCATATCCGGCGGTCTGCATCTGGCCATCGACCGCGCAGTCGCCACCGGTTGCGACGTGCTGCAGATCTTCACCCGCAACTCCAATCAGTGGAAGGGTAAGCCGGTGAGCGAGGCCGATGCAGCCCTGTTCAAGGAAAAATTCGCCGCTTCCGGCCTGCATGAAATTATTTCACACGATATATATCTGATCAACCTTGCCGCCCCACCAGGCGAAAACCGTGACAAAAGTCTGGCCGCCTTCCGCGACGAGTTGGAAACCTGCGCCCGGCTCGACATCACCAAAATCGTCATGCATCCCGGCTCGCACCTGACAGATACGCCCGAAACCGCCCTGGAGCGGGTGGTTGAGGCATTTGACCAGTTGTTCAGCGAGGTACCGCAGTTTGAGGGAAGGGTTCTGCTGGAGACGACCGCCGGACAGGGCACTAATTTGGGAAGGTCTTTCGAGGATCTGCAGGCTATCATCATTCGTTCGAAATTTCCTCAGAAATTCGGGGTCTGCTTTGATACCTGCCACACCTATGCCGCCGGCTACGATACCGCCACTGAAGATGGCTACCGGGACACGATGCAGCGCTTAGACCAACTGATCGGCCTCGACCGGCTGCACTGTTTTCACCTTAATGACTCAAAAAAGGGACTCGGCTCACGCGTCGACCGGCACGAGCATATCGGTCAGGGGGCCCTGGGGCTGGCCCCGTTTCGCTTCATCCTCAACGATCCCCGCTTTGCATCGATTCCCAAAATACTGGAAACTCCAAAAGGTGATAATGACGAGATGGACGCGGTTAACCTGGGGATACTGAGGGGGCTGGTTACCAGATAAACGTCAGAACAGATCCAGATTCCCCAGAGCCTTGAAAGGCTGATTGCCGAAGCTTTGACGTTCCTGCTTTATCACATCTGCAGGCTTTTCCCGCTGTGCTGGCTCGCACGCCTCATCACAAACCCGCTCCACTTCATGTTCTCTGTCCATCCCGTTGCATTTGAAGAAATAGCGGTCATACAAACGGTGGTGAGCCGTCCAGCGTGAGGTCGAGGCGTTTTCCTTCGCGATATGGGAACGGATGCCGTTGATCTTGGAATCCATATCGTCCAGGTAATTGAGTACAGTGGCCTCGACCGTTTTGGGGCGTTTGGGCGAACCGTATTCATATTGTCCATGGTGTGAGAGCAGCATATGTTTGAGCAGCATGGCCAGCTCACGCGGGAATCCTTCCACCGTACGGATCTTATCCTCCACCAGTTCAACGCCGATGGTTATGTGCCCCAAAAGCTTCCCTGCGTCGGTATAATCAAAAGAACGTTCAAAACTCATCTCATGAATTTTACCCGCATCGTGCAGTAGCGCACCGACAATCAGAAGATCCTCGTTGATTCCACCGTAAAGCGGGGTAATGGCTTTGACCAGCTTGACTAGCGCCAGGGAATGCTCCAGAAGCCCCCCCAGATAGACGTGATGCATCCCTTTGGCTGCCGGCGCCGAACAGTACAACCCCATAAATGCCTCATCACCCAGAAAGGCCTGCATCAGACGCTTCAGATGCGGGTTGTCGATGGCAGCAATCACCCTGGACAGTTCCAGCCTCATCTCTTCTTTGTCACGTGGCGATTCGGGGAGGAAATCAGCCAGTGCCACCTGTTCTGCCGGTACTTTCGAGATTTTTGCCACCACGACCTGCATCTTGTTCATATAGACCGATGCTTTGCCGTGAACCTGAACGAAATCGTCCTTGTCGAATTGTTTGTCCAGAAGATCCGTATTGTCCCATACCTTGGCCTCAATATCACCGCTCTTGTCCATGAAACGGAGATTCATGTAAGGCTTCCCGTTCTTGGCCATGGCAATGACCTTATCCTTGACCAGAAAAACGGCACTGACAACATCGTGGTCTTTTATCTCAGCTACAAACTGTTTTG
Source organism: Desulfuromonadales bacterium (assembly GCA_037129255.1). Classification (GTDB taxonomy): domain Bacteria; phylum Desulfobacterota; class Desulfuromonadia; order Geobacterales; family Pseudopelobacteraceae; genus JACRCG01. The sequence continues at coordinate 48,609 of JBAXVG010000029.1, read as the reverse complement.
ACACGGCAAACTCCTCTCGTCGGGTATAATAAAAATAAAAAGCGTCAGAGTTGTCAGCCCTGACGCTTGATAAAGCATTGCCCTGTTTCGGGATTATTTGGCGACAAACTCGGCCCTTCTGTTTTTTGCCCAGGCAGCATCATCATTTCCCTGAACGGCAGGCTTCTCTTTACCGTAGCTGATAATGGATAGACGGTCGGCCTTAACACCCAGCGTAATCAGATACTGCATTGAAGACTTTGCACGTCGTTCACCCAGAGCAAGGTTATACTCGGCCGATCCGCGCTCATCGCAGTGACCTTCGATCTGGACTTTGGCATCAGGCTTTGATTTCAGCAGGATATCTGCGTTCTTGTTCAGCACGTTACGAGCGTCCTGGCGCAGGTCCGACTTGTCGAAATCAAAATAGACGGTCTCAAAACTGACCTCCGCAACAGCAGCCTTTTCAGCCTGTTTTGCCGCAGGCGGCTCGGCCTGTGCTATCTTTTCAACCGGTTTGACCGGCTCTGATTTCGGCTCAGCTTTTACCGGTTCCGCTATTACTTCCTTGGGCACAACAGCTTCCTCACTTTTAACGACTTCCTTGTTCGCGCAACCGCCAGCAAACAGAGCCGTCATGCTGAGTGCCGCTAACAAAGCCAAAATCCCTCTTCTCATACCAATCTCCTTTGTCCGGTTAAGTAAGGCACTGTGCCTGTAATTCAATCCATGCGATGAGATTATACATAACATCGTTAGTTTTGCAACCACTAATAAGCAAATAATTTCGTACCCGCACAAATCCGGGAGACTCAGTTACGTGACCAGGCCGGTTGGGAATACCCCCCCTTGCCCTTGCTGATCCTGGTCTGCCCGCTGCCGTCAGCTCGCATGATATAGAGACCCGGACCGCCACCCCGCGATGAGCTGAACGTTATAAAACGTCCATCCGGTGACCAGGAGGGGTTCTCGTTGCTTCCCTCGCTGGTAAGCTGTGTGTCACCGGCGCCGTCTGCACGTATGGAAAAGATCTGAAATCCCCCCTGTGACCGGGAGTAAGCAATCCTATCTCCCTTCGGTGACCAGCGCGGATTTACATTGTAACTGCCGGAAGTTGTCAGTCGCCTGACATTTCCGCCGTCTGCGTCCATAACATAGATCTGCGGCTTGCCCAGGCGATCCGAGACAAAGGCGATCTGTTTGCCATCAGGCGACCAGCCCGGATAAACTTCAAGCGCACGGCTTACCGTGAGTCGCACAGGATTGCTGCCGTCCTTCGCTATGGTGTAGATCTCAGCATCGCCGTCTTTACTGAGCGCCAGGGCAATCCTGCTGCCGTCCGGTGACCAGGTGCCGGTAATGTTGAGCCCTTTGCGGTTTGAGAGACCGATTTCTGCCGTGTTTGAGAGTGCCCGCCGATACAGGTCGGGATTACCCCGTTTGTAGGACGTAAAAATAATCTCCCTGCCATCCGGCGAAAAATCCGGGTTCAGATTAATTGAACCGTTCCTTGTCAGTGGTAGAGGATTGTAACCATCCCAGTCCATGACGTAAATTTCCTTGTTTCCGGACTGCGTCGACACATAGGCTATTCTGGAGGTGAAGCAACCCTTCTCTCCGGTGATGACCAGCAAAACCTCATCAGCAAAAGAGTGTGCAAAACGACGCAGTTCATCCGTCCTGCCCAGATAGCGCTTGGCTGTCAACAATTTGTGATTGAGCACATCGAACATACGAAACTCAACGGTCAATTCTTCGCCCTTGATACGGTATGCACTGCGTATCAGCAGGTCATAGCCGCCAGTCATCCATGGCATGAAGTCGGTGTCAGCAAGTGATAATACGCCTGGTGAGGGTGTCAGATCCCTGCTTTCGGCCGAAGCAATACCGGACATGTTCATATCAAAGACGAGCACGTCGCTTATTTCTCTGGCTGATTCAACGTGAGGAGTCGTTTCAAACGGGAGGGGAGCATCAACGACCAGCTTAAGCGTCCGGTTACCCGGGGCAGTAACCTCAATAATACCGGATTCAGCAAAAACGACAGTCGGTAAAACAAGAAAAAGCGCCAACAACATTAAAACTCGCATGCAGACCTCATTTTCCACGATCAGGGGTAATCCCCTGGGGCTTGAACACAAAGACACCCTCGAAAATCTTCTTGTCGGGGGGAGGGGTGAATTTCTCGCTGGCCACATCTATTGCACGCTGAACCGACAACTCAAAAGCCCGGTCACCACTGCTGCGCTCCTGTTTTCGTCGGGCCAGTTTGCCATTTACATCAATAAAGAGTCTGACGAGCACCTCGGGGTTCTTGCTGGTAAAGCTGATCGTGTCACGAAAGGCATCTTTCAGTCGTGACTGAATGTAGGCCGTATAATCGCTGCCGACCTCTTTTCCGGCCGCACCGGGCATCCCGGCTTTGCCGGCACCGGGTATGCTGACTTTTCTGCGCAGGCGTTCCAATGTGGCTTCCTGTTGTCTTGCTTCACTTTTACCTTCGAGTCGGGACATACGTTCTGCAAACGCAGACTCATTCCTGTCTTCTGTTTTCGAAGGTTTTTTCGCAGGTTTGTCAGTTGCTTTTTGAGCTCCGGGTTTTGGCGCCGCAGGAACTGTCATCGGACTCTCAGGCTGTATTGAAGCAGGAGGAGGAGCTTCTCTATCATTCCCTTTCTGCTGAGGATTACCGGCTTGAGGGGCGGACACCGGCAGATTTACCACATCGACATAGTAGGTTTCCTGCAGATTCATGTTAACGGGAAACAGCTTCCCCCACCACACCAGCAACAAAAAAACCGCCAGATGAACGACGGTGGAAGCGATACAACTGACACCCATGCCGGTGTCGCTTGAGGCCTGACGGGCGGTCATTATTTTGCGGACGGTTCTGTTACCATGCCGAGTCGTTCGATTCCGGCGCCTTTGATGTCGGCCATGGCCCTGACCACTTCGCCGTATGGTACCCCGGCATCGGCCTTGAGAAAAACCTCTTTCTTGGCTCGTGACACAAACATGGCTGAGAGGCGGCTGCGCAGATCACCGGCCGGAACCTCATCCTTGTTGATAAATATCTTGCCGGACTTGTCCACGGTGACCACTACTGACTCCTCGGCAGGAGTCATGGCTTTGGTGTCGGCTTTGGGCAGGTTGACCTGTACACCCTGCTGCATCATCGGCGCGGTCACCATAAAGATGACCAGTAGCACCAGCATGACGTCAACCAGAGGAGTGACGTTGATCTCCGACATTACACTGCGGTTATCGTTGTGTCCCCCCATGGACATAGCCTATTTCCCCGCGATGTTGCGCTGCACGATATTGAGGAACTCGGTGGAGAAGTTATCCATCTCCTTTATCAGTACACGGATTTTGTGTTGAAAGTGGTTGTAGGCCATAACGGCCGGAATTGCAGCCACAAGCCCGATAGCGGTAGCGATCAGCGCCTCTGCAATGCCGGGAGCTACAACAGCCAGCGAAGCGGAGCCGGTCTTGCCGATCCCCTCAAAAGCGGTCATGATGCCCCAGACTGTGCCGAACAAACCGATAAAAGGCGACGTTGAACCAGTAGTGGCAAGGAATGTCAGATATTTCTCAAGGCGGGTGATCTCGGAATTGGTTGCACGGCGCAAAGCACGCGAGACATTCTCTATCCCCCCCAGGTCGGTGCTTATGACACCACCGCTACTGGTGCCATCCGTTTCCACCACCTTTTTCAACTCGCCGTACCCTTCGTTAAAAAGTACTGTCAGCGGTGAACTGGCAAACCGGTCAACTTGCGAGGCGATCGCGTCAAAGCGCTTCGACTTCCAGAAAAAATCCATAAACCTGACAGACTCACTGTTGGCACGGTGAACCTGGAAGAGCTTGAACATTATGATGGCCCAGGAGACCACCGAGAAGAATACCAAAATAAGCAGAACAATTTTAACGATGAGACCGGTGCCGATCAGTAAGGCCACGGATGGTACCTCCGAAATGGGTAGAAACTTGAAAAAACTAGTACTTTAAAACGGTCAAGTCAAGCCAAAACAGGCATGGCAGAACCATTTTTCAGCAGGGTGCGAGCATAGTAACGACATAATCCAGAATTTTACCGGCCAGCTCGGCCTTGGACATCAGGTTGCACTCAACGCAACGACCATCCCTGAACAGCAGCAACGCCCGGTTGGTATCAACATTGAAGCCGGCATCGGCCTGGCTGACGTCGTTAGCCACAATCATATCCAGATTCTTCTCCGACAGTTTTTTTGCTGCATGCTCGCGAAGCATATTCGTTTCGGCAGCAAACCCGACCAGGAGCGGACGCCGCTGCAATGCCCCAAGTCCAGCCAGAATATCGGGATTTTTGGTCAGCTCGATTGTGACAAGCTCGTCCTTCTTTTTGATTTTGCAGGATTTTCGGTCTTTCGGGCGATAATCGGCCACAGCCGCCGCCTTAATAACAACATGGCACTCCTCAACATGTGTCATAACGGCAGCCTGCATATCGCAGGCACTCGCAACACGCTGCAGTTCAACTCCAGGCGGAGCAGCCAGACCGGTAGGGCCGCTGATGAGGATAACCCTCGCTCCCCGGCGGACAGCCGCGTGTGCCAGGGCATACCCCATCTTGCCTGAGGAATGGTTGCTGATATAGCGGACAGGATCTATCTCCTCTAGAGTCGGACCGGCCGTAACCATAACCGTGCGTCCGGCCAGATCCTTGGGGGTGAGTGCCGCGACAACACCCTCAAAGATTGCTTCCGGTGAGGCCAGTTTGCCCTCTCCTTCCCAACCACAAGCCAGGCTTCCGCTGACCGGCGCCACAAACTGGTAGCCGAAACGCCGAAGTTTTTCTTCATTCTCCCGGTAGATCGGGTTGGTGTACATGTTGACGTTCATAGCCGGAGCAATCAGAACCGGTGCCTTGGTAGCCATCACCGTTGTGGTCAGCATGTCGTCGGCAATGCCACAGGCAATTTTGCCGATAACATTTGCTGTGGCAGGGACAATAATGAACAGATCGGCGCGATCGGCAAGAGAGATATGGCCGATCTCGCGCTCGGCGACAAGGTTGAAAAGCCCGGTATGAACCGGATTACCGGAAAGGGTCTGGAAGGTGAGCGGTGTGACGAACTCCCGTGCGGCACGGGTCATAATAACATGTACTTCGGCCCCGGACCTGGTCATGAGACGCAATAGTTCAAGCGCCTTGTACGCTGCGATGCCACCGCAAACGCCCAGAATGATTTTTTTGTTATCAAGCATCTGAAAAGGTTGCCTCAGAAATATGGATTACATTTTTTTTCGTGGCCGATGGTCGTTTCCGGTCCATGTCCGGGGTATGCGATCACATTGTCAGGCAGGGAAAACAGTTTGGTACGGATCGAATTCAGCAACTGTTCGTGTGAGCCACCTGGGAGATCGGTGCGCCCGATGGAATCGGCAAAGAGAGTATCACCGGTAATAACCATATTCTCATTTTTGATGTAGAGACAACAGCCACCCTGGGTGTGCCCCGGCGTGTGCAACACCTTCAACACATAATTTCCAAAAACTATTTCCATGCCATCCTGCAGAAATTTATCCGGTTCCGGTGAGTTTTCTCCAGCCATACCGTACATGCCGGCCACTTCTGCGACTTTGCCGAGCAGGTATGTATCCGCCGGGTGAATGAGCAGCCGGGCGTTAAAAGACGCTACAGCGCGGCAGTTGCCACCTACATGATCAAAATGACCATGGGTATTGATGACAGAACTGATCTTCAAGCTGTGTTTTCTGACCGCTCGCTCGATTTCATCTACGTCTCCGCCCGGATCTACCACGACTCCGTCAAAGCTGCTTTCGCATCCAAGAACAAAACAGTTGACCGAAAGCGGTCCGACAACAATCTCTTCAAAAATCATATTCTACTCTCCCGTGATTGACTTCTATTCTGAAACTGCTACAATGCTCTCGACATGTTTTAAACCAGCACAGAAAAGGAGAAACACATGGAACGTTGGATCTGCACTATCTGCCAGTATGTCTATGACCCCGCCCTGGGTGATCCGGACCGCGGCATTGACGCCGGTACACCATTTGAGTCACTGCCGGATGACTGGACCTGCCCGCTATGCGGTGCCGGCAAGGACGTCTTCGAAAAGGAGTAATACCACCTGGCTCTTCACAACAGTAAGCAAACCTGAAACATCAAAAGCATGGAACACGGATCAAACCCGAAAATTCAGGAAGAACCGGATTTACAAAACGTCATGGATTATTCCGTAAAATCTGCTTTTCCCGTGTTCTATTGCTTTTGATTCTTTCTTTTTCCAGTTCTGTTTTGCCGGTTATCTGTCATGCCAGTTCGGGCATTATAGCCGTTATTGCGCCAAATAACTCATCAAGATCTGCCCTTGTTGAATCCCCCATGTGTGCAATTCTGAATGTTTCTCCCTTAATCTTGCCATAGCCGTCGTCAAACGCAAAACCAGCCTCTCCAAGTTTTTTCTTGAGAGCTGCCAGGTCGATGCCCCGGCTGTTACGGCTGCAGGTCAAAGTTTGCGAGCAGTATCGGACCTCCGGAAAGAGCTCGAAACCCCGAATGGTAACCCATTCCCTCACATAGTCGGCCAGATCTGCGTGACGTGCCCAGCGCACCTCCAAGCCTTCAGCGAAAATCCTCTCCAGTTGTTTATCCATGGCGTAGATCAACGATATGCAGGGGGTTGAGGGGGTATTGTTCTTGTCATCGTTAACTGCAAATTCGATAAAATCAAAGTAATAGCCACGCCCATCCATGCTGGAAGCCCTCTGCAGTGCCTTCTCGCTGGCGGTAAAAACAGCCAGGCCGGGTGGCAGGGCAAAGGCCTTCTGGACTCCGAAGATACAGCTGTCGATTCCCAATTCGTCAACCGGCACTTTAAGAGCGCTCATGGAAGAGACCGTATCCACTATGAACATCACCTCCGGAAATTTGCGCATGACAGCGGCAATCTCCGTCAGGGGTGACATAACTCCGGTGGATGTCTCATTGTGAATCATGGTCATACTGTCATATTTACCGGTGGACAAAGTCTGTTCGACCGCTTCGGGGGTGACCGGTTTACCCCAGTCGAAGCGGACGGCGTCTGCCTGCTTGCCGCATCGCAGCGTTACATCATGCCACTTGTCGGAAAAAGCCCCGTTGCAAAAATTGGCGCATCGCGTACCAACCAGATTGCGAACTGCCCCTTCCATAACACCGAAGGCGCTGGAGGTGGCCAGGAAAACCCGGTCCTCCGTGAACAATATCTTTTTAAGTCCCGCTGTGACACGGCCATGCAATTCGGCATATTCCTTCATGCGGTGGCCGATCATCGGAGCCGTCATGGCGGTCAGAATATCGGAGTGAATCTCTACGGGACCGGGGATGAACAGTTTTTTGTGCATGGTTTAAAACTCCGGGGTCTTGTGGCAGCAACCCGCCATATCAGATGGAAAAAGGCCGGTTTCTGACGACCGGCCTTGCAGTTCAAAGGTTGTCACACCGCTTCCCCGTATGCTGCCACGGGCGGACACGGCTACTGCATGAAAGAGGGCTCAGTGTGTCGATTCCTCTTTCAGAAAGGCAGGAATAAACATGTTTATGAAATAGAACAGCACAAACGGGGTGGCAATAACCGAGAGGGCGCCTAAAAGCCCTTCCTTGAATGTCTCAAGATTATGAGGGATGATCGGCAGATGGTAGTCCATGAAGCCGGAGAAACTCAGAGAAAACGCTTGCCCGCCTATTACAACGTTGTAACGCATCATGAATACTCCGAATAAAACCAGCACGGTGGCGATGGTCGTGCGCCGCACCGTGCGCCCCGGCAGTATCATCATGACAAAAGGAAGCAGATTGCCGATCGCATACTGCATAATAAAAATCTTGAAGAAGTCGCGCTCCATGATGACTTCGCGCAGTATGTCCCAGGATTTGACCTGGGTGTAGCCACGGAAAATCAGGTCAAGTATTTCAAGGGTCATGGCGGCAATCATAAAGTAGAGCAGGTAGTTGGAGGAAATCATAACTTCGGTATGTTTGGTTGCTTCAAGCTCATCGGCTCCGGGGGCATCCGAATCCTTGGCCCAGCGGGCAATTTTGCTTCTGGCCATGTATTTACGGATTTCCTGAACGATAACGTAGGTAAGGATACAGAGGGCTACTCCGGAAACCACCGCAGAGCAGATAAAGATAACCGGCATCAGCGGGGTCATCCAGAGGGCGTTGGCTTTCACCGAGCCGAAGATGAAACCGGCGTAGCCGTGCAGGAAGCAGGCAACCGGAATTCCTATGCCGGCCATAATTTTGCAGGCCTTATGATCCTGCTCTACGGCCTCGTGGCTTATATCCCAGGCGCCCAGCGTCAAGGCCTGGAAAACCATCATGCGGAAGCTGTCGATCATGCGGCGGTTCTGCATCGCCATCAGTGTCTGCGCCGTTTCAACGAAATATTTGCGGTATACCAGCCAGATCTCGGTTGCAACAATCGAAGCGTATGTCAGAAAGACAATGCCGAAGGCCGAAATCGCCGACGTGAAATGTGGTGTCATCAGAACATTGATACCCCGGAATGGCTGCTGCAGATGAAGCGTCAAAGGCATCATGGCCACCGGCAGCAAGGCAAACGAAAAAACCAGTGAAAAGCGGGCAATCTCCTTCAGTTTTTCAACGCCGAAAACATGGTAGAGTGAGGAGAGTACGAAGGCTCCGGCCACCAGACCGGTCATGAACGGGTACATTACAATCTGGATGGACCAGTAGATGTACTCATTCGGCAGAGTGAACAGTTCCTTGATCGTCCATGCTTCCCCGTGAACTTCCATAGCGTGTTGCGCGAGTTGTCCGACCATGGCTAACGCACCTCCTGGGCAAGACCGATATAAAAAGCCTGAGGCTTGGTTCCGAATTCGTCCTTAAGTACCCCGACCCGCTCGTTCATGATGATCTTTGTAATCGGGTCTTCTTTGTCGTGAATATTTCCCATCTTTCGGGCACCGAACGGGCAGGCGTTGACACAGGCAGAGTCGAGCCCTTTGCTGAGGCGGTGATAACAGAAGGTACACTTGTCGGCAACATGCTCTACCGGGTGGAAAAAACGCGCAGCATAGGGGCAGGCCATAATGCAATAACCGCAACCGATGCACCATTTCCGGTCAACCAGAACAACTCCGTCATCAGTTTTGTAGGTAGCGCCGACGGGGCAGACCTGCGTACAGGCGGGAGATGAACAGTGGTTGCAGAGTTTAGGAACAAAGAAAGCCTTACCGACATTCTGCGGGTCGATTTCCTTGAATTCGCCACGCCCGAGATCGACGCGGGATTCGGTGAAGCCGTAAAGCGCTGCTTTTGGGCTATCCACATAACGCCTGTCATCTTTCGTGTACACGTAACGTTCTACCCAGGTTCGAGACACGTTGGCGTCAAAGGGAATATCGTTTTCGGTCTTGCATGCCTTGACGCAGAAGCCGCACCCGACACACTTGTTGGTGTCGACAAGAAACGCCCACTGGATATCGGGATTAGCGGCGAACACCTTTTTGGGGTCTATCAACCTCAGGGCGGAGACAGGTACAGAGGCTCCGGCAACGACCAGAATACATTTTTTCAGAAATTCTCGCCTATCCATTATTTCATTCCCTCCAGACTGGGGTTATGCGGATTATGACATTTGACGCACTCCACTCCGGTGTTGTGTGTTTTTGGATTAATGCCGGGGATACGTTTCCGCTCGCTTGTCGTATAGGGCAAATTGGTGTGGCAGCGCATGCAAAGCTCCCGGCTGCGGTCGATATTCAATTTTTCCGGTTTTTCAGGATGGTTCATCGCCGGCCCGTGGCAATCTTCACATGGTATTATACCGTGAAGCTTTTCAGTGCGGACCTTGACAATCGCTCCATGGCAGGCACTGCAGTATTCATGCATTCTCTCGCGGCCTGAAACCCCGTATTTCGCCGGTTGATTCTTCCATTCCATTTCGTTGGATTTACGGTGAAAAGAATACATGAAGCCTCTTTTCCCCGAGCCGAAGTCATTAGGTACGTAGAAGAAGCGAAATACCAGCAACGCTACGACAAAAGCAATGACCACGTACAGTGGCCGCCAGACATGACTTTTCACTCTCACTCCCTCTTGCCATAACTACCGGCACAAAAATTGGATGGAAACGCCCCCCGGCCTGCATTCCGGATAAAAGTTTCTGATCAGGATACGAATAATTCTCCAAAAGGAACGATAAGATAGAACGATATTTCAATCGTGTCAACGATAAATCAGCACTACAGTACCAACCACACAGCAACACTGGGATTGAAGAATCATAAAAGCACAATCATCCCTTTTTATCATGCTCCTCGTTTTTGGGCTTGATCTCGATCTCATCCTTGCCATCCGAAGCTTTTTTGAAGTTACGGATACTTTTACCAAGCGCCCCACCGATTTCGGGAAGTTTTCCGGCGCCAAACACCACAAGTACGATTACGAGTATGATGATGAGTTCGGGCATTCCAAAGCCAAACATTGTATCCTCCATGAATCTGATTGAAATTATGACGACACTATCCCATCGACTGGAAATAATCAAGCGCTGCAAAAATCGCCTTCGTCAGCAAGAGTTTGACCGAAGGTGACAGAAGCAGACAAAAAGCCGTAAAACCACTTATTTTCATCTCTCTCGCAGCGACCTGGATTGTTGACACACACCGGTCAGCATGTTACAAGCTTATCATAATTATGAACGAACCGGAAAACGTTACCGGTGCTCCTGGCACTCTGACTGAACAGATTGAGCTGAATCGTGGCGAAATGGCGCCGGGCTGATGAAAATAAGTGTTAATCATGAATAGGTGTCCGGTTCTGTTATTCCTCGTGCTCTGGTCAGCTGGGGTTGCAGCGGCTGCAGACCTGGAAATTGCCCCTTTCCGCACTGTCAACCAGAGTCCGCTTGTGCGCATACACGGACTCCCCGCCGAAACATCCGCCACAATCCAGCCTGTCGGACATACCTCGCTCTCCCTCACTCAGGATGTCGCCAACAATTTTGTTGTCGACGGCGATGCTTCTGAAGCGGTGCGTCTTGATGGCGAGTCGTACCGCTGGGTACTGGCTCTTCGTCATGGTTTCAGGGACGGCATTGAGGCGGGGGCCGAGATACCGTGGCTCACCCAGGGGGGCGGCTTTCTGGACGGATTCGTCGAGAGCTATCACCGAATGATCGGCTACTCCGACGAGCGGTCATTGCTGACGAAGGACCGGCTTGCGTATCGTTACAGCAGAGACGGCCAGCGGAAACTGTCCATGACGCAGGCAGGTTCCGGTATCGGTGACATCAGCCTCTTCGCCGGCATGAGACTGTACGACACGAACAGCGAAGGTCACCATGACCGCTTCGCCCTGCGCGCCAACCTCAAGCTGCCAACCGGCAGCAGTACCTCTCTGTTTGGAAACGGGGGGGCCGACGTGGCGATGCTGCTCTGCGGATCGACCGAGTTCAGCACCGGGTACGGAACGGTCGGGGCCTTCAGTTCGGCTGGAGTGTTGGGACTGACCGACAGTCACGTCCTCAGGAATAACAGCAACAACGTTGTCGGTTATGGCACCGCCGGCATCGGCTGGAGCCCGAACAGCTTGATCTCGTTCAAGGTACAGTTCAACTGGAACACTCCCTTCTATCGCAACAGCCACCTGAATGAACTGACGGAAAGTGCCATGATGCTCGTCTCCGGCGGGTCGATCAGGCTTCCGGGAGACTATCTGCTGGATATCGGTGTCTCGGAGGACGTGGCGGTAGCAACTGCGCCTGACGTGGCCATTCACCTGGGATTAAGCAAAAGGTTCTGACCCTGAAACGACTTCCGTCCAGAGAGCATCAAATAGCGAAGCAGCTTCACTTCTGGGTGCAAAAACACCTATCGGCGCCCGGTGAATTCCCATGTTCTCTACAACTGAAAGATACGGGATGCTTGTACTGAGCAATCCGCTGATGTCGTTACGGCCACCAGCCATTATTTCGGTATGGAGCTTTTTGCGCTTGTCCACCATTGAGAAGAACGGCATCAGCTTCAATGATAATTTTTTGTGTTTCCCAACGTATTCCAGAATCTGCTCGTAGGTTCTCAAAGACAATGTAGTGGGGATGACAGGCACAAGCATGACGTCAGCCGAATTAAAAACATTTTCCGAAACCAGCGAGAAGCTGGGCGGGCAATCAAGAAACAGGACGTCATAATCTCTTGTAAAACGGCCTAGAAATTCGCTCATTCGTTTTTTTGGTTTCTTCTCGCCATCAAGAAACAGATCCATATGCCGGTAGGAAAAATCAGCCGGCAACAGATCCAGGCAATCAATATCGGTCTCTTTAACCAGATCGCCTATCGTTTTCGTTTTGAAGAGTTTCTTTGTTCCGCCTTTAACCACGGGCTTTACATTGAAATAATAGCTTGCGGCGCCTTGGGCATCCAGATCCCACAGGAGAGTTCTCTCGCCGCTCCTGGCGCAGGAGTAGGCCAGGTTGACGCACGCAGCCGTTTTACCGACACCCCCTTTGATATTATAGATGGCAATTACTTTCATACGTTACTCCCATTCAATATGTGTGCATGACAAAAACCCGCGCAGCAACAGACTAATCGATATACCGCCGGAATGCAAGGCAGCCTTGCCCGTCATCATAAGAGGAAAAGACCGTGATCATTTCCATTCCCAATTACGAGATAGTCAAGCAGCTTTATGAAAGCAGCAACAGCATGGTCTGTCGCGGCGTTAGAATATCAGACGGCCGTCCGGTGATTCTCAAGATATTGAAAAAAGATTACCCGACACCTGAAGAACTTGGCCATTTCAGAAGAGAGTATCACATGTGTTGCGGACTCTCTGTAGAAAGCGTTCCGCTGATATATAGCCTTGAAAAGGTACGGAACACCCTTGCGATGATCATGGAGGATTTTAATGGCGAGTCCATGGATAAGATCATTTCCGATTCGAGACTCGAAACAGGCGAATTTCTCACTATTGCGATCGGGATTACGAATGCGCTCGGCCAGATACACCAGCAGAACATAATGCACAAAGATGTCAACCCGGCAAACATCCTCTGGAACCGGGAGACCGGCCAGGTGAAAATAATCGACTTCGGAATTGCGACGTCTCTTGCCAGGGAAAACCCGGAAGTTCGTAAAGTGAGTGCGCTCGAAGGCACTCTCTCCTATATTTCTCCCGAACAGACAGGAAGGATGAATCGGGCACTGGATTATAGAACCGACATGTACTCACTTGGGGTAACATTTTACGAGATGATTACCGGCAGCCTCCCTTTCCTTGCAAACGATGCCATGGAGCTGGTCCACTCACATATAGTGAAAACGCCCCCCACTCCCCATTCAATAGTCGGCCAGGTTCCTCCCGTTGTGTCAGACATAATTATCAAGCTGATGTCAAAGAGGGCGGAAGACCGTTATCAAAGCGCCTATGGGCTACAGGCCGACCTGCAGTTTTGTCTGGATCAACTGATGAACAAGGGAGAAATCCTCCCCTTCGAAATCGGGAGGCAGGACGTATCCGAAAAATTCCAGATTCCTCAAAAATTATTTGGAAGAGAAATGGAGCTGGATGCCCTGCTCTCCGCTTTAGAGCGAACCAGCGCCGGGTCTGCGGAAATGATTCTTATCGGTGGGCCTGCCGGAGTGGGGAAATCAGTTCTGGTTAACGAAATTCACAAGCCTGTTGTGCAGAAGCAGGGGTACTTTATAACCGGAAAATTCGACCAGTTTAAGAGAAATACCCCCTATTCTGCACTCACACAGGCGTTGAAAGAGCTGGTGCGCCTCATACTGACTGAAAGCAAGGATCAGCTTATGAGCTGGAAAGCAAACCTTGCTGCAGCTTTGGGCCCAAATGGCCAGATAATGGTTGATCTCATTCCCGCACTCAGGCTGATAACAGGAAATCAGTCGCATGTTGAAGATATGCCGCCGGTAGAATCACAGAACCGCTTTAACATCACCTTTCTGAATTTTCTTTCCGCCATGGCAACGGCCGAACATCCGCTGGTTATTTTTCTCGATGACATGCAGTGGGTTGACATCCCATCATTGAAACTGATCGAGTTGCTGCTGACAAATCCGTCCTTGAATCATATCCTTCTTATCGCATCCTTCAGGGATAATGAAGTTAATGCCACCCACCCTCTAACTCTGGTGATTGAAAATATCAGAAAATCAAGTACCCGGGTCAATTCAATCACCTTATCGTCCCTGGCGATAGAGCAGATAACCCAGCTGATATCAGAAACCCTGAAAAGCGACTACACGGCAGCTTTTCCTCTGGCCGAACTCTGCATGGAAAAGACGAAGGGGAACCCCTTCTTTCTGAACCAGTTTCTGATCTCACTTTACAAGGACGGAGTTTTCGAGTTCGTTCCACCGCAGGCATCAATTGTTGAGAGCGCCCACTTCGCTGCATACATATCCGACAGCCTGATCGACGTCCCTGCCAGAGATGGTATTGGTGGCCGCAAGATCGGATGGGTCTGGGATATCAATAAAGTTCGACAGGTCGAGATGACCAACAATGTTGTCGAGCTGATGGCCGATAAAATCATGCTTCTTCAGGAAAAAACCAGGAATGTAATCAAGATCGCAGCTGCAATAGGAAATCAGTTTGATCTTAAACTGCTGTCTTTGATGAACGGCAAATCACCTGTTGAAACAGTTGACGATCTGTGGGAAGCCCTCCAGGAAGGACTTATTCTGTCGGTCAGCTATATATACAAGTATTTTGAAAACAGTGACGAGAATACCGAAGTTTTGTATCGATTCCTGCATGACAGGGTTCAGCAGGCGGCCTATTCTCTCATCTCTGAAGAGAGCAGACAAAGTCTGCATCTCAAGACAGGCAGGATACTCCTCAATAACCTGCCGGAGCCGGAACAGGATGAGCGGATCTTTGATATCATCAATCATTTCAATGCGTGTGCCCGACTGATAACAGACAGTAATGAGAGGAAGCAGTGTGCCGCGTTGAATCTTTCCGCCGGAAAGAGGGCAAAGGCATCAGGCGCCTTCGAGCCGGCCTTGAAATACCTCTCGGCCGGTATTGCCAATCTTGAAGGCAGTGCCTGGCAGACTGAATACAAACTGGCCTATGCACTTCATGTGGAATCTGCAGAAGCGGCCTGTCTGGATGGCAAATTCGACGAGATGGAGCAGTACGCATCAATTGTGCTCGAAAAGGCGGCTTGTCTCCTTGACAAGATCAGAATCTATGAAGTGATGATAATGGGGCATGTCGCACGAGACAATACCAGGGCAGCGGTGAATTCGGCACTCGAAATACTGGCTCAGATGGGGGTAACCTTCCCGAAGAAACCGGGAAAGATACATATAGTTATGGGTATGATCACAACGAAACTCGCACTTTTTGGCAAGGAGGTTGAGAATTTGATCGAACTGCCCAGAATGACGGATCCGAATATGATCGCTGCAATGCGAATTCTTACGATCATGTCCCCTTCGACCTTTCTGGCATCTCCTAATCTTTACCCACTGACCGTTTTCAAGAGACTGCAACTCTCCCTGACCCACGGCAATACTCCCAGTGCATGCATTTCCTATGCAGGCTACGGGATAATCAACTGCAGTATCCTGGGTGATATCACTACCGGTTACCGGTTCGGCAAGCTTGCGGAAAATCTGTTTTACCGGCTTGAAGAGAATGAGAAGCGGGAAGGTGTCTATGCAATCACCGTTTATAACATGCTGGTCAGGCATTGGAAGGAAGATCTGCATATGACTATCGAGCCGTTGCTTGAATCATTCCATATGGCCAAAAACAATGGCAGTTTTGAGTGGGCATGCATATCTCTGATGGGATACCTGATGATTTCATTTTTTTCAGGTAAGGATTTGAAAACATTCGAGCGGGCATTCAGAACATCAACGGAATCAATCAAGCAGCTGAAACAGGAAATGATCGTTGACTGGTGCAGGATCTATCATCAGGGAATTCTTAATTTGCTCGGTGAAAACGATATCCCGTGGGAACTGGTCGGTGAAGTCTATGATGAACCAGCCATGCTGCCTCAACTGATAGAGAAGGGGAACAAGACCCCCATTGTTCTGGATTATTATTTGAAATTTCAACTCTGCTATCTTTTTGAAAAATACACGGAAGCTATTGACTACTCAAACCAGGTCGAAAAATTCATCGACGGAATCAGATCGCTCCCGGTAATTCCTATTTATCATTTTTATGATTCTCTGGCACGGTTGGCACTGTACGAATCAGCCGACAGTACTGAAAAGAAGATGATTCGTAAACGGGTAGCGCTCAATCAGAAAAAGATGAAAAAATGGGCAGAACATTCTCCCGGCAACTATCTCCACAAGTATTATCTGGTACAGGCTGAAGCAGCACGTGTAGAGAAGAAGGATGCTATTGCGATAGATTTTTATCTAAAGGCGATAGAGTTGGCTGAAACCAATGATTTTTGCCAGGAGGTTGCACTTGGACACGAGTTGGCTGCAAAATTCTGGCTTGAAAACAGGAAACCGGCCTATGCCCTGCATCACATGCAAAGTGCTCACTACGGTTATGGCCTGTGGGGAGCTGTTGCCAAGGTTAAACATCTGGAGAACAAATATCATACTCTATTGAGCAGTTCCGCGCAGAACCTGACAGTCGAACAGAATCAGCTGAAAATGACCGGCATCTACAGCGCCGGAACCAAATCTGACACACTGGATCTGGCTTCAGTAATGAAGGCGTCTCAGACCATTTCCGGTGAGATTGTTCTTGAAAAGCTGCTTGGCCAGCTTATGAAAATCGTAATTGAAAACGCAGGAGCACAGGAAGGGTTCCTGATTCTTGTCGTACATGAGCAACTCATGATCAGAACCCATATTTCTGCCGGCCAGGAGGAAGCTACTCTCTTTGATACGGAGCTGGTGGATGAAAGCAGGGAACTGTCACATGCGATCGTGCATTACGTCGCAAGAACACATGAAAATGTAGTTTTGTCCGATGCAGCGGCACAGGGTATGTTCATACATGATGAATACGTGAAAACCAAACAGCCAAAATCTGTCCTCTGCATGCCAAGTTTCTATCAGGGCGAGCTTGTAGGTGTCTTGTACCTTGAAAACAACCATGTTTCAGGGACGTTTACCCCCGAGCGGGTTGAAGTGCTGAAACTTCTCTCATCCCAGGCCGCAATTTCAATCCAGAATGCCCGGCTCTATGAAAATCTGTCAAAGGAAGTTGAGGAGAGGAGACAGGCCGAAGAGGCGCTGAGAGAGAGCGAGAAGAAGTTCCGGAACATTGTCGATAATGCTGTTGAAGGGATTTTCCAGACTACATATGATGGTACGCTTGTTACGGCAAATCTGGCTCTGGCGAAAATGCTGGGTTACAATTCTGTGGAGGAGGGGTTTGCGTTCCTGAAGCATTCCATATCGAATCTCTATGAGGATCCAGCGAGACGTCTCGAGTTTTTGAGGCTTCTTTCCAATAATGTTGAAGTCAGGGATTTTGAATCCCAGCTGAAGAGAAAGGACGGGGTTATTATCGATGTATCGATAAATGCCCGTGCCGTCAGAGACGAGTATAACAGAATCATCCATATTGACGGCACGGTAGAAGATATAACCGAAAAGCGAAGGAGCGAAGAGCTGAAGATTGCCAAGGAAGCTGCTGAAGCGGCAACAAAGTCCAAAAGTGAATTTCTTGCTACCATGAGCCACGAAATCAGAACCCCGATGAACGCCATACTTGGTATGGCGGAGCTCCTGTCCGAAACTGAGCTTACGCGGGAGCAGAGCGACTATGTCCGGACTTCCAGAGCTTCGGGAGAGCATCTGCTGTGTGTCATCAACGATATCCTGGACTTCTCCAAAATAGAGGCGGGGCGCATCGATCTCGAATCAATTCCGTTCAACATTGTGGAACTAATTGATGATGTGGGAAGAATCCTCCGCCTTAAAGCAACGGAAAAAGGGCTTGACCTGATATGCAAGGTTTCTGACGTCATGTCCCCCTGCAGAATCGGTGATCCGACACGATTAAAGCAGATTCTGGTCAACCTCATCGGCAATTCCATAAAATTCACCCATAAAGGACGGATAGATCTGGAGATTGGCCCGCCGATCGAAGGGGAAGATAACGATCTGCTCTGCTTTTCAGTGTGCGACACGGGGATCGGCCTCACGCCCGAACAACAGGTAAACATTTTTGACAGCTTTGCGCAGGCGGATACGTCAACTACCCGCAAATATGGCGGAACCGGCCTGGGGCTGGCAATTACAAAGCGGCTCGTAGAACTGATGGGTGGAAACATTCATGTAGAATCGGAAGTTGGCAAGAGGACCAGATTCTATTTCACTTCCATGCTGCCGGTAACAGAAAGGATTCAGGAAACATCAGTTGCCGGCAGTGAAATACCTGAAGTGCTGCTCCGCCCGATGCGTATCCTTTATGCCGAAGATATTGAAGCAAACAGGACGCTGGTACATGCCTATCTGAAAGAGTATCCGATCGAGATTGATAATGCGGAAAATGGCAGAATCGCCTGTGATACATTTTTTGCCGGAGTCTACGATCTGGTGCTCATGGATATGGAAATGCCGGTGATGGACGGTTTTGAAGCCATGAGGATAATACGGGAGTGGGAAAAGAAAAGGGGAGTTCCCGCGACGCCGATCATCGTGTTGACTGCCCATGTTTTTGCTGAACATCGTCAGAGAGGAACCGAAGCGGGTTGCACTGACTTTTTGACAAAACCGTTCAAGAAAAAGGATCTCCTGGATATGTGCCGCACCTGGTCGACAGGTAGATCTGCGGTCGAGTCTCACTCTGCAGCAGTGGAAAACAGAGTGTCGGGAGAAGTTCCGGATACTGCAGTCAATCAGGAGGTTCTATCCTTATACAAGGCGAAAGTGGATCCCCTTTTCAAGGAACTCATCCCGGAACTCTTCAAGGAGATTGAAGATGAAATGCAAACAATGCATGGGGCGCTTGCCACAAGAGATATACCGACGCTTACCCGTCTGGCGCATGGTCTAAAGGGAGCGGCCGGAAATTACGAACTGGTTGATTTATCAAAAATCTTCCTGGAAGTAGAACATATGACTAAAAATAACGATCTGGAGAAAATCGCGACTCTTCTGGAAAAGGCACAAACCTACATCGAACGGGTTGAAATTGAATATGGTGAAGGTGTCTAGTACAATCTGGCTTACAAGGATAACACATGAAAACTCTTCCCCACATACTTGTAGTAGACGATATAGCCAGTAATCTCAGGCTGATGGAGGCGATTCTCACCCCTCTCGGGTACAAGGTTTTCCTGGCTCACGACGGGATGGAAGCCCTTGAGGCAGTAAAAGAAAACACTATGGATCTTATCCTGCTTGATGCGATGATGCCGAGAATGGACGGATTTGAGACCGCCCGCAGGCTCAAATCCGACGAAGATACACAGATCATTCCGATAGTAATGGTTACGGATTTAAGCCGTGTGGAGGACAAGGTAAAGGCTCTTGAAGCAGGAGTTGACGATCTGCTGACCAAGCCGGTCGATAAATCGGAAGTCAGGTCAAGAGTCGCTTCACTGTTGAAGGTTAAGGCATATAACGATCAAATGCGTAACTACCAGAAGGATCTTGAGGCAGAACTTGCAGCCCGGACACATCAGTTGCGGGAAGCTTTTGAAAAGATAAAACTCAGCTCCCTGGACACTATCTACCGGCTTTCAAAAGCAGCCGAATACAAGGACGAGGATACTGGAGCCCATATTGTCAGAATGAGCAACTATTCCGCCGTAATTGCCCGTAAAATGGGGCTGACGGAACGTGCGGCAGAGTCGCTCCTCTATGCCGCCCCGCTTCACGATATAGGCAAAATCGGCATACCGGACAAGGTTCTGCTGAAGTCGGCCAAACTGGACCCGGAAGAGTGGGATATTATGAAAAAGCATCCGGTCATGGGTGCAAAAATCCTGGAGAAGGCGGATACCGTCTTTATAAGGCTCGGTGAGATAATTGCGATGACACACCATGAAAAATGGGATGGAAGCGGCTATCCAAAAGGGCTGAAAGGGAAAGAGATCCCGTTGGTCGGCCGCATAGTGGCCATTGCTGACGTTTTCGACGCACTCACGTCAAAACGTCCTTACAAGCAACCGTTCCCGATCGAAAAAGCGCTGGCGATCATTAGAGAGGACAGCGGCAGCCACTTCGATCCTGCGGTCGTGGACGCTTTTTTTGCCTGTAAAGAAGAAATTCTCTCGATCAAGGAGAAATTTTCAGAGGAACAGGAGAGTCTTCTCTATAAACTTTCCGGAAAATTTCTTCAATAATCCTGCTGGTTACGGCGGCTCATGACGTAAATACTGTGCGCGGCCCACGTGATCAGGTAATACGATTCACCGCAGAGGGGTATTATAACATGCCGGATCTTCCGGAATCTTCACATCAGCCGAAAACAGTCGATATATATGTCGTTCGCCTCACGGCGGCTGTTATTGCGATCAATCTGTTCGTTTTCGCCCTGGTGGGATTTTCGCTGCGCCACAGCTATCAAATGTATCAGGAGCGGGCTGCCGTCACGTCCCAGAACCTGGCTTTGTCGCTACGCAATAATATTAATGACACATTTGACAAGACCGAACTTGCTCTTTTTGTCATCGCGGAGGAGGTTGCGAGACAACGTAACACCAACGGTATCGACAGGCAAAATTTGAATGCGTATCTGGCGAATGTTTATGCCCGTCTTCCATACCTTGAAGGTCTCAGGGTGGCCGATGCGCACGGAACGGTCGCTTACAGCAGCGACATTTCCGGACCGCTTACTACGATTTCGGACCGTAAATACTTTACCAGCCTCCGGGACAATCCCGCTGCAGGATTGATTATTTCCAGACCGATTATAAGCCGAGCCCTCAATAAATGGGTAATCGCCTGTGCCAGGCGTCTGTCTCAACCGGATGGTTCCTTCGCAGGTATCGTGTTTGCGGTATTCAGCCTGGAGCAATTCACCAGGACGTTCTCCAGCCTGGATATCGGAAAACAGGGAATTGTCAGCCTGTTCGACATTGAGATGAGTGTCTATGCGCGTTATCCGGAACTTTCCGGGCCAGGCAGCAGTGTTGGCAGGGATTTGAAAAACTCCACCGTACATCGTATGATTCAGGAAGGCCGTCACAGCGCGACCTTCATAAACACATCACCTCTCGACAGCATCAGGCGCACACTTTCTTATCATAAAATTTCCGACAAACCGCTTTACGTTATCGTAGGCGTGGCTACCGGTGAATATCTGGCCGAGTGGCGAAAAGAAGCTGTACTGCTGTCCGCGATGGCGGCACTATTCTTTTTGATCACAAGCATTTCATCCTGGCTCATGTACAATAGTCGTAAAAGCAGACTGTCGGATCTACAGGCGCTCAAGAATTCCGAATCCCGTTATCGGACACTCTTTGACAGCGCCGGGGATGGCATCCTTATCGTAGATATGAACGGTTTTATTCGAGGAGCCAATGAAATATTCTGTTCGCGCCTGGGATATCGGGAAGAGGAGCTGCTTGGAAAAGATCCAGAATCCTTTGTTGCTCCCGAGAATGCCGAGTATGTTCCCGAACGCGGAAGCCGGCTTAAAGAGCAGGGGCATGCCATATTTGAAACGGTGCTTGTCAGCAGGGATGGCGTCAGGATTCCGACCGAAATCAGTGCCAGAGTCATCGATTTTGCAGGGCAACCGGTGGTAATGAGCCTTGCACGTGACATCACCGAACGCAAAACTGCGGAGGAACGTCTTTTGCGCGAAAAAGAATTTTCCGTAGCGATCCTGAACAGTCTGCCCGGTGCATTTTACATTATCGACACTTCCGAAAAATTCTTGCGATGGAATGAAAATTTCGAAAAGATCACGGGCTATTCTTCTGACGAGTTCTGCCGGATAAGTCCGCTTGATCTGTTTGGTGGTACGGACAGGGATTTGGTCAGGGAGCGGATACATGACGTATTTGTCACCGGAGCTGCAGAAGTTGAAGCTGAACTGGTCACCACAAGCGGAAAGCGTATCCCTTATTTATTTACCGGTCAAACGATCCGGATTGAAGGGAGTTTCTGCCTCATCGGCATGGGAATCGATATCACCGAGCGCAAGCTGATCGAGGAAACCCGCAACAAAGCGCTTTTGTTCATAGAGACACTGCTTGCATCCTCTCCGACCGGGATACTGGTCTATGAGGGTGACAGCGGTTACTGCGTCCTGGCTAATCAGGCCGTGGCAGATATGACCGGTGGGACAATCGCGACCCTCCGCTCTCAGAATTTCAGAAACATCTCATCCTGGCGCGCAACAGGGTATTACCAGCTTGCTGAATCGGTTCTTGCCGATGGTGTTACGCGGCGCACGGAAAACGAGTTCGGAACTTCATTCGGAAAGTCTGTTGCTCTTGACGCTCTTTTCTCCAGATTCGACGTCGATGGAAGACCACACTTACTGCTTATCGTAATGGATATTTCAGAAAGAATACATCTTGCTGAAGAAAACAGACAGATCGCAGCGCAGATGCTGCACGTTCAAAAACTGGAAAGCCTCGGTGTCCTGGCTGGTGGTATTGCTCATGATTTCAATAATATTCTCACGGCAGTGCTCGGTAATGCCGACCTTGCTCTGATGCGGCTGCCTTTTGAATCTCCGGCCCGCGAAAACCTCATACAGATCGAGAAAGCTGCCGGTCGGGCCACAGAGCTTGCGCGTCAGATGCTGGCCTACTCGGGCAAGGGGCACTTCGTCATTGAAACTCTGAATTTCAATGAAATCGTTGAAGAAATGGCCCATATGCTGGAGGTCTCCATTTCCAAGAAGGCATTGCTGCTCTTAAATTTTACGCCCGATCTGCCAACTGTTGAAGCCGATGCCACCCAGCTGCGCCAGGTACTTATGAACCTGGTTATCAACGCTTCCGAGGCCATCGGCTTTAACAGTGGAGTAATCGCTATTACCACCGGCACAATGGAGTGCGACAAGGCGTATTTTTCGGACAACTGGACTGACGATCATCTTCCGGAAGGACTCTACGTTTATCTTGAGGTTGCCGACACCGGTTGCGGCATGGATCGTGAACTTATACCGAAGATATTCGATCCATTTTTCACCACAAAATTTACCGGGCGGGGCTTGGGAATGTCGGCTGTGCTCGGCATTATTCGCGGCCATAAAGGCGCGATCAAGGTGAGCAGTGAAAAAGGAAAGGGAACCTCCTTCAAGCTATTGCTGCCGGTCTCCCTGCACCCTGTTGTTCATGCCGGGAAAATTGAGGCGACTGATGGAATCTGGAAGGGGACAGGCATCATACTCCTGGTTGATGACGAGGAGAGCATCCGTGTGATGGGAGAGGAAATGCTGCATGAACTCGGATTCGATACACTGACCGCTTCGGATGGTCTGGATGCACTCGAAGTATTCAATCAGAACAAAGATCAGATCCGCTGTGTCATACTCGATCTCACCATGCCACGTCTGGACGGAGAGCAGACATTTCGGGAAATTCGCCGACTCAAACCCGATGTGCGCGTTCTGATATCCAGCGGATTCAATGAACAGGAAGTCACCAGCAAGTTCGTCGGCAAAGGACTGTCCGGCTTTATTCAGAAGCCCTATAAAATTATGGAAGTCAGTAACAAACTGCGGGAAATTCTGGAGGCTGTCACATCACCATGCTGCAACTGATCAATCTATCCAAAGAGTTCGCCGGTAACCCGCTCTTCACCACGATCTCCTGGCACCTTAAAAAGGGTGAGCGGGTGGCGCTGGTCGGGGAGAACGGCGCCGGAAAATCTACCCTGATGAAGATCATCGCCGGTCTCAGTGAACCCTCCTCGGGAGAGATCCAGTTCGCCAAAGGGGCCCGGGCTGCCTATCTGCCGCAGGATGGCATCATTACCACCGGCCGGATGCTGTTCCACGAGGCGCGGGCCGCACTGAGCGAGCTCCTGTCCATGGAAGAGGAGCTGCACCTTATCGGGCACGATCTTGAGAAGCTTTCCCATGACTCTCCCGAGCATGACCAGCTGCTGCATCGTTATGGTGAATTGCAGGATCAGTTCCGTCATCGGGGCGGCTATACCATGGAGACCGAGATTGGCACCGTGCTGAAGGGACTGGGCTTCTCGCAGGCCGACTGGCAGCGCGACTGCTGCGAATTTTCCGGAGGCTGGCAGATGCGCATCGCCCTGGCCTGTCTGTTGCTGCAGAAGCCTGACGTGCTGTTGCTGGATGAACCGACCAACCACCTGGACATTGAGGCACGCAACTGGCTGGAAGAGTATCTCTGCGGTTATCCCGGTTCGGTGATACTGGTATCCCATGACCGTTTTTTCATGGACAAGGTCTGCAGCAGGATTGCCGAAGTCTGGAACCACACGCTGACCGACTACCACTGCAGCTATTCCACCTATCTTGTCCAGCGGGAGGAACGTGTTTCAGCTCTGCGGGATGCCAAGCGCCGCCAGGACGAGGAGATTGAAAAGACCGAGGATTTTATCCGCCGCTTTCGCTATCAGGCTAACAAGGCCTCGCTGGTGCAGTCCCGCATCAAGCAGCTGGAGAAAGTCGAACGCATTGTGCTGCCTCCGGAGCGCAAGCGGATCCGTTTCCAGTTCCCGGAAGCTCCCAAAAGCGGCAAGACGGTCATGGAGTTAAAGGGACTCGTCAAATCCTACGGCAGCCACACCGTGCTGAACCGAGTCGATTTCACGGTCGAAAAGGGGGAACGCATCGCCCTGGCAGGGCATAACGGCGCCGGTAAATCGACGCTGATGGCGGTGCTGGCCGGAGGAGAATTCCAGGGGGGTGAACGTCTCCCCGGACACAATGTCAGCATGGATTATTTCGCCCAGGACCAGGCCGATGTGCTGGATCAGGAACGCTCCGCCTATGAGGAGCTGTATGCGGATGC
The DNA here is from genome assembly GCA_037129255.1 of Desulfuromonadales bacterium. Taxonomy (GTDB): domain Bacteria; phylum Desulfobacterota; class Desulfuromonadia; order Geobacterales; family Pseudopelobacteraceae; genus JACRCG01. The sequence goes on along the minus strand of JBAXVG010000029.1, from coordinate 23,686 downwards.
ACCTTATGCCATGGTTCCCCGGCTGCGCGACATCCTGGGAGCTTTTCTCTTCTCGGGTGATGATATTCACAAAAAAGTAGGCGTACTCTCCGGAGGTGAGCGCAACCGTCTGGCTCTGGCCAAGATGCTGCTGCGCCCCTCCAATCTGCTCCTGATGGACGAGCCGACCAATCATCTGGATCTTTTCAGCAAGGAGGTATTGCTTGACGCCTTGAAGGGGTTCGACGGAACGGTGGTTTTTGTTTCGCACGACCGCTATTTTGTTAATGCCCTGGCGACCCGTGTCGTTGAAGTAGAAGTTGGAAATCTGGAGAGCTTTTACGGAGATTACGAGTATTATCTGGAAAAAACAGGGGGTCAGGCGTCAAGGGTCAAGGATCAGGAAAAAGCGTCCGACTCACCCTTGCCCCTTGCCCCTTGCCCCTTGCCCCCTCTTAACAAAGAAGTGCGAATGAAAGACCGGGAAGAAGAGAAGCGTCGCAAACGCGAAGAGCAGACGCGCCAGAAACGGATGGGAGAGATAGAGTCGCAGATAGCGTCCCTGGAAAAGGAGCTGGCCCATCTTGAGGACGAGATGAACTCGCCCGGTTTCTTCGATGAGCCGGAACGGGGACAGCAGGGGGGAGAGCGTCATGCGGCGCTGAATGTCCGGCTGGAGGAGTTGTACGCTGATTGGGAAGGTTTGTCGGGCTGAGTACCGTACCTGATTTACACAGACGATGGAGAGTACTATGGCAGCCAATGTATCGTTTGTAGGCGCCGGGCCGGGAGCGGCAGATCTGATCACGGTCCGCGGAGCCCGGCTGTTGAGGCACGCCGATGTCGTCATATTTGCCGGCAGTCTGGTTGACCGCGAGCTGGTGCGACGTTATGCCACCAGGGCCGACGTTTATGACTCGGCCGGCATGACGCTGACCGAGGTCATCACCGTCATCATGGATGCCATCGCTGCGGACAGAAGTGTTGTCCGGCTGCACACCGGTGATCCCTGCATCTATGGGGCCATTCAGGAACAGATGGAAGCGCTTGACCGTCTGGGAATCGACTACCGGGTCGTGCCGGGCGTTACCAGTGCTTTTGCAGCGGCCGCCGCACTCAGGCAGGAATTGACCCTGCCTGAACTCTCCCAGACGGTTATTTTTACCCGCATTGAAGGGCGAACTCCGGTGCCGGAGCGGGAGCGACTGAGTGAAATTGCCCGCATCGGAGCAACACTGGTGATTTACCTTTCCGTCAACATGATAGAGCAGGTCGTAGACCAGCTTCTGCTGGGGGCGTATACCATGGCAACCCCGTCCGCTGTCGTCTGCCGGGCATCCTGGGACGATGAACAGATTGTCGAGGGCTCGCTGGCCGATATTGCCGCCAAGGTGCGCGAAGCCGGAATAGAGCGACAGGCGCTGAGTATCGTGGGGGATGTTCTGGCAGCCCGTCGCAATGGGCTCAAAGCCAGATCTCTGCTGTATGACGGCGAATTTTCCCACGGTTACCGTGAGAGCATCGTGGTCTGAATTGCGCGTCGCGATCATCGCCATAACCGGCAATGGCGCCAGTTTGGGGCGCATATTACGCGAGCGGATAACCGGCAGCGAGCTGCACGTTTCCCGCCGCTATGCCGGTCAGGCCGGTACGGGATGCTGCTGTTTCGAACCATCCGGGATAAAAAACCTGATTTCCTCAGTCTGGAAGGAATACGACGGTTTTGTTTTCATCATGGCCACCGGTATTGTTGTGCGTATGATTGCGCCACTACTGGAGTCTAAGGAAATTGACCCGGCCGTGGTTGTGATTGATGATGCCGGTACATTTGCCATCTCGCTCCTTTCAGGCCATCTGGGAGGGGCGAACGAACTGGCCGGGCGTTGTGCCGTTGCAGTCGGAGCCCGGGCTGTCATCACCACCGCAACCGACGCCAACGGCCTCCCTTCCTTTGACATGCTGGCCCGGGAGAACGGCTGGATCATAGACGACATCCGGCAGGTGAAACACCTCAACACGCTGCTGCTTGATGACGAAGAGATCGCCGTTGTCGATCAGACAGGAAAAACCCGCACCTGGCTGCATGGCCGCGGCAGAGTCACGTATTACGAAACGTTTATAGAAGCTGCCGGCAGCACTGCGCGCGGTTTTCTGTTCGTCACCAATCGTCATCTGCCCCGGCAGATACATCCGGAGAGGTTGCTGATCCTGCGCCCGCGCAACCTGGTGCTTGGCATTGGCTGCAACCGGGGAACAGCAGCGGAAGAGATCGCAGCGTTTGTCACCAGTCACCTTAAACGAATATTTCTGTCCCGCAAAAGCGTCTGCTGCGTCGCCTCTGTATCTGCCAAACGTTATGAAACAGGACTTGTAGAGTATGCCGCCCGCCTTGGCGTGCCGCTGCACTGTTTCGAGAGCGACGAATTGAACCGGACCGATTTTCCCTCCCCGCCATCTTTCCATGCTCTGGCGGCTGTCGGCGCTTCTGGCGTGGCAGAGCCGGCGGCGATACTGGCTTCCCATGGCGGTAAACTGTTGCTGCAAAAAGTCAAATCCGAAAATGTCACGCTGGCGGTGGCGGAGCTTTCTCCTCAAAACCAGTAGCTGCTTTCAGATGGCATTGACGCCATAATATATTATGGTATATTGTTGGTATACATGATGCCGATGGAGGATTGAATATGTCAGTCAAAGCGACCTTTGTTCTTGATGATCTTGTGATCCGTGATGCCAGGGCCTATGTCATGGAAAATCACTTCAAGTCCCTCAGCGCTTTTGTGGAGCGGGCAATTCGCAACGAACTGGAAAAACTCCGGCAGGAAAATATCAGGTCAGCAGTGCTGAAGGCCGGGAGCGATCCGCTGTTTCTGGCGGACCTGATGGATGTGCAGCAGGCCTTTGAGCAAACCGATTTCGAGCCGGGTGCGGCATGAGTTTCAAATGGGGTATATATCTGGCCGACCTCAACCCGGTAATCGGTTCTGAGCAGCAGGGAAAGCGCCCCGTGCTGGTGATCAGTGATGAGACCTTTAATGCCGTTATGCCTGTTCTCTCCGTGCTGCCGATTACGTCGTTAAAAAAGGGGCGACGGGTTTATCCCAACGAGGCTCTGCTTAAAAAGGGGACAGGTGGAGTTGAGGTTGATTCACTCGTCCTTGCCCATCAAATCAGAACCATTGCCAAACAACGCTTGCAGAGCTGTTTGGGAAACGTTGATTCGACGGAGCTTCAGAGTGCGATTAACGAGGCATTGCGGGTGCACCTGAATTTGTGAGGTACCACATTGGGACATGACAACAACAAAATGCACAAGCTGCCCCTCATTGCACTGACAATGGGCGATCCCTGCGGTGTCGGCCCCGAGATCATCGTCAAGGTGTTGCATTCGCAGGAAGTCGCAAACATCTGCGTGCCGTTCGTGATCGGAGACAGGCTGGCAATGGAACGGGCCCTCGCTGTTTGCGGCTCGCACCTGCAGATCCATGAGATCGTAAAACCCGAAGACGCACGAACGGTTCCGGGGGGCTGCATCCCCCTGCTGGCGATCTCACATCTGACGGAAGCGGACATGGTGTACGGTAAACCGTCTGTTGCAGCCGGTGATGCGGTATTCCGCTACATCTGCCAGGCCGCCGCTCTCTGTCTTGACGGTCGGGTCGCAGCCATGGTTACCGCTCCGATCAGCAAAGAGGTCATGCACCGGTCCGGACACGACTATCCCGGTCATACCGAACTGCTGGCTGAATTGTGCGGAACAGACGATTTTGTCATGATGCTGGCGGGAGATGTGCTGCGGGTCAGCCTGGTGACAATTCACGAAGCGCTGACCGATGTTCCTCGGCTGGTGACCTTCGATCAGGTACTCAAAACGATTCGCATTTCAGCAGAAGGAATAGCGCGTCTGACAGGGAAGAAATCTCCGAAGCTGGCGGTTCTGGCGCTGAACCCTCACTGCGGCGAAGGTGGCATGTTCGGGAAAGAGGAGAGCTTGGTCATCGGGCCTGCCATTGACCAGGCTCGTAGTGAGGGAATCGACGCCGTGGGGCCGCTTTCTGCCGATACACTGTTCCATTTTGCCCAACAGGGAGTCTACGATGGCGTGGTGGCCATGTACCACGACCAGGGGCTGATCCCGCTCAAGATGCTGCACTTTGATGACGGGGTCAATATTACGTTGGGGTTGCCGATCATTCGCACCTCGGTTGATCACGGTACCGCCTACAATCTGGCCGGCACCGGGCAGGCTTCGGAAAGGAGCCTTTTGGCAGCGATCCGGATGGCTGCGGAGATAGCTCACAGTGCCAGCCTTGAGATGGCATGAGTACTGTCTTTGAGCTTATATTCCCGTCCGCGGCGAGAAGAATCCGGTTGTTTCCGACTGCAGACTGCTCATCTGCTCCCGAAAGCACTCCGGACAGACACCGTGACTGAAGAGGGCGTCAGAATGCTCGGAGATATACTGTTCCATCTGCAGCCAGATACTCCCGTCATCCCTGATCTTCTTGCAGTACATGCAGATGGGGATAATTCCCTCCAGACGCTTTATGCGCGCCAGAGCATCCTTGAGCTCATCGGTACGGAGCTTGAGCGAGAGATGCGCCTTCACTCTGGCCTGCAGTTCCTGCGGTTCAAACGGTTTTATCACGTAGTCGTTACCGCCGGCGCTGAATCCCTTGAGAATGCAGTGGGTGTCCTGCTGGGCAGTCAGGAATATAACCGGCACCTCTCTTGTCGCCTCGCCTGACCTGATGACGCTACAGAGTTCAAAGCCACTCATGCCCGGCATGTTAACGTCAAGCAGGATCAGATCCGGTGTCATCTCCCCGAGAATATCCAGGGCTTCAGCGCCGCTGGTGGCAAAACAGAGGTCGCAGACGAGTGTTTCGCTGAGCACCCCGCCAACGAGCTGCAGATTGCGGGGGTTGTCGTCAACAACCAGAATGACCGGCATGCCCTTCTTTTCGGACGATGTTTCCGTCATGCTGTTTCTCCATGAATGTTCTTCCGCGACTGGCAGGTGCGGTTGCGCCCCTGCTCCTTGGCTGAGTAGAGGGCATTGTCGGCGCTTCCGATCAGTGAATCCGGAGACATCCCAAGCTCCGGCACCGTGCCGGCCACCCCGATACTGACGGTTACCAAACGGGAGACCGGTGATGATTCATGACGAATCTGCTCGTTCCTGAGGGCCTCGTGAATCAGCTCTGCCACGAGGCAGGCGTTGTCGGCATCAGTATCAGGGAGGGTGACAGCCAGCTCCTCACCGCCATAGCGCGCCGCAAGGTCGGTAGCCCGCCGCATGCTGCGGCTGACAGCTCCGGCCACCCGTTTGAGGCATTCGTCCCCCTCAAGATGCCCATAGTGGTCATTGTAGCGTTTGAAGTGATCCACGTCGATCATCAGCAAAGACAAAGGATGCCTGGTGCGTATGGCGCGTTGCCATTCTCTGGCCAGTGCTTCGTCAAAATGGCGCCTGTTGGCTATCCGAAGCAGGCCGTCAGTGTTGGAGAGCTGCTGCAGCTCAACGTTAATCCGGCGCAATTCATCATTCAGATGCTTCATCTCCAGACGCGACCAGTGCAGTTCCAGTTGAACCCTTACCCGTGCCAGCAACTCCTGGGGAGCGAATGGTTTGATCACGTAATCGCTTCCACCGCACCTGAAACCCTGAACAATGTAGTCAGTTTCACCCTGTGCGGTAAGGAATATGACCGGGATGAGCCTTGTTGTCTCGCAGCTTCTGATCTGGCGACAGACCTCAAAGCCGTTCATTTCCGGCATATTTACATCCAGCAATATCAGATCGGGTACGATACTCTCCATAATTTCCAGCGCCTCACGGCCACCGGTAGCAAAACAGAGGTCGAACTCAAGACTTTCCCCCAGCATGCCGCCTATCAGCTGAAGATTATGGGGGTTATCGTCAACAACCAATATTACCGGTATTTTTCTGGTTTCGGTCACACCGGTTTCTCCTCTTCGTGCCGGCCGGTTGTTGCGGCACCGTTGAGAGCATCACCGTAGCCTGCAACCACCGTTTCAAAGCGGTTCATCTCAGCCTTGATCTGGGTGATGTTGAACGAGCTGAGAGCCGCGTCCAGCGCCTCGGCCCATGCACCGAGAAACGATGCGCCATGACGTCCGGCGAGCTCCATCACTGCGTCCCTGAACTGTCGGACCCGATTGACCTGCAAGGTTCTTCGCACTACCAGATAATTTTCTTTCAACGCCTCCAATGCCTCAACAAGGCCCGACCGATCCCGGCATGAGTAATCGGCAACCAGGGGTGCCCCTCCCGCGCTATCGCTGTTCTGATGCGGCTTGGTGATCCGACAGGGTATCGCCTTGGCCATCTCGGACAGGAGTTCCCCTTTGCGGAGCGGCTTGAGCAGGATTCTGAGGAACAGCCGGCGCATCTCCTCAATGTGCGCCGGCATGGCCGATGCCGTGACCGCAATCATCGGGATCTGCCTCAACTCCGGATCGGCGCCGGCAATACGAGCCAGTTCATCGCCATTCATGCCGGGCATCTTTATGTCGGTTATCACCAGATCCGGCCTCTGTTCGCGCATCAGCAGCAGGGCTTCCTGCCCGTCAGACGCCTCGAAGTACTCGAATGGCTGTTGCTCCATGTACGCCATCAGTAACCGGCGGTTCAGCTCCACATCGTCGACGACCAAAACTCGTGCCGGTTCGAAGGTGTACGCCACGCCCTGTCCGTTCATGCCGTCGGGGGCGTCTTCCGTGATGCAGGCGTCCATTGAGACCGCGCGCAGTGTAACGATGAAGACAGTGCCGCGCCCGGCCGGATTTCCTTCCACCCGGATATCGCCATTCATCAGACCGACCAGTTTGCGGCTGATGGCCAGCCCCAGGCCTGTGCCTCCGTATTTGGCGTGGTCCTGGTGGCTCATCTGCTCGAAAGCTTCGAACACCTTGGTTCGCTCTGCTTCAGGAATGCCGATGCCGGTGTCTTCCACCCGGATCTCCATGGTGCATCTGCCCGGAGTGTTCTCCGGAGGTGTGATACAGGACGCCTTTAAGCTGACATGCCCTGAGTCGGTGAATTTGACCGCGTTTCCGACCAGATTGAGCAACACCTGGCGCAGCCTGACCGGGTCGAGTATCACGGCGCCCGGGAGAGATGGGTCAAGCTCCAGCTCGAATCCGATCCCTTTCTCGTCCACCCGCTGGGAAAAGATCTGCCTGATCTCGTTGAACAGACTCCGGGGATCAAAGGCCGACGGCACGATCTGTAACTTGCCGGCCTCAACCTTTGAGAGGTCGAGGATGTCGTTGATCAGATGCAGCAGCGCCTTGCCGGAGCTGCTGATGGACTGGATGTACTCGGTCTGCTTCGGGTCGCGCGACAGGGGGAGCAGCAGGTCGGAGAAGCCGATGATAGCGTTCATGGGGGTTCTGATCTCATGGCTCATATTGGCCAGGAATTCGCTTTTGGCCTGGTTGGCGCTGTTGGCCAGGCCGGTAAGGCGCAGGGAGTTGTCCAGCGACTGCTGGAGCCGATCGTTGGACTCCTTCAGCTGTTCACTTTTCCTGTCCAGCGATGCCAGCGTCTCGGTCAACTGCGAGAGTGAAGGGCGGAAGACGACGAAAAATTCAAAGGAGAGGATCAGCAGGCCGATTACCAGAAAGACCATCTCAAGACGTTGCATGGAGGCGATGCGCTCTTTGGCCTCCTTGTCAAACCGGAAGGTAATCTTGTCCATCAGTGCCAGAAAACGGGGTTCGTTGGCGAGCATGATATCAGCCGTCGTGCGGGTGACGGAAGAAGGCGCGTCATCCCTGTCCGCCCCCCGGACAAGTTTTTCGAGCTCCGTCACCATAGCGGCATGAAACGGTTCCATCTCGGCGAAGAGCGCCTTGATCTCGGCCGAGTTCTCACGCTTTGGCAGCCCCAGCTTCTCGTCGCCATACTGCAGTCCCAGGTGAGCAGCCTTCCAGTCGGCGAAAGCCTTGTCGATCTCCTTGCCGCGCCGGGCCCGCTCGTCGGCGGATGTTGTTCGTTCCAGGGCCAGAACGCACTTGGTCAAACGCTGACTCAGCATGCGCTGACGCCCGGAGAGGTTGATCACCCGCGAGTCACCACCGTTACGCCTGATGGCGTACTGCATCAGAAACGAGGACGACAACAGCGTCAGAGCAATGAACGCCAGGGCGATACCGTAGATCAGCTTCAGATTGTGCAAACGTTTTTTATCCACGGATATCATGCCATTCCTCTGATCACCCGGTTCACTTCGACTGCAGCAGAAATTTGAAAACCGTACCACAGTCAGGCTTCGACTCGAACAAGACCCTGCCCCCCAGCACCTTCTCACCAAAGAGCTTCATGGAATAGGTGCCAAGTCCATGTCCCAACCCGTCTTTTGTTGTATAATTCCGTTGAAATATCCTTTTGGCAGCATCCTCCGGGATTACTCCCTGGTTCCAGACGCAAAAAACCACAACAGGACTCTCCATCTCGACATAGAGCTTGACCGTACCGTTCTCCGGAGTAGCTTCCAGGGCGTTTGATACCATATTTACCAGTATCCGTGAAACGAGTGCCCGATCGGAGACAAAAACGATATCGGCTTCAGGGAGGAAAATTGAAAAACTGCGCCTCTCGGTAAGCCGATGGTGGCTGAAAACATCCTTAAGTTCAGTAAAAATGGAAATCACGCTCAATTCCCGGTAGTGTGGCTGATATGACAGCGAAACGGTTGCGGAAAGATTTTTCTGAATCGAGACCTCCTGGGCGAGCCGCTCGGCCAGATTATGCAGCGCCGACAGATTATCGTTGGTAATGTCGGATTTCTTTTGAAGCGAGCAGGTGGTTCCCATGAGACCCTGCAAAAGATTAGAGGCATCATGCAGGAAGGTCTGTTCCAGATACACCCATTGCTGGTGCATGCTGATATCCTGCAGGTAGAGCAGGATGAATTTCCTCCCGTCGATATGTATGGGACTGCAGCGCACCTTGAAAAAGAGATCAATCTCCCTGAAATCCTTCTCGGTGGCGATACAGCACGTCTTCTCGACCGGCTCGGCTGAGCCCAGGGATGTAACGGTTGCTATGGCAGCCCCGCACGTTGAGCAAAAAGATGATGTGCCGCATCCCCCGGTCATTTCACAGGCGTGGACACACTTTACATATTCGCCAAGCCTGAGCCCGAGCACATCACCTGCATTTGCTACCCCCATAAACTCCAGGAATGTCTCGTTGATGGCCAGAATCTGCCGCTGCTCGTTCAGCACAGCGAACAACCCGCCGCTGGCGTTCATGAGCTCGCCGATCAATTCGTGCTCGGATATTGTTCTGAGAGTGTGCAGGAGCTCATCTTTATCCTGTCTTTCCGGCGCTGCGAAGTATGTCTCCATTTTCTTTCCTTTCAATCGAAACGGAACGGCACGATACTCTCATGAAGTATATAACAGAGGCTCTCGCAAAAGGCCTGTCATCCCCGAATTACTCTATCGGGGATCCAATCTTTTCAGCCACTTAGAATCTGGATTCCGGCTTAAAGCATGCCGGAATGACAGTTTTTTGGAGTTTTGCAAGAGGCTCAACTTATATAGCAATAAAACCGGATTATAGCTGATTACCTCCCTAAATCAAGGCAATTGCCGAAACAGCTGTCCGTCACACTTTGCGCAGATATTCGCGAATTCCGTCATTAAATCCCCGTGGTTCAAATCCGAATACTTTCTTCCATGCTCCATCGCAGATACTTTCCTCAAGCAGCATCTGCAACTGATCCATCGTAATCGGGAATTGGGGAATGTTCTGCAGAATCGGGATGAGCCGTCTCATCAGACCAAGCGGAGCGTGTGGTTTCAGGGGGGCGGTTTTGCCCAGAGCAGCGGCAATTGCGTCCAGCAAATCTTCATAACTCATGCGATCATTACCGCACAACTCGTACGTATGGCCGGATGTTCCGGGCAACTCCAGCGCCAGAGCAAAGCAGCGCGCCACATCATCGGCATGAATCGGCTGAAGTCGATATGAGCCGCTTCCGATGACCGGCATTATCGGAGCCAGGCGCAGCTGTGCGGCCAGCATGTTGACAAAGGCGTCCTGCGGCCCGAAGATCAGCGAGGGGCGAAAGATTGTCCATTCCAGACCGGAGCTGCGCACAAGCTCCTCGGCCTGCCATTTGCTCTTATGGTAATCCGATACCGCGTCGCAGCGGGTTCCCAGAGCCGACATCTGCAGATAACGTCGCACTCCCCCCTTTCGGGCGGCTGCCAGCATAGTGGTGGTTGCCTGTATGTGCAGTTTTTTGAACGTGATCCCTTTGGAGGGAACTTCTCGAATAATGCCGACCAGATTGATGACCGCGTCGCAACCAGCTGCAGCCTCTTCACATGTTTCCGGTCTGGTTACATCTCCCTCGATCTGTTCAACGTCTTCGGGAAGCTCTCTTAGCCGATGGGTCAGCAGGCGAAGTTTGTGTCCCCTGCGCAGCAGTTCGCGGTTCAAATGTCCACCAACAAAACCGGTGCCGCCGCTGATAAATATTTTCATTGGTGGTCTCCTCCTGGGCACTGCCGTATTGAGTGAAACTACAATAAGGAGCATAACATGAAATGCTGGACAAACGTTATTCCTTGGACTATAGTTCCCACTCAATTTTTTGGAGAGATGTCCGAGCGGTTGAAGGAGCACGCCTGGAAAGCGTGTGTACGTTAATAGCGTACCGAGGGTTCGAATCCCTCTCTCTCCGCCATAACTTCAACCAACAAAGTCCAGTGCAGTCCAAAAGCCCTTGAGAAATCAGGGGCTTTTGCTGTTTGATCGTCCCGATGAATCCAGCCCCGTCTTTTGACATCTGGTATTTTTTATGGTACTTTTTTAACCATAATACCATAAAAATTTTCGGATACCATAAAAACGAGGTGATTTATGCCGAAACGAGTAGTTCCGCTGACTGATGTGCAGGTAAAGAACGCAAAGCCCAGAGACAAAGACTATAAGCTGGCTGATGGATACGGCCTAGTGCTTCTCGTACAGAAGACATGCGGGAAGCTTTGGCACTTCAACTATACCTTCGACGGGAAGCAACTGCTGCTCTCCCTTGGCACCTACCCTGAAATCTCTCTAGCAGAAGCCCGCCAGCGCCGTGAAGATGCTCGCAAACTGCTTGCCCACGGAATAAGCCCGGGCGATGCCCGCAAAGCCGAAAAACAATCACAGACCCAGCAAACGGAGACCTTCGAGGCAATTGCCCTGGAGTGGTACAATCGTCAAGTGCCGGTCTGGGCAGCATCCCACGCCGCTACGGTCATCAGCAGCCTGAAGCGCGACGTATTTCCTCCTGTGGGAGCACGAGCAATTTCAGAACTCAAAGCGACCGACATGTTGCAGGTATTTCGCAAGATCGAAGCGCGAGAAAAAATTGAAACCGCACACCGGGTCAAATCCATCTGCGGGAAGGTTTTGCGGTATGCCGTCGCCACTGGTCGGGTCGAGCGCGATTGCACTGCAGACTTGAGAGGCACGCTGACACCGGTCATCCCCAAACACCACGCAGCCCTCACCGACCCCAAAGATGTCGCCCCCTTCCTCCGCGCTATCGATGATTACAACGGCTCGTTCGTCGTCAAATGTGCCTTGCGCCTGTCGGCTCTCGTATTCCTCCGACCGGGTGAATTGCGACTGTCGGAATGAACAGAATTTGATCTCGATGCGGGCGAATGGAACGTGCCGATCGAGCGGATGAAACTCAAGAAGCACCTGAAAGAATCGCGTAAAGGTGCAAAGCACCTTGTCCCGCTGGCACAGCAGGCCATAAATGTCCTGAATGAACTGCAAAAGGTAACCGGCAGCGGGAAGTATCTTTTCCCGAGCATGACCACCAACCTGAAACCGATCAGCGACGTTACGATTAATCAAGCGATCCGGCGCATGGGGTACGAAAAAGGCGAGATGACCGCCCACGGGTTTCAGGGCGATGGCCCGGACGATTCTTGAAGAGGTCCTGCATGTTCAACCTGAGATCATTGAACATCAACTGGCTCACGTAGACAGGGATTCCCTTGGCCGCGCCTACAATCGCACAACTCACCTGGTGGCGCGAAAGAAAATGATGCAGACATGGGCTGACTATCTCGATAACCTGAAGACTATTGCAATTACAGCAGGGGAACATCCGTTTTAGGTAGATTACCGATACTTCAGCCAAATCAGTACGCATTTGGAGAGTAATTTATGCTTGTCCGTCCCTTTTCCGATATTCATGCTGAATTCTGGCAGCCAAACAAAATCCCGCGCATTCTGGAAATGGTGATCCCTCCGTTGCCGACAGATCAGGAAACCGTTGCCTTGGTTGCCGGTGACATCGGACTGGCCCACCGGCAAGAGACCTGGCTCAAGGTCATCAGCCTGTTGGCCAAACGATTTCTGGCAGTCATCTATGTGGAGGGGAATCACTTCTTCTATCACAATGATTTTTTCGGGCGCATCCACGAGCTGAAAGCCAAGCTGTCGTTTCCCAAGAACGTTCACTTTCTTGAAAATGAATCAATTGAAATCAACGGTGTCCTGTTTGTCGGGGCAACCCTCTGGACGGATTTTCTCGGCAAGGATTTCTTCAAGATGCAGTACGCCCGGAAGAACATGAACGACTTTGTTGTGATCAAAAAGCCTGATGGGACGAGGCTCATGCCGGAAGAGACGGTCGATCTTTTCCAGGAGTCGAAACGCTATATCTTCGAGACGCTGGAAAATGTCGGCGACAGGAAGAGCGTCGTGGTGACACACCATGGTGTCTCTCCCTTGTCCATCCACGAGCGGTTCCGGGGTGACAGCCTCAATTGCGCCTTCATGACGGACATTTCCAATGAGATCATCGATCATGGCCCGAATCTCTGGGTGCATGGCCATACTCATAATTCATTCGATTACACCCTCGGCAGGACCCGGGTGATAGTGAATCCTTATGGCTACAAGGATGTTGAAGTAAACCCTCAGTACGACAGAGATCTCCTCCTCGATTTATAGTTATTTTTCGCATCATTAAGATTGATCTGAGGGAGGTTAATATTTTTTGACAAATACTCTACGGAAGAGTATTGTTCGCGACAACTACGTCTTCTGTGTCTTCCCTAGGAGTTAATTATGGACAGAGAGCAGCGAAAGAAAATCATCGCCCACAGGCTTGTTGATATGGGAGAGACACTTAAGTCGTGGGCGCTGAAGAACGGACTTCACCAAAAGATAGTCGCAGATTTAGTGGATGGCAAACTTAAAGGAATACGCGGAGTCGCCTTGGAAACGCGGACCAAGATGGAGAGCGAATTCGGTGATGTCTTTGACTAGCGGCCGATCTCTACCGGGCAGCTTACCCGAGGTAATGGAAAGGCTGGAACTTCTGGTGAAGGACATCCAGGCCCTTCAGAGCAAGCTGGTCCTCTTGATTGGAACGACGGGAGCTGGTAAGTCTGCACTTCTTCGGCATCTGGCAACTCGGCGCTGCACAAGGGTTCTCAATGTTGGGGCCGAGTTAGGTAAACGGCTGGCGGCGTTACCAATAAGGGATCGGAGACTTCAGGCGAAGGAAATTCTGAGTAGTTTGGCAGCGGAGTCTGCTTCGGAAGATCTGCTGCTCTTGGACAATCTGGAACTGTTGTTCGACCAGACGCTCCGGCTTGATCCGCTCGACTTGCTCAAGCGCTACGCTCACGCACAACGTGTTGTGGCGGTCTGGCCGGGTGAGATTTGCCGAGGCCGACTAACGTATGCTGAAATGGGTCACCCGGAATACAAGGATTACAATTTGGAAGGGCTCGTTGCCTTCCCATTGGAAATGGGATAAGTGAGGAAATAATGCGCTACGGGGATGTTATTCAGTTTGAACCAATTGAATCTGTAATTCAGCTTCTTGATGCCAACCGCCCGGACGATGCCAAGAAACTTGTGGCAACCTATGTCATATCTGATGACATGGCAGATCGGATTGCCAAACAGATGATTCCGCAGATCTCGTTTGACGAGTCGGTTGACCACAAAGGTGTTCTCGTGGTCGGCAACTACGGCACTGGTAAGTCGCACCTCATGTCGGTCCTTTCGTTGATAGCTGAGGACGTTGTCTATCTGCCGATGATTCGTCACCCGAAAGTCCAGGAAGCGGCTCAAAGCATTGCCGGGAAGTTCAAAGTCCATCGGATCGAGATCTCGAGTCAGATGTCTCTGCGGGACATCATCACACAAGAACTTGAGCACTTCCTGGAGCAGCAAGGCGTGTCTTACGTGTTCCCGCCGGTGGAAAAGGTGGTGAACAACAAGGCGGCCTTCGAGGAGATGATGGCGGCTTTTGCGGAGGTTCACCCCGCGCACGGCGTCCTGCTGGTCGTGGATGAATTTCTGGAATTCTTGAGATCTCGAAAAGACCATGATCTGGTGCTGGATCTGTCGTTTCTGCGCGAGATCGGCGAGGTAACCAAGCACCTACGCTTTCGCTTTGTTGCCGGGGTGCAGGATGCCATCTTCGATAGCAGCCGGTTCCAGCATGTGGCGGATAGCCTCCGAAGAGTAAACGAACGGTTCACGCAGATTTTACTGGCCCGCCAGGATGTGAGTTTCGTCGTGGCTGAACGTCTCCTCAAGAAGTCAGTCGACCAACAGGACAAGATCCGGAATTACCTTACGCCGTTTACCAAGTTCTACAGCAACATGAACGAGCGATTGGACGAGTACATTCGCCTGTTTCCCGTCCACCCCGATTATATCGGCACCTTCGAAAGGTTGATCTTTACCGAGAAGCGCGGCGCTTTGGTCACTCTGCGTGACCAGATTCAGGAGATCCTCGGGGATGAGGTGCCGAAAGACCGTATTGGCCTGATCGGCTTTGATAAGTTTTGGGAAACAGTCACGTCGAATTCCGTGCTTCGGTCCGATCCGAACATTGGTCCGGTGTTGAAGGTCACCGAGGTGCTGAGCGAGCGTGTGCAGAAGGCCTTTACGCGGCCGGCCTACAAGGCGATGGCCGCCCGGATTATAAAGGGCTTGGCCGTGCACCGGCTCACGACGGGCGGCGATATCTACGTGCCCGTGGGTCCCACGGCGGTGGAATTGCGAGACTCCCTCTGCCTCTACCAACCAGGTATAGAAGATTTGGGGGGAGACGCTGCAGACGACCTGCTCACAGCGGTGCAGACCACCCTGCGCGAAATAGTCAAGACCGTAAACGGTCAGTTTATCTCGAAAGCGCCGGACACGGAGCAATATTACCTGGACCTCAAAAAAGACATCGACTACGACGCTCAGATCGAAAAACGGGCCGAGGCCCTTTCCGACGATGCTCTGGATAGGGCCTATTACGGGGCCGTGAAAGAGTTGATGGAGCGTACCGATGATTCTACCTACGTCACCGGGCATCAAATCTGGCAGTACCAGATCGAATGGCAGGAGCGCCGGGTAGAGCGGATCGGGTATCTCTTCTTCGGAGCGCCGAACGACCGTCCCACGGCGCAGCCCGAGCGGGATTTTTACATCTACTTCATCCAGCCTTTCGAGCCACCCCGCTTCCGGGACGAAAGCAAGGCAGATGAAGCCTTCTTCCGGCTCAAGGGACTTGATGACACGATCAAGCGTCACTTGGCTTTCTATGCGGCCGCACAGGACCTGGCCTCGGCGGCGAGCGGCGGGGCCAAGGGCATTTACCTCGACAAGGCCAAGAGTGCTCTGCGTGAGATGCGTGGATGGCTGCAAGAAAAGCAGACGACCGCCTTCGAAGTTACCTATCAGGGAAAGACGAAGACTTTGCGGGATTGGGCCAAGGGAGTGTCGATGCGCGACAAGTTGCGACTGGGGCAGGAAGAACGAGCCAACTTCCGCGACATCGTGAACGTCACCTCCGGTCTGGCGCTCGGGACACATTTCGCGGACCTGGCGCCGGAGTATCCTACCTTCTCCGTGCTGGTCACGGAAGGGAACCGTAAACAGCTGGTGACTAATGCTCTCCGGACGCTGGCCGGCAGCACGCGAACGAAAGATGCTGTCGCCGTGTTGGATGCCTTGGAGATGCTCGACGGCGACCGGATCGAGCCCACACGTTCGAAATACGCCCAGGAAGTCCTGAACCGCTTGAAAGCCAAAGGTCAGGGACAGGTCATCAATCGCAGCGAAGTTATAAGCGGTGCGAGTGAGGTCGAGTACTTCGCCCCCCTACGCTTCCGTTTGGAACCGGATCTGCTCGTCGCGGTGCTCGGCGGTCTGGTGTATTCAGGAGACATTATCCTGGCGATTCCCGGGGACAAGATTGATGCGGGGAAGATTTCTCTACTCGTCGAGCACTCTCTGGACGAGCTAAAGCAGTTCAAGCACCTGGAAGCACCCAAGGAAATCAACGTAGCCGTCCTCCGCTCGCTGTTTGAGTTCTTGGAACTCCCCTCTGGCTTGGCCCAGATGGCGGCACAAGGGAAAGAGGAACCGGTCAAGGAACTGCTGGATGCCGTGACCAAACTGGTTAATCGCATTCTGTTGGTTGGCACCGATCTCCAGGGCCGGTTGAGCTTTTGGGGACAGCCGCTCCTGCGTGAAGAAGAACTGCGCGATTGGCGGACGCGCCTGGAGGCCCTGAAGAATTTCTTGGAGGGGCTGTCGCCTTATAATACGGTAGGGAAACTCAAGAGCCTGCGTCTTACCCAAAACGATATCGATTTGCAGAAGAGCAACCTGGACATCCTGGTCTGCGTGGAACGCCTGCGAGATCTGGTGGCCGAGTTGGGGACTACCGCCGGGTACTTGTCGCAGGCGGAAATGGTTTTATTGTCGGATAATCCGTGGGTACAGCAGGCTCAGTCGGTGCGAAAGGAAATCCTCGACAAGCTCGCTCAGGATCGTTCCGGACAAAATGCGGCCGAGTATCGCCAGCGGCTGGACCGTCTGAAAAAGGATTATCTCTCTGCTTATACCGCCCAGCACAGCAAAGCTCGTCTCGGAGTGGCCGAAGATCGGACCAAATCCGCCTTGCGGAAGGACCCGCGTCTGTTTGCGTTGCGAGCCCTGGCCGGAATAGCGCTGATGCATACCGGTCAACTGGCCGCCTTTGATGAGAAATTGGACAAGCTGAAGAGCTGCGCCTCTCTGATCGAGTCCGAACTCGCCACGAGACCGGTCTGCCCGCATTGTGGTTTTCGACCATCCAGTGAGCAGCTGGAGCTTCTGCCGGCAGCGAATGTCCTGAAGGCCCTGGATGATGATCTGGATCACCTTTTGGAACGCTGGCAACAGACCTTGCTCGACAACCTGGAAGACCCCATCATTCAAGGTAACTTTGAGTTACTGAAGAAGCCCCAGCGCGATCTTATTCAGGGTTTCCTGACTTCTCGGAAACTTCCCGACCCGGTTACGCCGGATTTTGTCGCGGCCGTGCAAGAGGCGCTTTCCGGTCTCGAGAAAATCAGCGTTACCAGCGCTGATATCAAGGCTGCGCTGCTGCAGGGAGGATCACCGGCCACGCCGGAGGACCTGCGGAAGCGTTTCGAATCCTTTCTGAACGACCGCTGTAAAGGCAAAGAGGCCAGCAAGCTTCGGTTTGTGGTGGAGTGACCAATGACTCGTGACGAACTACTGGCCAAACTGAACTCCATCGAGTGGAACGACATTGAGTTCAAGGAAGCGAACTGGGAAGTACCCAAGAGCTCACTCTCCACGGTCAGCGCCTTTGCCAACACTGCGGGTGGTCATCTAGTTTTTGGCGTCAAAGAAGAAAACAATACCTTTACCATATCCGGAGTTATCGAAGCGGACCGGATACAAAATGCCTTTCTTGGGCAGCTCCGCGATAGTAACAAGATCAGCGTTTTCCTGCCTGTTACCGGAACTCCCCATACATTTCCCGAAGGAACCGTCCTGATATTTTTTATCCCCGAGGCCTCCCGGCAGGACAAACCAGTATTTATCGACGGTAATCCCAGAAAAGCCTATGTCCGGCGGGGTAGTCGGGACGACACCTGCACCGGCGACGAACTGGTTCGGTTTATCCGCGACTCCGCCACGGATCGTTATGATGCCGAGCCACTCGACCTGGACCTTCAACGATGTTTCGACGAAGCATCAGTCCGCTGGTACCGGGGTCGATTCAATGCCAGTAAACCGGGAAGAGATGAAGCCGACGATGATCCCACCTTTCTGCACAAGTGGGGGTTTCTCGTCGAGCGCAGTGGCAGACTGCTGCCGACGCGAGCGGCCATTCTGATTCTCGGTGCGGACGCCTACGTACGGCAGGTCTTGCCACGTATGGTGGTAGATCTTCAGATGTACCGTCACCGCGCGGAAGAGTATTCTCCGAGTGTCCGTTGGGCGGATCGTCTCACGGTTGAGGAAAATCTGGTCAAAGCCTGGCAGGGGGTCGTCGATTTCTATTTCAAACACTCTGAACGCCCCTTTTCGGTTGATGCTGCCACGTTGAGGCGTAGCGATGATCCACCGGGATATATTGCCTTTCGTGAGGCGGCCATCAACCTCCTCATCCACCAGGACTTCGGCGATCACACCCGCCTGCCGGTGATCCGCATTTTCCAGGACTGTACCGAGTATTACAATCCGGGCGATGCCTTTGCTTCGCGAGAACAACTGCTCGATCCCGGTGACAAGGAAGTTCGCAACCCATCTATTGTCAGAGCTTTCCGCCGCATTGGTCTATCCGACCAAGGGGGAACCGGTGTAGGTGCCATTTTTGACGGCTGGCGCAGACTTGGTTACACCCCGCCAGAAATAGAAAATGATAAAGCGGAGAAAAGCTTTCGTTTGCTGCTTCGGAAAGAGCCGTTGATGACTGAGGAGCAATTGCTGGCGCAAGCAAGCCTCGGCGTTCACCTGAATGAACAGGAAGCCGCTGTCTTTGCTTACCTTACGAGCAAGGGGCATCTTGATTTAACGGACATCAAGGGGCTTACCGGCCTGAACGGGGCTCACGCCCGAGCTCTGGCACAGAGGTTGTCGGTACAAGTCCTGCTGGAGCCGGTCGGGGAAACGGGGACTCAGTTCACTCTGGCTTCCCATCTCCGCTCTCGCTTTACACCCCTACCAGAAACACAACCTGCTGAACTTACAGGCAATATCGCTACTGTACAAGTCAGTGACCAAGTCCCCGAGAGTAGTGGCCAACTTAGTCAGTCACTTGATCACTTATCAGATCTTCAGTGGACCATCGTCGAGTCTGCCGATGTCCCCCGGTCCCTGGCCGAACTTATGGACCGGGCCGGATACCGGCATCGGAGCTTCTTCCAGTCCAAGCACTTGAAACCGTTGCTGGCCGGGCGGATTTTACGAAGGACCATTCCGGATAAACCGAACTCTTCGGACCAGAAGTATGTATTGACGGAAATGGGTATAAAACTCAAAGAGTGGCGCCACCAAAATCGCACCACGCCAGAACAAACAGGTGATCAACCATGAATGAATCACTAGGATTGACGTCCGGTAAAATCAGCGGTCCCGTGGAGTGTCTCGGGCAAACCTTCTCTACGGAACAGGCCCGCCGGGATCACTTCCTGAAGCTGCTGGCCGAAAAGCTGAAAGACCCGGAATTCCGGAAGCAGGAAGGGTTCCCGAAAGGAACGGATGAGGCCATTCTCGCCATGTCCGATCCCCCGTACTATACGGCCTGCCCCAACCCCTGGTTGGCCGATTTCGTGAAGTTTTACGGAAAACCCTACGACCCGGAGATCAATTACGCCCGGGAACCTCTGGCCATTGATGTGTCTGAGGGGAAGACTGATCCCCTCTACAAGGCGCACTCCTACCATACGAAAGTTCCCCACTTGGCCATCGTGCCTTCCATCCTCCACTACACGGAACCGGGAGATATCGTGCTGGATGGTTTTGCCGGCTCGGGGATGACCGGTGTGGCGGCTCAGTGGTGCGGCAATGCGCCCGCTGTTTACCGGCATCAGTTGGAAACGGAGTGGAAGAGGGAAGGGAAAGCGACTCCGCAGTGGGGCGCGCGCCGGGTGGTTCTCAACGACTTGTCTCCTGCGGCTACCTTCATCGGGGCCAATTATAATATGCCGTTCGAGGTGGAAGAATTTTCTCGGGCGGGCAAGCAACTACTTAAAGAGGTGGAGCAGGAAATCGGCTGGATGTATGAGACCATCCATACCGATGGCAAAACAAAAGGGCGGATTGAATACACGGTCTGGAGCGAGATTTTTACCTGCCCGGAATGTGCAGGGGAAGTGAATTTTCTAGAAGAAGCACTTGACAAAGAAAGCAAGCGAGTCAGGAATGTCTTTCTATGTCCACATTGTAGTGTTGAATTAAACAAGAATAAGCTGGATACGGTTCAGGAAACTCGAATTGATCCTGCTTCTGGTATTTCGTGGCAACATGTTAAGCTCCGCCCCGCGTTGCTTTCATATGTTGTTGGGAAAATACGGTATGAGAAGCTGCTTGATTCAAGTGATTTGGCCTTACTCTCAAAGATTGAATCACTTCCGATTCCCTTGGAAGTTCCAACCACTCGCTTTCCGATTGAGCAAATGTATCATGGCTCTCGAATCGAACCGAAAGGTTTCTCTCATATACACCACTTCTTTTTGCCGCGCGCTGCATATGTACTTGCTTCATTTTGGGAAAAGGCATGCGCTGAAAATGACACTGCAAAAAGAAATATACTAAAGTTTTGGATTGACAGTCATTTTGTAAATCTTTCAATTCTCAATCGTTATCGACCGGAGGTTTCTTTTCCATATAATCCCCTTTCCGGCGTTTACTATGTTCCTTCTCTAGTTTCTGAAGCATCGCCTTTGACCGCATACCGTAACAAGCTTGATCGAATAATAGCCGCATTTAAAGCATATTCACCGACTATTGGGAATGCATGTATTTCTACAGGTACTGCTTCAAGTTTGTCACTATCTGATAACTCACTTGACTATATTTTTACTGACCCTCCTTTTGGCGAAAACATTTTTTATGCCGATCTAAATTTTCTCGTTGAGGCTTGGCACGGCGTCTGGACTGATGCCGTGCCGGAAGCCATCATTGACAAGTTCAAAAAGAAAGCGTTACCCGAGTACCAACACCTGATGAAGCGTTGTTTTCAGGAGTATTACCGGGTTCTGAAGCCGGGGCGCTGGATGACGGTAGTTTTTTCCAACAGCAAAGCTGCGGTTTGGAACGCCATACAAGTGGCCTTGCAACAGGCTGGCTTTGTCGTGGCGGAGGTGTCAGCACTGGACAAGGTGCAGGGAAGTTTTCGGCAGGTCACTTCTACGACGGCCGTGAAACAGGATCTGGTTATCTCCGTCTACAAGCCCAATGGCGGGCTGGAGCAACGATTTGCCGAGCGAGGGGCCACGCCGGATTCCGCCTGGGACTTTGTAAAGACGCACCTCAAACAGCTCTCGGTGACCAAGCCCAAGGATGGCCAGTTGGAGTTCATCGTCGAGCGTGATCCGAGGCGCATCTATGATCGGTTGATTGCCTGGTTCGTGCGCCACGATGCCCCGGTTCCGGTTTCCAGCGCCGATTTCCTGGAGGGGTTACGTCAAGAATTTCCGGAGCGCGACGGCATGATTTTCCTGCCGGAACAGGTGACGGAGTACGACCGGAAGCGTGCCCAGGTCGCTCAGGCTCCACAGATGGATCTGTTCATTATGGATGAGCGTAGCGCCATAGATTGGCTGACCGACTTCCTCAAAAAACGTCCCTCCACCTACCAGGAGGTTCATCCCGAATTCCTCACTCAGCTCGGCGCTGGGTGGAAAAAACATGAGCAGAAGCCGGAGCTGTCCGCTTTGTTGGAGAACAATTTCCTCCGTTTCGGCGATACCGGTGACGTTCCGAGCCAGATCCACAGTTATCTCTCTACGAATTTCAAGGACCTGCGCGGGCTGGATAAGGATGATCCACGTCTGTTGGCCAAGGCCAAGGAACGCTGGTACGTCCCCGATCCGAACAAGGCTCAGGATCTGGAGAAGAAACGGGAGAAGGCTCTGCTGAAAGAGTTCGAAACCTATCTGGTCGCACCGGGGCGGAAGCTGAAGGAATTCCGCTTGGAAGTGCTGCGAACCGGCTTCCGGGCCGCGTGGGGTAAAAAGGAATACGAAAATATCATCAAGGTAGCGCACAAGATTCCGGAGGAAGTACTTCAGGAAGACGAAAAACTTCTGCTCTGGTATGACCAGACATTGACGAGGATGGAGGGTAATCAATAATGGCAATTATTGAAGGATTCCGGGTTCAGAATTTCCGTGCCTTGCGCGATGTTGTGGTTGGCAAGGTCTCTGGGCAGGCAGCGGGTTCACCGCTTACGCCTTTTACGGTTGTTATTGGAAAGAATGGCGCCGGAAAGAGCTCTCTTTTCGATGCATTCGGCTTCGTCGCTGACTGTCTCGCAACCGATGTTGAAACAGCATGTGATATGAAACAACGTGGTGGTTTCGAACGGCTAAGGTCGCTGGGGATTGAGGAGCCGATCCATTTCGAAATATATTATCGAGAAGCGCCTAACGAACGGCCAATTACGTATGAATTGTCCATTTCACTTGACGATTCCGGCCGACCCTTGGTCGAATCAGAGGTTCTCAAGCAGAGGCGAAAGGGCCAAAAACACGGGCGTCCTTTTCCGTTTCTCAGGTTAACCCATGGCAGAGGCATGGTCTGGGCTGGCGAGGAGGCAGTGGAGATTGAGGGAGAGGAAGACCGGACGCAGAGTTCTGTGGAGCTGACGGATCTACGTCAACTCGGCATAGCCACGCTGGGCACCTTGAAGGAGCATCCTCGAATTAAGCGTTTTCGGGATTTTCTCAAAGGTTGGTACTTGTCTTATTTTTACCCTGATGCAGCTCGAGGTCTACCGAGTGCCGGACCACAAAGGCATCTCAATATTCACGGCGATAATATAGGCAATGTGGTGCAGTTTATGGAGCGTGAGCATAAAACCCGCTTCAAGAGTATCCTTGCCCGCATCGCCAGTAAAATTCCTGGTATTAAAAGCATCGATACAACGGTAACAGAAGATAAACGAGTGTTGCTCCGTTTCAATGACGGCTCTTTCAGCGATCCATTTTTTGCCCAACAAATGTCGGACGGCACTCTCAAGATGTTTGCCTACCTGCTGTTGCTGGAGGACCCTGACCCGCCACCATTTATCTGTATTGAAGAGCCGGAAAACGGCCTTTACCACAAGTTACTCGAGGCGCTGGCACAGGAATTTCGTGCGCACGCAAGCGGAAAGAAGAATGCCCCACAAATATTTGTGACGACTCATCAACCCTATTTTGTTGATGCGTTGTCGCCCGAGGAGGTCTGGGTACTGGAAAAAGGAGAGGATGGGTTTTCACGTATACACCGGGTTTCGGATATCGAGATCGTAAAAAACCTTGTGGCGGAGGGGTTACCTTTGGGTGGCCTTTGGTACAGCGACTATCTCGATGAGAGGTAACCATGCATATCGAGATACTTGTTGAAGATAGTTCCGGAGAAAAATTGCTGAATGCTGTCCTCCCAAAGATACTTGGAGCACAAGGCGAGCCGCACTCGTGGCGGCTGCATGCATACAAGGGTATCGGTAAGATCCCACAAGGTCTGAGGGCGACCGGTGATCCTTCAAAGCGAATCTTGCTGGAACAGTTGCCTCGCCTGCTCAAAGGCTATGGCAAAACTCCAGGCATTGATGCCGTGGTAGTTGTGTTGGACTCCGATCAGAGCTGACGCATGAAACGGTATAGTCGTGTAGTCCGGCATGTTAGACCACCA
>JBAXVG010000028.1:0-62167 GCA_037129255.1 Desulfuromonadales bacterium | reverse complement strand
GGCGGCCGTACCGTTGGCGCAGGTGTAGTAAGCAGCATTATACAATAAATAATCCGGAATGTAACGGGGACATCAATGCAGAACCAGAAAATCAGAATTCGCCTCAAAGCATATGACCATAAGCTCTTAGATGTTTCAGTGAGCGAAATTGTAGAGACTGCTAAAAGAACTGGAGCTCGAGTAGCGGGACCAATTCCGCTGCCGACAGTTATTAATAAATATTGTGTTCTACGAGGTCCGCATGTTGATAAAAAATCCAGGGATCAATTCGAGATTAGAACCCATAAGCGACTGATCGATATTCTTGATCCGACCCAGCAGACAGTTGATGCACTGATGAAACTGGATTTGTCTGCCGGAGTTGATGTTGAAATCAAACTGTAGCTTTGTTACTTCGACTGAATAGGATTGACTATGAAGAATGGTATTATTGGTAAAAAGATGGGTATGACGCAACTGTTTCTGGAGGATGGAACGTGCGTCCCGGTTACAGTCGTTCTAGCCGGTCCCTGTTATGTAATTCAAAAAAAGACAAATGAGGCTGATGGATATTCGGCAGTACAAGTCGGATTTGAATCTATAGATGCTGCCAGTGTAAATAAACCTACGTTAGGTCATTGCTTAAAATCCGGACACGGTATGTTCAGATATTTCCGTGAGCTTAAGTTTGAACGATCATCTGACATGAATGTAGGCGAAGTACTAACGGTTGACCTGTTTTCTCAAGGTGATTTAATAGATATCTCCGGAATCAGCATAGGCAAAGGTTTTCAGGGTGTAATTAAACGCTGGAATTTTAAAGGTGGTCGCGCTTCACATGGTTCTCGCTTCCACCGAGCCCCAGGCTCAATAGGTGCATCTGCAACACCATCGCGCGTATTTAAGAACAAGAAGATGCCCGGTCAGATGGGAAGTGAAAGAGTTACTATTCAGCGGCTTAAGATTATGCGTGTAGATTCTGCTAATAATATTTTACTTATTAAAGGCGCTGTTCCCGGTCATAAGAACTCAATAGTGTTGATTAAACAGAGCGTCAAAGCTTAGTATTTATTTGGGAGTTAGGTATGCCTTCAATAGCAGTCTACAATATGAGCAAACAGCAGGTTGGTGAAGTACAGCTTTCTGAGGATGTATTTGATGTTGACGTTAATAATAGCATTATTCACCAAGCATTGCACATTCAACTTGCTAACAGAAGAGCCGGAACTGTTGCCGTAAAAAATCGCTCTGCTGTATCAGGTGGTGGTAAAAAGCCATTTAAGCAAAAAGGTACTGGCAATGCTCGTCAGGGTTGTAGCAGAGCGCCGCAGTACCCTGGCGGTGGCGTTGCTTTCGGCCCACAGCCGAAGGATTACAGCTTGAGCATGAATAAAAAAGCCAGGGCGTCTGCACTGCGCTCGGTACTAACGTTCAAGTTCAGGAATAATGGGATTACTGTAATTGATAAGCTAGAGCTTGATAAAATAAGCACCAAGGGTTTTACTGAATTTATTAAAAGGTTTGAACTCGAGCGTGCCTTAGTCGTTACTGATCACTTTAACAATGTATTATATCTTTCCGCGCGCAATGTCCGTCACGTAAAAATGCTGAAGCACGACGCTCTCAATGTTCATGATATGCTTAAATTCAAGCACATTATTTTTACTCAGGACTCTGTTCAGTCCGTGGAAGGAGTGTTGCTGAAATGAATATCTTTTCCGTGATAAAAAAACCTCACGTTACCGAAAAAACATCGCTTACTACGGACGCTGATAACACTGTCGCAATCGTTGTTGATAATAATGCTAATAAAATTGAAATCAAGCAGGCTGTTGAGGTGCTGTTCAAGGTCAAGGTTGCTGATGTTCGAACCTTGTCTGTCGCAGGCAAAGTTAAGCGCTCTGGAAAAACTTACGGCAAACGGTCTAACTGGAAAAAAGCATATGTAACACTTCAGGAAGGGCAATCAATAGATTTCTTTGAAGTCTAACTAATACGTTTGGGGCTCACAATGGGAATCAAAAGCTATAATCCAACTTCAGCGGGACGTAGGCATCAGACTTGCTCTGCATTCGAAGAGATAACAACATCGTCTCCTGAAAAATCGTTGCTTGTTTCTCTGAACAAAACTGGTGGCAGGAATTCGTACGGGCGTATCACAGCCCGCCATCAAGGTGGCGGACATAAGCAAAAATATCGTATCATCGACTTTCGCCGTGACAAGCGCAGTATTCCTGCTATCGTTGCTAGTATTGAGTATGATCCGAACCGTAGTGCTAGAATTGCTCTGCTGAATTACGTTGACGGAGAAAAACGTTATATTTTAGCACCCCTTGATCTTAAGGTTGGCGACAATGTTATCAGTGGTGCTGAGGCTGACATTAAACCTGGCAATTCACTTCCGCTCCGCGCAATTCCACTCGGCACTATTATTCATAACATTGAGCTTAAGATTGGAAAAGGAGCTCAACTCGCTAGAAGTGCCGGTACTTTTGCGCAATTGATGTCAAAGGAAGGCAAGTATTCGCAGGTCAAGCTCCCTTCAGGGGAAGTACGGCTTATTCTCTTGGATTGCTATGCTACGATTGGCCAAGTAGGCAATACTGATCACGAAAATGTCAATATTGGTAAGGCGGGGCGTTCTCGCTGGCTCGGTAAACGACCGAAGGTTCGTGGCGTTGCTATGAATCCAGTTGACCACCCGCATGGTGGTGGTGAGGGACGTACATCCGGCGGTCGTCATCCTGTGACGCCGTGGGGCATTCCAACCAAGGGATACAAGACTAGGACAAATAAGTCTACTGATCAATTCATAGTCAAGAAGCGAAGCAAATAACAAGTCGAGAGGCAGATATATTATGGCACGTTCAATAAAGAAAGGTCCTTTTATTGATGATCACCTGATCAAGAAGGTTCTAGCAGAAGGGCCTAACTCAAAAAAAATTATTAAGACTTGGTCTCGCCGCTCAACAATAAGCCCTGATTTCATTGGTTGTAGTTTTGCAGTTCACAACGGACGAAAGTTCATACCGGTTTTTGTTACTGAGAACATGGTAGGTCATAAAATGGGTGAATTCGCGCCAACCAGAACTTTTCACGGTCATGCAGCAGATAAAAAGAGTAAAGTCAAGAAGTAGTAAGGGAGATTGAAATGGAATCCAGTGCTAAATTGACATCTATCCGCCTTTCGCCTCGCAAGACACGCCTTGTTGCTGATCTTGTCAGGAGAAAAGACATTCAGGATGCGCTAAATATCTTGCGGTTCATGTCACAACCTTCAGCTAAACTTATTTCCAAGCTGCTCAAGTCTGCAGTTGCCAATGCCGAGCAAAAGGGTATATCTGATGTTGATCGTCTTTTTATAAAAGCAGTTTACGTTGATGGTGGTGCAGTGCTCAAACGTTTTGTTCCTCGTGCCATGGGAAGGGCCAGTAAAATTCGCAAGCCGACATGCCATATTGCGGTAACTCTTTCAGACGCGAAATAGTTTTATTCCTTGGAGGTGTAGGTTGGGACAGAAAATTAATCCGATAGGTTTTAGGCTTGGAATCACTAAGACATGGGACTCAAAGTGGTATGCAGAGGCAGATTATGCTAAGCTGCTTCATGAAGATCTTGCGATTCGTAAATTTTTAAAAAAACGTCTCTATAGTTCTGGAGTATCAAAAATTGAAATTGAGCGTGCTGCAAACAAAACCAAGATAAATATTTTTACAGCAAGGCCTGGTCTAATCATCGGAAAGAAAGGTACCGAGGTCGAGACTATTAAGAAAGAACTTGCACAGATCACCTCTAAAGAGATCTTTATAACTATTACTGAAGTACGAAAGCCCGAACTTGATGCTCAATTAGTGGCAGAAAATGTTGCACTTCAGCTGGAGAGGCGTATAGCATTCCGTAGAGCTATGAAGAAGAGTGTAACCTCAACACTCAAGTTTGGGGCTAAAGGAATTCGAATCACCTGCTCTGGTCGTTTGGGAGGGGCAGAAATGTCACGCACAGAGTGGTATCGAGAAGGCCGAGTACCTTTGCATACCCTCAGGGCTGATATCGATTATGGCTTTGCCGAAGCCAAGACTACGTACGGAATCATTGGTATCAAAGTACTCATATTTAAGGGTGAAATATTGCCTGGTAAGTAACATTTCATTTTGAACTATAGGAGCATTCGTCGATGTTAATGCCGAAACGGGTTAAACACAGAAAACAGATGAAGGGTCGCATGAGTGGTAAGCCATGTAGAGGTATAGAACTTTCATTTGGCGAGTACGGGTTACAGTCGTTGGAATGTGGCTGGTTGGACTCACGACAAATTGAAGCAGCACGAATTGCTATGACCCGCTATATCAAAAGGGGTGGTAAAATCTGGATTCGTGTTTTTCCTGACAAACCGCTTACCGCCAAACCAGCTGAAACCAGGATGGGCAAAGGCAAAGGCTCCCCTGATTCATGGGTTTGCGTGATAAAGCCAGGTGCTATATTATATGAGATGGAAGGTGTCTCTGAAGAGACTGCTCGCGAGGCACTGCGTTTAGCTGCGCATAAGCTGCCTCTAGCAACTAAGTTCATTGCAAGGGGGGAACTCCATGCGGCCTAACGATCTCCGGAAACTATCGCCTGAAGATTTGCATAATAAGCTAAATGAAACTACCAAGGAGCTTTTTAACCTAAACTTTCAGTTGCACACTGGTAGGTTGGAAAATACATCTAAGCTTAAGAATATACGTAAAGATATTGCCAGAATTAATACCATTCTCGCTGAAAATAAGGCATAGGGAGAATTATCATGAATGATCGCGGTCACAGAAAGACACAGGTAGGTGTTGTTGTGAGCGACAGGATGGACAAGACTGTTGTTGTAAATGTCGACCGTCTTGTTAAGCATAGTGTCTACAATAAGTATATCAGACGTAGTGTTAGATACAAAGTTCACGACGAGCAGAACAGCTCTAAAACAGGTGATCGTGTACAAATCATTGAATGTAGACCTATGAGTAAGGATAAACGTTGGAGTCTTAAGCAGATTATCGAAAGTATCTCTTAGTATAGGGAGTATCAAGTAATGATTCAAATGCAGACAATATTGGATGTAGCCGACAATTCCGGCGCGAAAAAACTTTTTTGCATAAAAGTTCTTGGTGGCTCTAAGAGAAAGTATGCGGGCGTTGGCGATATTATTGTTGCTTCCGTGCGAGAGGCTTTGCCTAATTCGAAGGTGAAAAAGGGTGATGTTGTTAAGGCCGTTGTTGTTAGAACAGCTAAAGCTCTTGGACGCCCTGATGGCTCTTATATAAGATTTGATGATAATTCTGGCGTTGTCATCAATAATGCTAAAGAACCTGTAGGAACTCGCATTTTCGGTCCGGTAGCTAGGGAACTGCGTGCTAAAAAATTCATGAAGATCATTTCTCTTGCGCCGGAAGTACTTTAAATAGATATTGGAGAAAGTTGATGCAAACATTGAAAACCCATGTTAACAAGGGTGACACGGTGATGGTTATCGCTGGCAAGGAAAAGAGCAAGACGGGGAAGGTCATGCTTCTTTTACCCAAAAAAAATAGTGTGATTGTTGAAGGCCTCAATATGGTGAAACGCCATCTTAAGGCTAAGGGTAATGAGGCGGGCGGCATAAAGGAGAAGGAGGCATCTATTCACATCTCAAATGTCATGCCATACTGCTCCAAATGCACCAAGCCGGTTCGCACCATTAAAACGCTATTGGAAGATGGTGTCAAGCAACGTGTTTGTATAAAATGTGGTAGTTCGTTCTAGACCTACACTTGAGGAGAAATACGGATGTCACGTTTAAGAGATACATATGTAAGAGAAATAGTGCCGAAGTTACGTAACGATTTTTCTTATAAGTGCAGCATGGAAGTCCCTCGAATTTTGAAAATTGTTGTGAACATGGGATTAGGGGAGGCAATTCAGAATATTAAAATTCTGGATTCCGCAACATCCGAGCTCAATGCGATTACTGGTCAGAAGTCAGTCATAACTAAAGCAAAAAAATCCATTGCAACTTTTAAATTGCGTGCGAATATGCCGATTGGCTGCATGGTAACTTTGCGCCGCGATCGAATGTATGAGTTTCTTGACCGTCTTATGAATGTCTCGCTTGCTAGAGTACGGGATTTTAAAGGTGTTTCGGGCAAGGCTTTTGATGGCAAAGGTAACTACACGCTTGGCATTAAGGAACAACTAATTTTTCCTGAGATAAATTATGATACGGTTGACAAGATTAAGGGTATGAATGTTACAATAGTTACAAGTGCGAAGACCGATGAGGAAGCAAGAGCACTACTTAAATATCTGGGCATGCCTTTCAGGAACTAAGAAATCGGGAGGATATTGTGGCAAAGACTTCAATGATTATTAAATCGCAACGCAACCCAAAATTTAAAGTTCGACAGCACAATCGATGCCCTATTTGCGGGAGGCCGAAGGCATTCTATCGAAAATTTAGAATGTGTAGGATATGCCTGCGGAAGTACGCTTCATCTGGTCAAATTCCCGGTGTAATAAAATCCAGTTGGTAATTTTAACCCCAATATATAGAAAGTGGACAGGAGCAAATGTACGATGTCTATGACAGATCCTATTGCTGACATGCTTACCAGAATCAGAAATGCGAACATGGTTAAGCATCAGAAAGTTGACATACCTTCTTCAAACATGAAAGTGAGTTTGGCCAATGTTATGAAGCAGGAGGGCTTTATTAAAAACTACAAAGTCATTTCTGATAATCTACAGGGAATACTAAGGGTTTATTTGAAATATATTGATGAGAAAGACTGTGTGATCAACGAGATCAAGCGTATTAGTAAACCTGGTGGAAGGGTATACGTCAAATCGGAAGACATACCGGTCGTTAAAAGTGGTGTTGGCATTGCTATACTCTCAACATCAAAGGGTGTAATTACCGACAATGTTGCCCGTAAAGCTGGCGTTGGCGGCGAACTTATCTGCACAATCTGGTAATTACCGCGACAAGGAGTACATAATAGTATGTCAAGAATAGGCAAACTCCCCATAGAGATACCAAATGGTGTCAAGATTAGTTACAATGATTCAGTTCTTACCGTACAAGGCCCAAATGGTTTTTTATCAAGGCAGATTATGCCGAATGTGTCTCTTTCAATGAGTCAGTTGGTAATTGAAGTATCTAGGAATGATGAGACTAACACAGCTAGGTCTGCTCATGGCCTAACTCGAACATTGATCAACAATATGGTTGTCGGGGTTACAAAAGGCTTTCAAGTAAACCTTGAAATTAACGGTGTTGGTTACCGTGCTGAGGTAAAGGGTTCAGAGCTAGTGTTGAGCCTAGGATATTCTCATCCTATAAATTTTACAATCCCCAATGGAATCTCCATTGAAGTTGACAAAATGACAAAACTCTCTGTGAAAGGTTTTGACAAGGAGTTGGTTGGGCAGACTGCTGCAAAAATACGATCGTTCCGTAGCCCCGAACCTTATAAAGGTAAAGGAATTAAATATACCAACGAGATTATTTTAAGAAAAGCCGGCAAAACCGGAAAGAAATAGTTTTTAAGGAGTTTTTGTGGCTAAGACATCTATCAAAACAATCACACGTCTTAAGCGCCAAGTGCGTGTTAGAAAAAAAGTACGAGGTACAACTGACAGACCTCGCCTAAATGTATTTAAAAGTTCACGACATATATACGCCCAAATTATCAATGACTCAAATGGCACTACTCTTGTTTCAGCATCAACACTGACAACTGCTACCGAGGGGATCGCAAGCACCGGTAACGTAGCTGCTGCATCCGCAGTAGGCAAGGAAATTGCGCGCTTGGCGCTTGATAAAGGTCTTTCGGTGGTTGTTTTTGACCGCAATGGTTTTCTCTATCACGGTAGAATTAAGGCGCTAGCAGATGCAGCCCGCGAAGCCGGGCTGAATTTCTAAGCGTACGAGGAGGTTTTCTTTGAGTAGAATCAATTCAGCAGATCTTAATCTTACTGACCGGGTAGTTCATATTAGCCGAGTTGCTAAGGTTGTCAAGGGTGGTCGCAGATTCAGCTTTTCTGCTCTTATAGTTGTGGGTGACGGTAGTGGCCATGTGGGTTATGGTCTTGGTAAGGCGAATGAAGTTCCCGAAGCTATCAGAAAGGGTGTTGAGCAGGCTAAGAAGAATCTTATCAAGGTGCCTGTTAATCAGAGTCAGACTATCCCATTCGAGATCGAAGGTAAGTTCGGCGCTGGCAAGCTTCTTATGAAGCCCGCTTCTGCGGGTACTGGCGTGATTGCCGGCGGTGCAGCTCGTGCAATATTTGAAGCGGCTGGCATCAATAACATTCTTTCCAAATGCCTTGGTTCTAATAACCCACACAATGTTATTAAAGCTGCTTTTGCCGGGCTTAAACGGTTAAAGACCCCTGAAGATATAGCTGTGCGTCGCGGAATCGTAGAATAATTTATTACGTAGGGGATTAACATGAGCGGTATGCTTAAGATCACACTTACTAAAAGCACAATATGTGCACCAAAAAAGCATTGTAATGTTGTTGCGGGTTTGGGGTTGTCGAAGCTTAATCAGATAGTTGAGCGTCCTGATAATCCTGAAATTCGCGGTATGATCAATAAAGTAGGTCATCTGCTTACTGTTGAATCGAAAAAGGGGTAGAATCTCATGGATCTTAATAATCTTAAACCTGCTTATGGATCTAATAAAAGTAGGAAGCGTATAGGACGTGGTACCGGCTCAGGTCATGGTAAGACTGCGACTAAAGGTCATAAGGGGCAGAAAGCACGTTCAGGAGGAAGTATTAAGGCTGGTTTTGAGGGTGGTCAAATGCCTTTGCAACGCCGCTTGCCTAAACGCGGTTTTATTCCAATAGATCGTGTCGAATATTCTATTGTCAATCTAAGTCAGTTGGATGTTTTTGAAGCTGGTTCAGTAATTGATGGAAAGGCACTAGCCTCAAAGGGATTGATTAGATCATCTTGTGCCGCTGTTAAGATCTTGGGAAATGGTGATGTAATTAAGGATCTCAAAGTATCCGCAACGAAATTCAGCCAGTCAGCTAAAGTAAAAATTACATCTGCTGGTGGAACT
This sequence comes from Desulfuromonadales bacterium, assembly GCA_037129255.1. Taxonomy (GTDB): domain Bacteria; phylum Desulfobacterota; class Desulfuromonadia; order Geobacterales; family Pseudopelobacteraceae; genus JACRCG01. Next base: position 53,108 of record JBAXVG010000028.1, on the reverse strand, counting down.
GTTGAGGAGATAATCTAGTGTTTGATGCTTTTCAGAATATATTCAGAATTCCTGAGTTAAAGAAGCGCGTAATTTTTTCACTTGCTATGCTTGCAGTATACCGAGTTGGATGTCACATACCGACACCAGGGATTGACAGAATTGCTCTTGCTCATTTTTTCAAACAGGCTCAAGGCACCTTACTTGGTCTGTTTGATATGTTTTCGGGGGGTGCGCTTGAGCGTTTAACGGTTTTTGCGCTTGGTATAATGCCATATATTTCTTCGTCAATAATATTTCAGCTACTTACTGTGGTTGTTCCAGCAATCGAAAAGCTATCTAAAGAAGGGGAATCTGGCCGAAAAAAAATTATACAGTATACCCGGTATGGAACTGTTTTGTTGAGTGTTGTTCAAGGTATGGGTGTTGCGGTTGGGCTTGAAAGCATGCGTGGACCCGCTGGGGAGCTGGTCGTCCCTAGTCCGGGGTGGGGCTTTCGTATAATGACAGTTATCACTTTAACCGCTGGCACTGCCTTTGTCATGTGGCTTGGAGAGCAAATGTCCGAAAAGGGGATCGGTAATGGGATATCCTTGATAATATTTGCTGGTATAGTAGTTGGCATACCTAAAGCGTTAGGAAACACTGTGAAACTTATGAATGCGGGTCAGATTTCTCTTTTCGTAATTATTTTTGTTCTTGCACTTATGTTTACAGTAATTGCTGCGATTGTTTTTGTTGAGCGTGGTCAACGTCGACTGCCAATACATTATGCCAAGCGAGCAGTGGGTCTTAAGACTTTTAACGCTCAGACTTCGCACCTCCCGTTGAAAATCAATATGGCGGGAGTAATACCACCAATATTTGCTTCTTCAATTATAATGTTTCCTGCAACCATTGCCAATTTCATTGACATACCTTGGGTTCAGAATTCAGCTAAAAGCTTGACGCCAGGTAATTGGGTTTACAATATCTTTTTTGTTGCGTTCATAATATTCTTCTGTTATTTCTATACAGCTGTGACTTTTAATCCAATTGATGTTGCTGAGAATATTAAGAAGCATGGTGGTTATATACCGGGAATACGCCCTGGTAAAGAAACTTCAGATTTTATGGACAGTGTTTTGACGCGTCTGACGTTTGCAGGAGCTATCTATATCTCAATTGTTTGTGTACTACCTTCAATATTGATAGGAAAATTCAACCTGCCATTTTATTTCGGTGGCACAGCCTTACTGATTGCTGTTGGTGTCGGTATGGATACAGTGGCACAAATCGAATCTCACCTGATAACCCGTAATTATGAAGGTTTTCTAAAAGGTGTCAGAATTAAAGGGAGAAAGTAAACTAATGAACCTGATTCTGTTCGGTCCTCCGGGTGCAGGAAAGGGAACACAGGCTCGGTTTATTTTTGAGCGTTATGGGATCCCGCAAATCTCTACTGGTGATATGTTGCGCACAGCAGTTAAAGCGAAGACGGCGCTCGGTTTAGAAGCAAAAGTGATTATGGAAGCTGGTGGTCTTGTGCCAGATGAAATTGTTCTCGGGCTTGTTAAGGAGCGCCTTTCTGAAAAGGATTGTGCGACCGGTTTCATACTGGACGGTTTCCCTCGCACAATTCATCAGGCTGACGCACTTGTGGTTCTGCTTGATAAAATGAAAAAAAACATTGAACATGTTATTTCTCTTGATTTGGATGATACAGAAATTATCAAGAGGTTATCTGGTCGGAGGACGTGTTCTGTCTGTGGAAAAGGATTCCATGTTATTAATGAACCAGCTAAGATTGACGGTGTTTGTGATGATTGTGGCTCTGCATTGATTCAGCGTGAAGATGATAAGGAACTGACGGTCAGAAACAGAATCGATGTTTATAATTTACAGACTGCGCCTTTAAAGACCTATTATGATGCTAAAGGCCTGCTATGCCACGTATGTGCTAACAGTTCAATTAGGGATATACAGATACAAATATGTTCTTTAATAGATGGTGGTACAGGTGATCATTCTTAAATCTCCGCGAGAGATTGACCGGATGAGAACGGCTTGTAGGATTGCGTATGAAGTTCTTTGTATATTGCGCGAGTTGGTCCGCCCCGGCGTCACAACATTCGATCTTGAACGAACTGCAGTAGCTGAAGCTGAAAGGCGCAAAGCGAAGTGTGCTTTTAAGGGTTATTATAATTATCCAAGTTCACTTTGCTGTTCTCCAAACAATCAGGTTGTACATGGTTTGCCATCCAGAGTGCCTTTAGTTACCGGCGATATTCTCAGCCTTGATTTTGGCATTTTGATTGATGAATTTTACGGTGATGCGGCTATTACAATCCCTGTTGGCGAGATTTCATCTGAGGCTGCCCAACTTATACATACGACCGAAAGATCTCTATACGCTGGTATTGAAATGGCAAGTCCAGGAAACAGGTTGGGCGATATATCCTTTGCAATTCAGAGTTGTGTGGAAGAGAGTGGTTATTCGGTAGTTCGCGACTTTGTAGGGCATGGGATTGGCAAATGTCTTCATGAGGATCCACAGGTGCCTAACTATGGAAGCCCAGGCAAAGGTGTAAAACTGAAGCCTGGTATGGTATTGGCGATTGAACCAATGATCAACGAAAAAGCGCTCGAAGTAAAAGTGCTGGATGATAAGTGGACTGTTGTTACATGTGATGGTGGTCTTTCAGCGCACTTTGAACATACGATTGCTATTACCGACAATGGACCTGAGATTTTGACGCACATCTAAATCGTCTTGCAAAAGGGAGATGTATGAAAGTACGAGCTTCAATTAAAAAAATATGCGATAAATGTATGATTGTTAAACGTAAAGGTGTTGTGCGTGTAATCTGCGATATCCCCAAGCACTCTCAACGTCAGGGATGAGTATTTTGAAAGGAGGAATTTCCATTGGCACGAATCTCAGGTATTGATTTACCAAAAAATAAGCGAATAGTAATAGCACTGACCTATATTTATGGAATAGGCAGTTCAGCTGCTGAGAATATCCTTAAAGTTACTAATATTGATCCTAATACTCGTACTGACAAACTGGCTGAAGCGGAAGTTGCTCGTCTCCGTGACGAAATCGATCGTGATTGCAAGGTTGAAGGTGATCTGCGTCGTGAGATTTCTATGAATATCAAACGTCTCATGGATCTTGGTTGTTATCGCGGACTACGTCACAGAAAAGGGCTACCGTGTAATGGACAGCGCACCAAGACGAATGCGCGCACCAGAAAAGGCCCTGCTCGTACCGTTGCCGGTAAGAAGAAGTAACATTAACTAGCTCTGGAGAATACAAGAATGGCAAGCCCATCAAAGAAAGTAGTTCGTAAGAAAAAAGAACGTAAAAACGTTTCCAATGGGGTTGCTCATATTCAAGCAACTTTTAATAATACGATAATTACAATTACTGACCCTGTTGGCAATGTTCTTGCTTGGTCGACTGCAGGTGCCAAGGGGTTTAAGGGCTCTCGTAAAAGCACCCCTTTTGCTGCGCAGATGGCTGCGGAAGATTGTGCTAAGAAAGCGCAGGAACACGGCATGCGGAGTGTTGAGGTCTATGTCAAGGGGCCCGGCTCTGGACGTGAATCAGCACTGCGTGCACTCCAATCCGCTGGTTTCAGCATAAGCTTTATTAAGGACGTGACACCCATTCCGCACAATGGTTGTCGTCCTCCCAAGAGAAGAAGGGTCTGATTCAGTATTCATCACTATTAAGGAGGTTATCATTGGCTCGTTATACAGGACCTTCATGCCGTTTGTGCAGAAGAGAAAACATGGAATTATTTCTTAAGGGCGATCGCTGCTACACTGATAAGTGTTCAATCAAACGTCGTAACTACCCTCCAGGTCAGCACGGACAAGGACGTACGAAGGTATCCGCTTACGGTGTTCAACTTCGAGAAAAGCAGAAGGTGCGTCGAATTTACTGCATACTTGAAAAGCAGTTCCGTGGCTACTTTGAGATGGCCGATCGTATGAGGGGTGTAACAGGTGAGAATCTTCTTTCATTGCTCGAACGTCGTCTGGATAATGTTGTCTATCGGCTGGGTTTTGCGACTTCCCGCACTGAATCCCGCCAGCTTGTGCGTCATGGGCATTTCAAGATAAATGGCAAGAAAGTAAATATTCCTTCTATTCAGATGAAAGCAGGCGATGTTGTTGAGTTGCGCGAGAAGAGCAGAAAGATTGTGTCTGTCAATGATGCTCTGGAAGCAGTTGTACGTCGTGGGATTCCGCAGTGGCTTGAACTTGAGCGTGATGCTTTCAAGGGTACTCTGAAAGGGGTTCCTCTTCGTGAGGATATTTCCACGCCTATCCAGGAACAACTGATTGTGGAACTTTATTCCAAGTAATCTTCTGGATACTGTTGATTCTTTGATCTGAACGACACTTGGGCTTTTTATCTCCAGAGGAGGTAGTTAATGTATAAAAACTGGCGGGATCTTATCAAACCTAAACAGCTTCAGGTTGAGAAGGATTCTCTTTCAGATACTTATGGAAAGTTTTTTGCTGAACCTTTTGAGCGAGGATTTGGTACAACTTTAGGAAATTCACTTAGAAGAGTTCTTCTCTCTTCACTTCAGGGAGCTGCAATTACTTCTTTGCGTATTAAAGGGGTTTTGCATGAGTTTTCTTCTATACAGGGTGTAACAGAAGATGTTACTGATATAATACTTAACCTTAAAGGTGTCAGGCTTAAGCTGCATTTTTCTGATCAAGCCGTAATTCATATCAAGCACCGAGGAGCGGGTATCCTTTCTGCCGGCAATATATTGGTCGGCCATAATGTTGAGATAATGAATACAGATCATCATATCGCAACTTGTGGCAAAGATGCTAACTTGGAAGTTGAATTGACTGTCAAGATGGGTAAGGGGTATGTTTCAGCGGATCGCAATCGGGATGAAAAAGCTCCTGTCGGTACAATTCCGATTGACTCTATTTATACGCCGATCAAGAAAGTTAATTTCTCCGTCACTAATGCTCGAGTTGGTCAGATGACGGATTATGATAAGCTTAATCTTGAAGTATGGACAGATGGTAGTGTTAAGCCTGAAGATGCTGTTGCATATGCTGCAAAAATTTTGAAAGAACAGCTTACAATATTCATTAACTTTGACGAGGAAGCAGAGCCTCTAGATGATGAAGAGTCTTTGGAGGATATTGATAAGATAAATGAAAACCTTTATCGTACTGTGGAAGAGCTTGAACTTTCTGTACGTTCTGCAAATTGCCTCAAAAATGCAGGCATTAAGCTTATTGGCGAGCTGGTGACTAAAACAGAAGCCGAAATGCTCAAAACTCAGAATTTTGGCCGCAAATCATTGAATGAAATCAAGGATATTTTGACTGATATGGGTTTGACTTTTGGAATGAAAATAGATGGCTTCCCCGATCCGGAACTGTTACGCAGACTGTATGGAGAACAAAAGGATGAAGAGTAATATAGATTTTAGTAATGGCTTTAGAAAGGATTAGATGATGCGTCATGGAAAAACCGGTAGACGACTTGGCAGAAAGACGAGCCATCGCGTTGCGATGTTCAGAAATATGGTTACTTCGCTTTTGACCCACGAAAAAATAACTACTACTGATGCAAAAGCCAAAGAAATACGTGTTATCGCTGAGAGAATGGTTACTCTTGGTAAACGTGGTGATCTTCACGCCATGCGGCTGGCAGCTTCTGTTCTTCGTGAAAAGTCGGTTGTAACCAAATTATTCTCTACGATTGCACCGCGTTATAAGGACCGAGCTGGGGGTTATACTCGAATTGTGAAGCTTGGGATTCGACGGGGGGACGCTGCTCCGCTTTCGTTAATAGAATTGGTTGGGGAAGATGATAAACCCATCAAGTCTAAACAGGTTTCTGCTAAGACAAAGCCAGCACTGTCAACTGAAAAAGGGCTTCCTGCTGTAGTAGCGCCTTTTGGAGCTGCTGCTGAGACACACGAAGATACGTCAGGAGTTCAGATTGCTACTGTCGAAATCAAAAATTCTGGTGATTCTAAAGTGGAATAACCAGTATTCAATAAGTTAGAGAATGGTATATAAGAGCGGTATAGAGATATTTCTATACCGCTTTTTTTCTTTTGGTACGCGCAGCCGCTCCGACAAAAGCAATATGATCATTTCAAATACAATAACTTATCGTTTCCCCTGACATCTAATCTGAAAGGATTTCTTATGTTTGATGCTCATCTGACTGCTGAACTTGCTGAAATACTCGGCCCGGACAACATCTCCACAAGCAGGCAGGACATGCTCTGCTACGGGTATGATGCCACCCAGATGGAGTTTCTGCCTGATGCGGTAGTGCACCCAGCAACTGCAAAAGAGGTAGCGGAGGTGCTTAAACTTGCCAATCGAGAACGATTTCCGGTATTCCCTCGAGGTGCTGGGAGCGGTTTTACCGGCGGTTCTCTTCCTAAAGGTGGCGGTATTGTTCTGGTTACAACTCGCATGAACCGCATTCTGCGAATAGACACCGAAAACCTGATTGCCGAGGTTGAACCTGGTGTTGTGACGGAGCAGTTTCAGTTGGCGGTGGAAAAACTCGGTTTCTTCTATCCGCCAGATCCGGCGTCACTTAAATTCTCAACTTTGGGAGGCAATGTGGCTGAAAATGCCGGCGGCCCTCGCTGCGTCAAGTATGGCGTTACACGAGACTTTATTATGGGCTTGGAAGTTGTGCTGCCGACAGGAGAGATCATTCGTACTGGCGGCGAGACTTACAAGGCTGTGGTCGGCTTTGATCTAACTCGCCTGCTGTGTGGTAGTGAAGGAACACTGGGTGTTATTACTAAAATTATCTTCAAAATTATACCTTTACCAGATGCTAAAAAGACTATGCTTACTATTTTCAGCTCTATTGATGGGGCGGCCAAAGCTGTTTCAACTATTATAGGCAACAAAATCATTCCGACCACTCTTGAGTTTATGGATTATGCGACTCTGCAATGCGTAGAGCGACGATTCAATCTGGGAATCCCGGCTGAGGGGCGTGCGGTATTACTGATTGAGGTGGATGGCGATCGTGACCTGATTGAAAAACAGGCGGCTACGATTCATGAACTAATTAAGCCGCTTGGACTGATTCAATTCCGCGCTGCCAGGGATGCTGCCGAATCCGAGGAACTCTGGCGGGTGCGACGTCTGGTGTCGCCATCTTTGCGGGATATCAACCCTACCAAATACAATGAGGATGTAGTTGTTCCACGCAGCAAAGTGCCAGACATTATTCGCTCCATAGAGAAGATCCAGCAAAAGTATGATATACCGATTGTCAACTTCGGCCACGCCGGTGATGGTAATATTCATGTCAATATCATGGTCGACAAGGAGGTGCCGGGAATGGATGATAAAGCGCATGAGGCGATTCGTGAGGTATTCCAGGCAGCACTCGCCCTGAACGGTACCATGTCTGGTGAACATGGTGTCGGGCTTTCCAAGGCACCTTATATTGAATTAGAGCTGTCTCCCCAGCAGATCGGGGCTATGAAATCCATCAAGCGTGCGCTGGATCCGAACAATATCCTTAATCCAGGTAAGATGTTTCCTTGGCCATGATGTATCGAATATCTACGCATCAATTGAACATAAAGGACACGGTATGTCACAAAGTAATGAGAAAGTCCGTCACGAAGCGTCACTGGTCGGCAAACTGCTCTCAATGGAGACCCTGATTTTTGTTATGGGTTGTTTGTCTCTCTGGTATGGCTTTACTGAGGATAAAAGCATCAACATTTTCTGGGGAGCAACGATCCTGATCGGTTTCGTCATCCTGCGTAAGGTACGTCGCAAAGACTGGGATAAACACTGGGCGGAGATGGAGTCTGAACAAAGTCTCCTGGAATCCCGGAGAAAAAACCGGAAAAAATCAGAAAACCTGAGAGAGTGATATGTCGAACAGCCATAGATCTATAGTTCTTGCCTCTGCCTCACCGCGCCGCTCGGAATTGATATCATTGACTGGTATACCTTTTTGTGTTGTTGCGGCCGATATTTGTGAGGTTGCCCTGCCTGGTGAGGTGCCGGCTGATCATGTCTTGCGACTTTCACGAGCTAAAGCTGATTCAGTCGCGGCCAGGAGCGCAGGGCATTTTTTTATCGGTGCCGATACGGTCGTAGTTTTGGACGGAGCCATACTCGGTAAGCCTGCTGATGAAGCTGATGCGGCCAGAATGCTCAGGCTGCTTTCAGACAGGAGTCATGAGGTGATTACCGGCTTCACAGTATTTGACAAGATCAGCGGCATTCGCATAAGTCGCTGCGTCAGCACTGAAGTCAGCTTCAAATCTCTCCAGGAATCCGAGATCATGGGATATATAGCCACCGGCTGTCCCATGGACAAGGCCGGCTCCTATGCTATTCAGGGAGGGGCGGTCCATTTTGTCCGCTCCATCAACGGCTCCTATTCAAACGTAATCGGCCTGCCAATGACCGAGCTGTATGAAGTATTACAGTCCATGCAGGCACTTGGTTAACACACAATTGCCATGTCCCTTTCGGTAAACCTTGCACAGATAAAAAAACGCATTATGGCGGCGGCCGCGCAAGTAGGACGTGATCCGGCGTCGGTGCAACTTGTGGCCGTGTCAAAGACCCGTCCTTCAGCAGATATTGTTGATGCGTTTAAGGCTGGCCAATCAATTTTCGGTGAAAACTATGTTCAAGAGCTGGCCGCAAAACGGGTCGATGTAAAGCAAGCGGTTACTTGGCACTTTATCGGCCACCTGCAGAGTAACAAAGTCAAATACATCGCAGGACAGGTGGCACTGATCCATTCTGTTGACCGGCTTTCGCTGGCTAACGAAATAAGCCATCAGTGGCACAAGCTTGATAAGATATGTGATATCCTGATACAGGTAAATATATCTGGAGAATCGTCCAAGTCGGGAACATCGGAGCGGGGAGTAGTCCAGTTGGTGCAGGATTGCTCCCTGTTGCCGAATATCAGGGTGCAGGGTTTAATGACCATGCCGCCATTTTCTGATGACCCTGAAGCTGTCCGCCCATATTTCGCGGAATTGAGGAGACTTTCACAAAAGATAACTGCAGAGCGGATTTCGGGTGTCGAGATGCGGGAACTTTCAATGGGGATGTCAGGGGATTTCGAGGTTGCCATCCAGGAAGGTGCCACGTTGGTGCGGGTTGGTACCGCTATTTTCGGAGAACGATGACCGTTAGATCAATTCTTCGAGATATTTCAGAACAAAACGCTGGGCCGTCTCAACGGCATGTATAAGCTCCCACTTCTTAATATCCCGTTCTTCCACCATGTTGCTGATTCCACGTATTTCGAGGCAATCAATACTGTAGCGCAGACAGACTTGAGCCACCGCCGCACCTTCCATGTTTTCGGCAATTACATTCCATCGCCCGGCTAGTTCCTCACCTCGCTGCCGTGTCCCACTGCAGGTTGAAACGGTAGAAAATCGCCCACACATAAGAAATATTCCACAAAAATCGGCCAGTCGCATTGCTTTTTCTGAGTGATGCCGGGATAGAGATAGTATATTGAAATGTTGCCGTCCGCAATGATCAAGCGACGGCAGCTCCATATAGTCCAAGTCTCTCCAGCCATCCGGCACGATCACACCCTCGTCAACCAGAACCTCTTCGCTGGCAACGGCCAGATTGCCGATTGACAGACCGCTGCCGATATAGGCACCTGCGCAACCGGTGTTGATTACAAGCCGTGGGCTGTGTCGTTCTATCAAAACGGCTGAGGCGGCAGCGGCATTGATTTTACCGACGCCACTGGTACATACAATAATGTTGCGGTTCCCAAGCTTGCCTTGGAGATACTCAAAACCGTCAGTTTTTATTTTGGTTGATTGTGTCAGAGAGCCTTCAATAAGAAGTATTTCCAGTCGCATTGCCGCGATTATCAGAATTGGTTTCACAAGTACCCAACCAAGGAGGAACAGGAGTGAGTCCTGTTTCGCGTCAGAAATATTTCAAGATCGTCTTGCGTGTCGATGTCGTACCACTCCGGCAGCAAGGTTGCCTTGATCCCTGTCCTATCTGTGGCTTCCAGGCTTTGCTGGAGCACCTGAGGAGTGCTCCAGTCAATATTAGAGAAAAGCTGCGGCCAGAAACGAGACATACCTAGCAGGTAGTAGCCGCCGTCGCGGCATGGGCCGAAGACGGTATCTGTCTTTTGTGCAGTCAGCAGATTGAATGCCTCCTGTATGTACGCAACCGGCAGGTCAGGTGCGTCACTGCCAATGATACAGCAAAATTCATAACCGGATGCGAACATATCCTCAAAAGCAGACTGCATCCGGATTCCGAGATCACCGGCTGCCTGCCTGCGAGATAAACATTCGTAGAGGTTAGCCAACAATGGGAGTGATGTTTCATCACAGTCCCAGTACACAACCGTCTCAACGTCGCATATCTCTCGGCACGTTTTCAAAACATTCCGTATCATGGCCTCATACAGTTTAGCAGCGGTACCGTCTCCGATCGACACCGCCAAACGGGTTTTGACCCTGCCTGGAACAGGTTCGCGGGCAAAAATGATAAGTCCTCTGTTCATATTTTTTACTTTATCTAATCCTCTGGAACTCCCCACTTATCTATAAAATGGCAGTGGTGAAGCATATTCTGGACGTTTACGGTCCCCAAAATTTCATCTCCCTCTTCTTGACTCAATCCTACTTTAGGGCGTACACCCATCCAATAGGCAGCCGTATCGCTGGGATTCTCCATTGGTCGCGGAACAGGCGGTCCGTGTTTGTAATGCCCGTCAATAAAGAGGGCAGATTCGTACTGGCGGGGATATTTTATAAGATAGACCTCAACCAGCATTCCGCTTTTTAGCTTTTTCTCAATGATCTGGCTTATGACATCAGCCTCTTTCGGAACATCTATTAATTCCATATACTCTTCCTCCTTTGGTCTAAGATACACACAATCTATTTTTTTCTGTTCGCCTGCATTAGCGACCTGATACGCATCCTGAGCGAGTTTATCTTGATAAACCCTTCCGCATCTGCCTGATTGTAAACTTGGTCCTTCTCAAAGGTGGCAAAGTCCAGATTGAAGAGAGAATCAGTTTCTGACCTGCGTCCGACCGTGCGGCAGAGCCCCTTGTAGAGTTTTACACGAGCCACTCCGTTAACACATTTCTGCGAGTCGTCGATCAGTGTCTGTAGCACCAATCGTTCCGGGGAGAACCAGTAACCGGCGTAAATCTGCCAGGCATACTGTGGGATCAGTGAATCGCGAATACGCATTACCTCGCGATCCATAGTTATCTGTTCCACCGACGAATGGGCTTCGCGCAGTATTGTTCCGCCTGGTGTCTCGTAGACGCCGCGCGACTTCATACCGACTGAGCGGTTCTCAAGCAGGTCCACGCGTCCGATGCCGTGAACTCCGCCGATTTCGTTCAAATGGGCCAGAAGTTGGGCAGGACTCATTTTTTGGCCATCCACCGCTTCGGCATTGCCGTTTCTGAATTCGATTTCGACATACTGGGCCTTGTTGGGAGCCTTCTCTGGCGGACGGGTCAACACGTACATCTCCTCAGGAGCTTCAGCCCAAGTATCCTCCAGAATGCCTCCTTCAAAGGAGATGTGCAGGAGATTGCGATCGGACGACCAGGGGCGCTTCTTGATGGTCGGAATTGGAATGCCATTTTTCTTGGCATACTCGATCAGAGCCAGGCGACTGTTCAGATCCCACATTCTCCAAGGGGCAATAACCTTGATGCCCGGATTGAAGTGGTAGTAAGCCAGCTCGAATCGTACCTGATCATTTCCCTTGCCGGTAGCTCCGTGGGAGACAGCGTCAGCTTTCTCCTTGGCAGCGATTTCCATTTGGCGCTTGGCGATCAACGGGCGAGCGATGGAGGTACCCAGCAGGTAGTGCCCTTCGTAAATAGCGTTGGCGCGGAACATCGGGTAAACGAAATCGCGCACGAACTCCTCTTTAAGGTCGTCGATGTAAACCTTGTCGGCACCGGTGGCCAGAGCCTTCTCACGTACAGGGTCAAGCTCGTCACCTTGCCCAAGATCAGCCGAAAAAGCCACTACCTTGCAGTCATATTCATTTTTCAGCCATTTGAGGATAATGGATGTATCCAGACCACCTGAGTAGGCCAGAACTATCTTGCTGATTTCCTGCTTCCTTATTTTTGTCATACATAGCTCCTTCTTCCGAAATTTATTATGTTTATTATACTCATTTTGTTCATTCTCCTACCCCATCAATACTGCCATGATAGCCTTCTGCACATGCAATCGGTTTTCGGCCTCGTCCCAGACCACCGAATGTTTCCCTTCAATGACCGGGTCTGAAATCTCCTCACCTCGATGGGCAGGCAGGCAATGCAGAACGATACAGTCAGATTGCGCCAAGCCAACCAGTTCGTTGTTCAGACAGTAACCAGAAAATGCCTGTTCACGCAGTTTCTGTTCCGACTCCTTGCCCATGCTGGCCCAGACATCGGTATTGAGCACATCGGCATCAGCCACAGCCTCCTTCGGATCGGTGGTAAGCAACAATCGGGCGCCTTGCTCTTGCGCCCATTGCATTACGCCGGTGTTCGGTTGGTAACCCGCAGGACAGGCCAGTCGCAGTTCAAAACCGAAAATGGCAGCGGCCTCAATCCAGGTGTTGGCCATGTTGTTTCCGTCACCCACCCAGGCAAATTTCAGCTCCTTGTACGTACGTCGTTTGCGTTCAATGACTGTCATCAGATCGGCCATGACCTGACAGGGGTGAAACAGGTCGGTCAGCCCGTTGATAACCGGTACGTCCGAGTAGTGTGCAAACTCCTCAACGATCTCCTGGCCGAAGGTGCGAATCATGACGCCGTCGCAGTAACGGGCGATGGTACGGGCTGTATCCTTGAGTGGCTCGCCACGCCCCATCTGTGAAGTGGCGGACGATATGAACAGCCCATGGCCGCCCAGCTGGAAAACGCCAACCTCAAATGAAATCCTGGTACGGGTGGAGGGTTTCTCAAAGACAAGCGCCACCGTTTTACCATCCAGCAACCTGTGAGGGATCCCCTGTTTCTGCTTTTCTTTAAGGTCGCGAGCCAAGGTCAGCATTCCGCATAATTCAATTTCCTTATAATCGTGCAGTGCCAGAAAGTGTCGTGCCATTTCTAAGTCTCCTCTGCTTCAACCTCGGCGAAGATGCCGTCAAGGATTGAAATCATGGAATCAATTTCCTGTTTGGAAACCACCAGGGGCGGCACAAAGCGCAGCACCGTATCGTGAGTGACATTCAGAAGCACCCCCCGGGTATGTCCTTTTTTGACGATCTCTGCACCAGGAATAGCAAGGCCCATACCGATCATCAGACCGATTCCGCGTACATCCTGAACAAAGGGGTATTTTCCTCCGAGTGTTTCCAGTTCTCCCACCAGATATTCGCCGATCTCCTCAGTTCGATTGAGGATACCTTCTTCGAGAATTGTCCTGACAGTTGCCAGGGCGGCGGCGCAGACCAGAGGATTGCCGCCGAAGGTAGAACCGTGCGTACCGGGTACGAAAGCAGCGGCGTACCTGTCTTTGGCCAGCATTGCGCCGATCGGTGCTCCGCCTGCTAATGCCTTGGCCAGTGTCATGATATCGGGAACCACATCAAAATGTTCGTACGCAAAAAGTTTGCCGGTGCGCCCCATGCCGACCTGTACCTCGTCAAAGATCAGAAGCAGGCCGTTCTGGTCACAGATGCGACGAACTTCCTGAAAATAACCGGAAGACGGGATATTGACTCCTCCTTCGCCCTGGATCGGCTCCAGCATTATGGCGCAGGTATTGGATGTTATCGCCGCTTCCAGAGAGGTCACATCATTGAAAGGGACATGCTTGAATCCATGTAGTAGCGGATCGAAGAAACGCTGCACCTTTTCCTGACCGGTAGCTGAAACGGTGGCCATAGTGCGGCCGTGAAAAGAGTCGGCGGCGGTGATGATCTCATAGCGCTCCGGGCCGAAGGTATCGCGACTGTATTTGCGGGCCAGCTTGATAGCCGCTTCGTTGGCCTCGGCACCGCTGTTGCAGAAGAAAGCCTTATCTGCAAAAGAGTGGGAACAGAGTAGCTCGGCCAACTCTATCTGCTGAGGTATCTGATAATAATTGGAACAATGGATCAGTTGTGCAGCCTGGTCCTGAAGCGCTTTTACAACTTGTGGATGGCAGTGCCCCAGGTTGTTGACCGCTACTCCTCCCAGAAAATCAAGGTACTCTTTACCATCGGCGTCCCAAAGACGACAACCTTCACCTCTGACCGGAACAATCGGGTAGCGTCCATAGGTTTTCATGATGTATTTGTCGGATTTTTCGATCCATTGTTGTGATGTCATTTTGCTATCTCCGTGCCGATCCCTATATCAGTGAATATCTCCAGCAGAATTGCATGTTCGATTCGGCCATCAATTATGTGAGCTTTTTTGACCCCATCTTTGAGGGCGGCAGCACAACAAATCACCTTGGGAATCATACCGCCCGTGATGGCGTCCTCTTCAATCAGTCGATGCAGGTCTGCAACCGAAATACTCTCCAGTAAAGTTCCGCTTTTATCTTTGACACCATTGATATCGGTCAGCAGGATCAGTTTTTCTGCACTCAGCGCTGCAGCCAGGCGTCCTGCCACAAGATCGGCGTTGATGTTGTAACTCTTGCCGGATATGTCAACTCCCACCGGAGCAATCACCGGAATATAGCTGCCACTCTCCAGTATCTTTATGAGATCGGTATTGACCTTGACTACGTCTCCAACATAACCGATATCGATCTGTTCCATCGTGCCGTCATTCCCCCTGACCTCCTGCAACAGCTTTTCTGACAAGAGCAGAGTACCGTCTTTTCCGGATAACCCGACTGCGCGACCGCCATGCTGATTTAAATATCCGACAACCTCCTTGTTGACCTGCCCGACCAGAACCATCTCGACCACGCTCATGGTCTCTGAATCCGTCACCCGCATCCCTTTGACAAATTCTGATACAATACCATAGCGCTTGAGAGTCTCATTAATCTGCGGACCACCTCCATGGACGATTACAGTGTTGATTCCAAGTGACTTGAGCAGAACGATATCCAATGCGAATGATTCCTTCAGCTTATCGTCTGTCATGGTATGGCCGCCATACTTGATGACAAAAGTTTTTCCGGAAAAACGCCGAATGTAGGGCAATGCTTCCAATAAAATATTCGCTTTTTCAATTAACTTCTTCATAGGTTATTTCCAGTCAAAATGGTTTATTGCATCGGCAGACTAATCGTTACTGTTGTTCCCAGACCGGGTTCACTGTCCAGACTGATGCTGCCACCATGCTGGCGGACAAAATCCCGAACGTAGAACAGGCCCAATCCAAATCCCCGCACCTGTCCGGTGTTTTCCGGATCAATCTGGTAAAATTTTTCGAAGAGTTTTGGTATCTCATCGTGCGGGATTCCTATTCCGGAATCAGATACAATGATGATTACTTCGTCGCTGCTTGCCAAAGTACGGAGAGAAACGCGCCCCACATCTCCGGAGAATTTAAAGGCATTGTCG
Source organism: Desulfuromonadales bacterium (assembly GCA_037129255.1). Classification (GTDB taxonomy): domain Bacteria; phylum Desulfobacterota; class Desulfuromonadia; order Geobacterales; family Pseudopelobacteraceae; genus JACRCG01. The sequence continues at coordinate 37,598 of JBAXVG010000028.1, read as the reverse complement.
ATTACCTGTTGGAGTACAAAACCGATTTTGGCATGATCCAGATTCAGCAATGGCAATGTGCCCGGGCAAAATTCAATCTCAATAGCCCGTTTTCCTTGAAGCTCTCTGGATTGTATCAACCGGTCCGACGCCAGCAAATTCAGATCACACGGTCTTCTTTGGATTCCATCGTTACCGACCATTACCTGGCTGAACGCCAGCAAATCGGAGACCAGGCGGGCAAGATAAGAGGCCTCTTCGCTTACGAGCGCCATATTCTGCCGGAATGCCGGGTCGTTCGGTTCATAGATTCCACGTTGCATATCATGCAAAAACAGGGAAATAGCGGTTATCGGGGTACGCAACTTGTGTGAAATAAGGGAAAGAAAACCGCTTTTCAGGTGATCGGCATGCCTCAGATTTGCCAACTCTTCCTTGAGTGCTTTTTTAGCCAAAGCTTTTTTGACAGAGGTTCTTAGCTGTAGAAGATTGAGCGGTTTGTTAATAAAATCGTCAGCGTCTTCTTTAAGAGCTTCCAGAATAACCTCTGTTCCGGCAAACCCGGTCATGATGACAACTGCTGCATTGGGATCAAGCGCCTTGATCTGCCTGAGCAGCTCGATGCCTGATCCACCCGGCATCATGACATCTGAAAGTATCAGATCGATAGACTCTTTTTCATACAGATGAATAGCTTCAGCGCATGTGCCGGCCTGCAACACGCGATATTCCCTGAGAGCCTGACTACAGAGCTCACGGATGATCTGCTCATCATCAACAACAAGGATGGTTGTCTTTGACTTTTGATCCGCTGTTATTTCGCTGTGGGATTGTGTCATTGGTTGTCTTGTAATCCGCAGGGGTGATTGTCGCACACTACAGATCAGCCAAAACCTGAGCCGCGCGAGTTAAAGCATCAACGATTTTTTCGGAATGGGGCCCTCCGGCCTGAGCCAGTTCAGGTTTGCCCCCGCCACTGCCGCCGATTACCGGCGCCAGTTGTTTTATTATATCACCTGCTTTGATTTTTGCACTCAACTCCTTGGTAACCGCCACCAAGAGGTTGGCCTTACCCTCTATGACGGCACCGAGTACTATTACCCCGGCGCCAATGCGGTCTTTAAGTGTGTCGGATAACTCCCGCAGTGCCTTGGCATCTTCAGTCTGCACTTGAACTGACAAGAGCCTGATGCCATTAACTTCGATACTCTGTGACAGCAGATCACCGGAAGCAGCCGCATTGAGCTTGCCCTGCAGTGCATCAATTTCGCGCTGCATTTCCTTCTGGTGCACCAGTAGTTTCTCTAGTCTGTCGATGGTACTGCCCCCTTCTGCTTTGAGCAAGGTTGCGATGGTACGCTGCTGCTCCTCCATCTGATGCACTAATCCAAGTGCCCCAGCGCCGGTCAGTGCCTCAATGCGTCTCACTCCGGCTGCGATGCCGGCCTCGGAGACGATCATGAAAAGACCGATGTCGCCGGCCGCCCGTACATGGGTTCCTCCACAGAGTTCCATGCTGACATCACCGACCCGGACAACCCGCACAGTATCTCCGTATTTTTCGTCAAAGAGCGCCGTGGCACCCGCCTCAATCGCCTCGCTGACATTCATCTCTTTTGTTACGACAGCATCGTTGTTCATGACAAATGCGTTGACCAGATCTTCAATCTGGCGAATCTCTGCGTTATTCATGGCTGAGAAATGAGTGAAGTCGAAGCGCAGACGGTCGACCGAGACCAGCGAGCCAGCCTGCTTGACATGGTCACCCAACACCTGGCGCAAGGCCGTCTGGAGCAGATGGGTTGCGGTATGGTTGCGGGCAGTGGCATTCCTCTCCAGGAGCGATACCCTCAGATCGGCGGCATCCCCGGTATTCAGGATTCCCTCCTTTATGTCTGCCTTGTGAATGATCAGATCGGTAAAGGGGCGGCTTGAGGAAATAACATTCAGATGGGCATTGCCGGTCGAGATGCTGCCGCAGTCCCCCTTCTGACCGCCGGATTCGCCGTAGAACGGTGTCGATTCCGTGACAACTTCGACCGTATCACCGGTCATTGCAGTCTCAACTACGACACCATCCTTGATAATTGCCAGAACCGGCGCATAGATCGACATCTCGTCGTAACCGACAAACGTACTGCGTACGCCCCGGTTGTGAAGCTCCTTGTAAACCTGGGCAATGCCTTCCTCGCCGGAACCCTTCCAGTGTTCGCGTGCCTGATCGCGCTGCCGTTCCATGCAGACCTCGAAACCTGCCTCATCGATATCAAAGCCTTCGCTCTCGACGATATCGCTGGTCAAGTCAGTCGGAAAACCAAACGTGTCATACAGTTTGAACAGCACATCGCCAGGAATGGTTTTGCTGCCGTCGATCCGCAGCTTTGCAACCTCATCGTTCAAAATGGCCAAGCCGCGGTCGAGGGTCTCGGCAAAACGCCGTTCCTCGGCCAGAACAACTTTTTTGATGTACGATTCACGTTCCAGAAGTTCCGGATAGACTTCACCCATCATATCGCGCACTGCGTCGACAGTGTGGTACAGCATCGGCTCGGCACATCCCAGCATCTTGGCATGGCGGGCTGCCCTCCGCATGATGCGGCGCAGTACATAACCGCGCCCCTCGTTGGAGGGGAGCGCTCCGTCACAGATCAGGAAGGTTACAGCCCTGGCGTGGTCGGCAATAACCCTCATTGAGACATCGTCCTTTTCACTGGCATGGTATTTTTTACAGGATAGCCGCTCTATGTGTCGAATGATCCCCTGCAGAAGATCAATATCATAATTGGTTGTTACCCCCTGCATGACCGCCGTGATGCGCTCCAACCCCATACCGGTATCCACCGAGGGTTTGGGGAGCGGTGTCATTGTACCGTCGCTTGAACGGTTAAACTGCATAAATACGTTGTTCCAGATTTCCATGTATCGATCACAGTCGCAACCGACAGTACATTCCAGACGGCCGCAGCCTGCAACCGCTCCCTGATCGTAAAAAATCTCCGTGCAGGGCCCGCAGGGGCCGGTATCACCCATCGACCAGAAATTGTCCTTCTCGCCGAAACGGAAGATGCGGTCACGCGGTACCCCTTCCTGCAGATGCCAGATGTCAGCCGCCTCGTCGTCTTCGGTATATACAGAGACATACAGGCGGTTTTTGTCCAACCTGAGTTCCTCGGTCAGAAATTCCCAGGCGTAGGCGATGGCTTCTTTCTTGAAATAATCGCCGAAGGAAAAGTTGCCAAGCATCTCGAAAAAGGTGTGATGGCGAGCCGTACGTCCGACATTTTCAAGGTCGTTGTGTTTGCCGCCTGCTCTCACACATTTTTGAGAACTGGCTGCACGGTAGTATCCACGGTCTTCCATTCCCAGAAAACAATCCTTGAACTGGTTCATACCTGCGTTGGCGAACATCAGGGTCGGATCGTTCCTGGGAATAATCCCTGAACTGGCTACAACCGTATGCCCCCGGTCAGAGAAATACTTCAAAAAACGAGCGCGAATTTCGTTACCTGTCATATGCTTATTTCCCTTCAACTTGTGGTGAGATCGGTTTTTTGGAAATCATCTGCTGGATTATGTCTGTAGGAAGCCATGTTTCAATATAATGGCCATCTTCATCAATCCTGTTCACATAACGTTTCACCTGGCCTGTTGCAGTGTCCAGCAGAAAAACCGCATTATGCGTGGAAGACGCTTGCCGGTATTTTAAATCCAGCGTGGTGTATGTTCCCTGGAACAGCTGATATCTTCCAATTTCCTGAACGCTCCTGCCGGTTTCTTTCTGACCCGGCGCCTCAGCCGCGTAAAGTGTTGGTATCGTCATGCACGTAAGTACAAAAAACATCAGTATATTTCGCATAGTGTCTCCTATCTCTGACAAACGGGTAAGTGTTAGCGCTCTTTAAATAAAACGGTGTCCGAAGGCTCGCTTTCGAGTCCGCTGTCATCAAGAGCGGTCACGTATAGCTCCACATTGCCCTTGACTTCATCAACCTGCCACTGGGTAGCCTGAACAGTCGCTGCTTTCTGGTATATGCCAAGAAAATTCTTCCTGTAGATGCTGTAATTACGGACATCCTTTTCCTGATTGGACTTCCAGGAAACAATTCTTTTTGCCGCATCAACAATTGTGAATCCGTTGACTTTTTCAGGCAGCGGTTTTGTCTTGATAACAACCTGCCTGGAAAAGCCGCTTACCAGGCCATCTTTATCAACCGCTCTGATTGTATACGCATATTCGACACCATTTTTGAGTTCGACGTCCTGATAGCGGTTTTCCGATACGGCTCTGATCTCTACAAAATCAACAGCATCAGGCCGCTTTATAAATATCTGATATTCCTTTATATCCGATTCATGGTTCTTATCCCAGGACAGGTCGGATTTCCTTACATCTCCCGAGGTTCCCGTTACGTTTGTCGGATTACCCGGCGGAGACTTGGTTGTCGCAGAAACTATCATACTCTGCTGGCTCATGGCACCGCCTGAATTCCGCACAGCAAGCCGGTAATAGTAAGTGGTTTTATCCTGAAGCGCAGGTTTTTCGTCAACAAATTCATTCTGTCTGGCGGGGATTTCACCGAGTTTTTCCAATGCTGCCCCTTTTTCATCCATCATCCGATAGACGGTCACCGACTTGATCTCGTCCTCAGGAGTCCCGGCAAGCTGCCACGTCAAGGTCACCTTGCGTGGTTGAGCGCCGATTGCCCGCACATTGACAGGAGCGGGGGGAACATCCCTGGTGATGACTGAAACGGGTTCGGATGGAGCTGTTTCGACACCACCCCTTTTATAGACGCTCAACCGGTACCAATAGGTTGTGTTATCCGCCAGTTCACGATCAGTATAATTAGTTGCGGTAATGCCGTCCAAACGGGCAACCACTGCATACGTACCGTCCTTCTTATCTGACCTGAAGAGCACATATCCTTCTGCCAATTCGCCGGCATAACGGTCCCATGAAAGCGGTACATGCCTGATTTTTCCTGCCGACGCTCTAATCGTGTTTGGCGCAGGGAGTGGTGCTATACCCAGTTTTGACGAATACTCGCTTTCTGTCCCGTCACCATTATGCGCAGTGATCGTATAGATATATTTCACGCCTTCGTTGAGACCATTATCTGCATACGACACAGCATCGACCGGAAGATGCGCTACCAGCTTGAATGCCGTCTCATCCGTCTGCCTGCGATAAATCCGGTATCCTTTAGCTTCGGTGCGGGAATCACTGCCTGTACTAGGGCGGTGACGCCAGACGAGTCGGGAGCCCTTTATATCCGGTTCGATATTCATAAAAATCGGAGGGGGGGGGGCGATGGCTGTCCCCCCTTTCACAGGAGGGGTGAGCTCACTGGTTTTTCCGCTCTGACTTACTGCCGCCACGCGATAGTAAAACTCCTCGTTCAGCTTCATATTTTCATCAGTGAATGACATTTCAGTAGTAGTAGCATGCAGGCTGTACTGACCGGCACTCGAAGCGCTCCGGTATATATTGAATCCGGCAATCTGTTTCATGTCGCTCTGCCATCTCAGACGTATGCTGCTGGCAGTGCCGCTTGCCTCTACTGCATGCGGAGATTTTACCGGAGCAACCGCTACGTCCGGAACAAACGCCTGTGGCTGATTCGTCCCCCTTGTTACCCGCTCAACGAGCACTCGGGCAATCTCCAGCAGCTTCTGCGAAAAATCGGACTGCGACATACTGAAGGTTTCTTTCAGAAGCACCTTACGGGTTCGTACACTAAGCAGATTTATGTCAACTGATGTGCCGGATTCGCCAGCATTGACACTGCCGTACACAACATAATCCAGCCCGGCCTTGGCACCTATTTTAAGAATACTTTCATGATCCAGATTGTCCAGTCGCAATCCTTCAAGTTCAAGAAACTGTTCAATTTTTTTGCGTTCGATAATTTCAAAATATCTGCTCCTGTCAACGCTGTTCAGCAGTGATGACGAAATATCTTCAGTAAAAGCCATGGCTTGCAGAGTGGTCGCCATAAATGGCACACAGCCAAGCCGGGGCCTGAAGCTGGAATCATCTGCAAAGGCTCTCCCGGCCAGTGATAACAGTAGTGCGACAACTGATAGCAGCACTATTTTTTTAAACATCAGCCGATCCATAACAATTTGCACCCTGTTAAATCGGGTAGTTCTCCACCTGCTTCAGCAGATGATCAAGCTCGCGTCTCGCTTTTTCGGTAACGGGGGATTTTATGTTTTTGACCTCTTCCGTCATGACGGCATCCATATATTTCTCAGCCACCGGTTCGGTCTCACCCCTCTTTTTCAGGATCTCTGCTTCATTCAGATACTTCTCCTGGAGATTCTGAAAGCGGGATAACACCTTGTGACCCAAGTCGGCAATCGCTTCGTCCACTGCTTTTTCCAGCAAATCGGTATCCGAGGGGAGTTCCAGCTTCTGATAGGGGATCCCGGCGCTTTCTACACCTTCCGAGTAGTTTCCGGTCGCCTCCTTTCTGCTTTTCAGTGTCTGAGTTATAACAACCTCACCGGATTCAACATCCACAACTCTGAATGAAATTGTGACATTGGCCGTTTTGCGATGCGAGCCTACCTTGTATCGGACAGTTTCAGTCCTGTCTCTCTCAATAAAAGGGGGGGGAGCAGTGCGGCGCTCTTCCTCTGTTGGTTTCGGATTGTTGTTAGCCCATTGGGTGTAATGTGGATTGGAAATACTTTCCACACCTATTTTGGCAACAACCATCTTCTGTCCCTCTTCCTTGTTGAGTTCAATATTATACTGCAACAGACTGCCGAAGATAAAAATGTCCGTTCCTTTCAACTTGCCGGATTTTTTTGCGGATTCAATATCATATAATCCAGCCTGGCCAAATTCTATCTCCTTGATCAGCGCGCCAAGTATGTCGCGTGCCAGAATTTTCACATCACCACTGGTATTTCTGGTCATGTAGGAGAGCAGACTGTCTGTGACCAATCGTCCGGCATCAGGGTTACTGGTTGGAGGATTAAAATCCATAACGGCAATCTTCTTGATGACACGCTGCCTTAACTTGTCTTTGAGCCCCTGAATCTTCTGGTAGAGCTCCTTCTGAGAGCCGGAGACCTTGAATGCACATTCATTCCAATAGAGGGCAAGCCCTATGAAACCGGCCCCTTCAAGCTCATCCGCCTTGGCGGTCAGCTCTGTAATCAGTTGACTTCTCAGTTCATCGGCACCTGGCGCTTTGAAAGCTTTGGGGTTCAGGTCGAAAGCAGCCATCATGCTTATGTACGCACTGTACAATGCCTTCTTTTCGAGATAACCGGCAGCTTGCGCCATCAGCTTTGCGCCCCCGTCGGCATAAAGCTTGTTCATGCGCTCGCTTTCCTCCGCTGTAGGACTGAGCGCCCTGGCCCTCTTGATATAAAGCTGCGCACGATCCCACCTGTTCTCTTCCGCAAGCTTTTCGGCCTTGTCAAGGGCTGTCGCTACGGTATTTTTTGCCTTGATGTCTTTCAATACTGCTGCAATCTGTTGATTGGCAGGTTGTATTGCCAGCCCCAGCTCCAGGTTTTTAATAAGTGCATCCTGATCGTCATTGGTTTTGTGCCGGTCAGCCTCTTTTAGATAGAATGCAATTGCATTGCTCTCGACGGAGGAAATTTTCGTGGATACATCGAGATACGCGGGATAGTAAGTGCGTATTTCGCGAAAGCTGTCCAGTGCGGTCAGCCACTCTTTAGCATCCAGCGCCTTCATTCCGCTGGCATAGCCAGCCTCGGCTTTTTTTACCATGGCCTCTCTTTGCCCTTTGAGCGAATCAAGCATGGTTCTGGCCTCAATGTTTTCCGGATCAACCTTCAGCGCCTTATCGATATATCCCTGGGCGTTGCGCAGATTGTCGTATTGCAGCGGGGATATATTCATCTGCTCTCTGGCGCTCGCCAGACTCTGGCGTGCAAGACGTGAACGGACAGCTTTAAGGGCCGCAGCATAATCAAGGTTGGTTGGTTCCTGGGATACCGCTTCTTCATAAAGAGCAAGGGCATCCTCATACCTGTTGGCATTCTCCAGGCTCCTGGCGTCATCAAAGCTCTTTGTACCCTGTCCGGCACATCCCGCAGTCAGGAGAACAAGAATACCGGTTACAATTATATTTCGTCCGAGCATAAACCCTCCTCTAATTTTTTTGTAATTGAATATTCAAGGTGTTGCCGGTGAATGACATAACTCTTAGTTTCATGCCTTCCATTGCGGTGGTACTGAGCTCCTCAGCCAGTTCCCTGGCATTACCGTTTATCTCGGCATCAAGGGTAAGAATGCCGTCCTTGAATCCCCTCTCCACAGTGTCTTCCACATGACCTATCTGTTCCCGCAACAGCTCCTGAAATTTCGTTACTTCACCGAACTCCAAACCCCTGATGACCAAACGGGCGGTTCTCGTACCGGTAACTTTGCTGCTCCAAGCTGTCACAATCTTCTGGTGGAGCTTCTCAGCCAACTCCTGGGCAGCCTTTTTTATCGCCTCGGAACCCCCGGCGGTCGGGTTGACATTGGCCGACCTGGAATTTGATGAATAAGATGCAATCAGCTGAGCGGTGTCCGCGTCTACGACCCGCGCCGACACGGTAGCATCTGAAGTGCGCATATTGGTGCCGCTCAATGCCGAGGCTCCGGCTTTTGCAACCGCCTGGCCGATGATGACCACTTCTGCGCCTCCGCCGGCGGCAACCTGGATGGCGGCATCAGCTGAAGTGATTGATCCGTTCACTAAAAGAGAACCTTCCCGCTTTGCAAGGGCTACCAACGTGTCGCGATCTACCAGATTATACCCTTTTTTTTCAAAAAAAGTATGAACAACGGTATCTGCTACACTTGCGTTCACCGATCCGTCAACGAGAGAGCCGGTCGGTGCATCATTCCCTATATTCTGTTCCGTAATGATCACGGCTATACGCGGTTTGCCCATTTTCCTGGAAAGCAGTCCGACATCATGCAGGCTTTTTTCAAGTCGGACTGCCGAAACGGTGGCCCTCACATTGACACGGCATTCATCAATCGTGAACGTTTCGCTGTTGATTTTATAGGTTTTGATGAAACCTGCGCTTTTTGAAAATATCTTGTCGTTCAGAAGCGCTGTATCACTGACTACCGTCTTGGATTTTACCATCACTCCCACCACCTGTTCGATGGCAATACGAAATGCGCTCTTTAAAGCATCATCACGAGCGACACCCTTTTTACCGGCCTCTATCGTGGCGAAACCTTCGACATCCACAGTAACCGGGCTGTTATCCGAAGCCAATAACGGATCCGAAAAAATTGAGAGTGCAAATATCATAACCAAGAATGCACTACTGGCGTATTTCATAGTCTGCCATCTCCCGTTTCCGATGAACTTATACTCTGCACAGACTCTCGCAATGCCCGCATAACTGCCGCTATTCCAAATCCGCGCCGCAGGAGCCAACTGATCACCCTTCGTTTTTCCCTGTCGGAAACGGCAGAGTATACAAAGCCCGGATAGCGTCGATCAATAGTCAAACGGAGCTCCTCTGCCTCATCATACTCATCACGAACGCGCTTAATAATCTCATCAGCAAGCTCGACGGGCACACCACGCCGGTGCATTTCCTGTCGAAGACGCGGTCCGAAAAAACGCCCGCTTGACAATGCCATCTCGGCAAATCGCTCGGCGAAGCGACGGTCATCAATCCATCCTTCTTCCTGTAATCGGAGAATTGTTACTTCAACAGCGTGTTCACTGACATCGCGAGTGACCAGCTTCTCTCGCATACGGGCGGCGGAATAGTCTCTCCCGGCAAGTAAACGCAGCGCATACTGGTAGGTGCCTTCCGGTGTTTGTGCTTCAGTACTTCTCGATTTCAATTTTGTCCGGCTCCGCAGCAGGATCATCGGGTTTGTTCTCGAATCCCTCCCAGGAAGCGTCAGAAGTTGAAGAAATACCGGACACTTTGAGTGCGAAATCGTCCGGATTCGAGCTTTGGCGGATTGCCTCTTCGTAGCTGATCAACTTCCCTGAATAGAGCCTCATCAGTGACTGATCAAAAGTCTGCATGCCATAGGCAACATAACCTTGGGCAATGGCATCATTGATCTGTTTGGTTTTGTCCTTGTCGTCAATACACTCTCTGACACGGGCCGAAGCAAGCATGACCTCTACCGCAGGCACACGCCCCTTGTTATCTATTTTGGGAACCAGACGCTGGGAGATGACCGCCTTGAGAATGCCTGCCAGCTGTATGCGGATCTGGCGTTGATGATAGGGGGGAAAGACACCGATGATGCGGTTGATGGTTTCCGCGGCATCCATGGTATGCAGAGTCGACATGACGAGGTGGCCGGTTTCGGCGGCGGTCATGGCGGTTTCTATGGTTTCATAGTCGCGCATCTCGCCGACCAGGATAACATCCGGGTCCTGGCGCAGGGCGCCTTTCAGGGCGGCCGAGAAGCTGGGAGTGTCGGTGCCGACTTCTCGCTGGCTGATGATGCTCTTGTTGTCGCGGTGCAGGAATTCTACCGGATCTTCGATAGTTATGATGTTGCATGTCCGCTGATTGTTGATGAAATCGATCATGGCCGCCAGGGTGCTGGATTTGCCGGAGCCGGTTGTGCCGGTGACCAGGATCATGCCGCGCTCTTCCTGACAGATTTTCCGCATGACCGGAGGCAGGTTAAGCCCATCCAGCGTCGGGATGATGAAGGCGATGGAGCGGAAAACCATCGACACCGTTCCACGCTGCCGGTAAACGCTGACTCTGAAACGCCCCAGTCCAGGTACGGCGTATGCCAGGTCCACCTCGGAATTCTCTTCGAAAATGCGCTTTTGACGGTCGTTCATGATTGAAAGCGCCGTATCTGAAACAAAATCCGGTGACAAACGCTGGGCGTTGGGGATCGGATGCAGTCGGCCGTCGATGCGCACAATCGGCGGCAAGCCGGTTTTTATATGAATATCCGAGCCCTTGGCCTTAAACGCGATAGTGAGCATCTCATCCAGGTCCATACCGTACCTCCGTTGTTTACTTACTTAGCTTTGTCCGGCTTGTCACTCTTGTCGGTCTTATGTGCAACCGGTGCCGGTTTAATCAGATCCATCAGCTTTCCTTCAATTTCCGCAAGGACTTCAGGGTGCTCTTTTAACCAGGTTCGTGAATTTTCACGTCCCTGACCAATGCGCTCTTTGCCGTAAGAGAACCAGGCGCCGCTCTTCTCGACGATATTCTTCTCGACTGCGAGGTCGAGCACGTCGCCGGTACGCGATATTCCTTCGCCATAGAGGATATCGAACTCGACCTCTTTAAAGGGTGGCGCCACCTTGTTCTTGACTACCTTGACACGTGTGCGGGAGCCGATTACCTGATCCCCCTGTTTGAGTGTGGCGATCTTACGGATATCCATGCGCACCGAAGCGTAAAACTTGAGAGCATTACCGCCGGTGGTTGTCTCGGGGTTGCCGAACATAACTCCGATCTTCATGCGGATCTGGTTGATGAATATCACGCAGCAGTTGGATTTGCTGATGATACCGGTCAGTTTGCGCAGGGCCTGCGACATCAGACGGGCCTGTAAGCCCATGTGGGAATCGCCCATATCTCCTTCGATTTCGGCTTTCGGAACCAGCGCTGCCACCGAGTCAACCACCAGTACGTCGATGGCGCCGCTGCGCACCAGAGTCTCGGCGATCTCCAGGGCCTGCTCGCCGGTATCCGGTTGCGACACCAGCAGATCGTCGGTCTTGACACCTAATTTACGGGCATAGCCGATGTCCAGAGCATGTTCGGCATCCACGAAGGCTGCAATACCACCGGTTTTCATAGCTTCAGCCACGATATGCAATGCCAGGGTCGTCTTTCCGGAAGATTCGGGACCATAGATTTCCACGATTCTGCCTCGTGGCACGCCGCCGACCCCCAGAGCCACGTCAAGAGAAATTGAACCGGTGGAGATGGCATCAACATCCGGAAGCGCCTCATCATTGCCAAGTCTCATGATGGCACCTTTGCCGAACTGCTTCTCTATCTGACTGAGTGCCAGCTCAATCGCCCTGTTTTTTTCCGGTACACTGCTACTGCTTTTCTCCGACATGATTACGTCTCCCGAACGGTTGGATAAATTGGATAAAGATAAAGGAAAATATCATATCAAGCGGTTTTACCGCAAGGATTTATCGGGATGATTTTGTTTGATGTGATATAATGCTTACAACGACCGGTGTACAGAATTGACTTTATTCTTTTTTTGCTTTCGGAGTATGGACGCATGGCTGACAAGTCTTCGACACATAAGCTCACCCTGCGAGAAAAAGCAGAAGAGCAATTTGTTGCACTCGAGCTCCCTTCCTCAGAAACGCTCTCAAGTGTTGAAATCCAGCGACTGTTCCACGAGCTGCAGGTACATCAGATCGAGCTGGAGATGCAGAACGAACAACTGGGTCATTCCCACGCAGAGTTGGAGGGCTCCAGAAAACAGTATTTCGACCTGTATGATCTGGCGCCGATCGGTTACCTGACCCTTAACGCTCAGGGGCTTATCCGGAAAGCCAACCGTGCCGCAACAGCCATGCTTGGTATTGATCGAGATGTTCTGATCATGAAACCGTTATCAAAATATATAGTTCCCGAAGATCAGGATCACTTTTCTCTGAACCTCAATAACATCTCTGAAACAGGCAAGCCACAGGGATGGGAAATGCGCCTTGTACGAGCCGATGGCACTCCGATCTGGGCTAGCCTGCAGGGCTTGCTGGCCGCTTATGGCGAATACTGGATCGCCTTTAGCGACATCACGGAATTGAAGCGACTGGAAGCAGAGCTTATAAAATCGGAGGCGCTCTATCACTCTCTGGTCGAGATATCACAGGATCTGATCTGGCAATGCGACCCGGAAGGAAGATACACATTCCTCAATCCGGCCTGGAAGCAGGTATTCGGATATGAACTCAATGAAATGCTCGGAAAGAAATTCACTGATTTTCAACTCGATGAAGCGGGTGATCGTGGCTATGGAGAGCACGTCCGCTTGATGGCGGGTAACTCCGTCACTGGTTATGAAGCGACGCATATTGGAAAGGCCGGCAACGAAATCCACCTGGTATTCAATGCCCGGCATATTGAAGATAAACGTGGCAACATCATCGGTACAAGCGGCTCGGCATACGACATAACCGAGCAGAGGAAAAAACTGGAGTCGGAAGCGGTAACCAGCGAAAAAAAGAATCGGCTGCTTTCAACCTTCATACACGACTATAGCGCTGCACTAGACCCGACTGGCGACAGTAACTTCGAAAGGGATTTCGACCTGGATCATTTATCATCGACTTTTCAGAACGATGAATCTTCTCTCCGCAATAAAAAGCTTACCCGTCGGGAACGGGAAGTGCTGCTGATGGTTGGCCAGGGTATTTCGTCAAAAAAAATCGCTGAACAGATGGGCATACGTCTGAAGACCGTAGAAATGCACCGCTCGAACCTGATGAAAAAGCTTGGTACCGTGAATGCGGCCAGCCTCGGCCGCTGGGCGATAATCGCCGCTCAAATGACCACACCTCCTCCTAAGATGCCGGTATTACTGTAGCCACCTGGCTTTCCCCGGACTTTCGTCACTGCAATAACGTAATAATAAGTAACAAAATTAATGCCGTTTTACAGGGTTTACACCAATTGACCATAGTTACTGGTCACTCTATAATTGATTCAAATAAATCATTACAAGAGATTCCGTGCATAAGAAGCGGAGAAGAGGACGTGTAAAATGACTCCTAAAAGAATCATGGCAAAGGGATTATTGGACACAGACAAGATACTTAATACATCTATAGAATATCCACGAAACAAACCCTGCAGAACCAGCGCCCTCGTCGACAATTTCTACTTATGCCACATGGAAAGAACTGACTGCAGTCACGCATTCTCATTCGGGACGAGCTTCCTGTGCAGATCCCCTGATAACAAAAAATTCTCGAACTGATTTTGTCAACGAACGATAACATCTGAATTTTAGCAGGGTACTGAATGGAGTAAAGTTATGAAGATCATTGTTCTCTTTCTGATGCTGTCTGCACCCGCACTATGTACTGCAGATGATCTTATTCTGAAGCATGGCGTGAAATTCGACCACAAAGGGCATCAAACCGAAAAAGTAGGCAACTGTACGGTATGCCATGATGCAAGTGTCGGGAAAATAAAAGGGTTCGGCAAGGAATGGGCGCACAAACGCTGCATTATTTGTCACGATTTACTCAATGAAGGTCGAAACACAAATTGTGGTACCTGTCATTTGACGATGGGATCATTGAGGGAGATGCAGGGGAAAGATTAACAAATACAATGGCGTTACGGTGAATTCAACCAATGACAAACAAGTCAAATTCTGAAGATAGTGATCTTCGCCAACGTGCCGAAGGAGTAGTTGCTTCGCAATCTGACTCCACTGACAATGCCACTGCTGATTTGGATATCAGACTTTTGCTGCATGAACTTCAGGTTCACCAGGTTGAACTGGAGATGCAGAACGAAGAGCTGCGGCGGACAATTGCAGAAAAAAGTGAACACGAAACACACCTCCACAACATTATTAAGAACACCCCTGCCGGTTACTTCCATATCGATCTGGATGGGCGTTTTCTTGATGTTAATGCTGCCTGGTTGCACATGCATGGTTACGATTCTGCGGAGGAGATAATCGGACGGCACTTCAGTGTAATGCAGGTGGATAGCGCTTCAGATTCTGCGCTTGCACATCTGGGTGAACTGCAACGAGGTAAACCTATCCCGTTTGGTGAGTTCACCAGCCGCCGTAAAGACGGCTCTGTTGGTCACCATATATTCTCCGCGCATCCGGTCTTGAGCTCCGGAAATATTGTCGGATTTGAATGGTTCATTATTGACATCTCCGAGAAAAAGCAGACCGAAAGGATCCTGCAGGAAGCCAAAACCGCAGCCGAATCCGCCAATCGTGCCAAGAGCGAGTTTCTGGCCAATATGAGCCACGAAATCCGCACACCCATGAACGGCCTCCTCGGAATGACCCAGCTTCTGGAACTGTCTGAATTGACGGAGGAACAAAGGGGGTATGTTGCAACCATCAGGTCGTCCGGAAATAACCTGCTCTCCCTTATAAACGACATTCTTGACCTTTCCAAAATCGAGGCAGGAAAAATCATGATTGACTCAGCAGATTTCATCCTGAATCAAGGCATCAAGGATATTGCTGTGATTCAAAAACAGGTGGCCCATGAGAAAGGGCTGCTCCTGAATATCGAGCTTGCTGACGACATACCCGATGTATTGGTGGGAGACCAACTGAGGATCAAGCAGATTCTCCTCAACCTGTTATGCAACGCAATCAAATTCACTTCACAGGGAAGTATCACAGTCTCGACACAACTGCTTGAACAGCTCGACACATCGGTGCTTGTCCAAATAGCGGTACGTGACACCGGCAAAGGTATCTCTCCTGAAGCGCTGGAGCATATTTTCATGCCGTTCGTCCAGGAAGATGGTTCCATAAGCCGTAAGTATGGAGGGACAGGGCTCGGTCTCACCATCAGTCGCCGCCTGGCGGAACTTATGGGTGGCAGTATCTCCGTTGAGAGCACTCCTGGAGCGGGCTCTCTCTTCACGGTGAACCTTCCGTTCTCCATATCGGAGCGTAATAATCTGACTGTTCAATCAACCCTGGCAGATGCATCCGTTTGGAATGGGCCTTCGGTGCGGATACTTCTTGTCGAGGATGACCAGATCAGCAGCAATTACGAGGTGTTGCTGTTTAAAAAACTTGGGCACGAAGCGGTCGCCGTAGAAAATGGTCAAAAATGTCTTGAGGCACTCGATGAGGGTACCTTCGATCTTGTGTTGATGGACATCCAGATGCCGGTTATGAACGGCTTAGATGCTCTGAAGGAAATCCGCAGCAAAGAAGGGGGTACTTCTTTGCACCAGCCGGTTATTGCCCTGACGGCCTATTCGCTGCGTGGAGATAAAGAACGGCTCCTGAATGAGGGTTTCGACGGTTATCTGTCAAAACCGCTTGAAATGAAGGAACTCTTTGCCGAGATGAAGCGTGTTCTCGGGACAGTTACAAAAACATCTGTCGATAAGAAAGAGTAAAATCATGAATAATAGATCAAGTATACTGGTAGTGGATGATGAGCCTGTCAATCTTCAGTTCATCTCAGCGGCACTCAAAGACGAGTATGACATATTTACGGCGTCGGATGGATACGCAGCAATCAGCCACGTTAAAGAGTACAAGCCCGACCTGATTCTCCTTGATGTGATGATGCCGGATTTGAATGGCTTCGAAGTCTGTAAAATCATCAAGGCTGATGCCGCGTTTGCCGATATACCCGTTATCTTTATGACCGCTCTTGATACTCTTGAAGGTGCCCGACAAGGTTTTGATATCGGTGGGATTGACTACCTCACGAAGCCGGTG
This sequence comes from Desulfuromonadales bacterium, assembly GCA_037129255.1. Taxonomy (GTDB): domain Bacteria; phylum Desulfobacterota; class Desulfuromonadia; order Geobacterales; family Pseudopelobacteraceae; genus JACRCG01. The sequence goes on along the minus strand of JBAXVG010000028.1, from coordinate 21,199 downwards.
GATATAGACCTGCTCAAGTTGAGGGTTCGCAACCATGTCGAATTGAAGGAACGCAATGACCTGGTGAAGGAGCAACGTGATCTGCTGGCACACCAGAAAGAGGAATTGTACATCTCGCAGCGTGAACTTATCGCGGCAAGAAAGCGTTACTTTGATCTGTATGACCTGGCGCCAGTCGGCTATTTCACTATCAGTGGCACGGAACTGATCCAGGAGGCAAATCTTGCTGCTGCAAATATGCTGCGCTTATCACGGCATACGCTGCTCAAACAACCTCTCAGCCGGTTTATTTTCAAAGATGATCAGGCCAACTACAGCCAACATCTCAAACGGCGCTTCGAATCAAGCGCTCCGCAGGCTTGGGATATGCGCATGATGCGTGCCGATGGCTCCTCATTCTGGGCGCATCTAAAGGCCACGCCTGCGCACAACGGCGAACACTGGATTACCTTTGCCAACATCTCCGGACTGAAACAGGCGGAGAAACAGGCCCTGGACCAATTGCATTTTCTGGAACATCTGATAGAAGCCATTCCGCACCCCGTATTCTACAAGGACACATCCGGTGTTTATACGGGGGGCAATACCGCTTTCTGCGACTACCTCGGACATCCTAAAGAAATGATTGTCGGGCGCACGGTATTTGATTTGGCGCCCATGGACCTGGCGAGGACCTATCACGAAGCGGATCTGGAGTTGATGAGCCAGAAAGACAAACAGGTATACGAAGGTAAAGTCAATAATGTCGACGGTTCACTGCACGACGTGATCTTTTACAAAGCGCCATATACGAATATCGACGGCACTCCTGCCGGGTTGATCGGCACCATCCTTGACATCACCGAGCGCAAACGGGCCGAAAAGGAATTGCTCCAGGCCAAGATGGATGCCGAATCAGCCAACATCGCCAAAAGCGCGTTTCTGGCCAGTATGAGTCATGAAATCCGCACACCGATGAACGGTGTTATCGGTATGACCACTCTTTTGCTGGACACCGAGTTGACAGAAGAGCAGCAGGGTTACGCCACCATTATCCACAAAAGCGGTGAGAACCTGCTGGAACTGATCAATGACATCCTCGATTTATCCAAAATTGTGGCGGGTAAGGTGGAAATCGAAACACTTGATTTTGATCTGAGAACAACAGTTGAAGACACAGCCGAAATGCTCGCAATGAGGGCCTCTGCTGCCGGGCTGGAGCTGATCTGCCGGATTGATCCGCTGGTGCCTTCATATCTAAGGGGCGATCCGGGCCGGCTGCGCCAGATCATCACCAATCTTGCCGGTAATGCCATTAAGTTCACCCACGAAGGGGAAGTAGAAATCAGTGTCGAGGTTTCATCAGATCAGCGCGAATCGATCATGCTCCGTTTTTCTGTGCGCGACACAGGCATTGGAATACCGGAAAGCCGACGCGCCGCAATTTTTGACCCTTTTACCCAGGTCGATGGTTCCACCACCCGAAAATATGGCGGCACCGGTCTTGGACTCAGCATTTGCAAACAGTTGGCAGAATTGATGGGAGGAGAGATCGGTGTTGAGAGCGAAGAGGGCAAGGGCTCCACATTCTGGTTTACCACCCGGGTTGAAAAGCAACCCGTTGTAGAGACGCAAAATCTTGCGTCTCTACCATGCACGGATATCACCTCGACTCGCATTCTGATTGTCGATGTCAACGCGACTAACCGAACTCTGATGACAACCCTTTTAAACAATTGGGGCTGCCGGTTCGAAACAGCCGGCAACGGTGAAACAGCTCTGCAGCTTCTACGTGAGGCGGTCCTGAAGCGTGATCCATTCCGCATCGCCCTTTTGGAGCAGATGATGCCGGACATTGACGGGCTTGAGATCGGTCGCCGGATCAAGGCCGATCCGCTGCTGAACGCAACCTTGATGATTATGGTAAAATCGCTGGGACAGCGAGGAGATGCTGCCGTTTTAGAGCAGGTTGGTTTTACCGGTTACCTGACCAAGCCGGTTCGCCAGTCGCAGTTACGCGATTGCATTGCTCTTGTTCTGGGTCGAGCCACTCAATCCTCTCAAAATAGATCCACAGATATTTCCGGAACCGCACAGAGCATCATCACGCGTCATACAGTTGCAGAAACCTCCAGACATAAGCCGAATCGAATCCTGCTGGCGGAAGACAATATCATCAACCAGAAAGTGGCGCAGGCGTTGTTGAATAACCTGGGGTACAAGGCCGATGTGGTTTCTAACGGTCTGGAAGCCGTAAGTGCGCTTGAATTGATAAACTATGACCTGGTGCTGATGGATTGCATGATGCCGGTGATGGACGGCTTTGAAGCCACCACCATGATTCGTGACGTAAGCTCTCATGTCCTCAATCATGCGGTGCCGATTGTAGCCATGACCGCCAATGCCATGATGAAAGACAGGGAAGAGTGTCTTGAAGCCGGAATGAATGACTATCTGTCCAAACCGGTAAAGAAGGCCGAACTTGCGTTAGTATTTGCAAAATGGTTACCACTCCGTGAAATGCTTGAAGATAACGCGGCCGCTGAACTATCAATTTCGGACGGTGCCGGGCTTGAAGTGACCGACACCATGGCGGGCACGATTGACGTGACCTTCATCACTCCGATTCTGAACAGACTGCTCGTTTACATCAACAGCAGAGATGCCAGGGCTGAAAGGTATCTGGACGATAATCAAAAAAGATTGGCAGGATTGCCGGATAAAAACATCCGGCAGATAATTACACTTTTGAAAATTTTCAATTTCGAAGCTGCCCATGAAGCGCTTCTGTCCCTATCAGTCAGGCATGGCATCACTCTCATATCGGACAACACGGAGGGGGGGCAGCCATTCGCGAAAATGGCGTATGCACCGGCAACAGTTCTTGTTGTTGATGACACGCCGCAAAACATCAGCCTCCTGAACAGTGTGCTGATGGAAGAATACACCGTTAAAGCGGCAACCAGCGGAAAGCAGGGTATTGAGATCTGCAACTCCATGCCGGTTGACATTGTTCTACTGGACGTCATGATGCCGGAGATGGATGGGTTTGAAACCTGCAGGCAGCTCAAGAACAATCCCCTCACACAAAATATTCCGACAATATTTGTTACAGCCAAAGGTGAGATTGAGGACGAAACCATGGGATTTGCCTGCGGCGCCGTCGATTACATCACCAAACCGATTCGGGCGGCCATTGTGAAGTCACGGGTCAGGACGCACCTCGCCTTGTACGATCAGAGCCGAATTCTGGAGAGTCTGGTTCGACAACGTACTTCCGAGCTTAAAAATACATACCTGGAAGTCCTGCGCCGACTCGGCATCGCAGGAGAATTCCGCGATAACGAGACCGGTCTGCATGTCGCCAGAGTCTGCAACTATTCACGCATAATTGCTTTGGCATTCGGTCTCCCGGAAAGCGAAGCAGAACAGCTTTATCATGCTGCCGCCCTGCATGACGCCGGGAAAATAGGCATCCCGGACAGCATTCTTTTCAAACCTGGCAAGCTGGACGAAGAAGAATGGCAGGTCATCCGTACGCACTGCGACATCGGCCAAAAGATTATTGGCAACCATCCGAACAACGATCTGCTGAAATCCGCTGCAACTATCGCGCTGACTCATCATGAACAGTGGAACGGCAGCGGCTACCCGCAAGGGTTAAAGCGGACAGAGATTCCGCTTGCCGGCAGGATTGTAGCCATAGCGGATGTGTTTGATGCTCTTACGAGTGAACGCCCATATAAAAAAGCCTGGCCTGTTTCCGATGCAGTAAATGAAATTGTGCGCAGTAGCGGTAAGCATTTTGATCCGCAGATAATAGATTCGTTTTTGCTGAACATCCCGGAACTTACGTCCGTACTACAACAATTCGCTGAAACGGTTTGAGAAAACAACTGCAGTTGCATAAACTATCAAAAATGATCATTGTTGTGCTTCTTCCATGGTTTTGAACGTGTTGTATCTAATAGGCGAAAGCGCCAGCAGAAACACACTCAATGCCACTGTATTGATTGTAAGTTTATTCATGATCCAGCACCTCCCGCACCTTGGCTGACATGTCCGTCAGCGAGAACGGTTTCTGTATGAAATGCACTCCCTCGTCGAGTACACCGTGATGGGCTATGACATCCGCCGTATAACCTGACATGAACAGCTGCTTCATGGCGGGGTAGATTGCAAGGATGTTCCGGGCCAGGTCCCGCCCATTCATCTCCGGCATGATGACATCGGTCATCAGCAGGTGAACCGCTCCATGTTGTTCACCTGCCAGTTCCATGGCCCGGCCGGGCGAGTCGGCCCTGAGCACAGTATAGCCCTGCTTTTCAAGCATGATGGCCGTTATGTTGAGGATTGCTGCTTCGTCTTCCACCAGCAGGATAACTTCATGGCCACGCGGTACTGCCTGCGAGTCACTTTCAGCCTGTTTCCGGACAGTGTCTTCCGCATAATGTGGCAGGTGAATGGAGAAGGTGGTTCCATTGCCCGGTTCGCTGTAGATGTTGATGAAGCCGTTGTTCTGTTTGACCGCACCGTAGACCGTGGCCAGCCCGAGACCGGTGCCTCTGCCAACTTCCTTGGTAGTGTAGAATGGTTCAAAGATATGAGTAAGCGTTTCCCGGTCCATGCCCCTGCCATTATCGCTGAAGACCAGGCGCACGTAGTCGCCGGGCGTTGCCTCGGGGTTGGCAGCGCAGTAGTCGGCATCAAGGGAACAGGTGCCGGTTTCGATGGTAATCCGGCCGGTATCTTCGATGGCGTCACGGGCATTGACGCAGAGGTTGGCAAGGATCTGGTCGATCTGGGAGGGGTCCATCTTGACCTGACACCGGCCGGGCGATGGCTGCCAGACCAGCTTGATGTCTTCGCCGATCAGCCGCTGCAGCATCTTGAGCATGCTGGTGACGGTGTCGTTCAGGTCGATGACTTTCGGGGATACCGTCTGCTTGCGGGCAAAGGCCAGCAACTGCCGGGTGAGGTCGGCCGAACGTTCGGCCGTTTTGCTGATTTCCTTAAGATCGGCACAGACCGGGTTGGTCGGATCAAGTTGCATCAACCCCAGTTCGGCATGCCCCATGATAACACTCAGCATGTTGTTGAAATCATGGGCCACACCGCCGGCCAGACGGCCGACTGACTCCATCTTCTGGGCCTGCTGGAGCTGGGATTCAAGTTTATGCTTCTCTTCTCCGGCATGCTTGGCTTCGGTAACGTCATAGTTGATGCCGAGCATCCGCTCTGCCGTGCAGTCTGCTCCCCGCACTACGAGTCCCTTACCCCTGATATGCTTCACTGTGCCATCCGGATGGACAACCCTGAACTCTGTGTCGAACTCCTTATCGCCTTTCAGTGCCGCCTGGCATTCTGTTATGGCGGTCTCCCTGTCCTCCGGGTGCAGGCCGTTCATCCAGGCGTCAATACTGTTAGGGAAAGTATCCCGCGTGATACCGTAAAGCTCAAACATCCGATCGTCCCAGACCATGATGTTTTCTTTGACATTCCAATCCCATATTCCGAGATGGGCTGAAGAAGCGGCCAACTGAAGACGTTGTGTCAGGCTCGTCAGCAGTTCCTCGGACCGCTTGCGCTCTGATATGTTCCTGACAAAGGCGCAGTTGAACTCATTGTCATCAAACTGAATGTAATTGGCAACAATTTCAACAGGGAAAAGGCACCCATCCTTCGCACGTTGCACGGATTCAAATTTAAGTGATCCGCTTCGCCGCAACTCGGCAAAGTGATCCGACCACGTATCCGCACTATAATAAATATCAACATCCGGTACCGACAACTGCAGTAGTTCATCCTTGGAATAGCCAAGAGAACGGTACGCCGCATCATTGGCATCAACAATGCGGGCTTCAGGAGTGATCCAGAAAAGTGCATCAGAGGCATGTTCGACCATAAACCTCGTTGTTTGCAGTTCTTTCTCTGCCTGCCTCCGTACCGTTATATCATTAATGATGATAATGACATGGTCAGCAGATACTCGCTGACTGGTGATGGACAGATAGAGTTCTCTGCCTGTTACCTGAGAGGTGTAAGGGCCTTCGAAGCAATGAACCAAAACATCGGCTAGCGTGTTCCGGAGGTGCTGCCGTACCGGGCCTTCCGGAATAATTGTCAGCAGGTTCATGCCAAAATAATCCTGTCGGCTGGCTCCGAATATCTCGGCAAAATGCTGATTGCAATCTATCGCTACGCACTGATTGTCAGCCAGCATCAGCCCGATAGCGGCATTGGTGAAAACCATCCTGAAAGTTTCTTCACTCTTGCGCAGTGCTTCTTCAGCAAATTTTCGCTCGTTAATGAAGCGGGCCTGCTGAATATTCTGATAGGCGCTGGTAGAGAGTTGATTTGCCAGGGTGAAAAGAGCCTGGGCCACGTGCTCAAATTGCTTGAGTGACATGGAAGGAACTTCACGGAAGGCCTTGATGAATGCTGTCTTGTCTGCACCGATTTCTCGGGCATAGGCCGCCATCTTTTCTTCCGTTTGCATTTCATCGCGCACCTGCCCGATCAGCCAGTTGGCGATGTGCTGTCCGCCTACGGTAATACCTGCCCCGGCATCCCACAATCCACCGCTCAGGCAGGGTTGGATATTGGGGCCATCAGGACTGAAACGTCCAAGGGCGGCATCTGACTTATGGCAGGATGCGCATCCTTTTTCGGTCTTGCGGATAATATCGTTACATAAGCGGGTAAAGTTACTCGGCGCAGTCAGTGGCGTTCCGTCCGGATAGGTGATAATGGACGCTACGCCGGTAGCACGGGCAAATTCGTCCTGCAGGCGCTGAACGTCAGCTATATTGAACATTTCGGCAAAGGTAACAAAACCGGATTCCAGTGGTTGCGTCAGGGCAACAAGCCGTTTCTCGATTATCTCCTTATCCCGTTTACGCTCAGTTATATCAGAAAAGGTCACAACAACCTGCTGCAGCGCGCCATCTGCGTTGGTAACCGGATAGGAGTAGCATTGGACCCATACGGGTTCAGGCAGGTCAGGTCGCTTAATTCCAAGCACCTGGTTGGAAACAGGCATACCGGACGACAGCACTTTGTTGACCGGGTACTCCTCAAAAGTTAAAGTTGCCCCGTTTTCGTGAATAAAGCACCAGGCCGGATCCATAGCTTCTTTACCCCGCAGTTGATCTTTGGAGAGGCCGAGAAGTGTAGATGCCATGGGGTTTGAAAAGATGATGGTTGAGTTAGCGGCATGCACAACGACACCGGAAGAAAGGTGCTTCACCAGAACCCGGTATTTCTCCTCGCTGTTCCGCAGCATTTCGTTTGCCTGATTACTTTCGGTAATATCCCTCGCTGTTGACAATGCGCCGGTCACATTGCCCTGTGCATCATCAAGTGCTTTACACCACCAGGCCAGCAGGCGGACTTCGCCGTCCTTGCGCCGCTGCCAGCTTTCAACGTAGATGGCTCCTTCTGCACCTTCGAACAAAGGCTTAGTTGTCTGATAGGTGTCCTGTTCAGCCGCAAAATAATATGCCGCCTCCTTGCCAACCACATCGTCGCCGAAGAATTCCAGCCCGGCACTGTTGCCCCATGTATAGACCCTGTTTGCGTCAACCTCCATGATTATATCGGGGACAGCGGATAAGATTGCATTCTGGCGCAACGTAACGTTTTTCAGAGACTCTTCAGTCAACGTTCTCTTGATTATCTCTGCCTCAAGATGTTCTGTCTTTGCCTTCACCTTCCGCTTCAACAGGACACTCCAGGCAATGGAGCCAAGCAGTATAAACGCAAACACGGAACTGTATTTAATAACGGTCTTAAGGTTCAGGAGCGGGTCTTCCAGCGTTCCGAACCATTTTTTATAGATGGCATCATACTGGCCGGAGCTTTTGATGATGTTCAAACCCTGATTAAAGCGTTCCAGCAGAGCCTGATTGCCGTCCTTGACAGCGAAGCAGAATGGGCGAGTGTAGGCATCTATAAGTTGAGACGATGTCTCAATGTCTACTAGGTTCAGTTTCTTTGCCGTGACGATGCCAACCAGTTTCGGCATGATGGCGGCATCCCCTTTGCCGGCAGAGAGCTGCTTCAATGCATCCGGTAACGAATCGACCGGAAGGAGGTTCATATTTTTCGACAGGTCGTTAGAGAGGAGATAGTTGTGGGCGATGTCCTTGTTCATCACGATAACTGTTTTGCCCGATAAATCGTTCAGTGTGCGGAGTCCCGTACTCCCTTTTTTAAGAAAGATCGCATCGTAAGCGATGGTATGCGGTACTGAGAAGTCGAATATTTTATCCCGTTCGGGTGACTTTGCCATCATCGGGAGCAGGTCAATGCTTCCTGCCCCCAGCTCTCTCACTGCCACATCCCATTTGTCCACCCGAATATCAATCTCAAGATCCATCGCTTTGGCAACTGCTCTGGCAATTTCGACACTGAATCCATCAGGTTGGCCCTTATCATTCATAAATGTGTAGGGATGATAGTTGTCAACTATGATTGTTTTTAGTCGCTGGCCGGCTCCGGCTTTGGCAGGAGAGTCAAGGGCGAGTGCTTTATGCGGAATTGCAAGAAGGACCAACAGCAGCATCAAGCTACCTTTTATCAGTTTCATCATCGTCCTATCCCCCTTTACAAAATCCCTCTCACTGCATCCTTAACCACGCTCAATTTCAGACTTCCTGATCCGGTAGGAAAACGACTTGGCGCATATTTTTCGTAGGCCGGATCAAGCGAAGCGGATCCGGCATCGCTGCCATTGCCAGCATTGTCGCCGGATGCGCTCCGCTTCATCCGGCCTACATAATCGTAAAATTAATGACATTGCGATCAGGTTTGGTGCCAAGCTTGTTGACCGAAAATACCGATTAAACCCCGTCGGGATCAGGAAATATGAACTTATACGGCTTCTGAATAAAGGCAGCCAGTTCATTCGGTTCATCATCTACAGCCTGAAACGCCGTACCAGATCCTGCAGATCCACCGACAACTGCGACAGCCGGGATGATGACTGAGACATTTCCTGTGAGCTCTGCGCACTCGACTGAACTGTTTTGGAAATATTGTGGATGTTGTTGGTTATCTCGCGCGTAGTGGCGGTCTGTTCCTCGGCTGCAGTAGCAATCTGGTTAACCTGACCGGTAACCTTGTTAATCTGCTCTAAAATTGTTTCCAGCGCTTTACCGGAACGGGAGGCCCCGGTTGTCCCGCGTTCAACCTCCACCACGCCTTCTTCTATGCAGTTGCACGGGGCAACAGAAACCTCCTGAGCACTCTGGTTAACCCTATCCATAACCAGGCGCAGGCTCTCAACCATGCGGCGCATCTCCTCATAAATTCCGCTTTTCCCGCTCTGCAACTTTATTGTCAGGTCACCTTCAGCGACCCGTCTTGCAATGTCCTCCATTTCGGTCGGTTCGGCACCGATACTCAGCAGCAGTCGCTTGGTGACAAAGATGGCAAGTATGCAGACCAGAATAATGATGACGATGGTAACACCGACCAGAAGGTAGACGCCGTAAAGGATGCGACTTTTATCCCCATCCGCAGCCTTCTGCACCATCGCCTCCAGATCATCAACATAGTTGCCGGTACCGACAATAAAATCTTGGCATTGAAGGTGAAACTGCTAAGCGGTTTTTTCATGACCGCCCCCAATTAAATCGCTTTTAAAAACACCGATAAGTATCCACAATCTAACTAAATAATTCCTCTTACTGCATCTCTCAACACACTAAGCTTGTACGGCTTCTGAATAAAGCCGGCCAGACCTTTGCCGACAAATTTCTGCGTGACTTCCTGCTCGTTGTAGCCGCTGGACATGATCACTCTGATGTCAGACCTGATCCTGCGAAGTTCACGAAAACAGTGTTCACCATCCATATGCGGCATGGTCAGGTCCAGGATCACGAAGGCTATGTCGGGCAATTGTCTGAACATCTCCAGCGCTTCCCGCCCGTCGCAGGCGGTGACGGGTTCGAATCCCAGCTCCTTCAGCATCTCGCTGCCGATGCCGCGCACTGTCTCCTCGTCATCCACCAGCAGCACTTTCCCCGAACCTTTCCAATCATCAGTGTGAGTGTGGCCGTTAAACAGCTCTGCCGGTCGATCGGAGGCGGGAAGCAGTATCTTGAAGGTGGTGCCTCGATTCGGTTCACTGTAGACCTTGATGGCCCCCTTGTGGCCGCGGACGATGCCGAGCACCGCCGCCATACCGAGGCCCCGGCCGGTGAATTTGGTGGTGAAGAAGGGATCAAACAGCTTTGCCATGATTGTCTTGTCCATGCCGCAGCCGGTGTCGGCAATTTCCAGATAGACGTAGAGACCTGCGCTGATGTTCTCATCGAGCCAGACATCTTTCAGGTAATTCCTGTCGCAATCCATGCAGCCGGTGGTGATGGCAATAACGCCGCTCTTGTCACCGATGGCCTCGGAGGCGTTGATGACCAGATTCATGATGATCTGGCGCATCTGGGTGGCGTCAGCCTCCACTGTCGGGAGCGGTGTGTGCAGGTTGAGGCGCAGTACCGCTTTTTTGGAGATAGATACCTCCAGCATATGCAGCATCTCTTCCAGAAGGATATTCAGGTCGATGTTCTCGACTACGAATTTTCCTTTTCCTGAATAGGCCAGCATCTGTTTGGCAAGGTCAGCGGCACGGGCGGCGGCCTGTTCTATGCGGTGCAGGTTTTCAGTCGCCGGGGACTCCTTGTTGATCCGCATAAGCGCCAGATCTGCGTTTCCGATAATGGCCATCAGGATGTTGTTGAAGTCATGGGCGATGCCGCCGGCCAGCACGCCGAGGCTTTCAAGTTTCTGGGCATGGAGAAGTTGTTTCTCCAGGTTGTAACGTTCTTCCTCAGTGCGCAGCTGATCCGAGATATCCCGCCCGATACCGAGGTATAACGGCCTGCCTGATGCATCAAGATAGGTGCTGCCGTTGGAGATAAAGCTGCGATAGCTGCCGTTGAGATGTTTTACGCGGAAGATCGGACTTGTTGCGGCTTCGCCGGTTGTCACAACCTTCATCAGGTAATCGAAGCAGAGTTCTGCATCATCCGGGTGGGCAAACGGAACAAAACTTTTGTTAAGAACGTCGGCTGTCCGGTGACCGAAATGTTTTTCCCATGCCGGTGAAACAAACCTGAAGATCCCGTCGGTATCAATGACAAAAATGACATCGATGGAGTTTTCCACCAGTGAGCGAAAGCGTTCTTCCGCCTGCTTGCGTTCGGTTATGTCGATGGTATATCCGGCCAACAAAGTTCTTTTTCCAAGCGTCAGCGGGAATTTGAAGGTGGTGTAGCTGCGACCGTTAAGCTCCTCATCAATTTTCAGAACGTCGCTTTTCGCAATGACGTCCTGGTCATCGGCGGTGATCTTTGCAGCAAATTCTGCCGGAAACAGTTCCGTCATCAACTTGCCGATCATATCAGAACCGCTGACGCCGACCATCTCCTGAAAATTCTCGCTGGCCTGCAGTACGCGGCTTCCCGCACTGTCCACCTCTTTGATGAAGACATACACCGGCGAATAGCGCATGAAAAGCGCGAACATATCATTGGTTTCGCGCATAGCCTCTTCAGCCTTGTGCCGGGCGGTTTCCTCACGTTGTAATTGTGCCGTCATATTGTTGAAAGCAGCCGCAAGGGCCCCTATCTCATCCGATGATTTGAAGCGGGCCTGTGCCGTAAAATCTCCATCGGCGACCTTACCGACCGCAGCTGTCAATAGCGAAATGGGTTTGAAAATGACTCCGGCCAAAACGAATACGATAATAACAGCTGCGAGCATGGTAACTATCATAATCATTATGTTGGTATTTCTGAGTGTATTCACGGCGGCCATTGCCTCACCAAGAGGCTGTTGCACAACAAGCCCCCACCCGGTTGTCGGCAGGTAGTTATAGCTGGCCAGTGTCTTCCGGCCGTTATACTCGAATTCCACCGCCCCGGACTGCCCGCTGATTACTGCTTTGACAGGAGCCAGGCCGGAGAAGTCAGCCGAATTGTCGACCAGGCTCCGGTCAGGATGCATAAGGATTTTACCGCTTTTATTCACTACGTAAGCATAACCGGACGTGCCGATCCTGGTCATGGCAATGCGGTCTATGATTTTATGCAGGGAAACACCTATGACCAGCATGCCTCGCAGCGACTGGTCAGGGTTCTTGATCGGTTCGGCGATTCCTATGTCCAGCTTTCCGGTAGTCTTGGATCGCAGTACATCAGAAATGGTGGTTTTGCCTGTTCTGGTAGCTGTATGAAAGTATTCCCGATCACTGTAGTTTGCCTTGACCTGTTTGCCGTCCGAGCGGGCCAGAAGATCACCGTCAGGTGCAAGTACTATCGCCATCAACAGCTCATGATGCTGGGCTGTGAGCGGGCTTAAAGCCGGGACCAGCCTTGCGGCATCCATAGATTGGATATCCGTGTTGCCGGCAGCTATTTTCAGCATCCGGATTTTTTCTTCGAACATCTGGTCGATATCCTCGGCGATGTTCGCGGCCAAACTCTTGTTTCTTTCAAAAACGGTCTTCAGCAGGGCTTGTTCTGTTGTCTTGAAGGTCATGAAATATAAAAGAAAAAGAGGGATCACCGCCATAGCGGCACACGCAATGATCAGTTTTGTGCGAAGACTGATGCCTGCTATTGTCCTGGCCATATTTATTACTCCTTATCGGGTCTGGAATACGTCTTTTACCCTGTTGATCAGGACATTTTCGTTGATCGGCTTAAAAAAAATGTCAAGACAGCCAATGTACAATAACTCCTTGAAAATGTGGCTTGGCAGATGCCCGGATATTATGATTGCCGGTATGGTGATCTTCATTTCTTGCAGCTTCCTGATAATTTCAAGCCCCGAGACGGTCGGGAGTTCCATATCAAGCAGCAGCAAGTCGAACTGAGGCGGATTGCTCTCAGCCATCAGAATTCTGGCTAACGCATCCCCCCCGTCAGCGGTTTCAGAGACCTTGTAACCCTGTTTTTTGAGAGCCAGTTCAGCGCTGAAGCGAAAATTCTGCTCATCATCAACCACGAAAATATGTTCGTTCATAAATCTTCTCCAGGAGAATTTTACTGGAAAAGATATGAGCACAAAATGTGCCTGCGTGGATTTGTTGCAGTAAATGGCGGAATAACAGTCTGTTACAAAGTTATGTGGCGGTAGTTTGATTGTGAGGGGATGCAACCGGATTTGCAGGGTTACGGGGTGAACTCAGGAATACATTGGAAACAGGATGACCAGAGAGGGTGCAACCAGGATTGCGGGGTGCAGCCCTGGTTTCACCTCTTTTGAGCGGAGGTTTTGTTGAGCCGTTTATTCAAGGCCTGACGCGTTATGCCAAGTATCTTTGCAGCAATGCCCTGATTGTTGCCGGCCTGCAGCAGCGCTTCGTTAACCAGGTACTCTTCCGCTTCGCGGAATGTCGGGAGCCGGTCGGGAAATGGAGGAAATGCCGGGATGCCCTTTGCAGAACAGAATGCGGGCAAAGGGGAACATGATGCGCGCCTTTGATCCAGATAGGAACTGAAACAATCCAGTGAGAGCATGCCCCCTTTATGCCGGACCAGAGCGTCACTGATCATACCCTGCAATTCTCGGACATTACCCGGAAAATCATAGGTGGAGAGAAGGAGAATGAGCTCCCGCGGGTAGGCCGGTCTCTTCGCACCGGTGGCTGCAGCGAACTCGTCCAGAAAATGATCCACCAGCAGCGGCAGGTCGTCGAGGCGTTCCCGCAGAGGTGGTATGCGTATGTGATGTGGGCTGAGACGGAAATAGAGGTCCTTGCGAAAAGCATCCAGAGCGACCATCCGGTCGATATCCCTGTTTGTGGCGACAATTATCCGCGCATCGGTTCTCTTGGGGATGTCCGAGCCGAGCTGGTAATACTCGCGTTCCTGAAGCAGTCTGAGAAGTCTGATCTGTGATCGAGCATCGAGATCCCCGATTTCGTCCAGAAAAAGTGTACCGCCGCCAGCCCGGGAGATCAATCCTTCCCTTTCGGTGTCAGCGTTGGTAAAAGCCCCTTTTTTATGGCCAAATAGAGTATCCGAGAAGATGTTGTCGTCGAGGCCGGCTGAGTTAACAGAAACGAGGTTTCCCCTGCGGCCGCTCAGGTTGTGAATAGCTCCGGCAATCAGTTCTTTGCCGACGCCGGTTTCGCCGGTGATCAAAACCGTCGCAGCACCGCCGGCAACAGCTTCCACATAATGAAAGATCGACCTCATCCGGTGGTTGGCCGTCCGTATCCCGGCGAACGATTCCTCACATTCGAGGCTATTGGCAAGGAGCTGTCTTTTCAGTGTACTGTTTTCGCGCTGCAAGGAGACCATCTGAAGCGCCAGTCGGACACGGGCAAGAAAATCCGCCGTGCGGACAGGTTTCGTCAGATAATCGAAGGCGCCGGACTTTATACACTCCACGGCGGTATCAATTTCATAGACAGCGGTCATGACTATCACCGGAATGTCGGGATAGGTGTAGTTCACCTTTTTCAGCAGCTCAAGCCCCGGGATACCCGGCATGCAGAGATCAAGGACGATAAGGGAGATGTTCTCGTATTCAAGGAGGGGTAGCACCCGGGCGCCTTCGCTCAGACAGATGATCTTGTCAAAGCCGTTACTTTTGAGGAGGAGTTTCGAACTGAAAAGGATCTGCTCTTCGTCATCTACCAGGAGTATGCCGGCAGATGCGGCGCGTTGTGTGGTCATTGGTTAATATCCTTATGACGAATGGGCAGTTCGATTATGGCAGATGTCCCCGTGCCCGGTTCTGATTCAAAGCGTAGATTTCCGTTGAGCGTGGTTAAGAGCGACTTGGAGATAAAAAGACCGAGCCCGGTTCCGGCGGATGCGTTTTTTGTGGTAAAAAACGGCTCAGCAAGCCGCGCCATGGTTTCTCCGGTCATACCGCCACCCTCATCTTTTATGACGACTATAATGGTGTTCTCATCTTTCATTGCCGTGGATACGGTTACGCCACATTGCTTGTCCGGCAGAGACTGGAGCGCATTCATCAGGAGATTTATGATTACCTGCTCAAATTTATGCACGTTGCCGACGTTCCTGGGAATACTCTCCTGAAGGTGCATGTGGAAATTGACGGTGTGTGTTTTTATGTGCGGGGTTAAAATAGCGGCAGCCTTCAGGACCGCTTCATTGACATCCATTTCCCGATTGGTTTCAAGAGTGTCCTGCCGCGAGAAATCCTTGAGGTCATCCACAATAATTTTGATCCGCTGGGATCCTTCGTTGATTCCGGCAATAAGCTTGCTCGCTGCCGTACCGACTTCCGGGTACGGTAAGCCCCCCAGGCTGAACTCGCCGTACTTCCGGAAATAATCGTTAAGTATTCTGTCGGCGTCGTTCCAGATGTCGGCAAGCATACCCGAGTTGAACATGATAAAGTTGTTCGGGTTATTTATCTCATGGGCCATGCCGGAAACAAGCATTCCCAAAGAGCTCATCTTGTTGGCATGAATGAGTCTGGCCTGGGATTCCTTCGCTTCGTTCTCAAGATGCACCTTTTCGGTCATATCGCGCACTGACAGGTACTCCAGCTCTTTTCCTCCGACCCTGACGAGTCTCAGGCGCAACGAGATGACCAGTTCCGTTCCGTCATTTCTGGCTACTCTGACTCTGGTAGACAAAAAATCCTTTTGAAGCAGGACATCGGGAAGGGATATCACCAGTTCCTCTTCGAAATGTCCGTAGAGCAACTGCCGACCGCCGGCAAGAAGCTCTTCCTGAGAATGGCCGAATATTTTTCCTATAGTGGCATTGGCATAGACTATTTTGCCTGTCCCGTATTCTGAAAAAACAATCCCTTCGGCTCCCTGTTCAAACGCCAGGCGGAAAAGCTCTTCGCTTTCCCGCAAAGCGTCTTCCGTATGTTTGCGCGAGGTAATATCACGGGCGATACCCAACACACCGATGAGTTTTCCTTCAACATCGTACATCGGTGTTTTTATGGTATCCAGTAACGCATCATGGCCATCGTCGGCAAAGGTGACCCACTCCTCGTTGCTGCTCGGTTCTCCCGCTGCCATGGCCTTCAGATCATGCTGACGGAAAAAGTCGGCCAGTTTCCTGTCAACGAAGTCGTAATCGGTTTTGCCTGTAATATCCGCTTCCCTGGCGCCGAAAAAACGCTCAAAAATCGTATTGCAGAGCAGATAGACACCGGCTGCGTCTTTAAGCCAGACCAGGTCAGGGATGGTTTGTACCATGGTACGCAGGCGGGCCTCCTTCTCAGCCAGCAACCGGACCATCTGTCGGTGTTCGGTAATTTCCTGGACAGTTCCTGTCAGCAGCTGAGGACGGCCGTTTCTCTTGCGCGACACCCGTGCGGTAGTTCGCAGAACAGTTTCTGAACCGTCTCTGCGGGAATAAACACTTTCCGTTTCAAAGTCTTTTCCCTCCTTGAGGCACGTTTCGATGTCAGCAATAAATTCTTCACGGCAAAGATGCATCGAGTCCAGCATAATAGTGAGATCAGGGGCAACTTCTTGAGGTTCATAGCCATAAATGCAGAAAAGCTCATCCGACCACAGGATTCTGTCAGCAGGAATTTCCCACTCCCAATCTCCAATGCGAGCAATCCGCTGTACCGCTTTCAAGCGCATTTCGCTTTTGCGCAGAGCTTCTTCAAGGCATTTCATCTTCTGACCTCTTACGGTGCAGGGTCGTTCTGTCACGTTCGTGCATGCATTCTTATAGTTACTATTACATAGAATTCGAGAATATTGTATGAGTAAAAAACAGGCACATGTGTTTTTGTCCGGCAGTTACGCAACGTGATTATTTTTTCAGAGTGATCTATTGCGAGGGTATAAAATAATAACATGCTGAAATTGCAAATATAATAGTCTTTGGCATGACATGTGCTTAGACATTGCTGTACTGTGAATACTCATCGGAAGCATTAACAGCACAGCATGAATTTGGCAAAGGCGCCACCATTCAAAGAAATGGGGCGCCTTTTCATTTTTGCCCCGTCCAATACAAAACGTGCTCACGAATTGGTGGGCGAAAGGAGTAACACAATGAGACAGATAGCAATTTACGGCAAAGGCGGTATCGGCAAGTCAACCACAACACAGAATACGGTGGCGGGCCTGGCCTACCTCGGTAAGAAGGTCATGATCGTCGGCTGCGACCCCAAGGCAGACTCCACCCGTCTGATCCTGCATGCCAAGGCGCAGAATACGGTTATGGATCTGGTGCGCGAAAAAGGAACCGTTGAGGATCTGGAACTGGAAGATGTCATGAAGATCGGCTACGGTGAAACCAAATGCGTAGAATCAGGTGGACCTGAACCGGGCGTCGGTTGCGCCGGTCGCGGTGTTATCACCGCCATCAACTTTCTGGAAGAGAACGGTGCGTATACGCCTGACCTCGACTTTGTTTTCTATGACGTTCTGGGTGATGTTGTCTGCGGCGGATTCGCCATGCCGATCCGTGAAGGAAAAGCCGAAGAGATCTACATCGTCTGCTCCGGTGAAATGATGGCCATGTATGCCGCCAACAACATCGCCAAAGGAATCCTCAAATACGCTTCGTCCGGAAAAGTCCGTCTGGCCGGACTGATCTGCAACGCCCGCAAGACTGACAAGGAGTTCGAACTGGTCAGCGCCCTGGCGGCGAAACTCGGTACACAGATGATCCACTTTGTCCCTCGCGACAATCAGGTGCAGCGGGCGGAAATGCGCCGGATGACGGTTATCGAATACTCGCCGGAACACCCGCAGGCCCAGGAATACCGGAATCTGGCCGAGAAGATCCTCAATAACAAGATGCTGGTCGTACCGACTCCGCTGGAGATGGAAGAGCTGGAAGACCTGCTTATGGAGTTCGGTATCATGGAAGCTGAAGATGAGAGCATCGTAGGTATAGCAGAGGCAGCGTAAATTTATCAGGGTCAAGGGGCAAGGGTCAAGTTGAACCGTTCATTAAGATTTTTCCTTGACCCATGACCCTTGCCCCTTGACCCTAAAAAGGAGTTTCCCATGTCAGACAAGATACGTAAAATTGAAGGCATTACCAAGGAATCCACCCAGGCCATGATCGATGATGCCCTGTCGGTCTATCCCGAAAAAGCCAAAAAGAAACGCTCTCCGCACCTGGCGCCGAATGATGCCGCCAGCGGATGCGCCAGCGTCAAGTCCAACAAGAAAACTGTTCCGGGTGTCATGAGCGCCCGTGGCTGTGCCTATGCGGGAGCCAAGGGTGTTGTCTGGGGACCGATCCGCGACATGGTTCACGTTTCCCATGGCCCGGTCGGCTGCGGCTGGTACTCCTGGGGTACGCGCCGTAATCTGATGAGCGGCATCAACGGCGTGACCCAGTTCGGTATGCAGTTCACCTCCGATTTTCAGGAAAAAGACATCGTCTATGGCGGCGACAAAAAACTCAAAACCCTGCTGGAGGAGGCTCATGATCTGTTCCCGCTGGCCAAAGGCATCTCGGTTTTGTCGGAATGTCCGGTCGGTCTGATCGGCGATGATATAACTTCAGTGGCCAAGCAGTCTTCCAAGGATCTGGATATTCCGATCATCCCCTGTAACTGCGAGGGTTTCCGTGGTGTTTCACAGTCACTGGGTCATCATATATCCAACGACACTATCCGGGACTATATCATCGAAACCCGCGAATTCGCCGAGCCCGAAACTCCCTATGACATCGCCCTGATCGGCGATTACAACATCGGCGGTGATGTATGGTCTGCCAAGCCTCTGCTGGAGGAGATCGGTTTGAATGTCAAGGCAGTCTGGACCGGTGACGGCGAACTGGAGAAGATTGCCGCTACCCATCAGGTCAAACTGAACCTGATCCATTGTTATCGCTCCATGAACTACATGTGCAAGGTGATGGAGGAGAAGTACGGTATCCCCTGGCACGAGTTCAATTTCTTCGGTCCGACCAAAATCCGCGAATCTCTGCGCGCAATCGGAGCACTCTTCGATCAGAGCATCCAGGACAAGGTTGAGCAGGTCATTGCGAAGTACGACCCGATCATGCAGGCAATTGTAGACGAATACAAACCGCGCCTGGACGGTAAAAAAGTCATGCTGCTGGTAGGTGGGCTGCGACCACGCCACACCATCGGTGCCTATGAAGATCTGGGGATGGACTGCGTCGGCTCCGGCTATGAGTTTGCCCACACTGACGACTACGATCGCACCGCTCCGGAAATGCCGGACGCAACGGTGGTCTACGACGACCCCTCCGAGTACGAGTTCGAAAAGTTTGCCCATGCCCTGAAGCCGGATCTGATCGGCTCCGGCATCAAGGAGAAGTACGTGTTCCAGAAGATGGGGATTCCGTTTCGTCAGATGCACAGCTGGGATTACTCCGGCCCCTACCATGGCTATAACGGTTTTGAGATCTTTGCCAGGGATGTGGACATGGCGGTGAACAGTCCGACCTGGAAACTGGTGAAAAGTCCCTTTTAGGGTCAAGGGTCAGGGGGCAAGGGTCAAGGTAAAGACAAGTCTTTTTGCATCAACTTGACCCTTGACCCTGGCCCCTTGATCCAAACAAACTACCGGTTGTGTGACAGATTGGTCGCCAACCCACAAGGAGTACATCATGTCAAACTTACTAAACCTTGAAGTTAAAAAGATTGTCGAGACACCGCCGGAAGAGGTGGAGCGGGTTAAAAACTGGATCAACAGCGCAGAGTATAAAGAGAAAAACTTTGCCCGTCAGGCGTTGGTGATCAATCCGGCCCACGCCTGTCAGCCGCTGGGTGCTCAGCTGGTTGCCCACGGTTTCGAGGGGACGTTGCCGTTTGTGCATGGTTCACAGGGCTGTGCCTCCTACTATCGCTCGACCCTCAACCGTCATTTCCGCGAACCGGCTCCGGCCGTGTCCGACTCCATGACCGAAGATGGCGCCGTGTTCGGCGGCCAGAACAACCTGCATGAAGGGCTGGAAAACGCGTATGCGCTCTATAAGCCTAAGATGATTGCGGTCTTCACCTCCTGCATGCCGGAGGTTATCGGCGATGACCTGACCGCCTTCCTCAAGAATGCCAAACAGAAAGGTCATATTCCCAAAGAGCTGCCGATTCCCTACGCCAACACTCCCAGCTTCAACGGCACCCATATTCACGGTTATGATTCCATGCTGACTTCAATTCTTCAGACTCTGACCGAGGGAAAGCAGATCGAGGGGCGCTGCACCGGCAAGCTCAACCTGATCCCCGGCTGTGACTTCAATACCGGAGACTATCGTGAATATAAGCGTATCCTGAAAGAGTTCGGCGTGCCGTATACCATTCTCGGGGATATCAGCGACACCTTCGATTCCCCCTGCGACGGCAGTTACCATATCTATGCCGGCGGGACGAAACTGGATGATGCCGCCGATTCGATCAACGGCAAAGCCACCATTACCATCGGCCCCTATGCGACACCCAAGACCTTCGGCTGGATCAAGGACACCTACTCCGGCAAACATGTTTCACTGCCGATGCCGATGGGTATCGAGAAGACCGATGCCCTGATCATGAAGATAGCCGAGCTGTTCGGCAAGGAGGTGCCGGCAACACTGAAGAACGAGCGTGGCCGTGCGGTGGATGCCATGACCGATTCACAGCAGTATATGCATGGCAGGAAGTTTGCCGTCTATGGCGATCCGGATTACCTGATGGGTTATGTCTCCTTTCTGCTGGAGATGGGCGCCCGGCCGTACCACATCCTCTGCAGTCGCGGCAGCAAGAAGGCGGAAAAAGAGCTGCAGGGGCTCCTGGACGGTTCCATGTACGGCAAGGGGTGCAAAATTTACATGAACAAGGATCTCTGGCATCTGCGCAGCCTGGTGATGACTGATCCGGTCGATGCGATCATCGGCGACACGCACGGCAAGTTTGCCGCCCGCGACGCAAAAGTACCGCTGTTCCGTTTCGGTTTCCCGGTTTTCGACAGGGTGAACAAGCATCGCTACCCGCTGATCGGTTATCAGGGAGTGATCAATATGGTTACGGAAATCTGCAACAAGTTTATCGATATAAAGGATGAGACCTGTGAGGACAGGTATTTTGAGATGATGAGGTAGGTTTTAGACTGTAAACAAAGCGGGCGGCCACTTGGCCGCCCGTGAGTTACTTTTGGCCCTATTGATTTACAGGTGATCAGAAAGCGGCCTTCAACAGTGATTTCAAATTGATCAATGCACTCGCTGCCACCGGCGTCATGATGTTGATTTTCTTCCGGTTCCATGAATTTGCTTGTTCT
>JBAXVG010000027.1:0-62782 GCA_037129255.1 Desulfuromonadales bacterium | reverse complement strand
AAAGCCATAACAATCCGAAATTGACCTTTACGACCGATGAACACTGGAACCCGGCCGGTCACAGGGTGGCGGCAAGCATTATTCAAAACTATCTGCTGATACATCCGAGTCTCTTGCAATAGTTTAAAAAGTCCCCTCCCCCCTGGCGGGGGAGGGTTAGGGTGGGGGGGATATAGCCATGAAATCAGCCTGTTGCGGTTTCACCCACCCCCTAACCCCCTCCCGTCAAGGGAGGGGGGACTGATTCATGATACTTTTGCAAGAACCTCAACCGAAAATTCTATTGAGGAGAGGTTATTATGAGTGTCGTTACAGATTTCTGGCAGTTTCTGAGAGAACGGAAAAAATGGTGGCTGCTGCCGATGATTGTCGTGCTGCTGCTGATCGGCGTGCTGATTGTCATGACCAGCGGATCTGCCATAGCACCGTTCATTTACACACTGTTCTAGGGGGAAGGCATGTCTGAAACAAAAAATCCGCGATTGCAGGAGATGGAGACACTGGGTGTTCTCGCAGCATTTTTTCTGGTCGTCAACATCCTCAGTCACCGCCGCGAATTTGTGTATGTTTCGCTGGCTCTGCTGGTCATCGCTTTGTTCGTCAAGCCGTTGGCGCGTACTATCTCACGGGTGTGGTTACGGTTCGCCGAGGTGCTCGGAACCTTTAACAGCAAGGTGATTCTATCACTGGTATTTTATGCTTTTTTAACGCCGATAGCATTTTTGTACCGGATATTCACCAAAGATTCACTTATGCTGAAACGCCAAAAAAACGCCACTTCGTTTTACACCGAACGTAACCACACCTATACCCGCACCGATCTTGATAAGATGTGGTAACGGCGTGGTCATTTCCAATCAGCCGCGCCGTAGGGCAAGGTTTTGTTATGATCTGTAATCCAGACTGCAATGTCGGTCAAGGGCTTTGCGCCTTGTAAATCCCTCAGCAGCATGTGATAGCCATTCTCATAAAAAGCCTTTCGGCTTGTGTCAGGCATCTTTTCTAGCATCAGGAATGTCGGTTCCTTGGGGATAACCTGATCCTTCCTGCCGTACTGGATCAGAGTTGGTACTCGCAGTTTCTCTGACCGTGCCAAGGCCTCGTCCATCAGATTGGTGAGTCCGTACAAGGTGTCTATGCGGGTGGCTCTGATGATAAGCGGGTCGCGGCCCAAAGCCCGCAGCATCTCAATGTTGTCTGACGGGGAGATATGCAGCCCTTTCCCGGTAAGCTCCATCCGGGGGAGTGTGTGCGAAGCGATGGCCAGCAGCCACCTTTGATACCAGGGCATGGTTTTCCGCCCCCAGACCGCCGGTGCGATCAGGATAACACCGTCGACATTTGGCGGATTACTCCCGGTCATGGCAACGATGGTCACAGCCCCTCCCATACTCTCTCCCAAAATGTAAAGTGGTATGCCTGGATGACGTTTGCGGATCTCCCTTGCAAAACCGGCGAGGTCGTTCGTGTACGCCTCGGTGCCCGACCAGAGCCCGTGTCCCGGCGAACCGCCAAAACCTCGCTGGTCGTAGGCGTAGCAGGCAATACCGTAGCGGTTCAGGTAACTTCCGGCGGAAGCGAAGGCGTTACTGTAATCGTTAAAACCGTGCAGAGCAACGATGACAGCCCTGGGGGGGCCGCCATCCGGCAGCCAGGAGCGCACCGGCAGCAATACCCCGTCACCGGTAACATAATGCCCTTTTTGAACTCCCGGCTCCGTGACCTGTTTTCCGGGGTGATTCACCTGCGGTGAACACGCGGATATGACGAGCAGAGCAACTGCTATCATACCGGATACTGCTGATCTTCTCATTCGTGGCATTTTGGGTCCCGGATTGTTAATCTCTGTGTTTTTTACTGCAGAGCGGGCACCCCTGCATTGAAAGCGGTTTTTCCAGCCTGCAGGCGGCCAGCAAATCCTCGTTTCCGAATATTGTCACCGTCAGATCATCTGCCATAATCAACCCTTCGTGAAGGATAATGGTGCGTTCACAGAGTTCCATTACCATGTCGAGATCATGACTGGTGAAGATTTTAGTGTGATGGAATTGCCGGAGCAATGAAATAAGCTGCCGGCGGGCAGACGGGTCGAGCCCGCTGGTAGGCTCATCCATAACCAGAATATCGGGTGACATGGACAGCACGGTGGCAATGGCAACCCGTTTCTTTTCACCGCCGGAGAGGTGGTAAGGCGGCTTGTCACGCAGATGTCCGGCCCCTACCCGTTCAAGCGCGTCCGTCACTCTTTTTTCAACATGCTCTCCAATAAGACCAAGGTTTAAAGGTCCGAAGGCAACATCGTCGAAAACCGTCGGCATAAAGAGCTGGTCGTCAGGATTCTGGAAGACCATGCCGACTGTTCGCCGGATATCAGGCAGCGTACTTTTTGAGAGTGGTGTGTCACCGATACGTATATGTCCGTCCGTTGCTGCCAGATATCCGTTCAAGTGCTGCAGCAGCGTCGATTTCCCTGCCCCGTTGGCGCCGATGACCGCTACCGACTCCCCGTGATGAATCCTGAACGATACACCCCGCAGAGCCATGGTTCCATCGGGATAAACATGGCGGAGATTTTCAACTTCTACAAGATGGTGACTCATATGAACAGGTCTGTTACCAGTGATCCCAGCAGCAGGGGGATATTACGGGTCCGCAGAAGGATAAAGAGCGTGCCCCAGCCAAGAACAAACAATAATTCCGCTTTTCCGAATCGTGACTGACGCCGGGCATGGAATATTCCAACGAAACCGCGTGCCAGCATGGCCATATGGATCCGCTCGGCCCGTTGCCAGGTACGCAGCAGCAGATGTCCCGTCATTGAGCTGAAACTGCGCATCCCCATCCCTTTTTTACCGCAGGATCGTAACTCGCGTGCTCTGGATGCCCTGTCACCCTCTTCGCTGAGTACAAAAATATAGCGGTAAAGGAAGAGCAGCTGCACGGTAAAAACCTGTGGCATCCCCATCTGCTCCAGCGCCTGGCAGACAGACGTAAATCCGGTTGTTCCGATGAGAATCAGCGCCGCTCCGACCGTCAGCGCCGAGCGCACAAGCATGGAGATGAAAGATACCCAGCCACCGGAAATGCCAAACATTCCAAACTGTAGAAGCATCTCCCGGTCAAACACCGGATTAAATATACCGATAAGTATGACGTATGGCCAGATGAGAACGATTTTTCTGGCAATATATAACGGAGGCAGCCTGGCCAGCGAGATCATGACTATCGGAAAAACAGAGAACGGCAGCAGGGCGGCCAGTTCATACGTGCCAAACGAAATGACTGAAATTATGAATATCAGCGTCACCAGCACCTTGGCGCGCGGGTCGAGTCTGTGGATGGTTGAGTCACCGTCAGCAAGCAGATCAAGTTGCTTTAAATCATCAATAGATTGCATGAAATCTCACCATACACTAACCTGGTAGAAAACAACTGCGTAACACAATAAAATATTTCATAGCACACTGATTGATTAAAATCCAGACAGTAGTGACTTCTGTCACAAAATCAGTTATGGTTCTGATGACAAAGTAAAAGTGAAACCTGAGAGGATACATTGAATGGGAAATACCGTCAGATTCGGCATTTCGCTTGATGAGAAACTGCTGCAGAGTTTTGATCAGCTGATCGATCAAAAGAGCTATATGAACCGCTCCGAGGCGATCCGCGATCTTATCCGGGCTTCTCTGGTAGAGGAACGCTGCGGAGCCGAGGATCAGGAAGCGGTTGGTACCGTGACGCTGGTATACAACCACCATGTGCGTGACCTCTCTGACAGACTGACGGAACATCAGCATACGTATCATGACAGGATTGTTTCGGCGCTTCATGTGCATCTTGATGCCCATAATTGCCTGGAGGTGCTCGTTGTTCGGGGAACCGTACGCGATGTCAAACAGATTGCTGACGAGTTGATAAGTGTGAAAGGGGTCAAGCACGGCAAACTCGTATTGACAACTACCGGAGAAGATTTATAGAGTGTTGGCACGGAATAATTGAGCGGAGAATCTAACTACATGCAGACAACTTCCAGAATTTTTGTTGCCGGCCACCGCGGAATGGTCGGATCGGCCATTGTCAGATTGCTTCAGTCCCAGGGTTGCAACAATCTGCTGCTCCGATCGAGAGTTGATCTGGATCTCTGCAACCAGCAGTCGATCGAAGCCTTTTTTCGCGAAGAACAGCCGGAGTACGTTTTTCTTGCCGCCGCACGAGTCGGCGGCATTATCGCCAACAGCACCTGCAAGGGCGAGTTCATCCATGAAAACCTGATGATCCAGAGCAACATCATTCACAACTCCTGGTTGAACGGAGTCAGGCGCCTTCTTTTTCTGGGCAGTACCTGCATTTATCCGAAATTTTCCCCGCAGCCGATGAAGGAAGAACACCTGCTGACCGGTGCTCTGGAACCGACCAATGACGCATACGCTATCGCCAAAATAGCCGGGATCTGCCAGTGCCGCTCCTATAATCAGCAGTATGGAACAAAATATCTGTCTGCGATGCCGAATAACCTGTATGGCCCCAATGACAATTTCGATCTCGAAAAGTCACATGTTTTGCCGGCCATGATCCGCAAGTTTCATGAAGCGAAACAGCGTGGTGATGCCTCGGTGACGATATGGGGAACCGGCGCGCCGCTACGCGAATTTCTTCAGGTAGACGATCTGGCCGCAGCCTGTGTATTTTTAATGAACCTTGACGACATTCGCTACGATTCATTGCTGAATGACCCGGTTGCTCCGGCTCTTATTAATGTCGGCTCCGACCAGGAGATCAGTATTCTTGATCTGGCACTGCTGGTGAGGGATATTACCGGTTTCACGGGCTCTCTGGTTTTTGATACTGACAAACCTGACGGGACGCCTCGCAAACTGGCGGATTCTTCCAGGATTCATGCGCTGGGATGGCGGCACGCCGTTGAATTGCGGGAGGGTATTTCAGGGGCTTATCAGTGGTTTCTGGAAAATCATCCGGTATCAGTTGCATGAGAGACACATTCCTCGTATTTGGCTCACCACGTATTGAACGTCCGGAAATCGATGAAGTAGTCGCCTGCCTTGAATCCGGCTGGCTCGGCAGCGGCCCCAAGGTTGATCAGTTCGAGCAGGACTTTATTGCCTATAAACAGACAGATTATGCGGCGGCCGTCAATTCAGGCACGGCCGCGCTTCACCTCAGCAT
The DNA here is from genome assembly GCA_037129255.1 of Desulfuromonadales bacterium. Lineage (GTDB taxonomy): Bacteria > Desulfobacterota > Desulfuromonadia > Geobacterales > Pseudopelobacteraceae > JACRCG01. The sequence continues at coordinate 57,598 of JBAXVG010000027.1, read as the reverse complement.
GCTTGCAGCAGGTCTACAACCGGGCGATGAAGTCATCACAACGCCAATGACGTTTTGCGCAACGATCAATGCGATCATTCATGCGGGCGCCACACCGGTTCTGGCCGATGTGGATGCCGTGAGCATGAATATAGACCCGCTGCAGGTCGAAAGGAAAATTACTTCCGGGACGAGAGCAATTCTGCCGGTTCATTTTGCAGGTCGCCCCTGTAACATGGACGCCTTGCAGGAGATCACGAATCGCCACAGATTCAAGCTGATTGAGGATTGCGCCCATGCTATCGAGACTGAATACAAGGGGGTAAAAGCCGGCACTTTCGGCGATTTTGGCTGTTTCAGCTTTTACGCTACCAAAAATATCATGACCGGCGAAGGGGGGATGGTACTGGCTAAACAAGAGGAGGACATATCCCGCGTCAAGGTGCTGGCGCTGCACGGCATGAACAAGGAAGCCTGGAAACGCTTCAGCGACAGTGAGTACAGGCATTACCAGGTGATCGAATGCGGCTTCAAATATAACATGATGGACATGCAGGCCGCTATCGGCATCCACCAATTGCTGCAAGTCGAGCGATACTGGGACCGGCGGCAGGAGATATGGCAGCGCTACAACGAAGCTTTTGCCACTCTCCCGATAGGACTGCCGGCTGAACCCGAACCCGATACCCGGCACGCCTATCACCTCTATTCGATTCTTGTTGATGCTGTCAGAACCGGTATAAGCCGTGACGATTTTCTGAATGCCATGACAGCACAAAAGATCGGCGTCGGCGTTCACTATCTCAGCATTCCCGAGCATCCCTACTATCAGCATACTTTCGGGTGGCGCCCGGAGGATTACCCCAACGCGATGCGCATCGGCAGACAGACGGTCAGTCTGCCGATTTCAGCGAAGATGACGGATAGTGATGTTGAGGATGTGATAGAAGCGGTAAAGCACGTCATACAACGTAATTAATCTTCTTTTACCGCAAAGCTGGCCGAAAAGAGCCGGTTCGCCTGCAGACACCCCAATTACTTCACCAGTTTTTACTCCGTTGAGCGATGGCGAGGCACGGAGCAGGATTTATCAAGGGATTCTTGAACGGAAGGAGCGGCAGTGGAAATTGCACACGGAATCCTGAGTGCCCTCCATCTGGCGCTTCGTCCTTGGCGACGGCAAAGAGGGAATTATTATCCTTGACCTTATTCTGGCGGACCGTGATGAGTATCGGAGGGCAATAGACAATGCCGTTGAGTTTCTCCCCGATGGGTGTCTGATCAAAGTGATTGAACCTCAGGATCTGATTGCCGTCAAGCAACTAGTCTTACTCCCCACGTTTGGTTATCCGCCCGTGACAGACCGCGACTACATATTGAACAAGCAATTTATATGTCTGACACTTTTCAGTCAGATAGATCTGCTAGGCTTGGCCTGGCGTACCAGAGCCACGAAGGTGCAAAGAAGGGCCTTCACGGAAATTCAGCATTGATGAGTTACTGCTGAACAAGAGAAGTTAAAAAGATGAAAAAAATCCTGTCCATATTTGGCACCCGACCGGAAGCGATCAAGATGGCACCGGTAATCAAGGAGCTGGAAAAGCATCCTGAGCTTTTTACCAGTCGTGTTTGTGTTACGGCACAACATCGGCAGATGCTTGATCAGGTTTTACAACTCTTTGACATTGTGCCGGACTACGATCTGGATATTATGAAACCGGGGCAGGATCTTTTTGATATTACCAGCAATGTGCTGCTGGGGTTGAAGGGGGGTCTGGAAAAAGAGCGCCCGGATATGGTGCTGGTGCATGGCGATACGACTACTACCATGGCCGCATCACTGGCGGCTTACTACCTGAAGATTCCGGTGGGGCATGTCGAGGCCGGGTTACGTACTGGCAACAAGTTTGCTCCGTTTCCAGAGGAGATCAATCGTCACATCACCGGCGTCATTGCCGATGTCCATTTCGCGCCGACTGAGTGGGCGCGGGAAAATCTGCTTCGGGAATCAGTTGATCCTGCAACCATCCACGTAACCGGAAATACGGTCATTGATGCGCTGCTGACAGTAGTGACAAAGGTGAGACAACCGGAACATGAAGCGGAAATACTGGAATATTTGCGCCCACGGTTTCAAAACAACTCTTCCTTCATCGCTCATCTCTCATCATCCCGAATGATTCTTGTCACCGGCCATCGCCGTGAAAACTTTGGCGCGGGTTTTGAAAATATCTGCCTGGCATTGGCAGAAATAGCCGGATCTTATCCTGATGTAGAAATTATCTATCCGGTGCACCTCAACCCTAATGTTCAGGAGCCGGTTAACCGGCTTCTTGGTGGTGGCAAGCTGAAAAACATCCACCTGATCGAACCGGTAGACTATCTCCCGTTCATCTGGCTTATGGATCGCTCATATCTGATCATTACCGATTCCGGTGGTGTACAGGAAGAAGCGCCGTCGCTTGGCAAGCCGGTACTTGTCCTGCGTGAAACCACCGAGCGACCAGAGGCAATAGAGGCGGGAACGGTTAAGTTGGTGGGTACTGATCGGGAGCGGATTGTTGCCGAGACCCGGTTGCTACTTGATGATTCGGATGCGTATGCGAAGATGAGTCAGGCGCATAACCCGTATGGTGATGGGAATGCATCTGCGCGGATAGTGACAGTGTTGTATGGTCTTTCTTGGAGGAGGTAAAAAAAGTGATGAGTCCGGTTACCGGAAAAAATGCAGTGCAACTTGTGAAAGAATTTGACAGCAAATACATAGTAGATTTGTACCAACGGGAGCTAAGTGTTGATGTGCGTAAGTTTTTTGCTGACGTTCCACTTGTTCGGGTCTATGAATGCCTAGACACTGGCTATCGCTATTACGAACCGAGTAAGATTGTCGGTGATCCGGAACTTTATGAAAAACTCCAAGAGATTCCTTGGTACTATTCTACTGGTAAGGAAGAACATCTTGTTGCGCTGGATGCATTTTCAAGTAATCAGCATGCACTCGAAGTCGGGTGCGGAAGCGGTGTGTTTCTTAACCTTCTTAGAGATAAGGGTGTCACTGCGGTTGGTTTAGAGTTCAATTCTACAGCAGTAAGAAAGGCATCTACCAAAGGCTTGACAGTCTTCCAAGAATCGATTGAAGAGCATGTAACGAAGCATCATGAGTTTTATGATGTTGTAGCTTCTTTTCAAGTTCTTGAGCATGTTGTAAATGTTCAGAGCTTTCTGAATGCATCATTGCAAGCTTTAAGACTTGGAGGGACATTGATAGTTAGCGTTCCAAATAATGACGGTGCCTATCATAAGTTCCATGAAGACCCTCTAAATATGCCTCCTCATCACATGGGGTTGTGGGGAGTAAACTCACTTATCGCTCTACAGCAACACTTTCCCTTACAACTTGAGAAACTCGTTACTGATACCAGCACTCCTTCTGAATGGATCCATAAGCACGCTATGCAAGCAGTTGAGAATAATCTCAGACCAAAATTTGGTTGTTTGTCTCCAATAATCTGTAGTCTTTCTCAGAAGTTCATCAAGCGTGGCGCCGAAAGTATGAGTGAATTTATGCCAGGACAGACTGTTACGGCATTTTACAGAAAGTGTTAAGACGACATGAAGGTGGCACTTGTTACATACGCTTTGAACATCGGAGGTTTAGAATCTGTTTTACTCTCTCTTGCTCGGGGATTACGCAGCCACGGGAGCGAATCAACTTTTGTTGTTACAGATTCAATAGGCGAATGGCATGGACGACCTGTTACGGAAGGTTTCCAAGTCGAATCGTACATTCCATCAAGTTGGGAAAGTCGTATTGGACATGCAAAGAGATTAGCTTTTTTTTTAGCGCAATTCGATGTTGTATTGCTGAACCATTCGAGATCAGGGCAAAGTTCCGCCGGGCTTCTGCCTGACTCATCAGTGGTATTGTCTATCCTCCATAACGACGATGAAGAAATATACAGAGTTGGGTTGACCAATGCCGGAAACCTGGATTGTGTTGTTACGGTGGGGAATCGAGTGCAGGAAGAGGCACTTCGTTGCGGTATTAATCCCGACAAAATTGTATGCATCAGGAACGGCGTAGATGTTTTTTCGTCATATCCTAAGAAACGAACCAATGTAGCCGAAAAACCGCTTCGTGCAATTTTTATTGGTCGGATTTTCCATGAGCAGAAGGGAGTTTTCTATCTACCGGGTATCTTGGCAAATACCAAAAAAAATGGGTGTGCCGTTACTCTTGATATCGTAGGTGATGGCCCAGATCTTGAGTCGCTCCGTTGCCGCGTTAAAGGTGAAATGCTTTCTGAAGTTGTTTGTATTCATGGTCCACTTCTTCATGAAAAGGCCATGGAAATGCTCGCAGAATCAGATGTCATTTTGATGCCATCATATTTTGAAGGCCAACCAATAGTACTTTTTGAGGCGATGGCCCGCGGGGTGGTGCCGATTGTCTCGCGACTAAACGGAATCACTGATGCAGTTATTATGGAAAGGGAAAATGGGTTTCTTGTTGATATTGGTGACGAGGAAGCTTTTACAAGTGCCCTGTCGTTGTTAACCAACTCGCAAATTCTGGACAGCATGTCGCGAGCCGCGTGGAAAGCAGCTTTAGAAAGTTTTGGTTTTGAGAATATGGTTGCCGCCTATACTAAGGTGATTGAAGAGTGTCGAGACAACCGTAAGCAGGGCAAATTGCCTCGGAGATCTGGCCAACTTGATGTGACACTTCTTGGAAAACATCCAGAATATCCTTTGTTTATGCATGTTTTGAGCAGCAAATTGAAGAAAGCAACTAGCGGAAATACTGGGGAAAGAGGTATCAATGGGATTTGATGTGAATGGTGTGAGGTTCCTTCTTGATGCCTCTAAAGCAGGAGTTGTTTTTGGTACCTGTGCAATGCTTGGTAGGCAGGAAATGCATATTACTACTACTCAACTTGATCAGGTGTTTCGTATGTTTTCAATAGATCTTGGAAAAACAGGTGCAGAAAAGATTCTAATAAATGACGGTGCTGCAGGTTATTCCGAATCTTTCCTTAAATGTTGTGGAGCGAAGGAAGTTGTTTCTTTCGACAACTCCGATTATGAAGGCGCAACTTTTGTTCATGATATGAATAGAGATATACCTTTCGCATACCATGCTCAATTTGATTGTGTAATCGACAGTGGAACTCTGGAGCATGTTTTCAATATTCCTGTTGCATTACGAAATTGTATGAAAATGGTAAAATCGGGAGGACACTTTCTTTCTGTCGCCCCTTGCAATAATTTCATGGGGCATGGTTTTTACCAGTTTTCTCCAGAGATTTTCTACGGTGTTTTTTCTGAGAGGAACGGTTTTACGGTGGAACGAATGTTTATCTTTGAATCGCGACCTAACGCTCAATGGTATCGTGTTGCTGACCCATCAAAAATCGGTGGGAGGGTGGAACTCGCTAATTCAATGATGACATACCTCCTTGTCCAGGCCCGGCGGATTAGAGAAATCGACCTTTGCGATATTACACCGCAACAGAGTGATTACGTTCCAATCTGGGAAGATAAAATTCCCTCTTCTACAAAAAGGGATCATAGTGATCTAAGAGTTAATACTTTTACAGCTTTAAAAGGAAACCTGAAGAGAAGGGTGAAAGGTACAATGCGACATCTCCCGGTAGAGTCTGTAAGGACTCCCTTCAAAAAGCCGTGGTATGAACCTTACGAGTAAATTCAGGAAAGCAGGAGTCACTTGAACGATTTTATTATTAAAATTCTCCGTAGACTTGGCTTCAACCGTGCTATCAGCTACGGGGTTCTCTCACGGGTGTGGGGTCTTTTCTCTGGTCCAGTCACAATCTTGATGATTGGAACCCGCTTGACTAAAGTGGAGCAGGGTTTTTATTATACGATCAGTAGCCTACTGGCTCTGCAATTGTTTTTTGAGCTTGGGTTAATGACGGTGATGGCGCAATTTGCCAGTCATGAGTTTGTTAACCTAACTTGGGGAAATAAGGGGCAGGTTAATGGGGATCCTCTGGCAAAGGAACGTTTCATTGATCTTCTCTCTAAGGGCGCAAAGTGGTTTTCACTGGCATCAGTTGGCCTATTTGTTGTGCTGGTACCAGTAGGTCTTGTGTTTCTCGAAAATGAGGCGAATGCTCGTGTTGATTTCAGTTGGCGGTTGCCGTGGGTACTTGCTGTCGCCGGGACAGCGCTGAATCTCTTTACGATCCCATTTTTTGCTGTCGTAATGGGCAGCGGAGATGTGATGACGGTGAATCATCGAGAAATGGTGGGAGCAGTTGTCTCGTCAGTTCTTTGCTGGACGGTTCTTGCACTACATGGCGGTCTGTATGCTGCATTTGCGGTAACTTCCGGTGCCTTCGTGATCTCTTGGAGTTATCTTCTACGAGAAAAGCCAGAGATGCTAAAACTTGCCTGGCACAGAATCAGCGGTAAGGCTGGTAACCAGGACCCGGAAGCAAGAATATATTGGTGGCGTGAAGTATGGCCTTTACAGTGGAAACTCGCTTTAACCTGGGTTGCCGGATACTTCGTCTTCCAACTGTTTACGCCAGTTCTCTTCAGATATCAGGGGGCGGTGGTTGCCGGGCAAATGGGAATGACACTGAGCGCCGCGAACGCTCTACTAGGGGTTTCTCTTACTTGGATCAATGCACGAACGCCAGAATTCGGGAAGTTGGTCGCAAAACGTGATTGGTTCCAGTTGGACTCGATACTTCGAAAAGTCATTTTACAGTCCACTGTTGTCTCCATCTCAGGTGCGACGGTCGGAGCGCTACTTATATTGTTTTTGCAACAACATTTTCAGATCGGCCAGAGATTCATCCCTGCGTCACAAGCAGGACTGTTCTTTTCTGGAATTGTGTTTAGCGTTATTGCAGCGGCGTTTGGCGGTTACTTGAGAGCACATAAACAGGAACCACTTCTGCCTTTATCAATCGCACTTGGGGTTGTGCAGGGTGGGGCTACGTGGTTTCTTGGGATGAAGTATTCAACTCTTGGGGTTACGACCGGTTTTGTTTTAATAAATTCAGTAATAACTCTGCCAGTAACGGTAGCAATCTGGAACAGTTTCCGGAAGAAATGGCACACAGCCTGAAAATGGATAACTCGATCCTCTATTTAATGCATGTTCCCTGGGGCCATATCAAGCAGCGACCACATTTTGTTGTGGAGTATCTTCGGAAGTATTTCCAATTAAATGTCTTTGGATTGCAACATGTATCGGCTTCTCAAAATACACTTGTCAACAACGACATACCTTCTTCGGTAAATGTTGATAACCTGACTGCGTATAATGTCCCAGGATTCATCAATAACATTCTGGCTCGAAAAAAACTTCGACGGTATGCAAAGAGTTCCGGGATTGTTTGGTTGACTTCGCCGCGGTTGCACGGTTTTGTTAAGCCTCTACTGACAAAAAATCATATTGTTGTTTATGACTGCATGGATGATGTTCTCGAATTTCCCGATGCAAAGTCTGATAAGAAACGTCAGCAAAAGCTTTTCAATCTTGAGCAAGAGCTTTGTGGCCGTGCTGACATCATCTTCTGCTCATCCGATTTCCTCCGCCAGAAACTTCTGAACCGATATGGTGCGTTGAAAGTCAAAGTCGTTAATAACGCTGTAAATCTGCCACAAACGAATGATCCGATTGCCCAACTACCGGAAGAAATTGAAAAAGCATTTACCGGCACGAAAAAGAAAATCGTCTATATTGGTACCATTTCCGAATGGTTTGACTTTGACCTTTTAGTAAAAAGTCTGGATGAATTTGATAATTTCGAGTACCTGCTTTTCGGTTGCCATGACGTATATGTGCCTACTCATGAGCGTATCAAGTATTTTGGCCCTATTGAGCATAAGTACGTTTTTTCGCTGATGAAAAGGGCCGATGTTCTGATCATGCCGTTTATTATGAACGAATTAATATTGTCGGTGAATCCGGTTAAAATTTATGAATATATCTTGAGCGGGAAACCAGCATTAGTAAAGGGATACCCGGAAACGGAGAAGTTTTCTGATTATGTGTATTTGTACAACACTTATGACGAATATATGGCTGTGTACAGGGAGATTGCCGCCAACAATTTTTCTGGCAAGCAAAGCAGATGTGCATGTCTCAGATATTCCCAATGCAACACTTGGGAGAATCGTATATCAGAGATGGTGCCTGAAATTAATCGCTTTATGGTCGGAGATATATGATTCTGCCAAAACCGAAATCGATTGTTTTCAACACATCCAAACATAGATATGGGAAATGCAATATCTGTGGGAAAAGAACAATTTTCTGGGCAATCGATTTTTCTGGACGGTGCTTCAGAAATTCCATGATCTGCTTTCACTGTGGGTCTTCGGCTCGCAATCGCCATGTGACTCTGATCGTAACCGAAAAAATCCTTGGGAAAGCTGGATCTCAAGCCTGCTTGTCAGCACTTTCGGCGTTGCCAAAGTTTCGGATGCTTAATACAGATCCAGATGGTTCTATGGCAAAAGCGCTCGGCGTTTCTGAACATTATTTATGTTCGGGATATTATCCAGGCGTAGAACCAGGGAAAGAAATACGTCCGTTTGTTTACTGCCAGGATGTTTCACGACTAACGTTCGAAGATGATTCCTTTGATGTTGTCGTGACAGAGGATGTTCTTGAACACGTCAGAAAATCTGATAACGCTTTTACCGAAATCTATCGGGTACTGAAACCGGGGGGATGTCACGTATTTACAATTCCTTTCTTCTTTGACAAAAAGACGCTTTACAGAGTTGAAGTTATCGGGGAGGAAGACAAGGTACTGCTTCCTCCCGAGTATCATTATGATGCTCTGCGAGGTGACATTCTTTCTTACCGGACGTTCGGCATTGATCTGTATGAACTCCTTGATTTAGTAGGCTTTAGGACAGAGGTTCATTTCGCCAGTTTTTTCGACCATCGTTTTGGAATATATGACAGCTTCGTATTCTGTTCCGTTAAATAGTCTTGCCATATGCCCGCTACTGCACAACCATATTTCACAATTGTTATCCCAAACTGGAATGGAAAACACCTCCTCGAAGAGTGCCTGAACTCTCTGTATAATCAGACGTTTAACAATTTCGAAGTCGTAATGATCGACAACGGATCGAGTGATGGTTCGGTAGAATTTGTTCATTGTTTCTTCCCGCATGTTCGCACAGTTGCTCTTTATACAAACTCCGGTTTTGCGGCGGGAGTAAACCGGGGCATCAATGCTGCGTGCGGCAAATTCCTTGTTCTTCTTAATAACGACACCAATACTGAAGCACACTGGCTGGAAAACCTTGTCCAGGCTATTCATGAGTACCCAGATATTTGGATCTTCGCATCCAAGCTCCTCAACTATTACGACCGTAATATCATCGATTCGGCTGGCGATGCTTTGGACCTCACTCTGGGGCCTTACAAGATTGGTGAATTTCAGCAGTCGGAAAGCGACCAGGACCGGCGCTTCATCTTCGGCGCCTGCGGTGGTGGTGGCTGTTACAAGCGGGAACTGTTTGACCGGATCGGCCTGTTTGATGAAGATTTCTTTGCCTATTTTGAGGATGTTGACCTTTCGTTTCGCGCCAACTGGGCCGGGTATCGCTGCCTGTCGGTTCCCGATGCGGTGATCTACCACAAAGTGGCGGCAACTTCCGGGGCAAGCAGTGCCAACCGGGATCGTTTTGACATCATGCGTCGCCGCAACTATCTGTTCCTGATCATCAAGAATTATCCGCTTCCCTTTCTGGTTCAACACCTGCCGTTTATCCTGACCTCTCACAGCCTTAAATTCCTTCTTAATCTCTGCCGTGGCCGCTTCCAGGTGGCATTTTTGACCCAATGGGAGATTCTGAAAGGTCTGCCAAAGATGCTTAACAAACGAAGAGCCATAATGGCGGCGCGTCGCATCGGCAACGCCGAGATGAAATCCCTCTGCGTGCCGAAATATGGTGGCTGGTGGGGATTTGTCAGGAAAAAAATGGGTATGGCCTGATAGCCCGCAGGCCGATTCACGCCATTCTGGCGTGTATGAATTGCTGAACAACATCTCGATATCAGAAAATCAAGCATAGTATGTCCATTAATTATGGACATACTATGCTGCTAACTGTTAATCTGTTGCCATTGTCCAGGAGATGGTGAGCATGACAAACGGCCTTCTGCTCAAGAGCATTCCCTATGAAGAGTTTGACTACCAGACTCTGCTGGACGCCGTTCGTGTCTACGCACGGCCACGCATGAAGATTTCCGCCATGTTGACCAAAGGTGACATTATCCGGGTCAAGAAGGGGCTCTACGTACTTGGCGAGTCGTTGCGCCGCCGCCCGTATTGCCGTGAGTTACTTGGCAATCTCATCTATGGCCCATCCTATGTGTCCCTTGAATACGCTTTGAACTATCACGGCCTCACGCCGGAACGGGTTGAAACCGTCACTTCAGTAACCTGTGGCCGCTCCCGCAACTTCGATACCCCGGTCGGTGCTTATTCCTATCGTATGATTCCACTGGCGGCATTTCGCATCGGTATGGACAGGATAGAGTTGACTGATGGCCGTTCTTTTCTCATTGCCATTCCGGAAAAGGCTCTGGCGGACCGGGTTGTTGCAGACCGTGGCTCCGGCATCTCCACCTGGAGAGAGTTACGTTGCTATTTGACGGATGACCTCCGTATCGATGCTGATGCACTTTGTCGACTTGACCCGGCGAAACTTACCGATATCGCCCGCCTCTACCGCTCTCGCAAATTGAAGCTGTTGGCCGGGCTGATCTCCCGAATGGGGAAATCTGCCGTGAAACCCGGCACAGGAGAGTTGTGATGCATGAGGCAATTGGCCGAATGCTTGCCAAATATGAGACGAAAAGCCTTGATGATTCCGTAAGGGCACTGAGGGAGATCATCCAGGAAGTGGCGCTGCTTGGGCTCTGGCGTGCCAAATTTTTCGAACATGCCGCTTTCTATGGCGGTACTTCTCTACGAATTCTTCATGGGCTTGACCGTTTTTCCGAAGATCTTGACTTCTCGCTGCTGGTACCGAACCCAGGCTTTAATTTGCAGCGGTACACAGCATCGCTTGAGGAAGAGCTGCTGGCTTTCGGTTTCAACGTTCGTATGGAGATGATCGACAAGGGTGTACAAACAGCAGTGCAGTCCGCTTTTCTAAAAACAAATACCCGTAATGAACTCCTGATCATTGAGGCGGGAGAAGAGCTGGCGGGACAGGTCACAGGCGGTCAGGTACTGAAAGTCAAGATAGAAGTGGATACAGAGCCGCCGCCCGGCTTTACCACTTCAACCCGCTATCTGCTGCAGCCGATACCGTTTGCCGTGCGCAGTTATTCACTTCCGGACCTGTTTGCCGGCAAGATGCATGCGCTTCTGTTCAGGAAATGGAAAAACCGGGTCAAGGGGCGCGACTGGTACGATCTTGTCTGGTATGCCGCCAATCATCCCGAGTTGAATCTTCACCATCTTGAACAGCGGATGCGGCAGACCGGCAACTGGATGGGAGATCAATGGCTTTCGCCGATTCTGTTTAATGCACTGTTGCTCGAAGCAATCGCCCGTCTTGACGTGAATCAGGCCAGAAAAGACGTGGCACCGTTTGTAAAGGATCAGCAGATACTGGATCTCTGGTCTCATGAATTCTTCCGCCAGGTATCGAGCCGGATCACTCCGGTGGACAGCAGGTTTGCGCCATGACAGACGCTACGGTAACGCGTATCTCCGTCATAATCCTCACCTGGAACGGCAGGCAGTATCTGAAGGATTGTCTTGAATCCCTGGCGGCACAGACCTTCCACAATTTTGAGACGATCCTGCTCGATAACGGCTCGCACGACGGCACGGAGGCGTATGTGCGTGAGGCGTTTCCGTGGGTCAGGAGTATCAGGCTCCCGGAAAACAGTGGTTTTGCGGCGGGCAACAACATGGCGTTTGCCGAGTGTCGCAGTGAGTTTATCGTCACGCTTAACAACGATACCATGGTTGATTCGGGATTTCTGGCGGAGCTTTTGAAGTCAGCCGAGGCCGATCTACAGGTGGGCATGGTGGCGGCGAAAATGCTCAACTTTTTCGAAAAAGACCGAATTGATTCAGTCGGCGTCAGCGTTGCACCAAATGGCATGGGCCATAACATCGGCGTGGGGGAACAGAACGGCGGCCAGTATGACCAGCCGTCAGAGGTGTTCGGCCCGTGTGCCGGGGCGGCGCTGTATCGACGTGAAATGCTTGATGAGACAGGTTTTTTCGATCCTGACTTTTTCGCCTATTACGAGGATCTCGATCTGGCGTGGCGGGGGAGACTGGCCGGGTGGCGTTGCGTGACTGCGCCTGGTGCGGTGGTGCATCATGTCCATTCGGCGTCAAGCGGCAGGATGAGCGAGTTCACCGTGTTTCATACTCATCGTAACAAGTGGTTTGTCATTATCAAAAACTGGCCGGCTTCACTGATATTCCGCCAACTCCCGCTGATTCTGGCCTATGATGCCGCAGCTCTGCTACTGTCAGTACTGAAGGGCAGGATCAGGCCGGCCCTGTCGGCACGGTTTCATGTGCTGATGGAGTTGCCGAATCTACTACGCAAGCGTTCACAGGTTGCGGAAATGCGGAAAATACCGATGGGCAATATTCAGCAACTTTTTGTTCCGGCAGCGTCTCCTTTGAAAACGTTGCGGCGGAAAATGGGGAGCGGAGTATGAAAATCATGGACACCGTAGCAATGAAAATAGTCTTTCTCGCACCCTTCGGTATCCGTCCCAAGGGTACCGTGATCGCCAGGATGCTGCCGCTGGCGGCAGAGTTGCAGCGCTTCGGTCATACGGTGACGATCATCGCTCCCCCGTACACCAATCCCGAAGACTCCAGGAAAGTCGAGATCGTACGAGGAGTGAAATTGGTTAACGTCGAGCTGCCAAACAGTGGCAAGGCTCTTTCGGCACTGCCTCTTGCCTTGCGAATGTTCCGCGCTGCTCTCGCTGAAAAGCCTGATATCGTACATCTCTTCAAACCGAAAGGATATGGCGGCCTGACGGCACAGCTTATGATCCTGCTCAGGTGCTGCGGAGTACGCATGCCCCAGATGTTTGTCGATACCGATGACTGGGAAGGGCGGGGGGGGATGAATGAGTTGCATTCATACTCATCCTTAGAAAAAAAGTTCTATGCTTATCAGGAACAGTGGCTATCCCGCCATGCCGAAGGAATGACCGTCGCCAGCCGTGAGCTGGAACTCTTGACCGCCGGGCTTGGTGTGGCGGCAGAAAAGATTCTCTATCTGCCCAACTGCGTGGAAGATGTTCCAGCGGGAGACGGAGTCCGTATCCGGCAGAAGCTGGCAATCGGAGCAGATACACCGGTGATTCTGCTCTATACTCGTTTTTTCGAGTTTGCCCAGGAAGGGCTTCATCGTGTACTGGCCGGAATCCGCCAGCAGGTGCCTGGCGTCCGTTTCCTGGTTGTGGGTAGGGGGAGGCAGGGCGAGGAAGATCTGCTGCTGTCAGCCTCACGGAATATGGGATTCGCAGAGTCCCTGATTATGGCCGGATGGCTGGAGCCAGGCGAGATACCGGATTATCTGGCTGTTGCCGATGTGGCCATCTATCCGCTTGATGACACACTGGTGAACCGCGCCAAATGCCCGGCGAAGCTGACCGAAATCATCAGGGCCGGAGTGCCGGTGGTGGCAGACGAGGTAGGGCAAGCGGCTGAATATGTGCATGACGGAATTTCCGGGTTTTTAACTGTTTCAGGAGATGTGGAAGGTATGGTAGAAAGGACCGTTTCCCTCCTCAAGGATAGATTGAGGTGGAAACTGGTTGGGGAAGCGGGGCGGCAAACCCTGCTGGAACGTTTCAGCTGGTGTGATTTTGCGGCGCGGCTGGCAGCATTTTATGTACGGAGGAAACAAGTATGAAATCGATAATAGTCACCGGCTCCTCGGCTTTTTTGGATTTGGTTGTCTCATTGTCCTGAGTATCCTGAAATGGTAGTATAAGCTATATTTAATTATATAAACAGAAGTTGAGGTGATCGTTACATGAGTGACCGTACAAGGAATCTGGCATGTGTTTCGGGGCTGTTGCTGGTATTGGTGCTTTTTTATTCCAAGATCCTCTTCACCGGCAAAATCATCCGCGCCCCCGACATAATCAACGAATTTTACTGGAATATCAAGGGGATCGGCAATGTACCCTTCGTTGACCTCCTCCACATTCAATTACGAGCCGCCTGGAACATTTTCATCAACAGCGGTTACTCCGTCGAAGGTGGTGATGCCTCTCTGTCATTTTTGATCTGGAAGCAGTTGATCTTCTGGGTGATACCAGCGCCGGCCTGTGTGGCATGGTTCATTGTGCTCCATCTCTTTTTCGGCGCAACAGGTACTTTTTTCTGTTGCCGAGCCATAGGCGCCAGCCGCCCGGCCGCCTTTCTCGGCGGTTTGATCTTTGCCCTGGCACCGGAAATAGCCTCTCTGATCAATGCCGGCCATGTCATGAAAATTGCCACCATCTCCTACGCGCCCTGGGCCTTTTATTTCCTAGAACGCGGCTTTCAATCCCGCCGGTTGATCTTTTTTCTGACCTCGGCAGTTGTACTGGCGTTTCAGTTTTTTAATACTCACTGGCAGATCGCCTTTTATACCTGCCTATGCGTCGGAGCGTACGGACTGTTCAGGCTTTACGGCATAATGCGCAGCCCCGATAGTAATAAAAATGAGACCATTCGACTGCTCAGCCTCAATGCAGCGCTACTGGTTTTCTTCCTCACCGCGGTATCAATATCGCTTGTCCCTCTGGCCAACTGGTCGAAAGAAACCAACCGCGGAGTGCAGAGTGGTGCAAATCAAGAATCGACAGGTGTTAAGGGCGGACTGAATGTTGACGAGGCCATGTCATGGTCGTTTCCGCCCGAAGAACTAGCAACCTTTATTGTGCCCGGTTTTTTCGGCCTTTCACGTCAGGAAGCGGGAGAAAATCCGAAGAATATCAAATCCTATTACTGGGGGAGGATGAATTTCACCCAGACTACCGATTATATCGGCCTGCTCCCCTGGCTACTGCTGCCGCTACCGTTGATTTTCAGGCGGGACAGATACACTTGGCTGTCACTGGGAGGGATAATCGGTGGAATCCTATTCTCTTTTGGTAAATACACCCCATTCTATATTATGCTCTATAAGTATTTCCCCGGCATAAATCATTTCCGAGTACCGAAAATGATGATGTTCATCCCGGTAATCGCTCTCGCAATTCTGGCGGCAAGAGGGCTTGACCTGCTTATGGATGGGGAGCTGCGCCGGACAAAGGCATTCGGAAATTACATCAAAGTTATCTGTGCGCTGCCGCTGTTTTTGCTCGCTACGCTTGGCCTGGAGGCAGCCGGAACGAAACAGTGGCTTGAGCTGTTTTTCCAGAATCTGGTGCAGCCGACGCGCTATGAACAGGGAGTGCAGCTTGTGGCTCAACGTTGGGAAAATATCCTGACGGAAACCGGCGTTGCCGCCGGCATAGCGGCACTGTATGCCGGGGCGCTTCTGCTGCTGCTCAGGCAGAACCTGGCTCGGTATGTTCCATGGCTGTTGCTGCTTCTGTTCGCGGGGGATACCTGTCGGGTAAACAGTAAATTTACGTTTCTTGTGCCTGCACCTCATCAAGCAAAGGGAACTGCGCCGGCAGCACCTGAGATCCGTTTTCTTTCCGGAATGCCGGTCATCTTCCGCGTTCTGCCGATGGACGGCAATGATCCCATGCAGTATGCGACCAGGAATCTGCCGGTAATGTTCACCTCTAACGCCGTCCAGCAGGTTCGATGGCAGCAGTTCCTGGATGGTTTCAATCTGGCCGGGCCCATGACCGATATGTTGAATGTCAAGTATCTTGTGATAAAAAATGCCGATTATCAGCAGCAAAAAGAGCAGATGGGACAAAAATATCAGACGGTATTTACTGCTCCGGACAACGGCGTTGTTGTATTGGAAAACAGGACGGTACTTCCCAAAGGATGGCTGGTACCTTCTGCAGCTGTGATACCCGATCCGGCTCAGCGCCTGGCGCTTCTGCAAATTCCGCAATTCAACCCTGCAACTGTTGCTTTGGTGGAATCGCCACCGCCGATTCCCCTTGCTGATCCGAATAGTGCACTAACACCGCTACCCGCTCAAAATGTTACCATTCCGGTTTATGAAGGTGAACGTATCGTCGTAGAAGCAGTTGTTCAAGTAAACGCACTTCTCGTTCTCGGAGAAAAGTACTACAAGGGATGGAAAGGAACCGTAGATGGCAAAAATGTCGATATCGTGCCAGTCAATCATATCCTGCGCGGGGTGTATCTGACGCCCGGCAAACATACGGTGGAGTTTGTTTTCGATCCGCTCCCCTTCAAGATCGGCAAATTCCTGACACTGGCTTCTTTTGCACTGTTTGCCGGGATGCTGGTGAGGGAGTGGCTGGTGAGGCGGAAAAAGGTTGAAGGTTGAAGTGAAGAAAGGCGATTGAGGGATGAGGGAATCTACTTGCAGTTTTGTCACAATGCTTGTTTTTTGCATGTTTTTTCAGATTTGAAACTGAAGGGGCGACCGATTCCATCAAATGATATATGGCTGGCAGCTTCGGCACTGCAACATGGTTGTGCTCTTGCCAGTCTTGACGGACAATTCACAAATGTAAGCGGTCTTTTGATGGCATTATAACAGAGGAGAGGAGTCTCTTAATGGCAACTACTATGACACTACGCGGTATGGATGAGCAATGTGCTGTTGCCCTCAAGGAGCGGGCCAGGCAGGAGGGTACCAGTCTTAACGCGCTTATGCTGAAACTATTGAAAGAATCTTTGGGGATTAACAAGAAAAAACGTACTACGGAATATCATGATCTTGATAGTCTTGCCGGTACATGGAGTACTTCCGATGCTGCCGAATTTGCCCAAGCTACAGCGGTGTTTGAAAAAATAGACGAAGATATGTGGAAATAGTCAGTATTTTACCCTGCACAGTTGCAATATAGTATGTTTAAGGAACGCTATCACGCTGTTCCCTGGATGGTAATTTGTGAGCCTGACTCTCATTGATTCTGATACACTTTTCAAGGTCCAGGGTGCATTGAAAACAGTTTTTGGGATCAGATGAGGATGAGGGGTGAACACACACTGGATGAACTCAAGCGGTTTGATCTGCAGATATTCCAACCGCGCCACGGCTACCGTTATTCGCTGGATGCCCTTCTGCTGGCACGTTTCTGCTCAACGTTGCAACCGGGTGGAAGCATTGTAGACCTGGGAGCCGGGTGCGGAATTATTTCGCTGCTGCTGGCGCGAGTCAATCCGGCTGCTCACGTTCTTGCAGTCGAAAACAACCCCGAAATGGCTGCGCTTGTCGAAAGGAATATTCAGCATAATGACCTCGCCGGAAGGGTTTCCGTGCATGCTGAAGACGTCATCAGGGTAAGAGAGAGTTATGCAGATTCAATCTTTGATCTGGTTGTATCCAATCCACCCTTTCGGACACCCTGGAGTGGTAAAGTCAGTCCACGGGCAGGGCGCGATACCGCCAGACACGAGACAACGGCAGGGCTGGCGGACTTTCTGGCTGCCGCCAAATATCTGGTAAAGCCATCGGGCAGAATCTGTTTCATCCAGCTTCCGTCGCGTTTGGCCGAATTCATTGCATTGGCCACGGAGATGAAGCTGTCACTGTTGCGTTTGCGTATGATCCACAACAATGCAGAATCACCCGCAACCATTTTCATGGCCGAACTGGCCAAAGGGAGACGTAGCACGCCGGTTGTGGAAGCGCCCCTGTTCGTGCGGGATATGGATGGGGATTATTCAGATGAAGTGTGGCGGTAATATCAGAGTTATCGTCATAGGGAGCAAAGAGGTATCACTGAAAGGCATCCTCCTGGTGAGGATGCCTTTCAGTTTCAAAAAGAGCGGTAACCGGGAATCAGTTCCTGATCAGCAGAATCAGCGACATTTTCTCACCGTCAACAATATGAATCGGAAAACTGAGCGCCGCGTGACCGGCTGGTACCGACATGCCGGCTGCCGGCGGCCGGATGGTGACCGGAGGATTGATGTTCATGATGACACCCATCTGAGATGCCTTGGCGGCTACATTGCCGCACACCACGTTTACAAACTCCATGACGGTATCTTCCAGCACTTCACTCGGCTCATTTTCAACCGATTCTTCATGCAGTATGGATCTGGCGATAATTTTTTGCAGACCTGACGAGACGGAAATCAAATAGCGGGCTTCCACATCTCCCGAGAAATCCATGGCCGCAACCATGAAGTTGGTTTCGATGGTGGTTATCAGTGAGCATTTGCCCGGACGGAACTGCAGGTCGAGCACGCGGGTGATCATCTTGTAGGTCAGGTCGGCGGTCATTTCCCATATCGTATTGTTGGCGATAGTAATGGGCAGTTCAATCCCATGAGACACATACTGGGCCTGGTCTGCCTTGAAATCGGACAGATGCTGCGGCAGCTTGTCAGCTGCAAGCGCACCTACCTGAATGAGCGCCTCACCGATGTAAAGATGAGAGTTTTTCTGACGGGTTATGACATCATTCAACTGGGTAAGCGTCAGATAACCCATCTCGACCAGCAGGTCACCCAGTTTCATGTCCTTTGACATCTGGGCGTTGTGGGCCCGCTCAATATCAGTCTGGGTGATGTAACCCATGAAAACAGCCATTTCACCGAGCTTGAGATTTTTCTTATCCTGAAGATCAATTGCTTTGATCAGATCATCTCTGGTTACGATATTTTTTTCCACGAGAAACTGCCCGAAAAATTTCACAGCCATATCAGTATCCTCTCGCCAAATCAGAGTTCCCGCAGAATTCGCAGGACGTTGTCGGTCTCAAACGGTTTGGAGATGACGTTTTTTGCACCCAGTTTCAACGCCTCGGTAAACTTGTCGCCAACCCCGCCAAGTGATGTCACCATGACGACCTTGACATCCTTATCCATGACGGACAAGGTGCGCAGCGCCGTCAGGCCGTCCATGCCAGGCATGTTCATATCCATGCATATGATTTCCGGGTTTTCGGAATGATTCATCTTGATGGCCTCGGCTCCGTTCTTGGCGTGGCCAACACAGACAAAATCACCGGATTCTCCGATTATCTTCTCAAGCTGGCGGGCAACTGAAAGACTATCATCTACTACGAGAACCTTCTTCATTTCCACAAATCCTCCTGATAGACTGGACGTCAAGCAGATTCTCGGATCCAGCCATGACTGATTGTCACAAAATCTGCGGGGAAATGTATCTGAAAGTAAATGAAAAGTCAAAATTATGTTTTGCATCTTCCTGATGACGGTGATTGATCAGGCTTTTTCATTGCAAGGTTACGGTTGTTCTGCTAGCTTTCAACAGAAGTAAAAAATCGATCAAGGTTGCCCGATGAATGAATCCTGGCTTGAAATAGCCTGCAATATACCAGCGGAATATGCCGATGAGCTGGCATCATTCCTGACCGATCTTTCCGGAAACGGTGTCTGTATGGAAAACATCTGCGTGGATGCTTTTTCTCCCGGCGAAATCCCCGATTCTCTGCGCGTGACGATCAAGGCCTATCTGCCTGCAGACGTTGACCAGACCCTCAGGATGGCAGAGCTGGAAACATATCTGCAGGAACTGTCTGCCAGCCGGCCGGGTATTTATTTCGCTCCGCCTGTGATTGAGCCGATTCGTTCAGAGGACTGGAGCACAAGCTGGAAGATTCATTTTAAGCCGCTGCGTGTCGGCAAGAGGCTTTTGATAGTACCTACCTGGGAAGAAGCAGTGCCGATGCCGGATGACTTGCTGCTTCGTATTGATCCGGGGATGGCCTTTGGCACCGGGGGGCACGAGACCACACAACTCTGTCTGGAGTTGCTGGAAAAATGCATGGATTCTGTCTGGCCTGCCCCGCCATCGCTCCTCGACCTGGGTACCGGCTCCGGCATCCTTGCCATGGCTGCGAGTTTGCTGGGGGCGGGCCGGGTTCTGGCGCTTGATATCGATCCTGATGCGCTTCTGGTTGCACGGGAAAACCTTGCCGTGAACGGGCTCGCAGAAAGGGTTGCATGCGATACGATTCCTCTCGAATTACTGACTGAGAGTTTTGATATCATTCTGGCAAATATACTTGCCGAAGAGCTGGTCAGGCTGGCGTCCTGCCTGGCTGCCTGCCTGAATCCCGGTGGCATCCTGATACTTTCCGGAATACTGATCGAGAAGGAAGAACTGGTGCATCAGGGGTTTGCTGCGTTGCAACTTCAGTTTATCGAAACCGGCTGCGCCGGTGAATGGGTTGCCATGTTGTACCGGAGGGCTGTCCTTCCATGAACGCCCGCCGCTTCATGATACATTCCCGAACGGTTCGCGATGGGTATGCCTCGTTCGACGGTGATATTTATAATCATATGGTGCGTGTTCTGCGCCTGTCTACCGGTGATTCCGTTCAGTTTGCAGATGAAAACGGGCTCGTGTACTACGGGGTGATCAACCAGGTGGCAAAGGAGTGGGTTGCTGTCAAAATATCCTTGACTCAGACCACTTCTGACGATGATTGCGTTGCGCCGCTGATTACGATTTGCCAGGCACTTCCAAAAGGTGACAAGGTCGATCTGGTGCTGCAAAAAGGCACTGAACTGGGTGCTCATGCTTTCCGGCTTTTCGGTGGTCGCCGTTCGGTTGCCCGGATACACGATGGACGGCAGGAAGGTAAACTTGAACGCTGGAACCGGATCACATCGGAAGCCGCCCGGCAATGTGGCCGCAATGATGTTCCGGTTGTTTCGTGGAGGCCGGATGCGATGGAAACGGCCATTGATTCCGATCAGGAGTTTCGCCTGATTCTCTGGGAAGGCGAACGGGAACGTTCGCTGAAAGAAACATTGTTGGCGCAGGCCAAACCGGTTTCAGTTGCGGTTGTGATAGGCCCGGAAGGCGGTTTCGATCCTCAGGAGGTGCGCCATTTTACCCAGCACGGTTTCCAGCCGGTTTCATTGGGTTCCAGAATCCTTCGGACCGAAACGGCAAGTATTGCTATTCTGGCGATAATGCAGTATACATGGGGAGAAATATGATAAAACCTGAATCAAGGAGCCGCTCATGAAATGCCCCAAGTGCGGATACAACAGTTTTGAGTATAACAGCAGCTGCAAGAAGTGCTCAAGCGACCTGGGCGGCTACAAACAGACGTATAATATTACTCCGATTGTCCTTCCGCATGAGGCCAAAGAATTAAAGGCGAGCGAATTCCGCATGGAGGTATCGTCGAATGAAAGGCCTGTTGAAAACGTGGAGACGCACGACGATATGTTTTCATTTGACTTACCGGAGGACGCAGCTCCGTCTTCTCCACCTTCTTCAGCCTCACCGCAAGAAGATCCGTTCAATTTTGATTATGATCTGCCGGCAGTCAGTTTGCAGAAGGCTCCGGTTGAGGATGGGAAATTTGCCGATCTCCTTGAAACGACTTCTCAGGTTGATGACAGCCCGTTTAGCTCTTTTGCGGCCACTCCATCCACTCCATCCGCACCACCTGCAAAAGCAGCCCCGACGACAAGCCCGGGAGAGTTTGATCTTGAAAACTTTTCCTGGGATGATACACCGGTTGCTACGGCTACAGGCGGCGGGCAGGTTGACTCAGACGATTTTGACAGCCTGTTTGGTGACATAGGCGACAGTACAAAAAAATAGTTTTCTGAAAAACTTCAGCACTCTCACAATCGGGATATAGCGTGATATACCCTCCCTCCTGCATTCTTTCATCAAAAGGAGCACCACGTGATTCAGATCGATTTCGAAAAAATGGGAGGATTGATTCCTGCCGTTATTCAGGACTACCAGAACGGCGAAGTGCTGATGGTAGCCTTCATGGACAAAAAAACTCTTGACCTGACTCTCGAGAGTCGCAAAACATGGTTTTTCAGCCGTACCCGCAACAAGTACTGGATGAAAGGTGAAGAATCGGGCAATACCCAGGAAGTCATTGAAGTTCTGACCGACTGCGATGCCGATACGGTTGTCATAAAGGTGAAGCAGAACGGCCCGGCCGCATGCCACACCGGCAACCGCAGTTGTTTCTTTGTCACGTGGGAAAATGGCGAATGGGTGGAACACTCAAAGCCTCTGTTCGACCCTGACGAAGTGTACAAAAAGAGTTAAAACTCTACATTCTCTTTTCACGTGAGGATAACATGTCACAGATCCTGAAGTTCGGTATCCCCAAGGGGAGCCTCGAAGAAGCAACTGTCAGTCTGTTCAGGAAGGCTGGTTGGCAGATCAGCATCTCATCACGCAGCTACTTTCCGGGCGTAGACGATGCCGAGATGAACTGCAAACTGATCCGTCCGCAGGAAATGGGACGCTACGTGGAACGCGCGACCATTGACGCCGGTATTGCCGGACGTGACTGGGTCCGCGAAAACAACTCGGACGTGATCGAAGTGTGCGAAATGGTTTACTCCAAGGTGTCGCGGCGGCCGGCTCGCTGGGTGCTGGTCGTCAACGGGGACTCCAAGGTTCAGGGACCGGAGGACCTGCACGGCGCCACTATCTCCACCGAGCTGGTCGGATTCACCAAGCGGTATTTTGCAGAGCGCAACATACCGGTCAATGTCGAGTTTTCCTGGGGCGCCACCGAAGCAAAAGTGGTCGATGGTCTGTGCGATGCAATTGTTGAAGTCACTGAAACCGGTTCGACCATTAAGGCTAACGGCCTGCGTATTGTCTGCGAATTGATGGAATCCGTGCCGATATTGGTGGCCGGCAAGTCCGCCTGGGAAGATCCCTGGAAACGGGCCAAGATTGATCAGATAGCCACTTTGCTGAAATCTTCTCTGGCGGCCGAAGGAATGGTGGGGCTCAAAATGAATGCCCCTTCAGATAAAATCGAAGCGATCACAAGAGTGCTCCCCAGTCTGAAGAACCCTACAGTTTCACACTTGTACAATTCCGACTGGCTCTCCATCGAGAGTATCATGTCAGAAAAGGATGTGCGCCAGATCGTTCCTGAACTGCTCAAACTGGGCGCCGAGGGGATTATCGAGTATCCACTGAACAAGATTATCTGATTTTGAGGCTTTTTGAAGGTTGCGTGCTCACATAATACAAGCAAACGCCCTGTATCGAGAACAGATACGGGGCGTTTGCTTATGATAATTATTGCACTATTTCCGGGATCTATTATTGAAGCCCTGTTACCGGCACTATCGCCGAAAAACAGGAATAGTATTGTAAATAACCATCCCTGATGGCAAAATCATAAGATGAATTTTGAGCACACTCAGGAAATAGCATGCCAGCAGGTGCTTGTGGAGGATTCTTCCGTCCACTCAACCCAATCGACGGTATTTCCTCCTGAAATTGCCTCAGACCTTACACCCGGTTATCTATTGGAGCGTTATCTTTCATATATTCGGAGCACGACATGGTCAATAATTCGCCCCTTTACCTCTGCAAACGGCATAGAGTTCCGCCTGCTTGCTACACGCTGGAGCCTGATCTGCTTTCTGCCGCCGACAGAGGAGGCGAGTTCTTTGGTCTTGCGCATATGTGGCGGTTTTTTGGTGCAGAAACACCAATGCAACCGGGGTGAACTCCGTTTAACGGCCGAACACTTAATTTCCGGCACACGGGTTACCTTGCAGCTTTCGGACTACTGTCCTTTGATCCTTGGAAGTCCGCCTTCCTCGAAAATCCGCTACTGGCTGTACCGCCTGACTCAGGCGTTGATCCATCGACTGGTCACCGTGCGCTTTCTTGTGCTGCTATATCGTGATTATGCCGGATCTTCATCCAGTATCAAGGTGGTTTCCAAAAAGGACCTGGAAGGGCGACCACTGTAAACCCTAATAATATTGAGGTGATTGGGTAGAGAACATCAGAAGCCAAAGGCCGCTGCATGTCGCATTAGCCTTTCAATACGACTTGTGACATACATTGAACAGATCATTCATCAATGAATCGGCGCAATCAAGCTGCAACTCGAGATTCGCCACGAGAATACGGGCGGCGAGTTCAGGCGGGACATGCTTCATTTTGACGGCGTCCTTGCCGGTGGTGACGGCATAATCGGCGCCGCTGTCACGCATCATTGCAGCGATCGTACTGATTACGGCGGGTGTATAAGGGGCATGATCGGGAAGGGCGAGTGTTTGTACTACCTTATTGGACAGCTTCCGGAGGTCGCCAAAAAACCGTTCCGGTTCGGCTATACCGGCAAAAGCCACTAGGTTGCCAAGATCTTTAACCGGAACGGCAGCACTGCCAATCAGCGGAGTGAGGCTGCTCAGGCGATGGCGGGACGCTATGTGGGGAATATGCTCCAGTCCGGGAATGTTCAGAATAATTCCATCGCATCGGGTGTGTATGATCCAGTCCGCCCTCAGCAGGGCCGGGCGCGGTTCCCGCAATAACCCGGTCGGCAGTGTCCAGCCGTTGCCGAACGGGCAGTTATGATCCAGCAGCAAGATGTTCAGGTCGCGATGCAATCGCATGTGCTGGAATCCGTCATCCAGCAGGAACACATCCGGAGAGAGTTGCTGCATTGCCAGCAGGCCGGTTGCATAACGATCCGTTCCGATTACGACCATCACTCCCGGAACGGTAGATGCCAGCAGGAAAGGTTCATCGCCACACTCCGTGGCGCTCATCATTACGGTGCTGCCGTTGCTGACAACACAGCTTTGCCCTTCCAGCGAACCGCCATAGCCGCGTGAGAGGACAGCAACCCGATAACCCTGCGCCAGCAGTTTTTCGGCGATATAGGCGGTGACCGGTGTTTTGCCGGTGCCTCCGACGGTAATATTTCCGATTGATACGACGGGACGTGGTAGTCGATATGTCGTCAGAATACCGATGTGATACAGAGCGGCACGCAGACGCTGGGCAAACGAGTATGCCAGCGAAAACGGCGCCAGAAGCATGATCAGCAGGTGGTCTGTGAATCCGGTGCGCGTGCCGTTGGCCAGTTCGCGCCAGTATGTGTGACAGGATGTGGTCATAAATATCGGGTTTCATCAACTTCAACACGAGCAGTAGAGGCCATGAGCGAAAATTGACTTGTTTTCGTGATCGCGTCAAGTCAGAATAATAAGGTCTGACTTATCCACACTTTTGACTGCACCCCTATACCGCCTTTTTCTTTGCTTTCGAAACTAAAACATATATAATCCCATTTTAAATATAATGTTGGTAAAAACCCACCTGAAAGGTCGATCAAAGGTAATGAGTACGATTGTAAGTAAAAAGATGCTTATCAATGTCATGCACCCCGAGGAGGCGCGCGTGGCCATTGTGCACGACGGACGCCTGATGGAACTGAATATAGAGATAACCGGCAAAGAGCAGACCAAGGGCAATATATATAAAGGGGTTGTGCTGCGGGTAGAGCCTGGTCTGCAGGCAGCCTTCGTGGATATCGGCCGCGCTAAACCAGGATTTTTACAGATGGGCGAATTGCATCCCGATTTCTGGCAATGGCGCGATGATATGCCCGATGAGCAACACAAACGTCGCCCCCGCATTCAGGAAGTGCTGCGCCGTGGCCAGGAACTTCTGGTGCAGGTCGAGAAGGACGAGCGCGACAACAAAGGTTCGGCCCTGACTACGTACCTTTCCCTGCCGGGGCGCTACATGGTGATCATGCCAGGCAGCGATTCCGCAGGCATCTCCCGCAAGGTTGAGCAGGAAGGCGCCCGCAAAAAACTGAAAGATATTGTTGCAGGCATGAACATCTCCGAGGGAATCGGATACATTATCCGAACCGAGGCTGTGGGGCGGACACCGGAGGAGCTGCAGAAGGACCTGGACAATCTGGTATCGATGTATGGCAGCATAAGACAGACCGCAGCTGAAATCAAGGGTGCCGGCGAGGTTTACCGCGACAGTGGTCTGATCATACGCTTCATTCGCGACTATTTTTCCGACGATATCGACGAAGTACTTGTCGATAGCAAGGAGGCCTGCGATGAGGCCAAGGCTTTTTTCCGTGAGAACATGCCAAAATGTGAGAAACTGGTTAAGCTTCACAAGGAAAAACGCCCGATTTTCTCACGCTTCCAGCTTGAGGAGCAGATCGACCAGATCTACGAGAAGCGTGTGGCGCTTCCGTCCGGTGGTTCGCTGATCATCGAGCCGACAGAGGCGCTGGTCTCGATTGATGTCAATTCAGGCAAATCCAGTGGCGAGCGCGGCATTGAAGACACCGCCTTCAAGACCAACATGGAGGCTGCCGAAGAGGTGGCCAGGCAACTTCGTCTGCGCGACTTGGGCGGTCTGATCGTAATTGACTTCATTGACATGCGAGACAAGAAACATAACAATGAGGTGGAAAAGGTTCTCAAGCAAGCCCTCAAAATGGATAAGGCGCGAGTCAACCTGGGGAATATTTCTGAATTCGGCATTCTTGAAATGTCCCGGCAGCGTATTGCCAAGACATTAAACGATGCAATCCATCTGGCATGTCCACATTGCGAGGGGCGTGGCAAGGTCAAATCAGTCGAGGCAATGGCACTCTCGTTCCTGCGGAAAGTGCATGCTGCAGCCGCAAAGGGGAGTGTCTCGGAGGTACATGGAGGTCTGCCGTTAGAGGTGGCCTATTATCTGCTTAACCGTAAGAAACGTGAGTTGACCCAGATCGAGAATGATTACGATATCGAGGTCACTGTAAAGGGAAAAACTTCATATCTGCTCAACCAATTGGAACTTGAGACCGTCAAGCGAGAGAAGTTGCGCATGGAGGATGTTCTCAAAAGTGAGGCTGAGGCGGGCGAGGCATACAAACCTGCTGCAGGAGAGCTGGTTGCTGATTCCGGGATGGTGGATGAGCAACCGAATGAAGGGGTCATTTCTGTGGAGGGGGCCAAGAAGAAGAAACGCCGCCGCAAAAAGAAGAAGCCAGGCAGTGAGGTCGATGCCACAACAACCTTACCCGAGAAACCTGAACCATCCGAGTTTTCCTCTCCAGTGCCGGAAAGCCCCCCGGAAGCCGGTAGGATTGACGTGACAGCTGATAAACAGGACGAAACAGAAAGCGCTATAAAACCTAAAAAACGCCGTCGTCGCAGGGGGCGCAAGGGCGCCAAAGGAGTGGAGGATGCTTCTCCGGCAAGTGAAGGTGCGGTCGTCGAGGTTGTATCACAACCGGAGCCTTTACCGGTAGAACCGATCGAATCGACGCCCGTTCCGCCTGAAAAACCGAAGCGCCGCCGTCCTTCTCGTGCCAAGCAAAAGTCCGCACACTTGGAGGTAGAGGCAGTCGACGAGAAGCCGGAGTCTAACGAGGAGCCGGCAACTGAAACTGCTGTCCGGGCCGCGCCGAGAGCGCGCCGCCGCACTGCCCCGGAAATCGTGGCTACCGCCGAAGTGCCTCCGGCGGAATCGGAGGCAAAACCACCTTCCAGGACGCGGCGCAGGAAAAAAGACGTCGTCGACTCGTAGTTTCTGTGTGAGGCGCCAAAGAAAATCATTCTGGCCATAATTCACATATCCATTCTCCACGTATCCGGAATACGGTAAATGTATTTTCGCAGGGAGGTTTCAATGCAGAAGTTTGTAACAGTTTTATGTTCCTTGCTTGTTACGGTGGCAGGCTCAGGTTGTGGCAACAAGTCAACTTCGGCTGCTGATGCCATCTATGACACGCCGCCCACCCTCGCCCCGGCGAATTCGCATATGGGCGGGGCTGTTCAGGGGACAGCTCTGGTACTGTCCAAATCAGTGGCCACGCTTGCGGGTTCTGTCGGAATAACTGCCTTGGCTGATGGCAGCGGAAATGCGTCAAAGTTTTATCATCCCACTGACATAACAACAGATGGCACGAATTTCTACATAACTGACTATCTGAATAACGTTATCCGGAAAATGGATGCTTCCGGTGTCGTTACGACACTGGCATGTACCGACGCCGACAGCGGGGCTGCCATAGGCTTTTATCGACCGACAGGTATCACAACGGATGGCAAGAATCTTTACGTGGTTGATTCCGGCACCAACACGATCCGTTTTATCGATATTGCGAGTAGAAAAGTGACTACGATAGGCAGTACTTCCGGCAGTGCCGGTTCGGTGGACACCACGTTATTTCCCCCGGCAAGCACTGCTGACAAAACATATGCGAGATTTAACAACCCTACCGGAATAACTACGGATGGGGTGAATCTCTATGTCGCCGACTCCGGCAACCAGACGATCCGCAGGATCGTAATTGCCACCAGAGCTGTTTCCACCCTTTCCGGCATTTCCGGATCAGCCGGTACTGTGGACGGGACCAGGACGGAAGCGCGTTTCAATCTGCCTGCACGCATTACTACGGATGGCTCAAGCCTGTTCGTCACTGATTTCGGCAACAGGACTGTCCGCAGGATAGCCATTGCCACCGGAGCCGTTTCCACAATTGCCGGCAAAGCTGGACCGCTTGGATCCGATTCAGGGACTATTGACTCTACAGACGGTACCGGGGCGACTGCTCAATTTTATCAGCCGAACGGCATTACCACTGATGGCACGAGCCTCTATGTGACCGACTCCTACAAAAATACCATCCGCAGGATAGTAATATCCAGCGGAGCCGTTACTACGATTGCCGGTACTGCCGGAACTGCCGGGCACAATGATGCGATTGGAGCTGCTGCGACATTTGACACTCCCATCGGCATCACGACTGATGGGGCCGCTCTCTATATCGTTGACAGCGGAAATAACACCATCCGGAAAATGCAGTGACCGGATTCACCCGGAACGTTATCAATACCATTACCAGCTGATTTCAGCTCTTATACATGAAAGGCCTGCCACTACCTATGGAAGAACTTAGCGAGCTCCTGCTCCAGCGCCGCCGCAAGGTTGATGCGCTTTGGGAAGCGGGTGTCAATCCCTACCCGAATGATTTTAAACCACAGCATACATCGGCTGACATTCTGGCCGCATATGGCAATGTGGAGCAGATTGATGCAACAGAGGATACGATTTCTGTGGCCGGACGCATTCTGGCACGTCGCTCCTTTGGCAAAGCCGCCTTTATACAGCTCCAGGATCGCAAAGGGCGCATTCAGATTTATGTCAAGAAGGACGAGATCGGCGAGGATGCCTTTGCCTCGTTCGAGACATTTGATATCGGTGATATTGTCGGTACGCAGGGATATCCGTTCCGCACCAAAACCGGTGAACTCTCACTGCATGCCCGTTCGATCCATCTGCTTGTAAAATCTCTGCTCCCGCTGCCGGAAAAATTTCATGGGTTGACCGATGTTGAGACCCGCTACCGCCAACGTTATGTTGACCTGATCGTCAACCCTGAAGTCCGCGAGATATTCATCAAACGCTCGCGCATCGTAAACCTGATCCGCACCTTCATGGCTGACCGTGATTTTCTCGAGGTTGAGACCCCCATGATGCAGCAGATACCGGGTGGGGCGACGGCACGGCCGTTTGTAACACATCACAACGCTCTGGACATGCAGCTGTATTTGCGTATTGCTCCTGAACTGTATCTGAAACGCCTTGTGGTCGGCGGGCTTGAGCGGGTTTTCGAAATCAACCGCAACTTTCGCAACGAAGGAATTTCGGTACGTCACAACCCCGAGTTCACCATGATGGAATTCTATCAGGCCTATGCCACTTATGAGGATCTGATGGATTTTACTGAAGAGCTGTTCTGTCATGTCGCTCAAGAGGTGCTTGGTACGCTCGAATTTTCCAACCAGGGTCTTCAGATAAGTTTTCAGCGCCCCTGGAAGCGCCTGACTGTGCGGGATGCAATTCTGGAGTATGGCGACATTGACGCCAAACAACTGGATGATCGAGACATGGCCCTGGCCTATGCACAAAGTATCGGACTCGCTCTTCCGGACAAGATCGGCTATGGCAAGCTGTTGATGGAAATCTTCGAGGAAGTCGCCGAGCATAAGCTGATTCAGCCGACCTTTATCACGGCCTATCCGACCGAAGTGTCACCGCTGTCACGTAAGAACGACATTGATCCTGCTATCGTTGACCGTTTTGAATTGATCATCGCCGGTCGTGAGATCGCCAATGCCTTCTCCGAATTGAATGACCCTGTCGACCAGAAGGAGCGATTCCTTGCTCAGGTCGCTGAAAAAGACAAAGGGGACGAGGAAGCGCATTACATGGACGAGGACTACGTTCGCGCTCTTGAGTACGGGTTGCCTCCCACAGCCGGAGAAGGGATCGGCATAGATCGGTTGGTAATGCTTCTGACCGACTCGCCCTCGATCCGCGATGTCATACTTTTTCCGCAACTCCGCAAAGAAACGAAATAACGGATGCCTTTTGAACTCATTATTGGACTGCGCTACCTCAAAGCCAAGCGCAAATCGACCTTCATATCGATCATTACCTTTATCTCAACTGCCGGAGTGGTCCTGGGAGTCATGGCGCTGATCGTCGTACTGGCGGTTATGACCGGTTTCGAGTCCGATCTGAAAGAAAAAATCCTCGGCACCAATGCCCATCTGGTTGTCATCCGCAGCGGTTCACAGATGGAGAACTACCGGCAGCTCATGGATAAGTTAAAAGAGTTTAAAGGGGTGCAGGCGGCTACCCCTTTTATTTATAATCAAGTCATGCTATCTTCCGGCAAGAATGTTTCCGGCGTGGTTCTGCGAGGCATTGACATTGCCACCGACCGGCAAGTGACGCGGCTCAGCAAGTCGATTGTCGAGGGGAGCATTGCCCGTCTTGATCCCGACATGAGCCGGGGCGCGGATGCCACCCCCGGTCTGCTGGTCGGAAAAGAGTTGGCCAAGCATCTTAATCTGTTCGTAGGTGACAAGGTCAACGTGATATCTCCGATGGGCAATATTACACCGCTCGGGATGATGCCGAGAATGAAGTCTTTCAAGGTGGCCGGTATCTTCAATACCGGTATGTTCGAGTATGATTCAACCCTTGCCTATGTGAGCCTTGGCCAGGCCCAGAGTTTCTTTGATCTGGGGGACACGGTTACCGGCATTCAACTCAAGGTGAACGATGTTTATCACACCGGCGAACTGGCCCGCACCATCAATCGTGAGTTGGGGGCGAAGTTCTACGCCCGTGACTGGATGCAGATGAACAGGAATATCCTTTTTGCCCTCAAGACCGAGAAAATCGTCATGTTTATCATCTTGACCCTGATCGTTCTGGTCGCTGCCTTTGGAATCGCATCGACCCTATTCATGGTAGTGATGGAAAAGACACGAGATATTGCCATCCTCAAGTCGATGGGCGCCACCGGTGGCAGCATTATGAAAATTTTTGTGCTGGAAGGGTTGATAATAGGTGTCATCGGCACAATTCTGGGTGTCGCCTCCGGACTGCTGGTTGCTCTCAATCTGGAGTCAATTATCAACGTCATCCAGAAGATCACGGGTCAGAACTTTTTCAGTAAGGATATCTACTATCTGGACCACTTCCCCTCTCTGGTGGTACCGTCCGATGTGGTTCTGATTTCTGTCACTGCTGTTCTGATCTCGTTCATCGCCACTCTGTACCCGTCCTGGCAGGCGTCCCGCATGCTTCCGGCGGAGGCTTTACGATATGAGTAGGCTGCTCGAGGTGCGTGCCCTTCGCAAAACATACATGACCGGCCCTAACCGGGTGGAAGTTCTGAAGGGGATTGACCTTGAACTGGATGCCGGCACAACCACCGCGCTGGTTGGAGCATCCGGAGCCGGTAAAAGCACACTTATGCATCTTTTGGGGGCACTGGACCGTCCGACCTCCGGAACGGTCTGCTTTAATGGCGAGGACATTTTTAAAAAAAATGATGGTGAACTGGCTGTTTTTCGTAACAGAAACGTCGGATTCGTCTTTCAGTTTCACCATTTATTGCCCGAGTTTACCGCACTTGAAAATGTTATGATGCCGGCCTTAATTGCAAGGATGACGAAAGATAAGGCACGTGCCACAGCGGAAGAACTGCTGACCGACGTGGGGTTGGGGCAGCGGATGACACATCGCCCGGGAGAGCTTTCAGGTGGCGAACAACAGCGTGTAGCCATCGCCAGGGCCCTTGCGCTGGGACCGGAGATTCTGCTGGCTGATGAGCCGACCGGCAACCTCGATATGAAAACCAGTGATGGAGTACACGCCATGCTGGCCGAATTACAGCATAAAAACGGGCTGACTCTGGTTATTGTTACGCACAACGAACGCCTGGCATCCGCCATGGGGACAACTGTCAGACTTGTCGATGGAATGTTGGAAAAAACCGCATGATATCCGGAGGAAACGTGATCATATTTATAAAAGCCTTTCTGATATTGTCTCTTGCTGCAGTCGTGTATGCTTCAACGGCCCGTGCCGAAGGTGAAAAACTGCTTGAAATTCAGGTTCAGGGAAATCGGCGTATTGAGTCAGCCGCCATCTTGAATGTGGTTCAGTTCAGGGCTGGCGACACGCTGTACAGTGACAGGACCGATGCCGATATCCGGGCAATTTACAAGCTGGGATATTTCCAGGACGTCCAGGCCTCGGTAGAACAGTCGGACAAGGGAACCATCCTGATTTATACTGTGACTGAAAAACCGATTGTCCGGGATATTAAATTTGAGGGCAACAAGGAAATTACAACCGATAAATTAAAGGAAGCGCTTGAGTTGCGTCAGAACACAATTTTCTCATCCAAGGATATTGACAAGAGTATTGCAAAAATGAAAAAGCTGTATGGCGATGACGGCTTTTACCTGGCGGAAATAGCACCGCAGATAGAAAATAGCTCTGCTACAGATCTCACTGTTACCTTCCGGATCATTGAGGGGCAAAAAGTCCTTATCACCGATATCCGTTTTGACGGCAACAAAGCGTTCAGTAATCGTAAACTTCGCGGAATCATGGAGACCAAGGAAAAGTGGTTCTTGTCCTGGCTGACCGGAGCCGGTACCTACAAGGAAGATGTTCTCAAAAACGATGCCCTGCTGATCACGGACTTTTACCTCAATAACGGCTACATCAATATCAAGGTTGGAGAACCGCTGGTCAAGCTTAACGACTCCAATACGGCGCTGGCTGTTTTCATTGGTATTACCGAGGGTGACCAGTACCGGATTGGCGAGATAGGATTCAAGGGAGATCTTCTTGACCCGGCGACAGAACTTCGTAAAAAATTGAAGAGTGAATCGGGCGAAATTTTTAACAAGTCAATTCTTCGCACGGATATAGCCACACTGACTGACGTATATGCCGACAAAGGGTATGCCTTTGCCAATGTGAATCCCCTGACTCGCGTTGACAATGTTAAAAGAATCATAGACATGACCTTCGACATGGAAAAAGGCGAACTGGTGAACATTGAGCGCATCAATATCGCCGGAAACCCAAAAACACGTGACAAGGTAATCCGCAGAGAAATGCGTGTAACGGAAACTGAGCTGTACAGTGCTACCGGTATGAAACGGAGCAAGCAGAACCTGATGAACCTTGGCTATTTCGAAGAGGCAAATATTGCCACCGCCAAGGGGAGTGCCAGCAATAAGCTTAATGTGAATGTTGATGTCAAGGAGAAGCCGACCGGCTCCTTCAGCATCGGTGGCGGATACAGTTCTCTGGATGGTTTGATTGGCCAGGGTTCTGTGCAGCAGGCCAATTTTCTCGGTTTGGGTCTTAAGGCGAATGTTTCTGCCTCAATCGGTGGTAAATCCCAAACATATTCCGTTGGCGTGACCGACCCCCATTTTCTTGATACCAAATGGACGCTGGGCGCCGATATTTATCGCTCGGAGCGTGATTACATCGATTACAGTCGCCGCCTGATGGGCGGTGATTTAAAAGCCGGTTTTCCGATCAACGACTTTGTCGGTGTTTTCTTCATGTATAAATACGAAATCAAGGATATCTATCATCCCAGTTCAGCCTACCAGATCCTGAATTACCTGGACAAAGACAATTATCCGCTTGACACTACCACGACCAGCTCAATTGTTGGCAGCATCACCAGAAATGTAACTGACTATCGCCTGGATCCCAGTACCGGCATGATCAACTCGTTCGCGATCGAATTTGCCGGACTGGGCGGGGACAACAAATTTGCCCGCTTTACCACTGATCACAACTGGTTCCATCCGATCTACAAAAAACTTATTTTTTCCACCAAGCTGTCGCTTGGATATGTTCAGGAAGTCGGTCAGCGGGTACCGATAGATGAGAAGTTCTATCTGGGCGGTATTTTTTCACTTCGTGGATACAAGGCCAGAACCGTTTCCCCTTACAGTACCCAACTGACCAAGGATATAAACGGTAATCAGTCCAGTTCGATGGTTTACCTGGGCGGTGACAAGGAGGTATTCGGCAGTACGGATTTTACGTTCCCGATATTACAGGACGTAGGCGTCAAAGGTGTTCTTTTCTTTGACTACGGCAACTCTTTCGTCGACAACAACACGCTGATTAAAACCATGCTGATGAGCTATGGTGCCGGATTTCGCTGGGCCTCTCCACTTGGGCCGCTGAGGCTTGAGTATGGCATACCCATTAATCCTCGTGGCCAGATCGATAGTAAAAGCGGCAGATTTGAGTTTTCTATGGGCAGCCTGTTTTAACCCATACAAACATTATTTTTAAGGGCATAACCGCCCACACCATCAAAGGAGATTGATTCATGAAACAGTTTTTTCTGGCAGGTATTGTATCGGCAGTTATGATTTCCACGTCTGTGTTTGCTGCAGATGTGAAACTCGGCTACATCGACATGCAACGGGCACTCAACGGATCTGAAGCCGGCAAAGATGCCAAGGAACAGCTGGCAGCCAGAGTTAAAAAATACCAGGACGAGATCAACGTCAAGCAGGAGGAACTCAAGAAGCTGAAAGATGAACTGGAAAAGCAGGGGATGCTCTTATCCGATTCTGCCCGTGCTGGCAAGGAAAAGGATTATCAGAACAAGCTTAAAGACTTTCAGCGCTTTACCAAGGATGCCCAGGATGAACTGCAGGGCAAGGACGAAGAGTTCACCCGCAAAATTCTGGCGGAAATGGAAAAAATCATTCAGGAGTTCGGTCGCAAGAATGGTTATACATTCATCTTTGTCAGGAATGAAAGTATGCTGTTTGTGGATGAAAAAACTGACTTGACAGAAGAAGTTCTGAAGCTTTTCAACGCCGGCAGAAAGAAGTGACCATGCTTTTTTCCCGGACTCTCAAAGAACTGGCCAACTGTGTGGGCGGTATTGTCAAGGGTGACGAAAATGTCACGGTTAATGGATTGGCCCCTCTGGAAGCGGCCGGATCTGATAAAATCACTTTCCTGGCTAATCCCAAATATGCTGCCAAAGTTGCAGAAACCGGCGCTGCTGCGGTGCTTATGGCGCCCGGTGGCGAAAGTTATGGCCGTAACGTTATCGAGGTGGCAAACCCCTATCTTGCCTTTGCCAAGCTACTGACTCTCTTTTATACAAGACCGCATCCTCCTTTGGGGGTGCTGCCGGAAGCTGTTGTCGGTACGCAGGTTAACCTGGGTGAGGGGATCAGCATCTATCCGGGAGCCTGTATCGGAAATAATGTTACCATAGGGGATCGTTCTGTTATCCATTCCGGTGCTGTCATCTATGAAAGTGCGGTTATCGGTGACGATTGTGTCATTCATGCCAATGCCGTTATCCGCGAACGCTGCCGTGTCGGCAGCCGCTGCATTATCCAGCCGGGCGCGATCGTCGGATCGGATGGTTTTGGCTATGCCCCCGACGGACAGGCCTACTATCGTATTCCCCAGATCGGCATTGTGGTGCTGGAAGATGATGTAGAAATCGGAGCCAACTCCACCATTGATCGTGCGGCCCTCGAAGTAACCCTGGTCAGGCGTGGAACCAAAATCGACAATCTGGTGCAGATCGCTCATAATTGCCTGATCGGTGAAGACTGTATGATTGTGTCTCAAGTTGGAGTATCAGGCAGTACCAAACTTGGTAACCACGTCACTTTAGCCGGTCAGGTCGGTGTTGCGGGGCATCTCACCATCGGCGACAATGTCATGGTGGGCGCTCAATCAGGCGTCCCCGGTTCGCTTCCCGCCAATGCCGGATACAGCGGTTCTCCGACCATGCCGCACAGGGAGTGGCTGCGAGCCATGGCGGTCATACCTCGTCTGCCGGAATTGAAGAAGAGCATTTCTTCCCTGGAAAAACGCATCGCAGAGCTTGAAGCAAAACTTACCGAGAAACTATGAGGAGAAATAGCCAATGCTGATGGACGTCAACGATATCATGAAAATCCTCCCACACCGTTACCCGTTTCTGATGGTGGACCGGATCGTCGAACTGGAGCACGGGAAGCGTTGTGTGGGTATCAAGAATGTCACAATCAACGAACCTTTCTTTCAGGGACATTTTCCGGGGCATCCGGTTATGCCGGGTGTGCTGATAGTTGAGGCCATGGCCCAGGTGGCCGGCATCATGGCCTACCTGGCTTCGGATGAAGCCACACGTAAGAAAGTAAGTTACTTCCTCTCAATCGACAGCGCCAGATTCCGTAAACCGGTATTTCCTGGCGATCAGTTGCGGATAGAGATAGAAACCACTTTCAATCGCCGCGGGATCTGGGGAGTAGACGGCAAGGTCTCTGTCGAGGGTAAACTCGTAACTGAGGCGTCCATGAAAGCAACATTTGCGGATGCTGCGACGTAATGGGCGTAAAAATCAGCAGAGGCAATAAACTGGTGCACGGTATGGAGTCCAAAGTATGAGCGTTCACGCAACTGCAATTATCGATGCAAGTTCCACACTGGCCACAGACGTAGAGGTCGGCCCTTACGCCATTATCGGCAAACATGTCTCGATCGGCAAAGGAACATCTGTCGGTGCTCATGCTGTTGTCGGTGACTGGACAGAAATCGGCGAGAACAACCGGATATTTCCTCAGGCTTCAGTCGGAGCTCCGCCACAGGATCTCAAATATCGGGATGAAGAGTGCTGGACCAGGCTTGGTGACAACAACATGGTGCGTGAATTTGCGACTATTCATCGCGGAACGGTTACCGGCCATGCCGAAACGGTCGTCGGCAGCAACAATCTCTTTATGGCATACTCTCACGTTGCCCATGACTGCAGGATCGGCAACGGTGTGGTCATGGCCAATGTCGCAACCCTGGCCGGCCATGTTACCGTCGAAGACAACGTTATCATTGGCGGTCTGGTTGCCGTGCACCAGTTTTCGCGCATCGGAGCTTTTGCCATGATAGGAGGCGGCACGATGGTCGGCATGGATATCCTGCCCTATATGATCGCAACTCCCAGCAAAAGAGACGCCAAACTGCGCGGACTCAACCTGATCGGTCTCAAACGGCGTGGTTTCACCGAAGAGACCATTGGCAGTCTGAAAAAAGCTTATAAAATCCTGTTTATGGCCGATCTGAAACTTCCCGATGCAATCGTCCGTATCAAAAATGAAATCACCAGCTGCCCGGAAGTCGATTACCTGCTGGCCTTTATTGATTCGACACAGCGAGGTTTTTGCCGGGGATGAGCGTTCTGCGTGCGGCTGTCATAGGAGTTGGCTATCTTGGAAACTTTCACGCCCAGAAATATGCCGCAATTACCGGTGTTGAACTGGTGGGGGTGGTTGACAGCGACTCCGCGAGGGCGGCAGAGATTGCCTCGGCGCTTGGTACAACTCCCTACCGTGACCATCATGAGCTGATCGGCAAGGTAGATGCGGTCAGTGTTGTCGTTCCTACCCAGTTTCATCATTCAGTGGCCCGTGACTTTCTCGCTGCGGGAGTGCATGTCCTGATCGAAAAACCGATTACGGTAACTGTTGAGGAGGCGGACGATCTTATATCGATCGCCGACGACAAAAAGCTCGTCTTTCAGGTTGGTCATCTGGAACGTTTCAATCCGGTGCTGGTCGCACTGGAAGGGGTTCTGAAACAGCCGCTTTTCATAGAATCAGTCCGTATCGCACCCTTCAAGCCGCGCGGCACAGATGTAAACGTGGTGCTTGATCTGATGATTCATGACATCGACCTGATACAGCACATCGTCAAATCTCCGGTGGATCGCATTGATGCCGTCGGAGCGCCGGTTTTTACCGGGGAAGAGGATATTGCCAACGCCCGGATCGCTTTTGAAAACGGTTGTGTGGCGAACGTGACCGCCAGCAGAATCAGTCTGAAGAGCGAGCGCAAGATGCGGATATTTCAACGTGACGCCTACATCACCCTTGATTTCCAGAACCGCAAGGTGCTGGTGGCGCAAAAGGGGAGTGGCGAACTCTTTCCCGGAGTTCCCAACGTCAGGGTTGATGAACGTGAGCTTGGACAGTCCGATGCGCTGTTGAATGAAATAGAATCATTTATTGCGGCAATCCGTGAGGGAAAGCCGCCCCAGGTAAGCGGAAGGGATGGGAAAATGGCGCTGGAAACCGCGCTGAAAATCAATGCCGGCCTCAGCAGGATACTCACATGATACCGATGGTAGATCTCAAAACCCAGTACCACAATATGAAATCCGAGATTGATACTGCGGTTCTCGGCGCCCTGGAGAGTACACAGTTCATTCTTGGCCCCAATGTTTCCGGCTTCGAGCAGGAAGCCGCCAGTTATCTGGGGGTGCCGCATGCTGTCAGCTGTGCGTCAGGCACCGATGCCCTGCATCTGGCAGTTCTGGCCGCCGGTATCGGGCCTGGTGACGAGGTCATTACCACTCCCTTTACCTTTATCGCCACGGCTGAAGCCATCTGTTACGCAGGTGCCACCCCGGTCTATGTGGATATCGATCCCCGCTCCTTCAACATTGATCCGTCACTGATCGAAGCGGCCATTACGCCCCGCACCAAGGCGGTCATACCGGTGCACCTCTTCGGGCAGCCGGCTGATATGGCCGCGATCGAGGCAATGTGCACCAGACATGACCTGATGTTGATTGAAGACTGCGCTCAATCGTTTGGCGCTTCCATTGATGGACGCATGACCGGCTCGATCGGCAGGTTGGGGTGCTTCAGCTTTTTTCCCA
Organism: Desulfuromonadales bacterium; assembly: GCA_037129255.1. Classification (GTDB taxonomy): domain Bacteria; phylum Desulfobacterota; class Desulfuromonadia; order Geobacterales; family Pseudopelobacteraceae; genus JACRCG01. Next base: position 18,675 of record JBAXVG010000027.1, on the reverse strand, counting down.
GCAAAAATCTCGGCTGCTACGGAGACGGAGGCATGGTCACCTGCGCCACGAAAGAAATGGCCGAACAGGTCAAGGTTTTGCGCAATCACGGCAGCCGGGAGCGTTACCATCATCATCTGATCGGTTACAACAGCCGCCTGGACGACATCCAGGCAGCCATTCTGCGGGTAAAGCTTAAGCGTATAGACGAGTTCAATGCCGGACGGCGGCGGGTGGCTCTTTTGTATTCCGAGCTGCTTGGCGACATCGTTTCGGTACCGCACGAAGATCGCAAAGGCGTTCATGTGTATCACCAGTATACCGTATTGACGGACCGTCGCGATGCAATCATGGCTAAACTGTCAGAAAAGCAGATTTCATCCGCAGTTTATTATCCCATCCCGCTCCACAGGCAGGATGTCTTTGCCGAAGCGTGTGCCGGTGTGGCTCTTCCCATAGCAGAGGATGTGGCCGGTCACTGCATGTCACTGCCTGTTTACCCTGAGATGCCAGAGGAGTCGGTTCGTCTGGTAGCTCAGACCGTTCGAGAGGCGCTGGTTGGATAGCATCCCTGGTCATCGAAAATATATCCGTCCCCCTCCCCCCAAGAAAATCCAGCCGGAGAAATAAGGAAAAAAACGTCGGCACAGATCTTACTAGCACGGAGTGAGGCAATCAGGTGAAGGCATGAGGCATTAAAAGAAAGCGTCAGTATCCCTCATGCCATGCAGAACCCTGACAGTATTAACGCCACCGCTAATCGGCATATAAAAAATCAGGTACATGCCGACGAGTAAACTTTGCAAGCCGAAATGGAGTTCATCCCGGTTTCTCCCCATATTCGGGAACTGTGCGAGTTTCCGGCTTGTTTCCTCAATTTCATCAAGGAGTTTGTCCGCACAGCCAGGGTTGTCTTGCGCTATATACAACCAGATTTCGTCAAGGTCGTTTTCAGCTTCGGGGCTCTTGAGGATTCTCAACATCAGACGTTAGCCTCGTTTTGTTGCGCAGCAAGCCGCTTACGGCCTCGCGCCTTGATAGCACCAGCGTCTAGTGGAGTTGGCTCACCGCTATCCAAGCCTTTCTTGATTTCGGTTCTGAGTTCTTCTACACGCAGGAACTGTCTCCGATCTCTTACTTCAAGTAGACGTAGTGCCTCACGCATGACTTCGCTTGCAGAACCATAAAGTCCGCTCTCCACCTTGCTTTTTACCAGTGTTTCGAGTTGTGGTGTAAGTGAAATGTTCATTTTTAACACCTCCTCTGACCTAAATAATAACAGAGAATAACAAGCTTTGTTATTAATAAATGAAGCCAGAAGATTATTTTGAAACTTTTTGAACGATAAAGAAAATATCCAACAGACGGCAGTACCGTGCATCGGGGAAAAACCCCCGCCGAGTCGGTGTGGCTTATTACGTTATCGCAACATGACAAAGGCTTCGTCTTGGCGTCTGACGGTATCCCTCGGGGCATGTGTGTGGAGGGTAGATTGTGTTGAACAGACTTATTGTGAAACGCAACGTTACGATGCTGACAAATACCGCAAACGTCACGTTGATGAAACAAACGCGACCTACGAAGCTATCAAATGCCAGCCCTATTGAAGAGTTGGAGGAGCCTTGAAGGTACTTATTCACAGAGGCAGTAATGAAATCGGAGGCACTTGCATCCGACTTACCACAGAACAGAGCAGTATTCTGCTTGATCTTGGTTTGCCGCTTAGCAAGTACAGCAAGGAAATTGACGTTGCTACCCTGAAACCGGATGCCGTCCTTATCAGCCACCCTCATCAGGATCATTTCGGCCTTATCGAGGTGCTTAAGCCTGATGTGCCTGTTTATATGGGGGAATTGAGCAAGAACCTGATCAATGCCACCAGAATGCTTCTCGGCAATGACTTGCTGAAAAACGAAATCCACTATTTCAAAGCTTGGCAATCTTTCGTCATCGGTGATTTCACAATTACTCCATACCTGATGGATCACTCAGCCGTTGATGCTTACGCCTTTTTGATCGAGGCCGAAGGGAAGCGGATATTCTACAGCGGGGACTTCAGGGCGCATGGCAGAAAGTCCGTACTGTTTGACAAGATCATCAAGAATCCGCCCAAGGATATTGATCTCCTCTTTATGGAAGGGACGATGATTCAGCGGAGTAATGACGAATTCCCTACGGAAGCTGAAGTTGAAAACAAAATATACGACACCATCAAAGGGCAAGACAACATAACATTTCTTATCTCATCTTCACAGAACATCGACAGAATAGTATCGGCCTTCCGTGCGTGCAAGCGCGCCGGCAAGATTTTGGTGCTCGACATTTACACAGCCTGGGTTCTGGAACAGCTCAAGCTGGTATCAAAGAACATACCGGCCATGGAGTGGGAGCAGATCAAGGTCAAGCTCTCTTTCGGCCAACATGAGAAGCTGAAAGATAATCCGGATTTTTTTGGAGACTTCCGCACACGGGTTTATCAGCATCGAATTTCAAAAGAAGAGATGCAAGCAACTCCCGCTGATTACTTGTATTTCGGCAAGATGTCACATTTCAGGACCATCAACTTTTACAAAGAAATAATACCGGTTAACGTAATTTATTCGCAATGGCTCGGTTATCTTTCTTACAAGAATGAAGATTATTTTGGCGCTGAAGCAATGGCAGGCTATCGAAACGATCATCAGGTCAACTTCATGTATGCCCATACCAGCGGGCATGCAACAGTTGAGGATTTAAAGATGTTTGCAGAGGCACTGAGCCCAAAAATGCTGGTCCCGGTGCATACGGAGCACGCTGGCCAATATGGCAAATTATTCCAGCATCCTGAAATTATTGAAGATGGCGTAGAATTTATTCTTTAAATTGGAGGTAAAATGCGACGGCTTGAATCTGAATTCATGGCAGCACTAAAGGATGGGGGAATACTCCATCCCATTGTGAATCGCATACAAAAAGATAGAACACTAGATTTTCAGATCCGATCAAACGAAGTCCATATTTATTATCGTGGCGGTAAAATATTAGGAATAAAGCCAAATGCTAAAATTTATATTTGTGAGTTCGATGCAAACTATGACAGGTATAAGGAATTGCAATTACCTGTTTTTCCCAAGATAGTATCAAGTGAAAGTGATTCCAGAAGCATAGTGGAAGCATTCCCACAAATGAAACAGGCAATGGATTTTTATTTTGTGAGTCACAAAGATGGAAGTGAAAGAGAGTTTCAACAACTTATTGTGCGCGAAAACAACTACTCCATTGTTTCAAACGCTACAGATTATTTTATCGTTGATATTGAATATGATTCCATGGCGAATGACAAGAGGGCTCGATTCGATCTTCTGGCAATCAAATGGGAATCTGATGGAAATCATCGTAAATATCCCAAAAAATACCTGCCTAAACTGGCAATTTGTGAATTGAAATACTATACACAAGCGTTGAGTGGAAAAGCGGGACTAATGGATCATGTTAAAGATGTATCCGCTTTCATAGCAAAACCAGGCAATGTTGAACAACTTATGATAGATGTGCTTGAGATGTTTAGGCAAAAACGGGAGTTGGGGTTAGTTGATTTTGGAGCGGGAGATAATAATAATCCAGTCGAGCATCTCGATAATTCAATCGAATTGATTTTGATGCTTGCCAACCATGACCCGGAATCAACAAAGCTTAAAAACCTAGAAGAAATCCCTGATGAAAATGGATTAGATATCAAAGTCGCGGTTGCGAATTTTCTGGGTTATGGTCTTTACAAGGAGAGTGTTTATGACTTATCTGACTTCAAGGAGAAATACAAAAAACAAATATATTGCAAATTTACCGATATCGACAAAGCAAGGCAACTCTTCCAGGACGCTGGTTTTGACCTGCCTGCAATTCCCAAAGAACTTGCAAAACGAATAAAACAGCGGGAGGAGATGCTGTTTTCCACGAGGGAAATTCCCATGTCACCGAATTTTTCAAGTTTCTATGTGGATGAGGTCAGCAACAATGAGGTTGGAGATTACGCACTCATCTCATATTCGCGGAACGGTGCAAGCTGGATGGCAATTCATTATTACCTTGTCTTTGGTCCTTTACGCATGTTTCTGGAACTTGGTCGGGGTGGCATGTACACAGATGATGAAGGCGATGCCATTCAGGTAGCTAATATTCGAGAGTGTTTTTTACTGGCAGACAAAATTGTCCCTGCAATAATGGCGATGTGTAAAGCTAATGACCGACTGACAATCTTTTGTTCTGATTTTCAGGGCAGTTATTGGGTGGCGCCAAGTCAATATACTCAAAAGATTGAAAGGCGTTGCCATTGTCCAAAGGATGTTCTTAGTGAGGTTCTGCAATGGTTGGGAAGCAGCGAAGAGGATGGTACGAACTTCATGGAATATGTGCTGAAGCTTGCGGAAGAGATGGATGGGAAGGAAAGGGAAGAGTTCTTAGCTATGGCTGAGCAGATTGACCGTGAAGAAAACGAGTTTGAACAGCGAAAGATAATTTATTTAAGTGACTACAGAAAACGGCTAGATAAAAAATAAGAAGAAACCTATGGGGTCGCGGCTAAATTCTTCACAAAATGGAATGAAGTACCCTGAATTACTTAACCACCAAATCAGGTCAAACAAGGTGAGCATGTGCAGGAATCACCCCGACGATACGCTGTGCAGTGTAAGGTGGCGAGGATAATAAACAGAGAATTCCGGTCGTCCGGAATTTGAGCTAACATGCTGATATTGAAGGATGCATCTTTAAAAAATATCTAAAATATTCAGTTAATCAGAAAGAGGCAATACGGGACGCTGGAGCGCTGGAACGAGAAATAAGGACAATCAGAAAAGAAGGAGATTGCCATGTATAAAACAGTAGAGGCAACATATCGCAATGGATATTTTTTCCCGTCTGAGCCGCTTCATGTTACATCTGGTGACCGTGTTTTGCTGACAGTCATACCTGGCGGAAAGCAGTCGACAAATCCTGACGTGCATTCCTTACGTGGTTCGTTCAAGGGGAGGCTTAGCAGTGTGAATGAATTTATTGCGGGCAAAGCAAAAGAAAAAGAGCTAGAAATATTGAACTTGAGCCGGTAGAACAATCTGGCGAGGTTTCTCTCCTTTGGTTTCGATAGGCAGGTACGACAGTAGATCACCCCGTATCCGCTCTTGATATCGACCTACCAAGCTTTATTGATTGAAAGCAGAATGGGAGACGCTATGGAAACACGCCTTACACAAAATGAACATAATGTTCTCAAGGAATTTTCATCGCTCTTGATGGTACACTTTCCCGACAATTACCTTTATAGCTGCCTGTTTGGATCCAAGTCGCGAGGCGATGACCATAAGGACTCTGACCTTGATGTTGTTGTGATACTTAACGATGTGAATTATAAAACCAAGTACGCGATAATTGATCTGGCTTACGAAGAGCTGATAAAAACAGACGTTGATATATCCCCTTTGATTTTCTCACAGAGCGACTATGAGCGCCAACGGCAAGGCGGCTATCCCATTGTTCAGGAAATTCTTTATGAAGATGCCTGATTTACACCGCATCATGATAGTTGCCGGAGAGGCGTCTGGCGACATATACGGCGCCAGCCTCGTTTCTGAGGCGGTGAAACTCGATGCCAATCTTCACTTTTTCGGAATCGGCGGCGAGCGGATGCGGGAAGCGGGTGTTGATACGCTCGTCGATTCTGCCGACATGGCCGTGGTCGGTCTGGTGGAGGTGCTCAAGCACTTCGACGTAATTTCCTCAGCCTTTCTGAAACTCAAACGGATTATCCGGAATTCCCCCCCAGATCTGTTGATTCTGATCGACTACCCCGGCTTTAACCTGCGTCTGGCCAAGGTTGCAAAAAAGGCCGGAGTCAAAGTGCTCTATTACATCAGCCCGCAAATCTGGGCCTGGCGACAGGGGCGGGTCAGGCAGATCGCCCGTCTGGTGGATCATATGGCGGTTATTCTGCCTTTCGAGGCTCCCTTCTACGAACATGCCGGTGTACCGGTCACCTTCGTCGGACATCCGATGCTGGATATGGTCAAGGTGGACTTGAACCGTGACGCAGCCGCAGCCGGTTTCGGACTTGCCCCAAACCGGAGGATTGTGGGGCTGTATCCCGGAAGCCGCAGAAGCGAGATCGAACGACTGCTGCCGGTCATTATTGAAGCGGCCGTCCGGATAAGGGGGTGTTTCCCGGATGTCCAGTTCGTGTTGCCGCTTGCCTCCACTCTGACCGAGGGAGATATGCTTCCGCACCTCCGGGCTGCGGGCCTGGAGGTGATAATCATCCGCGAGCGGATCCACGACCTGACCCGGGCCTGCGACGCCGTGATCTCCGTTTCCGGCACCGTTACTCTGGAAATCGCCCTGGTCGGCACCCCGATGGTGATTATCTACCGCCTCTCCCCGCTCACCTACCAGGTTGCCAAACGGCTCGTAAAGGTGCAGCATATAGGACTCTGCAACATCGTGGCGGGAGAAACGGTGGTCAGGGAGTTGATCCAGGATGAGGCCACTCCGGAAAAGATTGCAGACGAGATTGCAAAAATCCTGACCGATAGTGTTTATAGTGACCGGATCAGGGAAAAGCTGGCAACGGTGAGAACGCGTCTGGGAAGGGGCGGAGCCTCCGCCAACGTGGCCCGGATTATCCAATCAATGGTGGAACAGCTATGAGCCCGGTACTGGTCCGAACACTCAGATATTTCAAACCCTATTGGAAGCTGCTGGTTCTTTCGGCACTCTGCTCCTCCCTGGTAGGCGGTCTGGACGGCGTCTTTGCCTACCTGGTGGAACCGGTGCTGAAAAAGATTTTTGCTGGCAAGGAGACCTCCATCTTCCTGCTGGTCCCGCTGGGGATTATTGCCCTGTTCGTGGTCAGGGGGGTGACCCGCTTCAGCTACGATGTCTCGCTCAAGCTGGCAGGCCAGAAAGCCATTCAGGATATCCGCAACGATCTCTATAACAGCAGCATCCGCCTGGATATGGCCTTTTTCAACCGCCACTCCACCGGAGAGCTGATGTCCCATGTGACCAACGACATTGCCCTGATGCAGGATGGAATGAGCCAGGTGCTGTGCGGCCTCTTCCGCGACCTGATCTCGGCGTTGTCGCTTCTTGGCGTCATTTTCTATCGAAACTGGCAGTTGGCGATTATCACCTTTGTGGTCATCCCCGCCACGGCCTATCCGGCTCAATTGATCGGCAAGAAGATAAAAAAATCCTCAGGCAGGAGTCTGGATGTCATGGGGGGGATTACGGGCATCCTGCAGGAGACCTTTTCCGGCGTCAAGGTCATCAAGGCCTTTGGGCTGGAGGGACGTACCACGGAGCGTTTTTGCGCGGTCAACAGGGAGTATTTCAACCAGGTACGGCGCTTTCTCACATACGAGTCTCTGGCCACACCGGTTTCAGAAACCATTATTTCGTTCGGCGTGGCCGGAGTGGTCTATTTCGGCGGCAGCCAGGTCATGTCGGGACAGATGACCGCCTCTGAGTTCTTTTCGTTTATCGCAGCCATGGTGATGGTTTTCAATCCGATCAAAAAGCTGCAGGGATCCTACAATGTAGTGCAGCGTTCAGCCGGCGCGGCCGAACGGGTGTTTCGCCTTCTGGACCAGCGCCGCAGCATCGTTGAGCGTCCCGGCGCAGTTGATGTGGGGCGTTCCTCCGGCGTAGTGGAATTTCGCGGTGTCTCCTTCTCCTATAACGACGAACCGGTCCTGCAGGAGATTTCCCTCACGGCGGAGCGCAATCGCATGATCGCGCTGGTCGGACCATCGGGTGGAGGAAAATCGACTCTTGTATCCCTGATTCCCCGTTTCTACGATGTCGATCAGGGAGCAATCCTGATCGACGGCCACGATATCCGCGATATCACCCTTGGCTCGCTCATCTCCCAGATTGCGCTTGTGGATCAGGAAACTACCCTGTTCAACGAGAGTATCGCCAACAACATCCGTTACGGTAAGCCGGAAGCCGGTCTGGAGGAGGTGCTTGAGGCCGCACAGGCAGCCTTTGCCCACGACTTTATCATGCAGCTCCCCGAGGGGTATGATACCAACATTGGCGATCGTGGCGTTCGCCTTTCCGGCGGCCAGCGACAACGGATCTGCATAGCCCGCGCCCTGCTCAAGAACGCTCCGATTCTGATCCTGGACGAAGCCACCAGTGCCCTGGATACGGAAAGCGAGCAGATGGTGCAGAAAGCCCTGGATAACCTGATGGTCGACCGCACCACCTTTGTCATTGCCCATCGGCTTTCCACAGTGTTGCACGCCGACATGATCGTCGTCCTCGAAGGCGGGCGTATTGTGGAAAGCGGCTCCCACGATGACCTGGTGACCAACAGCGGTCTCTACAGCAGATTGCATTCACTGCAGTTCAGCGACCGGGATGCGCCGGAAGGTGCAGTCGCTTCATGAAACGTATTATCTGGCTGCTTCAGACAGCAATCTTCTATGGCCTCACCCTGGTTGCCGCTCTCCTCCCCGCAGCGATCACCTACCGCCTGGGCGCGCTTGCGGGGCTCCTCATCCCCCGTCTCGTCCCGAAACGGAGGGCTATTGCCATCGACAATATTCGTCGCGCGCTCCCCTACATGAAATCTCATCCGCTTTGGAAATATCCTTGCGAAGACGCCGAAGTACTGGCCCGCGAAACCTTTAAAAACCTGGGACGATCGCTGATGGAGATCTGCCGGCTCTATCACGGTCGGGGGGAAGATGTTCTCGGCCGCATCGAGGTATCAGGCGTCGAATATTTCGAGGCGGCCCGGGCGGAGGGGAATGGCGTCGTGTTTCTGACCGGCCACTGCGGCAACTGGGAGCTTATGGCCCTGGCGTTCTGCCATCTGTTCAAGCACGACAGAATGTCGGTCGTAGCAAGGCGTCAGAACAATCCCTATCTCAACCGCATGGTGGAAGTCATGCGGAGCCGCTACAATAACAGCATCATTTACAAACAGGGCGCTCTGAAAGGCATTATCTCGGTGCTCAGGAAAGGGGGCACCATCGGCCTTCTGGCGGACCAGGCGGTGTTCCCCGAAGAAGGTACCCTGATAGACGTGCTTGGCAGAAAGGCCTGGGCTTCCAAGGCACCTGCCGTCATTGCCCAGAAGACCGGAGCCGTCTTTCTTCCCGCTTTCATACATCGCGAAGGGGAGCGCTTCGTGATCACCATTTCCCCTCCCCATATCTTCAGCGGCGACACCAGTGATGAGGGAGTCAGGCGGGAAACCCAGGCATTGTCCCGCTATGTGGAAGAATTCATCATTTCTCACCCCACACAATGGTACTGGGTGCATCGTCGCTGGAAGCGGGCCGGAGATCCCACCGAATGAACGGAAAGCTGCTTGATTTCGGACTGCCGCTGCTTGTGTTACTCTTGGGTACGATGATACTTGCCGTAACAGGCGCAGACCTGGCATTGTCCACCTGGTTTTACCGCCCCGAGGGATGGCCGGTGGGCAATCAGTTCCCCTGGCGGCAGTTCTACCGTTGGGGGTATTATCCGGCGGAGCTCATCGGTCTGATATCCCTGGGCCTGCTGTCGGCATCATTTTTCAAACCGACCCTGCTTCGGTTCCGCCGCCAGGCAGCCTACATGGTCGTTCTGCTGCTCGTGGGGCCCGGTTTGCTGGTCAACGCACTCTTCAAGGACCATTGGGGCCGTCCGCGTCCGCGCCAGATCGTCCCGTTCGGCGGTGCCATGCAGTTTCATCAGCCGTGGGAGCGGGGTGAAGCGGGCAAAGGCAAATCATTTCCTTCCGGGCACGGAGGTTCCGCATTCTATCTGGCCATGCCGTTTTTCCTGCTGCGACGGCGGAAACCGCATCTCGCCGCACGGGTGTATGCGGGGGGGATACTGTACGGCGTTTTGATGGGGGTCGCCCGCATTTCACAGGGGGGGCACTTTGCCAGCGATATTCTCTGGTCCTGGGGGATCGTGCATCTTACAGCGGTTGCATGTTATTACCTGATGAGGCCGGATCAGGTGGATTCACCTCCCCTGGCGGATTGATCTCCCATGTTCTACACCCTCTACAACATATTCTCACTCTTCCTGCTCATCCCGGTCTGCCTCTACCACCTCTACCGCTCCGTCAGCCGTGGCCGCCCCCCGGCCTTTGGCCGGCGTTTCGGCTGCATATCACTCGAAGAATCGGCACAGATCGGCAAACGGCCGGTAATCTGGCTGCACGCCGTATCGGTAGGCGAGGCCATCGCCAGCCGGCCGCTGCTGAAGGCGCTCCGCCAGCGCTACCCCGGTCATGCCATGGTAATGTCGACTACCACCGAAACCGGTCGAGGCATCGCCTCCGGCTTTCCGGAAAAGGATATATGCATTTACTTCCCCTTTGATTTCCTGCCGGCTGTCCGCCGGGCCCTGAACGCTGTCAAACCGGAATTGATCATCATCATGGAGACTGAGATCTGGCCCAACTTTTCCCGTGAAGCCCGGCGCCGCCGCATCCCGCTCGTGCTGGCCAACGGCAGGATATCAGACCGTTCATTCGCCGGATACCGGCGCTTCAGATGGTTTTTCCGGCATGCGCTTGAACATTTCTCCGCACTCTGCATGCAGACGGATACCGACCATGAGCGCATTGTCGCCATCGGCGCGCCGGCCGGTCGCGTGAATACCATTGGCAACCTCAAGTATGACATACCTTTCCGGCAGATCGGAGATGATGAAAGAATCAGGCTGCGTGCTCAGTATCTGATCCCTGACCGGGTGGTTGTACTCACTGCCGGCAGCACCCATGCCGGTGAGGAGCAGTACCTGATTGATACGTACCGGGAAATGCTGACAACCGTCACTGATCTGTTCCTCGTACTCGTGCCGCGTCACCCCGAACGGGCGGGCGAAGTTGCCGTTCTGCTGGAGCACTCAGGGCTGGCTTTCCGGCGTCGCACCACACTGTCGGCTGTCGCGCCGTTCAGGCCGGGTGAGGTTCTGCTGGTCGATACGATCGGGGAGATGATGAGCCTGTACGCGCTCTGTGATGTCGCCTTTGTCGGCGGCAGTCTGGTGCCGACAGGTGGCCACAATCTGCTGGAGCCGGCCTCTGTGGGGATCGCAACCGTCTTTGGTCCGCATATGGCAAATTTTCGCGAGATCGCCGCACTCGTGCTGCAGTACGGAGCCGGAATCCGGATCGAAACGCCGGGCGAGTTGACTGACTCCTGCCGGGCATTGATGGCGAGTGCCGAGCTGCGGCAGGTACTCGGCCGGAACGGCCTGAAGATGATGCGCGATAACGGTGGCGCGACCGGACGGCATATGGAAGTTATAGCCGGATATGTATCCGGCGATAATGTAAACGCCAGAACCGGATGAAACAGTTGTGGAAATGCCATAACCATGTTGCCGTTTTCAGCAGACTGCACGTTCGATGACGGATACCCGGGCGTGATATATCGCGTTTGACATGCACAATTATTCCATTTATTATGTGCGTAATGGAGACACATCATGAGAGCTACAATTGCCATAGATGACGCATTGTTCAAAGAGGCTTTTTCCCTGTCAAGCGTAAAAACAAAGAAAGAGCTTATCAACCTGTCGCTGCAGGAATTTGTCAGAAAAAAACGATTGGAACACCTGGCAGGCATGTACTCTTCCGATGCTGTTATCCTGACCTGTGAAGAGCTGGAGGAGTACCGTGCTGACGACAAATGAGCTGATTCTTGTCGACACCACGGTCTGGATACATTTTCTGAGAGGATCAGGTATTCAGTTTCAGGAACGCATTGTCCCGCTTATCATGGCCGACAGGCTGGCTACAACGCCGATAGTTGTCATGGAGATTCTGAGAGGCGCGAAATCCGGGAAAGAGTACGACAAATTGAGCAGGGATCTTGCTGCGCTCCGTTTTTTTGATATTTCTGCGAAAGTGTGGGAACGGGCCTGCAAGCTTGGCTATACGCTCCGGCACAAAGGTCTCAACGCACCGCTTGCCGACACTCTGATTGCCGCTGCTGCTCAGGAATACAATGTGTGTCTTCTGCACGATGACCGGCATTTTGAGATTATCGCCTCCATATCCCCTCTCAAACATGAATTTCTCTCTGCGCGCTAAACTGGCGCCAGACGTGGTACTCCGGCAGGTATGCCTTGACTTAACATGCCGATATCTGTATTTATTGAGTATTTTCAATTGTATGTAAGGAGTAGTGATGAAACCTCTCTTTCTTAACCCTCCCACGTTCGAGGACTTTGACGGTGGCGCCGGTGCGCGCTATCAGGCTTCCCGTGAAGTGACCTCGTTCTGGTATCCGACCTGGCTCTGCTTCCCGGCCGGAATGATCAGCGGGAGTCGTGTTGTGGATGCGCCGGTGCAGAAGCTAAGCATGGAAGAGTGTCTTTCCATCGCCATGGATTTCGACGTGGTAGTGATGTATACCTCCACCCCCACGCTGCAGATGGATATTGAGACCGCCCGGCATATCAAGGGAATCAAGCCTTCTGTTGTTACCGTGCTGACCGGGCCGCACGTTACGGTTCTTCCTGAAAAGTCATTGCGGGCCTCCCATGGCGCCATTGATATCGTCTGTCGCGGCGAATTCGATTATTCCACCAAAGAGTTGTGTGAAGGGCGCGAATGGGAGCGTATAGACGGCATCAGTTTCATCAGGGATGACAAAATCGTGCATACGCCGGATCGCCCGATGATCGACAATCTGGATGCCCTCCCTTTTGTGGCGCCGATCTACAAACGCGACCTGCCGATCAAAGAGTACGTTATCCCTCATTTCAAAAATCCCTATGTATCGATCTATTCAAGTCGCGGTTGCCCGTCGCACTGCATCTACTGTCTGTGGCCGCAGACCTTTTCCGGCCGTTCGATGCGGGTTCGTTCAGCACGGAATGTGTTTGAAGAAATTTCATGGATTGTGGATAACATCCCCGAGATGCGCGAACTCTCGTTCGATGACGATACCTTTACCGCCGATCGGAAGCATGCCCGTGAAGTTGCCGGGTTGATTAAACCGCTCGGAATCTCCTGGACGATCAATGCCCGTGCCAATACCGACTACGAAACACTGAAAATCATGCGTGAGGCCGGTCTGCGTCACGTAGTCGTAGGTTTTGAAAGCGGTAATGACCAGATCCTGAAAAATATTAAAAAGGGGGTCACTGTCTCGCAGGCTGTCACGTTCGCTCGGGATTGCAAGAAGCTTGGACTCTCCATCCATGGGGCCTTCATCATGGGACTGCCTGGCGAAACGCAGGATACCATCCGCCAGACAATCGAATTCGCCAAGCAGCTTGACCTTAACTCCATCCAGGCATCTCTGGCATCTCCCTACCCCGGTACAGAGTTCTATGCACTCTGCAAGCAGAACGGCTGGATCTCCTCGGATGACTTCATAGACGACAGCGGTCATCAAAAGTGTGTGATCAACTACCCGAACCTTTCCAATACCGAAATATTCAACTCGGTCGAGGAGTTCTACAACAAGTTCTATTTTCGCCCCAAATACATCCTGCGAAGTATTGGCCGTATGATCGTTGATGGAGATGAACGAAAAAAGCTGCTGAAAGAGGGCAGGCAATACCTGCAGTATATGAGAAAGCGGAAAGAATCCTGCTCGGACTGCTCATAACATCGGCCAGACCCTGATATGCAGAATAATGCGTCAGCAATGAAACAGCTCATTATCACATCGGATGATTTCGGCCTCTCCAGCGGCGTTAACCAGGCTGTTGAAACGGCCTGGCGGGATGGAATACTGACCTGCGCCTCGATTATGGCAGGTGCCGCCGCTTTTGACGAGGCGGTTATGATCGCCCGACGGAATAATGGCTTGCAGATTGGCCTGCATCTGGTTCTGGTGCAGGGGAGATCGGTACTGCCGCCGGAAGAGATACCCGGGCTGGTAGACGAAGCAGGCAACTTCAGCGATAACCCGGTGGCTGCCGGCATGCGCTACTATTTTCGCAGGGAGCTGCGCGACCAGCTGGCACGCGAGATCGAGGCGCAGATTGTGCGGGTCAGGGACGCCGGCATTCAGCTCTCCCACATTGACGGTCATCTCAACATTCATCTGCACCCGACGGTGTTTTCGATTCTTGACGATTTGATGCAGCGTTATGGTATCAAAAGTTTTCGTCTCTCGCGGGAGCGCCTTATTCACAACCTGCGTTTCGACCGTGAGCGGGTTTTCGGGAAAGTTATTGAGCATGTCATTTTCGGCGCGTTGGCAGACCACGCCCGGCCCCAGCTTGACCGGCTGGGAATACGTTATGCCGGCGAGGTCAAGGGAGTTCTCAATTCGGGGAGGATGACAGAACAGTATATCCTCAACATCATTGAAGGGTTGAAGGACGGCCTGACCGAGATATATTTCCATCCGGGCATGCTGCCGGATGCGGAAATTTCCCGCCGTATGCCCGATTATCGTCATCATGATGAACTGCTCGCCATCACCGGTTCTCCGGTCAGGCAGAAGCTGAAACAATGTAATATACACGTGCAGAATTACCGCGGAGAAGTAAAATGCTGAAGACACTGATTGTCATGCTGGTGGCAATAACTGCCGGAGCGGTAGGCGATATTTTTCTGACGCAGGGAATGAAAAGTTCCGGCGACATATCATCCATGGGGCTCCGGCAGATTATCGACACCGCGTTCAAGGCACTGACCAACTGGAGGCTGATCCTTGGTACGGCGATGCAGGCGGTTTACTTCGGACTCTGGCTGGCGGTTCTGTCATGGGAGGATCTGTCTGTGGCCCTGCCGTTGCAGGCGCTCAGTTACATCGTGGTGGCCTTTCTGGCGCAATGGTACCTGGGAGAAAATGTCAGCCCGATGCGCTGGGCCGGTATTTTTCTGATCTGCGCAGGAGTAATCATGGTTACGAAAAGCAGTGTAAACTAGAATTTCCAGGGGGAACGAAATGCTGACAGTTCGTAAAATTGCCTTCATCGGTGGCGGAAACATGGCTGAAGCTATCATGCTTGGTCTGATGCGGGGAGAAGTAGGGGTCGGCATCACGGTAGCCGAAATCAGCCCAAAGCGCCGTGATGAGATTACGGCCCGCTTCAAAAACGTCCGTGTTGTTGAAGATGCTCTTGAAGCCGCCCAGTGGGGAGAAGTGGTCATTCTTGCGGTCAAGCCGCAACAGGCAGCCGGCGTGCTTGACCTGCTTGAGCCGGTTATTTCCGCAGACAAGCTGGTCATATCGATTATGGCCGGTATTCAGAGCTCAAAGATTGAGGAAAATCTGGCGCCCGGCAGCCGCGTCGTCCGTGCAATGCCCAATACGCCGGCCCTGATAGGCGCCGGAGCCACAGCTGTCTGTGCGGGGCGAAAGGCCTCCACCGCTGATCTTGACCTCGTCCGGCAGATCTTTGCGCTGATCGGCAGCGCCGTCTGTGTCGAAGAAAAACATATGGATGCCGTGACCGCCCTTTCCGCCAGCGGCCCGGCCTATGTCTTCACTTTCATCGAAGCACTGTCCGATGCCGGGGTGAAAAATGGTCTTCCCCGGGATATCGCCACCCAACTGGCGGTACAGACGGTATTGGGATCGGCGCGGATGGTTTTGGAGACCGGTGAACACCCAGCTCAGTTGAAGGAGAGGGTGACCTCGCCGGGCGGTACGACCATTTCCGGTCTGCATGCTCTGGAGAATGGCAGTTTTCGGGGTGTGATAATGAATGCTGTCGAAGCGGCCTGCCTCAAGTCGAAGGAGCTGGCGGGAAAATAATTCACTTCAGACTCACCGGGAGGGTAACATGTTTGAATCCGCCGAACTGGGGCACAAAATCAGCAAGGAAGTCTGGAAGAAAGAAATTCCCGAACTGCGGGAGGGGCTGCTGGATGCACAGCTTGATCTGTTCCAGGTAAAGAAATTCCCGGTAATCATTTTAGTAGCCGGTGTAGATTGCGCCGGAAAAGGCGAAACCGTCAACCTGCTCAACGAATGGATGGATCCGCGTCACATTGAGACTCACGCCCTTCGCGATCTGACGGATGAGGAACTGGAACGACCGCAGATGTGGCGTTACTGGAGAGTTCTTCCGCCGCGCGGCAAGGTTGGCGTCTTTATCGGAACCTGGTATTCCGCACCGCTGGTGGAAAACGTTTACGGCACAATCAAGAACGCCGAACTGGACCAGCGGCTGGAACGTATCATCCGTTTTGAAAAAATGCTCTGCGACGAAGGCGCACTGGTTCTCAAATTCTGGCTGCATCTTTCCCAGAAAGAGCAGAAAAAGCGTCTCAGGATGCTCGAAAAAGATCCCAAAACACGCTGGAGAGTTACCGATACTGACTGGGATCATTATAAGAAATATGATAAATTCCGCCAGGTATCCGAGCGGATGCTCCGCTCCACCAGTACGGCTGAATCGCCCTGGACGATCGTCGAGGGCACCGACCCGCACTACCGCTATCTGACCATCGGCAAAGCCATTCTCAACGCCATGCGCCAGCGTCTGGACACAGCAGAGCCTCCCCGGCATGCAGAGCCGATTCCTCCTATCATGCCTGTCATTGACAACCTGCTGATTCTGCAGACGCTGGACATGACGAAGAAGCTGAAAAAAGACGTGTTCGAAAGCGAGCTTGAGAAATATCAGGGTAAACTCAACCTGCTGACGCGCCATCCTGATTTTAAAAAACTGTCGGTTGTTGTTGCTTTTGAAGGAAATGACGCGGCAGGAAAGGGTGGCAGTATCCGCCGTATCACACAAGCGCTGGACGCCCGTCAATACCGGGTCATTCCGGTGGCCGCCCCGACTGAGGAAGAGCGCGCCCAACCCTACATGTGGCGATTCTGGCGCAATATTCCCCGCAAAAGCCGCTTTGCCATTTTTGACCGCACCTGGTACGGGCGTGTTCTGGTGGAACGGGTCGAGGGTTTCTGCGAGCATAAGGACTGGATGCGGGCCTATGGCGAAATCAATGATTTCGAAGAGCAAATGGTACGGAACAGAACAGTTGTAGTAAAATTCTGGCTTTCCGTCACGAAGGAAGAACAGTTGAGGCGCTTCAAGGAGCGGGAGAAGATCGGATTCAAGCGATACAAGATCACCGACGAGGATTGGCGTAATCGTGATAAATGGGATGAATATGAGCGGGCGGTCTGTGACATGATCGACCGCACCAGCACCGATATTGCGCCCTGGACGCTGGTCGAGGCCAATGATAAGTACTATGCACGCATCAAGGTGCTTAAGACGCTTTGCGACAGGATTGAGAAGGCGTTGGGGAAATAGGATACGATCAGGACGGACTCTTAGGAAACAAACGCCCTCCAAAAAACCGGAGGGCGTTTGTTTCCTAAAAACGGCGGTTTAACATGGATTAACAGGATAACTACAGATAAAGACACAACAAAATCCATAAAAGGGGATAACCTACTGGGTGAATCAATGTCTTACAGTAACTACATGTTTTTATTCGATTTTATCCTGTTCATCCATGTTCAAATGCTTTTTATAGGTTTATTTGTGTGGAATCAAAGTCATGGTGTCGTGTCACTTCGTTGTCGTCGTAACTCCCCTGCCGTACAGATTATCCCGCCACTCCGTCTCCCCCTGAATGTGCCAGGTTGTGTCCGGTTCGGTATAGAGCAGGGTTGCGCCTGTCATTGAGAGGCCGTTCATGGTCATGAGGGTGGTTTGTCCACTCTGCTGGTTCCACCATAACAGTTCAGCCTTGGTGTCGCTGTTGAAGGTGATGATGCTTGCTATCTCCCACATTGTGTTCGGTTCAGTGTAGATCATGCTTCCGTTGGTGATGGTTGTGCCGTCGGTCTGCATGCCGTAGATCTGGCCGGTTGTTCGTGCCGTTGTCATTTACTTCCAGTTCAAAGGTGAAGGTGCCTCCGGTGGTGGGTGTTCCGCTTATGGTGACTACTCCGGCGTTCTGGGAGAAGGTTGTGCCGGTTGGCAGTGTGCCGCTCTTCAGGCTCCAGCTGTAAGGCGCGGTGCCGAGTTGGGCGCGGACGTTGGCGATGTAGGCGTTGTTTCTTCTGCCATCGGACAGGGTTCTGTCATAGATGGAGAGGGTGTCGGATATTTCAAAGATCAGTGCCGCTGTGGTCGCTTTTTGCGCTGGTGCGTCACTGTCGGTTACTTCAAAGGTGACGCTGCTGGTGATTTTGGAAGTAGGGGTGCCGGTAATGGTTCCTGATGCGGCATCAAGTGCCATTCCGGCCGGCAGGGTGCCGGTATTTACGGCCCAGCTGTAGTTTCTTAAGCCGCCACTGGCGGTCAGGGCTGTGAAGTAGGGCAATCCGATTGCGCCGTTGGGGACAGCGCCGGTTGTTACTGCCAGTGTGTCGGATATATGGATGAAGAACTGTTTGTCCGGGTTGGGGGGAGCGTTAGCCGGTCCGGTGGCGTTTCCGACCGAATCGGTTACTCTGATGGTGAAGACAAAGTCCCCTTTATCGGTTGGTGTGCCGGAGATGATGCCGCTTGCCGGGTCAAGTGCAAGGCCGGATGGAAGGGCGCCACCTACGATTGACCAACTGTAGGCCGGTGTTCCCCCTTTGGCGGCCAGGGTGACCGGGGTGATGGCGGTTCCTTTTTTGGCGTTGGTGAGGACGGCGCCGGTGGTGATGGTGACTGATGATGTTACCCGGATGCTCAGGTTCTGGTTCTGATTCTGCGGAGTGGGATACGTGCTGTCGGTGACGGTGACCTGCAGGTTGGTGAGCCCGGTTGCAGATGGTGTTC
>JBAXVG010000026.1:0-64808 GCA_037129255.1 Desulfuromonadales bacterium | reverse complement strand
CCGATCACGGCTGGCTGAATACCTATCACAGTTTTTCTTTTGCCGATTATTACGATCCGAAGCATATGGGCTTCAGGGAGCTGAGAGTCATCAATGAAGATCGGGTTCAACCGGGTAAAGGCTTTCCGACCCACCCCCATCGCAACATGGAAATCATTTCCTACGTTCTTGAGGGCGCGTTGGAGCACAAGGACAGCATGGGGAACGGTTCTGTAATTGTTCCCGGCGAGGTACAAAGGATGAGTGCCGGTACCGGTATAACCCATAGTGAGTTCAATCATTCAAAGGCGGAATTGGTTCACTTTCTCCAAATATGGATTTTACCTGATACGGAGGAGGTTACACCGAGTTACGAACAGACATCTTTTCCGGATGAAGAGAAGAGAGGAAAACTGCGCCTGATTGCTTCTGCTGATGGTCGGGACGGGTCTGTCACCATACACCAGGACGTCAATCTGTATGCAACACTTCTTGATGCGGGAGAAGAGATAGTGTACCTCATCCCATCAGGACGACACGTCTGGCTGCAGGTGGCACGCGGGAAAGTGATAGTGGATGGCCAAAAACTGGATCATGGAGATGGTCTCGCTGTAAGTAATGAGTCTCAGTTGAAAGTATCCGGAGATGGATTTGCTGAGGTGCTCCTGTTCGATCTGGCTTGACGGGTTTTAGTAGGTGATCTGTTTCATACTTCACCCCTCTTGAGAACGCTAGATACTGTAACAGCACTCCAACCGCCAGCAGTTCCCCGTGCTGTCAGGATGTTTCGCTGATTTAATTCTCGTGCGATTCCCCGCAATGACATCCCCTGATCCGCAAGCTCCTTGACGGTTGGATATACTTTAGATGAGTACTCGGCGTTTTTCTTTGCTGTAGCTATTGTTCCGAGTGCCCTTCCTTTTGCAGCTGCTGTTACGTTCAGGTTCTGAGGGTTGCCCATCTTCTCGTTCCGTGCTTTTTTGGCTTGAAGGGCTGCTTTAGTGCGTTGGCTGATCATCTCTCTCTCGTGTTCTGCTACTGCTGCCAGTATATGGATAGTGAACTTGGTGGCAGCTGGCATATCAACTGCGATAAATTCAATGCCGCTCTTCATTATTGAACCAATAAAGTGGCTGTCACGGCTAAGACGGTCTAGTTTGGCTATTACCAGCGTCGCCCCTGTTATCTTGCAACGTTCAAGGGCCTTCTGGAGTTCTATCCTGTCATCTAGCTTGCCAGATTCAGTTTCTTCAAACGTTGCTATTAGCTCCCAGTTTCCACCGTTGAGGTAATCGTGTATGGCCTTAAGCTGGGCTTCTTTTCCGAGACCACTTCTTTCCTGAGTGACTGTTGAAACCCTGATGTATCCAACAAATTTGCCACTGGCCATGACCGATTACCTCCGTGTAAGCTCGCTCTAAACTAATGTTGACTGTAAACTTACACTAGGTTCGGAGGATTGTCAACAAATAGTTAAGCCCTCACCGGTTCATACAACTAAAAAACCCCGCCTCAAAAAAGAAGCGGGGGGCGTGGCTACATAAGCTTAAGTTTGATCCATCGCATTTTCAGGAATCACGATCAGTAAGCTATACCTGAAAAAGTTTGTTAATCACCTACAATCGCATATTCTATTGAATCAGGGTGGGGGACACCGTTAGTAAGAGTTTCGATATCATCACATTCTAAATTTTTTATTTTTTTAATTGCTTCTTCAGGTGAACGCGCCTGTACGATTGCCTCTACCTGATTTGTTTCAAGCCACCTTACGGCATACGTTTTTATCCCACCTTTAATGCCTTGCAGTCTGTTCTTTGCAAGCACTAGATTGCCTCTCAGAAATTCAACATCCTTCCCATTAGTTATTGTCAGATACGATGTTTCTGGGTCTATTTCCGCTTCAGAAACCATCCGGTCAAATTCTTCTGCCTCTTTTATATGGTCAGATTTCTTTGTCAAGAAGGTGTACGAGTCTTCAGTACCACCATAAGAAAGATACCTAGTCACCCGTATCTTCAGAAGAAGGGTGTCCATGCCTACGGTCTGAAGGTAATGAGGGATTCGCTTATGGTTCCGCTCTACGATACCACCGGGATCATCCAGGGGATTCAGTTCATCCAACCGGACGGTAGCAAGACCTTCAAGACCGGCACCGCCAAGCAGGGAAGTTATTTCCCCATTGGCAAGCCGAAGGACAACACCCTGCTGATCTGTGAAGGGTACGCCACCGGCGCAAGTCTGCATGAAGCCACCGGCCACGCTGTAGCGGTTGCCTTTGATGCTGGAAACCTCAAGCCGGTTGCCGAGGCGCTGCGGTTAAAATATCCCACCCTGCGCCTGATTATCTGCGCCGACAACGATCAATGGGGTGAGACAAACACCGGCGTCATCAAAGCCACCGAAGCGGCCCGCGCCGTGCGCGGATGGCTAACAATTGCTAACATTTTGGACTCTTCCAGCAAGCCGAGCGACTTCAACGACCTGCACCAGCAGGAAGGTTTGGGAGAAATACGGAGACAAATAGAGACGGCCACGGAAATTCAGATAAGCTCGGATAAGGTCGAAATGGAAAAAAACCGGACAAAACAGGATATAGAAACCGTTGTTGCAGAACCGCTCCCGCTTACCCGCCCGATGCAGGCAAATGACCCATTCCCGGTTGATAAATTGCCACCAATCATGCGTGCGGCTGCCATGAGGGTTCATGAGGTTGTTCAGGCACCGATTGATATGATTTGTCAATCATTCCTAGCAGCGGCAACATTGGCAGTGCAACCCTATGCCGATGTGTTGATAGATGGCAGGCGCTTTCCGGTATGCAATAACTTTGTTGCCGTCGGTGAATCAGGCGAGCGGAAATCAGCAACCGACAGGATTGCCACCGGCCCGATCAAGGAACGACAACGCCGGGAGTCGGAAACATTCTACCAGGGCAAGCAGGCGCATGAAGCCGAAACAGCGGCATGGGACAAGGCCCGCAAGATTGCGCTGAAGGAAACCGACAAGGATGTCATTGAGGCGCTGCTGAAACAGTTGGGAGAAGAACCGAAGCACGTTCAGCCGTTCTACCTGTTTGAAGAACCCTCGTTTGAAGGGATTGAGCGGGCATACGCCGAAGGGCGCTATACGCTGGGGCTGTTCTCTGATGAAGGGGGGCGGTTCCTTGGCGGCTATGCCATGAGCAAGGATAACCAGACCAAGACCGTCACAGGGCTGTCAAAGCTCTGGGATGGTGAGCCTATTGACCGGGTACGGGGCGGAGACGGCTTGAGTGTTCTGTACGGGAGACGCTTCTCCATGCACCTGATGATTCAGCCGGTACTTTGCGGGCAATTATTCGGTAATGCCATGATGACCGGGCAAGGTTTCCTTTCCCGTTGTCTCTGCTCTTATCCGGCTTCAACCATCGGTTCGCGTCCGTACAAAGCACACGACCTGAGCACCGATCCTGCCATTCTTGCCTACAACGCCGCCATCAACGGCATACTGGACAAACCGCTGCCGCTGGATCAACGCCCGGAAATGGGACTGAAACCGGAAATGCTGACCTTGACGCCGGATGCGAAACGTACCTGGATAGCCTTTGCTGATCACATCGAAGAGTTGCAGCGAGAAGGTGGCGACCTCTACCCGGTCAAAGGTTTTGCCAGCAAGGCGGCAGAACACGCCGCCCGGATTGCCGGGGTACTGGCAATGTTCGAGACTCCTGATGTAACGGAGATTTCTGCCAATGCAGTGAGTGGCGGTATCGAGATTGCTCAATACTATATCGGTGAGGCTGTACGTCTCTTTCATTCCGCCAGCGATGACCAGGAGCTTATCCTAGCCCAGAAGGTCTTTGACTGGGGGATGCAGCAACAGGGTGGCATCATTGCCATTGCCGAGCTGTACCGCTGCGGCCCGAATGCGGTACGGGACAAAAAGACCGCTACCAAGATGATTGAGATTCTGGAACAACACCACCGGGCGGAACGGATTGAAGGAGGCGCAGAAGTCAACGGTAAACCCCGCCGAGATGTCTGGAAGTTGTGGGGGTAGGCAATGGCACTCTTCACAAAATTTGAATTACCAGCAGTTGCGAAAGCTGCGAAAGTCGAGAAAGTTGAATCGCCTGTAATACAGTCTTCGCAAGATTCGCAAGATTCGCAACTTTCGCAACCTGAACAAATAGAAAAATCGCCGACCTTGAGTACCCACCGCCCGTGTTACTGCTGCAAAGGCACTAATTATTGGTTGGCCGGAACCGAAAAATACCCTCACTGGGTATGACGAAAGTGCCATCCACCCGCACCTGGAGCGGAGCGGCTGTAGTTAATAGTTGTTTACAATTTTGTCTAATTGTGCGAAGTATTATCATTTTTTGTGGTGGAATGGGAGAGGTTCAGTAACGTGCCGATTGTGTTTAATAATGAGCTGTATGCCTTTGTAACCCTTGAAAATACGGGTGATTGGCTGCAACTTGGTCAAATATGCGGTGAATATCTTACCGGCCCTGATTACGATAAGCTGCAAAAATATCTGGCCGATGACGCAAAGACTGCCATCATTGAAAAGCGGTATATTGACAAAGATTACCGCGACACCTTTTCAAACTTCTACTCCAAAAAATTAGCCAGCTATCCAGCGAGTACTTACCGGATTCACTTCTTCACATCCATTGTAGCGATTGCCGATCTCTATTCACTTGAGAATTATTCAGCGGATTATATCGGTTTTACCGTCATCCGCCCGACACAGGTCAATTCTATCGGACGAACGCTTTTTGATCCGTCGAAAATCAGGAAGCTGCAAGGGCTTGTTTGCCGTACATTGTACAAAAGCCATCTTTTCGGAACGGAACTTCAAATTTATTGTTTTCCGTACATCAGCCAGGATACGGATGTCACTATCTGCGCTCACGCGGCAACCTGGATGACTTTCCGTTATTACAGCGAACGATATAGCGCCTATCGGGAAATATACCCGTATGAAATCAGCCAGCTTTCTAGCGATGTATCAAGAGGACGGCTGATTCCATCAAAAGGACTGACAGCCCTTCAAATCACCGAGATTTTTTCAAACTTCGGATTCTATCCGGAAATCTATCTCAAGGATCAATACAGGGATAAGTTCTACCGGTTACTTTATTACTACATAGAATCAGGCATACCGGTTGTTGCCTGCCTCCATACAAAGCAACACGCTGTAACGCTACTCGGGCATGTCTCCGACTATCAGCAACAGGCAACAAATCGCAATAGCGAGGATTACCTTACCGGCTACGTGGTTAATGATGACAACTACTTACCATATCAACTGATTATGAAGGATGGATTGCCTTTGCAGGGTTATTGCTCTGCATTTCATGTTGACGACATTGATGGCTTCATTGTACCACTTTACGAAAAGATGTATCTTTCTGCTGAACATATTGAGGGGTTGGTTGACTCCCTGCTATCTGATCAGCCTTTCGGCGTCAATCACCGGTCAGCCCTGGTTACAAAGGATATTCTGGTTAAACGGATATTCCTTACCTCTTCAAAGTCATATAAGGCAATGCGCCGGACATCACCATTGCCGTTCGATTTACAGCGCAGTTACATAGAAATGCCGATGCCGAAATTTATCTGGATATGTGAATTATCGCTTGCCGGCCTATATCCCCAGAAGCAAATTATCGGTGAAATCATCTTTGACGCCACGGCCAATCATTGGGATCGTTTTTCGTTCCTTGCTATACACTATCCAGACTTTATACTTTTCAATGACAGGAACAAGCATGGCAATCAACCGGGGCGTTTCATCAATTTCAAGTTGCCAGCATCAAAGGTAATGCCGTATGCAATGTATGAGAACAACCTAAAGGAGATTTAGCATGGTATTCATCAATGAGATGAAATTTGAAAAGGTTACAGGTCTTCTCGACACCGAGGAAAAGGTGAAAGAAGCACGGACAACCCTTGAACGCTCAACCCAAACCATGTTCAAGGAACTGGAAAAAGCAAAAATGGCTTCGTGGGAAGGCGCACACAGCATACTTCTGGACTAGGCGGCATATCTGAAGTTCATTTTTGTTGAATGACAAGGCCGTTCCGCTGTGGGCGGCCTTTTGTGTAATTGGAGATTGTTATGGCAGAATTATCGAACCGTTCCGGTTCCGATCTTTTCATAGTTGATAACTCCGACGGTGATTGGAAAGTTCATTCCTATCTTGCCGATTGGTGTGAGCTTTCCAGTGCCATTGATATTGCTACCGGCTATTTCGAGATCGGGGCGTTGCTCTGTCTCAAAGAGAAATGGCAAGGCGTTGATCGAATCCGTATCCTGATGGGTGATGAAGCATCGACGTAAAACGGATCATAGCGGGTGTAATATTTGGCTCACTGGCGTCAGTAGTTTCGTTACTGGTAATTATGATCCAATGACAGAATCGGTTACGTTGACACATTGTAGAAACAATGCTAGATTGGAGGTACATCAATGAGAGGTACCGTTATGGAAGCAACACTAAAAAAATGGGGCAACAGCCTCGCCTGCCGAATCCCGAGCGCTCTTGCAAAAGAGTGCGGCTTTACCGACCAGTTATCAGTTGAAGTCACAGCCAGTGAAGGAAAAATCGTTATTTCCAGGGTTTCTTCCATACCGGTTTATTCTTTGGAAGAACTGGTATCAAGGATTACTCCGGAAAATAAACACGATTACGCTGACACTGATTTCGGCGGGCCGGTGGGAAGAGAGCTGTTATGACGCCTGAACGCGGAGATATTGTCTGGATTGAATTCAATCCACAAGCCGGACGTGAACAGGCTGGTTTGAGACCGGCCATTGTTTTATCCACCTCCTTTTATAACCGCCAGGGCCTCATGATCTGTTGCCCGGTAACTTCAAAGCAGAAAGGCTATCCATTTGAGGTCGCAGTCAAGGGCAAACTCGGGAAAATTACCGGAGTGGCTCTTGCTGACCATGTAAAATGCCTGGACTGGCAGTCAAGAGGAATTGAGAACGCGGATGAAGCCGATCAAGACACACTTATTCAAATCACCGCCATGCTGAAGGCCCTTTTGATGCCTTAACACGCTTTACCGACAATTTGCATGCAACCAGAGGTGACCCCGAACAGGCAGTCGCCTTTTTTGTTGCCAAAAATCATCACTCAAACCCGTTGGGGGAAACAATAATCCCATCAGGGATTTTGTCTCCTCCGGGAATATAAAGGTGGCAAAACCATAAGCAAACTCGATTCATTCCTTACAACGAAATGCCTGCGCCCTCCCAAAATGTTCGTCAACAGTGTTTCCGTCACAGCTCGTAACAGCTATTTTCACGTCCATACTCAAAACTCCAAACAAAAAAAAGGCTGAGATCAAGGCGCATTGCCTCTCCTCAGCCTCCAGGTTTCTGGTCAGCCGACACATCGTCTGCTCATATAATTTACAATCAGGCAGATAAAGTCAATCAAAAAAATATAAAAACTATAGGAATAATTTTTTTTGTTGACAGCAGTAAGTCAGCTCATGTTATATATATGGCTTAACAACATGAGCTAATCAATAACAACGTAGTTAAAACGCAAATACTATGGTTCACCAGACATACTGGAGACCGGGGATTTACCCTGGTCTCTTTTTTGTTTTGTGATCACACAGCAGGTTTCATCTCCCGTATCAATGAAACGGGCATACAAATAGTATCCGAGCTGACCGGAAATCCGGAGGCCGAAGGGTGTTTCCCTTCGGCCTTCTCTGTTTGCAAAGGAGAGCATCATGGCAAACACATCCTGCACCAAAGATCGCGTCGTTCACGGTCACCCCTGTTTCGGAGGTAACCGTCACAAAAACGGGCGTATCCACTTGGCGGTCGCACCGAGCTGCAATATCAAGTGCGGCTACTGTGATCGCAAGCACGACTGCGCCAACGAATCCAGACCCGGCGTTACTAGTCGAGTTCTGACTCCTCTGGAAGGCTTGGAACATGTGCGCGGCATTATGGCCGACGAAGCGCTTGGCAAGATTATCAAGGTGATTGGTATCGCCGGTCCGGGAGATCCTCTGGCGAATGATTCAACCTTTGAGACTTTCAGGCTAGTCAAGGCCGAGTTTCCAGAACTGCTCTTCTGCCTGAGCACCAATGGCCTGCTGCTGCCGAACCGCATCAATGAACTGGCCGACATCAATCTGCACAGCCTGACCGTCACCATCAATGCGGTAGATCCGGTTGTCGGGGCTCGCATCTACCGTCATGTGATCTATAAAGGCAATCACTATCGGGGCGAGGAGGGAGCCGGCATTCTGATCAAAAATCAGTTTGAAGGGGTAAGGCTGGCTGCAGAACTGGGGCTGGTGGTCAAAGTCAATACCGTCTTGACACCGGGCATCAACGACGATCAGATCCCTCTTATTGCAGAAAGAGTCAGCGCTGCTGGCGCGTTCGTCATGAATATCATGCCGATCATCCCCCAGGCCGAGCTGTCACATGTGGCGCCTCCTGCCATTGATTACCTCGAATCGGTACGATCGGACAACGAGAGGGTTATCGCCCAGTTCCGGGGCTGCCAGCAGTGCCGCGCCGATGCGGTCGGGTTGATCGGCGGCGGTTGTTCGGCGTTATGAAACATTTGCACCATTCTACGCAATGAAAAAGGAGACTACATGGCCATCAATACGAATATAGCCGAAGCGCCGATCCGTGAACGGCGCCTGAACGCCATCACCGGCTACAGCGGGTCAGTCAAGGACCTGGCGGCACGCACCTCACCCGGCTGCTCGATCACCAACCGGGAGCGCAGCTTTTCACAGCCCTGGAGGAGCAGTACGGAGTTACCTACATCAAGACGTCTCCGCCCCACGGCAATGTCGGCACCGACGCCTGGCTGCGGGTGCTGGATGAACTGGGCATCAAAGTCCTCTATGGAGCCAGTTGGCATTACGACCAGCATTACGATCACGGGGCCCAGCCGGCTATTACGACCGAACTGGCCGCTCACGACCGGGATATCCCTTTCGGCATCGGAGAGCAGCAGAATTTCGAGATCGCCAATCTGCTGCGCGGGCTGAAGCCGGATCTGTACTTCTCGCGGCATCCCGGCAGTTCGGTCTGGGCCGCCAAACAGGGCATTGTCACCGTGCCGGTCATGGACGAGTACGCGGCCGCAATAGAGCGGGCCATTCCGATCATCCATGCCGGTCCGGGCTGCGGCCAAAAACTTTGGAGCGCCCTTTCCAGCGGCAACGGCTTCCAGGGCTACGGCTACGCCGGCGGCCATTCCGTACCCTGCAGCAATTCAGCCGAAAATGAAATCGTCTTTGGCGGCGAGGAAAAGCTGCGTGAGACCATTGACGATTATCGATCAGCTGCTCGAAGAGCCGCAGGAGGTTCAAGCGGGCTTGGTCAACGTCTGGTCGGTGCTTCCCTACCAGGATCCGTTCTGGGCCGCCACTCTGGAGACCATCGGCAGGCTGCTCGGGCTGATCGGCCTTACCCCCAACCTGATCTATGGTCAGGGGCAGGGAATTCAATCGGTACAACGCATTCCGGCGGCGCAATTCAATCTGCTCCTGACCCCGGCTATGATGGCGGCCATCCTCGCCAGGAAGAGAGGCTGGTTGAAGCACGGCTGATCGGACTGCCTCTTGAGATGCGAGGCAGCAACAGCATCTGGTTGGAGCAGCTACTCAACGGCCCTTGGAATTGGGAGAATTTTATCGTGATCGAACCGGATGGCGAGATGAGGGAAGAGCTGTTTTCCGCTCCCGGTGGACCTGTACCATCGTTTCTATAAGAAAACTATCACTGGTGATTTTGGCAACCTTGTTATTACTACGCCTCGTGTCCGCAATTCAACATTTGAACCGGTCATCCTGCCCAAAGGTAAAACCTGCTTCACCGGCTTTGATGACAAGATAATCTCCATGTATGCCCGAGGTATGATGTGTGACGATAGGATGCCAAGCCTATAATTACGATAGGCTTTGATAATAAAATTGTTTGAATTCCCACATAATACGTGTACTGTTTGCTGAAATATAGCCGTATTTAAGTACAGAGGGTATTTGTAATGGCATCTTTAAAACCCGATAAAACAAATAAATCTTGCAGTAGAACATTCATAAAGACCCTGCAACTTGTGGTAGCCGTCTCATTGTTTCTCCCCTTACCTGCACAAGCCCTCGAAACAGTAACACTCCAGTTGAAATGGCTACACCAGTTCCAGTTTGCCGGATACTACGCGGCTAAAGCCAAGGGATATTACCGGGATGCCGGCATTGACGTAAACTTTACCGAAGCTATACCAGGCCAAAGAAGCATTATTCCTGTTTTAGAAGGCGCCGCACAGTACGGAGTTGACGGGCCAAACTTGCTCCTTTCACGAGGAGAGGGGAAGCCGGTTGTGGCGCTGTGCGCCATTTTCCAACATTCTCCAGTCGTACTGATAACCAGACAGGATAATCCTAGCCAGAACATTCACAGCCTCACCGGCAAGCGTATGATGCTTGATGAAAACAATGATGAGATACTGGCCTATTTAAGGAAGGAACATTTGTCCGCCGACAAATATTCTTTGGTCAAGCACAGCTTCAATCCCCAAGATCTGATTGACGGCAAGATTGACGCCATTGCCGCCTACACCACCAATGAGCTATTTTATCTTGACAAGGCGGGCTTCCGTTACTTGGCCTTTAGCCCCAGATCAGCGGGGATAGATTTCTATGGTGACATCCTTTATACCACCGAACAGGAAATAAAGGCTCATCCTGCACGTGTCAAGGCTTTTCGTGAGGCGAGCAATCAAGGTTGGAAGTATGCTTTGGCTCATCCTGAGGAAATTGCCGACCTTATCCTTGCCCAGTATTCTCAAAGAAAAAGCCGTGAATATCTGCTATTTGAAGCAAAGCAGATGAAGGAACTGATCCACCCGGATTTGATCGAGATTGGATATATGAATTCCGGTCGCTGGCGCAACATCGCCGATACCTATGCTGATCTGGGCATGCTGCCGCGCGACGTCTCCCTTGATGGATTTATGTATGATCCAGCCCCAAAGCATGACAAGACGAGGCTCGTACTTGTGGTGCTGGTACTCTCTGTTTGTCTGGCCATAGCCGCTGGTTTCGTAGTTCTTCTGAAGAGAATGGTGAAACACAAAACAGCGCACCTTGAAACAGAGATTGCCGAGCGCAAGCGGGCCGAAGAGGCCCGAAAGGAAAGCGAGTACCGCTGGAAATTTGCTCTGGAAGGAGCCGGAGACGGTGTCTGGGATTGGAACATTCAGACTGGCGAGGCATACTTCTCACGACAATATAAAGAAATTCTCGGGTTTTCAGATAATGAAATTGGTAATTCAGCTGATGAATGGACGAAGCGTATTCACCCTGATGACGCCTCTGGCGTGTTTGCTGCACTTAGGCCGTATCTTGACGGTAAAGCAGGAACGGTATCTGTCGAATATAGAATGATGTGCAAGGACGGTAGCTGGAAATGGATACTTGGCCGTGGAATGGTGGTTGGCAGTGACTGCGACGGTAAGCCCTTGCGTATGATCGGCACAAACACAGATCTCACCGAACGGAAAGCGGCTGAACAAGAACGCAACTCTATTGAATTGCAAATGCAGCAGGCCCAGAAACTGGAGAGCCTCGGTGTTCTGGCAGGTGGTATTGCCCACGACTTCAACAATATTCTGACATCAATTATCGGCAACGCTGAATTGGCACTGCTTCGCATAAACAAGGAATCACCTGGCGTAGATAACTTGCACAAGATTGAGGAGGCCGCTGCCCGAGCCGCCGATCTTGCCAAACAAATGTTGGCATATTCCGGCAAAGGGAAGTTTGTAATTGAAAATATCAATCTGAACCTGCTACTGGAAGACATGCTGCACATGCTGGAAGTCTCTATCTCCAAGAAAGCCGTATTGCGGCTCAATCTAACCCATGATCTTCCCTCTGTGGAGGCAGACTCCACTCAGATACGCCAGATCATCATGAACCTGGTTATCAATGCTTCGGAAGCAATCAGCGAAAAAAGTGGTGTTATTGCCGTTACCACCGGCTGCATGGACTGCAACAAGGACTATCTGAAAAATGTCTGGCTGGATGAGAATATTAGTCAAGGACTCTACGTCTATCTTGAGATTGCTGACACCGGTTGCGGAATGGACAAGGACACCCAGGCAAAGATATTTGATCCCTTCTTTACCACTAAATTTACCGGACGAGGTCTGGGAATGGCTGCAGTACTTGGAATTATAAAGGGACACAAGGGTGCCATCAAGGTCTACAGCGAGCCGGGTAAAGGCACCAGCTTCAAGATACTCCTGCCAGCTTCAAGTAAGCCTGCTAAAATTTTCAATCACGACAGTTTCGAGAATTATTGGAAAGGCAGCGGAACAGTACTTTTAGTGGATGACGAAGAAACCGTGCGGGGCATCGGTAAAGATATGCTTCAAGAATTTGGTTTTACAACCATTACCGCTAATGACGGCAGAGAAGCAGTTGAAATTTTTAAAACGACACCTGACATCTCTTTCGTGATCCTTGATCTCACCATGCCGCACATGGACGGCGAGCAATGTTTCCGAGAGCTCAGACAGTTGAAGCCTGATGTTAAGGTAATTATGTCCAGCGGATTCAGCGAACATGAAGTTACTCAGAAATTCATGGGCAAGGGCTTGGCGGGATTTATCCAGAAACCGTACAAATTGTCAGTACTGAAAGAGGCAATACAGAAGATTTAACGACCGGGAAAAGTCATCTACAATTCATTTTACAGGTCCACCACATATGGGTAGCCCAGCTTCATAAAAATACAACCTGTTCAACCACACGAGTTAGCTTAGACCACATCGACACTGCAGCAAACATGAATATGCTACGATTCAAGAAATTTCTTGACAGGACGATGGCATAATGCTTTAAAATATATAATTTTAGTAGATATAATCCTTTTATACTGTATTTAACAGCTTGCCGACCAGAAATCTGGAGGCCAGGATAGTTCATCCTGGCCTCTTTTGTTTATTCAATCACAGAGGAGACAGATATGGCGCATCGGCTCAAAGAAATCATTCAGGGCGACCTGCTGAACCACCTGCCGGAAGCAACGGTAGTCGGTATCAATATCGGTTCACGCAGCGGCAAGGGGGTTCTGCTGCAGGGAGGAGAACTTTTTCGGCGGTCGTGCCAACCGGCTTCAAGACTCAGCAGACCGCAGAAGCCGTGCTCGGCAAACTGCTGGAGGAATCGGAAATCACGTTCGACGACATCAACTACATCGTCGGTACCGGCTACGGTCGTATTGCCCTTGAGTTCGGCGAAACACCGAATCAGGTGCTGACCGAGATATCCTGCCACGCCATGGGCGCCCACGCGCTGAGCCCCAATACCCGCTCCATCATCGATATCGGCTGGCAGGACTCAAAAGCAATCAAAGTGGATAACCGGCGGGCTTGGCTTCTGTTTTCTCGGAGCGCTCATCTATGGGGCGGGCACCGGTTTGCTCGGCTATGCCAGTCTTTCACAGCTTGCCAAAGTGGAGGGGGAAAAGGGCAAGATCGCTACTCTGTTCAGTCTCAGTGTTGCTGTGGGGAATTTGTTCGGCCCTGTGGCGTCCGGCTATGCGGGAGAATTACTGTGATATTTACAAGTTCAGGTAAATAATGTACCACACTTGCCATTTCAGACCAATATACACTTCAGGAGCAATCAAAATGTCAATCAACATTGCCGCCATCGAACAGCAGATCGACGGCATCATCCCTTCTATTCGCGGAATCCGGCATCACCTGCATGCCAACCCGGAACTGGCGCTCCGGGAAACCGGGACCTCCCGCTATATAAGAGCTGAACTGGCCGGACACGGCATTGATCCCCTGCCTCCTTTCCTGAAGACCGATGTGGTGGCACTGCTGCACGGTTCAGCTCCAGGGAAAAACGTGACTCTGCGGGCCGACATTGATGCCTTGCCGATCCTGGAAGAGACCGGCAAGGACTATTGCTCGACCACGCCCGGCGTCATGCACGCCTGCGGTCATGACGGCCACACCGCCATGCTGCTGGGAGCGGCAATTATTCTCAACTCACTGAAGAATTCATTCGAAGGGAGCGTGCGGCTGGTATTCCAGCCCGGCGAAGAGGTTATTGCCGCCGGAAGGGAACTGGTGGAGGCCGGGGCTCTGGAAAATCCGTCACCGGATGCCGTGCTGGCGCTGCACGCCTGGGCCGGCAAACCGGTCGGCGCTATCGGTTCCCGCCCCGGAGCCATGATGGCCGCGGCCGACTTTTTCCGGCTGACCATCAAGGGTTGTGGGGGACATGGCTCCCGCCCGGAAAAGACCATCGACCCGATTCTGATCGCTTCACGGGTCATCTCGCGGCTCTACGAGATCCCCTCCCGACTGGTGGGGGCGCTGGATCCGCTGGTGATAACCGTCTGCAACATCCACGGCGGGAGCAGCTCCAATGTTATTCCGGACGAGGCGGTGCTGGAGGGAACGGTACGCTACTTTTCCGCCGAATTACGCGCCAGGGTTCCGGAACTGATTGAACAGGCCATCAGGGCAGAATGCGGCTATGCCGGGGCCGGCTACAATCTGGATTACAGCCGCCCCTATATACCGACCGTCAATGACGCCGGCGTGGTTGCGCTCGGCAAAGAGGTGGCCGGGAAGTATCTGGGAGCAGCTTCATGGCAAGCTATAACTGAGCCGGTCATGGGTTCCGAGGATTTCTCCTACTACCTGGAACGATATCCGGGCGCCATGTTCTACCTGGGAATGGGCGAAGCCAGTCCGCAACTCCATAATAATTGTTTTGATTTCAACGATGATGCGCTAAATAATGGCATTCTGTTTCTGGTTGCTATGGCTCTGGATATCCTGTCAACCTGATCGTTCAATTTATATGCCCTCGGAATAGAGTCGATTATTGATCAAGGCGGGTACGTAAAAAATCCGCCATGTTCTATTCCTTTCGTTTCTGTATGATATTACTGTAGCAGCCTGGCCAGCTCTTCAGCCTGAACCCGGATTTCCGGGATTGCAATTGACTCAAACAAGGTTGGAATGCGCAGCGGACCGATGGTGAAGAGAGACTGTCTGACGCTGCCGTCGCTGCCGATCAGACGACCATCCTGATCGGACTCGAAGCCCAGCCGCAGCCTGTCGGGCGTCAGCAGCCCCTGCTCGCGCAGCCGGCCGATCGGCGGGATGTCCGTTGTGGTGTAGTTGCGAGCGGGGCCGGTGCAGTTGATGACCCGCGCAACGTCCAGCGGAAAACTTGCTCCGCCCTGGGTTGAACGAATGATGATCCTGGCGCCGGCCTCACCCGCTTCGGCACTGAGCAATCGCCCGGCGTGAATGATGAGGATGCCTTCTGACAGCAGACGGGAGAGGTGTTCGGCGATCTCAGGAGCCATGCGATGGCGATGGACATCCCAGAGGTTGCGGGCGTGACGCAGAAACGAGCTGCGTTGCCGCAATGACCAGCTTTGCCAGACCTGGGCCGTGTGGGGGCAAACCCCATTGCAAGGTTTAGAGTCAGCAGCAGAATTCCACCGGAGAGCTCCGAAACCGTCATGAAGGTCAAGGTATCCACCAGGGAGCGGGCTTTCTGGGTCGTCAGCATATACGCGGCAACCAGTTCGCTATCAGGATGGCTGTCCCTGCTCCGCAATCTTGCTTCCCGTGAAGTCTCCGTTTGCCGGATACCCCTAGTGGGTCAGGAGATCTGCAACTTTTTCCGCATCCGCCTCTACAAATCGCACGTATTTCCACTCTGCACCTCGCCATTACCGCCGCCTTGCCGCTGACCGTTTCGACTGTCATCTTGAACACCCTGATCGGCTATAATGCGGGCAAGTGGGACACGTCACCCCACGTATCAAGCTGCCACGTGCCGTCGATGATCAAGATTCTGTTCAGACTTGCATTATTTAGCGAAAAAAGGCGGGGATGATTGAGCGGTAGCCCGAGCGTCCTATGAAACACGCCTTGCACGATGCCGCCATGACAGATGACGGCAAAGGCGGAATTCCTGTTCTGCCCGGCAAGTTCCTCCAGGCAGGCGACTGAGCGTTCATATGCCTGTCTGAAGCTCTCACCGCCAGGAATCGTTTCATCGGGGTTAAGGCGAAACCGGTCGAGCTCGCGGCGCAGTTTGCCTTCCAGATCACCAAAGTTGCGCTCCCGTAACCGTTCATCCTGAATCAGCTCCACCCTCAGTCGTTCCGCAACAGTTCGGGCGGTCTGTACAGCACGCCCCAAGTCGCTGCTGTACACCCTGGTGATCTGCCTGTTGTTCAACGCTGCCGCCAGGGCAACAGCCTGCTGTCGCCCTTTTTCCGTAAGCGGGCTGTCCCGGTGCCCCTGCAACTTCCCGGCAAGGTTCCATTCGGTTTCACCGTGGCGAGCTATGTAAAGTGTCGTTGTCATTGAACCACCTGGCTTTCAAAACACCAAAACATCCCCTTGCGAAACGACACCGACCCGGCCCGGCGAAAGCCCAGCCGTTCGTAAAGCGCCAGCGCGCAGGGGTTGCCTGCAAAGGCATCCAGGCGAATGGTCGAATACGGTTGCTTCGCAGCAAATTCATTGCCGGCAGCCGAGACGATGGTGGCGTTGGAGATATAGTTGGAGCGCTTGTGCTCCAGCAGGCGGTCACGGCTGATGGAACCGATGGACTCCGGCGTGTCCAGCGCCTCATACGGCAGTTTGTTGGCGGCGATAACACTTTCGGCAATTGCCTTGCTTTGCCCCTCATTGACAGTCACAAATGCCAGTTGACGCCCTTTCTGGATGGTAAGCTCCTTCAATGATGACGTTGAGGCTTCGGACTTATTCAAGCAATCGCTTCCAGCCCTTTTCTTCTCACCAGATCAAGCAGTTTCAGAGCCGGTCCGCTTGGGTGTTTTTCGCCTCGCTCCCACTTGCTGACCGACCCGACAGAGACATTCAGGTAGTGCGCAAAAACCGCCTGACTGACACCAGCCATATTTCGAGTCTCGACAATGTCACTCGGAGCCAGATTTTCAACCGGCACTAGACATGACTCATCAAAATGTCGCATAGTCTTGGTATCAATAAGGCCGATTTCGTGCAAATCAGAAACTGTTTCATGAAGTGCCGCCAACGCTTTGCTTTTATATTTCTTTGCCATGATACCCTACCTCCTCAATCGCTCCTTTATCTAACGCAGACGCAATTTGTGCATCGCCATAACCCAAAAACTCGCGCGAGAATATTTTGAATTCCTTCAAATCGCTATCTTCTATGTTCTCTGCATCGCTTTTAGCAAAACCATAGAGAAAAAGACTTATTGTTTCAGACCGCCAGGCAATCAGTGTACGGTAACCGCTACTTTTTCCGCCACCTTCACGAGCGATACGTTTTTTGATCAACCCGCCGCCGTAATCCGCATCGATCAATCCATTTTCTATCTCGTGGATTGCCTCAATCAATCTGCTGTCCGCCAAATTTTCTTTACGAGAAAACTTTGCGAACCATTTCGTTTTGAAAACCCTCACTAAATATCTCTCCTCCAGATTTTACAATATTATAGCACTTTGAACTAGAGTTAAGCCAGATTTTTTAATAGTCAGTTGCGCGTCTCTGACCCGAAAGGTTCTGCCCAACACGTAATGTCTCAATCTGATTATCTGTCATGCAGAACAGCCGCTCGCGGATGTTGCCGAGCACTGTGCCGAGTGGAGGCATCAGATTAACTTCAGGTGCGATCGACTGGATGAGGATGTGTATTTCCCTTTGTGTCCATTTTTCCGGATATGGACATGATTGGTGCAGAATCGTGGTAATCGCTTTTTCAGGATTTTCAAGATGCCGTGAATCAAGCAGGTATGTGTCGCAGCTTTACTCCGCCACCCTTGATCTCAACGAACAGAACGCCGCAATCAGGGTGAAAGATGATCAGATCAACCTCACCGATCCGTTCACCATATTTTTCAAGCGTGCGCCATTCCGTGCCGTGGAATATATGCCAGGAGTTGTCAAGGGAGCACAATGCGTTCCATACTGTTAATTCGGCGTAATCGCCGGGTTTATCGATAGCTGGAGGTTTTGGTGAAATCAATGGGAGGATAAAAGAGAGGCAAGGTGTGGCTCCAGTTTTGATGTGAGGGTGGGTGAGGTACCAGAAAGAGCAACATATATTCAGGGAGTAGCAACACCTTTCAAACGGCTCAGTTTTTTGTCGAACGTAAAGAGCGGTAGTTTTTTGTCATGCATCGCAGCTTCCATTTCATCGAGACTTACTGATCGGGATGCTGTCTAAGCAGTATTTACAACAACCCCTTCAACTCCTCCAACCTCTTCAAAGCTGCCTGCTTATCCTTCAGCATCTCCCGGTAATGATCAAGTTCCGCCTGAATCCCTTTGACCAGAGAATTCACGAATTCATCTCGCGATTTTTGCAGGGATGCTTCGATCTCGTTTACCTTGACCTTTAGCATTCCATCAAGGTCTTTGACTACGGCATCAATGGCCGCGCTCTTGGCTTTGCGGAGGTTGTCAAGATTGTCTTCTTCGACACGACCGCTGAACTTGGATGCTATAGTTGCGACATAACGACTGGCATCACCGAAATCTACTTGAGGTATGGCAATATTGCGTACTGTCCGTTCAACCGGTTTGATTATGTATTCATCCAGATCCATCTGGCCGGAATCATCATATTTATCAATAAAATGTTCGGCGGCCTTCCGGATGTCATTTTGCAACTGTTTGATATTAACGATTTCCTTCATGTCATTTAGTATTTTATTTTCAACCTCTACGGCAAAATCTCGCACACTTTCAATGGCATCCTGTGCATCAGCATAGCGCCTGGTTTCCGTCCGCGTTCTGCTTTCGGTACGACTTCCAAAAATCCAGGAAACATCAAACCCAAAAAATCTTCTTGGAACTTCATCGTCATACTCAATCGTTTTAGTTTCTGACATCTCCCGCAGTCTGGTAAATTCCCTGGAGAGTGATTTTGTGTCGGCAAGCAACAGAATAAATTTACTCTTTATTGAGCAAATAGATGAATCAAAAGCGTCTTCAACTCCGCTTCGCCCTTTGTTAATTCGGGTGGCAATCTTCTGTTCTTTATCTTGGAGATCCTTCAGTTCGATCTTGCCAAGTTTTTCGATCTTTTTGTCAACCGTAGTGGCAATATCGCTTCTCAAAGCAGCAAATGTCGGTTCGATCTGTTTCAGTATTTCCGCCAGACGCCCCTGCAATATCTCATTTTTTCTCTCTTTATGCTGCTTGAGTGCGGTGTCAATTCGTTCAATGTTGGACAGTTGTTCAAGAATCGCCGGATTAACGGTAAAATCCGGATACAGCCCATTCAGTGAATCAATGCAGTGCTGTTCGGATTTGTCAGGGGTGGCAAAATGTTTCGCGCATTTGTACGCCATAGCGGAGATAAATACAGGAGAGACAACCTTGTCTGAGCCTTCTTCTTTTGTGCAAGCACTAATAAGGCGGTTGAATATCTCTCTTTCCTGGTCATTGCGGCAGTTTTCCAGTCGATCATTCAGAAGGTTCATAAGCTCTCCACAATAGCCACCAGCCAGGCTCACCACAAGCTTCCTGATGGAATCGTAGCGAATAGCCATGCCACTTAATTCAGCATCAAACTGGGAACCGATGATCAGAACGTCCTTGATCCCCTTTGCCGGGATGTTGCAGAGCAGAAGCTGCATGTCGGTCTCATCAGGAAACTTCTCACACTTTATCAGCAGGAACACCACATCACACTGCCCCATGTAATCTCTGGTACGCGCCCCTCGTGAAAGCACCGGGTCATTCAGGCCGGGAGTATCAATTATTTCCAGATCCTGCAAATGCTCATGATCGTAATGGATCACCGAACTTTTCACTATTGGGGTATATCTGCCATCTGCGCTGATATACTCTTCAAGGCGTGCGGTCAACTCCATCGGGTCTGCCACTTCTACTGGTAAATTCGGTGTGCCGATTTTAAGGGTAACTTCCGCTGTAACCTTTTCCACCAGTTCCTTGGCAATCTTCAATTCATCCGTAATTCCTGCCCTGCTTTCAATATCTCTACGTGTAGGCTCCGTCGGTGGGGAGGCACTTCGCCGGGAAGCGCGTTCAGCCCGTATTTCACCCTCCGCCTCGTGGTATCGCTTCCAATATGTTTCGTTGGCTTGAGTGATTTTTTCCCAGTCATCCTTCGAATAGAATTCAATCTCCGCCCAGGTTCTGGTGTCGTGTTTTATCACCGTCAATGCGGCTGTCTTGGGAGTAGCCGCTTTGGGGAGAACATCGTTGCCATCGAAGAGCAGAGCATTCAGCAGCGATGACTTGCCCGCCTTTACCTGACCGATTATCCCGATACGCAGCTTTCGGTTCTCCTTACTGGCCGCAGTTGCATCCCGGCGGAACTCATCAAGACATCGAGACAGTTCATTCTGTTCATGCTCAATCAGATCGCGAAAGGGGGCTATTCTTTCCAGTAATGATTCAATGACCGTGGCTATTTTTTCCACTTGTTTGGCTGGTGTTTCGTGGCTCATATTGACCCTCCAACATTTGGGACAATTACCAGAGTCACTTTTCTTTCACTTATTTTGATATCGTGGACAGTCGCGCAGCATTCGGCACCCACTGGAAACAGCACTTTTGGATCGCCGCTGTAGCGTTCCTTTACCTTTTTCGGATAGAGGTTGATGTCATCTCCCAGCCCGAAATCTATGAATATCCCCAGAACATCTGAATGTTTGACTTTACCGGTCAATATCTGCCCTTCCGCAAGAGATGCAAGCATGGCATCATCCTTGACACTGCCGGTTACCGGAATCCCATGGTCTTCAACACTAGCCTCTTTTACTTCCTTGATTTCCGCCATAATACTCTTAACCATGCCGTCAATTTTTGTTGCCATTTTTTCAAAACCGCTGATTACCTCTTCTTTCAATTTTTTACTTTTCAGACGCGCTCGTTCGGTCAATTCGATCTGCAGAGCCTTTTCCTCATCTGACAAATCGCCGGCTAGGCGAATCTGAACAGTTTGAAGGAAACCAAACAGTTGTTGCGTCTGCTGCTGCTCTTCATAATTATGCTTCGCAAATGCCTGAAAAACAGTACTGAACTTCTTGGCCATCATGGTCGGTTTGTTCTTTCTATCAATTCCAGCCAGATAGTCTGAAATACTGTCACCCATTACCTGCACACCCTTGAGGGAGTTAAAGGCAGACGCACCAACACAAGGGATATTGGCGGTTTTCAAACCATTGCGAGCGGACTTCATGACGTTTTCGAGGTCTTTGCCAGGGGGGAGCAGGTCTGCCTTGTTGAGTACAAGAAACAGTTCCGGGATTTTCCCGAGTGAGCTGTTTTTCAGGGAAAGGAGGAATTCGATATCCGAATCCTGTATGGTGCCATCCTTGGCGGAAACAACCCAGATGAGATAATCGGCCTGGCTCAAGTGTTCGCGGGCAATTGTTTCGTCGGTATTGTCACCACGTACCATCCCTTCCGATGCGCTGTAACCGGGAGTGTCAAGAAAGGTGATGTTGCTGTAGGGGAAGTCCGGTTTTTCAATGGTCACCAGTTTGATGAGATGGCTGAAGCCGACTTTGTGAACCCGGAAGAAATCGTGGCAGATGGCCTTGAAGGAATCACGGTCAAGATCAATGATACTGTTCAGGGTGTTGATGGCGCGGATAGTTTCTGTTTCGCCTTTGATGATATGCGTCGGGATGGCGGTTGTCTTCTTGGTATCCCACGGCAACAGATCGCTATCACCCAACAGCGCATTGATAAAGCGTGATTTACCGGCGCTGAAGCTGCCACCGACCGCCACAACGTTTTTGTTTGCCAGGGCATAAAAACCAGCAAGCTCTTCGAGGTCTTTGAATGCCTTGTGCAGTTGCAGGAACAGCTCCGCCTCGTTGGGTGTGTGTTCCATGTTGCAGATATGCAGGAAATTGCCGTGCAGTTCGTGGTGCAGTTTTTCCAACTTATCGGCAATAGCTTCCTGCCGTGCAGGCTTGGCAATAAGCTTTGCCATCAGCTCCAGACCTTTGCGCGGATCGTGCAGGTATGGGTTTTTCTGCGCTACGATCAGGCTGGCTTGTTCTTCTTCGGTTCCATAGATGGAGTTGGACATTGGTTTGATTGCCTCATATTGAAAAATTTCAATTGCGGTGCGGTTGCAAACTTGAATGAAAATACGGAATCCATCTTTCTAAGGAGCTGGCCATTTCATTTACAAAATGCTCTTTTTGTTCAAGACGCAAACCATTATTTGTCCTCACAACAGATTCTGGTTCTGATTTATTGATTGAGTCCTGTACCGTTCGACGTGACAGTTCAGGATAAGTATTCATTATTTCAGTAATTAATGCATTGCAGGTTTCAAATTCATCTTCACCGTCTCTTCTTGACTCCAGAAAATCCCCAATAGAGGATTTAATTTTTAATGAGTTGAGAATGTATTTTTTCATATCAGCTCCTTACAGGCCAAATAATACTTCATACCTTTACCGCTGGTGCGAATTACGAAATATGCAGCTTTAAAGGGCAGTCTCTTCAAAAATTCCGCCGCGAAGTGGCCAAACTGAGCAGCTACTAACGTAGCTGTCGCTACTGGAAGCAACGTCAGGTTGTGTGCGATCATCAATAGAAACCGAAAAATGCTCATATCTCTCAGCACTACTTGAAGACCAGTAATGCCTGTCTTTTACATTGTTAAATCCGCAAGGGTTTATAAATGCTGAAAAATACAACAATTCTTTTTCCGTGGGCAACCGCCAATCACTATAGCCACCGTAATCAAGCTTCTTTACCCATTCCATTGCTTCGTCCCATTTCATCTCCTTGCCAGCAAGATTGCCGTTTCTTACCCACATCAAACATGTCTGCGGGTCAGTGTAAATTAGATTGTCGGCAGCTTTTTTACGTTCTTCAGTTATCCGCTCCTGTTCAATAGTTGCTAGTCGTTGAGCGCCATCAACACCCTGCCTGACAGCAACATCCAATTTGACATAATCTCTTTTCGTTGATTCCGGGATTATTTCCAAGGAATTGCAAAAAAATTTAAAAATATGCATCGGAAGCTCAATCCAGAAATTATATGCCTCAAGCAGAGCCTTCTGCATTGACTCTCGACTTTGCTGTTCCATTCCATCTGCAAACTGTTTCAGAAAGTCATTCTCAATTGCCTTCAGTCCAAGCCACTCGGAGAATAGATCCATCATCTTCTGCTCTTCCGGTTGCAGGTTGCCATCCACATAAGCCGCACGGTATAGTTCCAGTATAAAGAGGTATTTGTGCTCCTGCTTTTGGAATGACGTGATTATGCTTTCAACAATATCCGCATCAGCATCGGTAACAGTAGCAATTATCCGCTCCGTCGGGTCATCGGTCAGCAACAGGGCATCAGCCAATTCCTGCAGATACTCTTTTTCCGCACTGTTCAGATTCTCATCCGCCCGAGCCATCAGCAGAGCAACTCCGGTGGCATACGCCTCCCGCAGCCGCAGTTCTTCATTACAAAGCGGGTGTTTTGGCCTTGTCAGCGTTTTTTTCTTTTTTTCCATGTCGTCAAGAAATGACATCTTATGTCCCTCCTTTGATAGGCTATGTTATCCAGGCACGTCTTACACTCCACCACGCACTGGCCAAACATAGCGAACACCTGCGTTTAACTCACCAGCGATCTTTAAGGCTACAAAGTTTAAAATAAAATTGGAGGAAGTTGTATTGCTTGAATCTGTTGTGGACGTCCAGCAGTTATCTACCTTGACGCCACTAAATCCATTCGCCTTAAACCACTTAGCGTAGCTTTTACCTCCCCGCTTTTTTAATGTCTCAATCTCTTCCTGCGTTGGCAGTCTCCAATCACAGAAACCAGCGTAATCCAGGTTATCAACCCACTTCACCGCAGTTTCCCTCAGCATCTCCTTGCCCGCAATGTTACCGTTTCTTGTCCACATCAGTCCGGTCAGTGGGTCGGTAAAAATATGTCGGTCAAATTCTTCTTTTGCTCCAACAGCGCCTTGTTCAGCAGCAATCCAGACTTTCGCCAAATCTCTTACTATTGTTTCAGACACCGGTTCCAATGTATTACAAAAATATTTGAGGGAATGCAGCGGAACATCCAGGCAGCAATGATAAGCCTCAAGCAGAGCTTTCTGCATCAAAACAGGATCATTTTTTACCTTCCCGGTCGCGAATGCCTTTAGAAATTCTGCTTCGACTGGTTTCAATTTTAGAAGGTTAGCAAAGATATCAATCATCTTCTGCTCTTCCGACACCAATGAACCATCTACATTTGCAGCCCGGTAAAGATCAATAATAAAGAGGTATTTGTGATCCTGCTTTTCAATTGTGTCATTCAACATGGTTACGATTTCCGCGCCGAGATTGCTAACGTTGGCAATAATACGCTCTGCTGGGTCGTCCGAAAGACAAAAGGCAGATGCCAGCTCTTTCAGATGAAGCATTTTAGATTCATTCAGTGTCTCATTCGCCTGTAACAAAATAAATGCAATGCCGGTGACGTATACTTCACGCAACCGCAAATCCTCATCATTGAGTGGATGTTTTGGTGTTGTCAGCACCTTCTTCTTTTTTTCCATCTCGTCCAATAATGACATTGTCGTTTCCCTCTGGTGATTAGCATCAGCCACGAACGGGCCAAATATAAAAGCTCATACTCTTGTTGATATCGTCAACCTCACCATTATCAAAACTTACACCCCATACAAAACCATCATAGTCATCATCTTCGAGTGTTGAGGTCCAATAGAAAAAATCCTCGAAGTGATTGAATCCGTTTCTGTTGAACCACTCAAAAGGAGTGTATCCGCCCTGCTTTGCAAATAACTTCAGCTCGTTTTTGGTCGGCATTCTCCAATCGCAATAACCGCCATAGTTCAAGCTTTTCAACCAGATTAAAGTATCGTCCCAGTTCATTGGCTCGTTGGCGATATTGCCGTTTCTTGTCCACATCAGGCCGGTCTGCGGGTCAGTATAAACGAGTCGCTCCATTTCCATTTTTTGTTCTTCCAATGCACGCAGCTCTGCTTCTTTTTTCTGTTCTTCCGCTTTACGTCGGGCAGATTCCATTTTTAGATCTTCTTCCGCACGTTTTTGCTCTTGATGCTCCATTATCCTTTGCGCGCCACAAACACCTTGCTTGACAGCCAGGTTTACCTTTGCAATATCTCTTTCTGTCGTTTCAGAAATAGGCTCCAATTCTTTACAAAAATATCGGAATACGTTCATGGGGAGTTCAAGCCAGAAATTATAAGCCTCAAGAAGTGCCTTCTGCATTGCCTCTCGACTTTGCTGTTCCATTCCATCTGCAAACTGTTTCAGAAACTCCTTCTCAATAGACTTCAGATTGAATCGACTTGCAAAAATATCGATCATCTTCTGTTCTTCAACCAACAATTTGCCGTCCACGTTTGCAGCCCTGTAAAGGTCGAGAATAAAGAGATATTTGTGATCCTGCTTTTCAATGGCTGAAACAATACTGAATATAATTTCGGCACCTGCATCAGTG
The DNA here is from genome assembly GCA_037129255.1 of Desulfuromonadales bacterium. Taxonomy (GTDB): domain Bacteria; phylum Desulfobacterota; class Desulfuromonadia; order Geobacterales; family Pseudopelobacteraceae; genus JACRCG01. Next base: position 39,318 of record JBAXVG010000026.1, on the reverse strand, counting down.
ACTGTGGCGATAATACGTTCTGCCGGGTCATCTGAGAGAGCAAGGGCTGTAGCCAGTTCTTTCAGATGTTCCCTTTTTGCCTCATTCAGGTTCTCGTCCGCCCTTGCCATAAGCAATGCAACACCAGTAGCGTATGCTTCACGCAACCGCAACTCCTCATCGCAGAGCGGATGTTTTGGTTTCGTTAGCGACTTCTCCAGTTTTTCCAGATCATCAATAAATGACATCGCAATTATTATCCCTTTTCCTGAATTTTAAACCCATCTCTCGTTCGCACACGCTGCGTGGGAATGTAGTTTTGGCGCACTGCGCCCAGTATCCATTATAGATTGAGGTGCTTGCAAAAGTATTTCGTTCATGGTTCGACTGTTCGACAAGCATACAGTGCACCACGAACCAAATATCAGACAGTTACAGTTCTAAAGTCCGTTCGCCCTGAGCTTGTCGAAGGGTGAAGGGACTTTTGCAAGAGGCATTATCGTAAAGACTGCACATAACAAACACCTGTAGATAGCCGTATAATGGGGATTTACAGACTTTCGACTCGTGGCGCAGCGCGTGGGAATGAGAAAATACTTTAATCCCATAAATCCTGTTTCAAACAAAATCCGCCACGAACTGGCAGGACATAGTTAACACTGCTCTTATAGTCGTTGTACGGATGGCCACTCTTTACATGCACGTTCCAGGCATTGATATTGCAGTCCTCGGTACCAGACCAGTACCATCCAGCCTGATGAATCCCCTCAAATCCATTGGCATTAAACCATGCTGAAGTCTTGCTTCCCGCCCGAAAGAAAGCCGCAAGCACGTCTTTCGTTGGCAGACGCCAGTCACTAAAACCGGCATAGTTGAGATTTTTCACCCAACATATAGCAGCATCCCAAGTCATTTCACTTCCAGCTATATTGGCGTTTCTTGGCCACATAAGTCCGGACTGCGGATCGGTGTAAACCAGATGCTCCATTTGCTTTTTCTGTTCTTCCGCTATACGTCGGGCAGATTCCATTTTTAGATCTTCTTCCGCACGTTTTTGCTCTTGATGCTCCATTATCCTTTGCGCGCCACAAACACCTTGCTTGACAGCCAGGTTTACCTTTGCAATATCTCTTTCTGTCGTTTCAGAAATAGGCTCCAATTCTTTACAAAAATATCGGAATACGTTCATGGGGAGTTCAAGCCAGAAATTATAAGCCTCAAGAAGTGCCTTCTGCATTGCCTCTCGACTTTGCTGTTCCATTCCATCTGCAAACTGTTTCAGAAACTCCTTCTCAATAGACTTCAGATTGAATCGACTTGCAAAAATATCGATCATCTTCTGTTCTTCAACCAACAATTTGCCGTCCACGTTTGCAGCCCTGTAAAGGTCGAGAATAAAGAGATATTTGTGATCCTGCTTTTCAATGGCTGAAACAATACTGAATATAATTTCGGCACCTGCATCAGTGACTGTGGCGATAATACGTTCTGCCGGGTCATCTGAGAGAGCAAGGGCTGTAGCCAGTTCTTTCAGATGTTCCCTTTTTGCCTCATTCAGGTTCTCGTCCGCCCTTGCCATAAGCAATGCAACACCAGTAGCGTATGCTTCACGCAACCGCAACTCCTCATCGCAGAGCGGATGTTTTGGTTTCGTTAGCGACTTCTCCAGTTTTTCCATATCGTCCAAAAATGACATCATCGTTTCCTTGCGTGGATTATTTATACTGGCCTGGTATTTTCTGCCGTGGTCAGCGCAAGCACCCTCTGAATGTCAGCGCTGATTTTATCGTGTTGGACTTTCTTCTCCTCCGCACACTTTTCAAGCTGCTCTTCAATCCTGGCAATGGTTTGCGCCTGATCCTTTTTTATCGCAACAACTTTATCGGCCAAACTGGCTAAAAACCTGGCGGACATATTTTCAAGCTGCTGCGCTGCTTGGGTGCGAACGGTAGCTAATACCTGTTCAAATGCAGTTGCCAGGGCGCTTTCTGCCTCGCTCTCCTTATCGGACTTGCTGAACAGATATATCAAACCCGCTGCAATTGTGCCAAGTATTGGAAATCCAATCGCAAGCAGACCAAGTCCAACAGCTCCGCCGCCAATCAATCCGCCATTACCCGAGGCAAAATCACCTACATCCGCCGAAGCGCCAGAAACACCACATGTGGCGTAGACGGAGGTTTCTACATAACAGTTGATCTCTTGCTCTGCGGAACTGAACAGTTCCCGTGCCCGTTTGCCAAGCGAAAGCTGAAATTCATTTGCCGCCAGCCCGGATATGCGCCCTTCAACCGCTTTGCCACTGCCATTTAGTAACTGATTTTTCAGGGCATTTCGATTCTGATTGAGAACACTATTTACATCTTCAGCCACTTTTCCTGGCAAGCTTTTGCTGCATTCATCACGGACATTTTTGGTTATCCTTGCCAGCTTTCTTTCCAGCTCATCCATCTTCTTCTGGGTATCAGCCTTCTTCATCTCAAGGTCGCTGGTAGAAAGATTCTCCCCATTCAAAAGCATTTTCAGCGAGAGGCTCAGGCGTGTCGCCAAAGCGTTCAGGGTAGTGCTGAACCGGCCATGGAACAGTTCACCGCGCCGTGCGGAAAGGTCACCTATCATCGAGCGGAATTCATCAAGATCTCCCTTATGTGACTCAACGGACGCAATTGGAATCTGGCGGTCTGTCTCATACAAAAGGGTATCTCGATTCTGCCGGACAATATCTTCATGCTCTTCCGCTATTCGGTTGCTCTTTTTGGTCATCACTACCCTAAAATCAAGCTCGTACAGCGCCATATCTCTTATAAACTGGAGCGTATCGTCTTTGATCCCCTCCGAAGTGCAGAGAATAAAGCTGGTGCCGTTATCCATATAGTTGAGAATAGCCTTGTTGTGCGCCTCCAGTCCGGAGCTCAGCCCCGGCATATCGACCAGAATCAGCTCAGGGTGTTCAGCCAGCACCTGATTGTTGATGTGTGCCTCTATATACAAAAGATTCCCGGCTGGAGCATGTTCGTTGACCTGTCTGGCCAGGAGCGATGATAAAGTTTCATCGGAACTTCCTATAGAATATGAGCGCATACCGCCATCAATAAAGTGCAGAACTACTTTTTCACCACCACTGGTATAATGAAGCTCGGTTGCCACCTTGGTTTCTCGCTTGTTATAAGATTTCAGAAACTCATTCTTCTGATCAAATCCCATATAATAATTCAGGAGCGTTGACTTGCCGGCATTGAAAGGGCCGATGACCGGCACGGCAAACTTGTACTGCTCAACCTGTTCCCGCAGACACTCAAGCTCTCCAGGTGCAAAGGGATTTACTCCATTTTCTGCCGCAATATCTTCCAGCGTTTTGATGTGACTGACTATAAGGCTCTTCATTGGGTCGAGAGTGACCTGTTGCCCGAATCCCGCACGTTTCAATCCATAAAGCAGATCAACTGCCAGATCGTAGACAGGCACCGGGATATCAGCAGCCATCCCATGCCGGATCACCAGCCAGCCACCAGCCGCTTCATCAGAGTCAAGTTCATTACGTTTGACCAGTTCAGCCGTATCAAGCAGTGGTGACAAATTCCCCTTGTTCACGCTGCTGATCCGATGAAACAGGCTTGCAACTGTGTTACGGCAAAGCAGTTCTTTTGGCGCAATGGTCTGCATATTGTCTCTGAACCCGGCATTTAGAAGCGCCTGGAGCAGTATCACCTGGATTTCTTTCTCATTCCATGCAGGTCTGGTAAATCGGTAGAATTCATTTACCAGCTTCATGAGCCGGTGACTGGGAGGCAATGATGCATTTTCAGCTTCTACGGTATTCATCCATTCGCCCAGCTCAACTCTACGTTCCAGCTTGTCAATCCGACCCCGGTCCTTTCTAATCTCATTACGCAGCTTGAGATACACACCAGCCAGGCTGCGATAGATTGATACCGTCCTTCGGTTCATCTCTTCGCCCAATCCGGCAACTTCACCAAAGAGCCAGTTGACTTTGTTACCTATAGCCAGAGTCGCCTCGAAAGAGAGCAGAGTCGATTGCTTTTGCACCTGGCTGATAAGCCGCAGAGCAGCAAATTGAGCCATTGCCAGATCGTGTTGATTATCCGCCAACAATTTCTGATTATTTCCAGTGATCATGCCCCAGAACCTGCCAATAACTCCCTGCTCGGCAAGATGTTTTGATTGTCCGGGAACCGCTGCCAGACAGGAGACCGCATCCGTCACAGCATCTTCAATATCTCTATTGTTGTCACGGACGCGGGAAAGAAATCCATCAACTCTGGTAGTAATTTCGAGCTGTTCGTGACGCGCAATTTTTGTCAAAAGCTGCCGATTTTCATACTCCAGCAAATTATCCGCTTCGTTGATCCACTCCATCTGGGTGGTGAAGTCGTCATTCATGACAATCCTGTTAAAATCGATAATCTGCTTCCGAATGTTGAGCCCTTCGCGCCCGGCCTCATCCATTCGCTCCCGCTGCGACGACGCATCTGCTTCACCCTCGGCAAAGCGCTGCCAGAGCTTTTCATACTCCTCGTTATTTTCGAGAAATCCGCTAATGCTTTGGATAATCTGCTGCGCATCACGGTATCCCTGATCTATCCGTTTTTTGGCATTGTCACCGTTAAAGTCCATAACCCCGGAAAAGAGACCCCCCAGGTCTTGCTGCGGAACAATCGGAAGCAGTTTGACGCCGGGATATTTGCTACGCTCAATCCGATCATCCCTGCTGAGACAGACAAGAAAAATTATGTCGCACTGCTCCTTCTCAAACAACGGCGTTATCGGTGCGTTATCCAGTTTTTTATGTGGGAGAAACCAGTACCAGCCACCATCGCTGTAAACCTTGTCGTTAATCTCAATGTCATCGAAAATCTCCGGCAATGCCGCTGAAGCGAGCAGAATATCTTGTGCAGTTTTATCATCATGGCCGTTGATTTTCTTGTATTCAACCTCGTTGGCTTCTTTGTCGTGCAGCGCCGCATAAAAAGGGATTGGAGTATCCGCAAAGCCAGCAGGGAGCGCATCATCCATCATTGCCTTCAATCCTTGCTGGCTAAAAAGACCTTTAGAGCGGAGAAAAAGTGGCAGACGGGCCAAATCGATATGAAGGCGGGCAAGACGCGAAACGAGGGCGGGGGAATTGAGGGAGAGAACATCTTCATTCTTGATACTTAGCCACATTCTTTCAGCGGTGGCATAGTCGCCAGTAGTCATCATGGCACCATTAAGCGCTCCAACGGAGCTTCCAGCTATAGCTGACGGGATAATTCCGGCTTCTTTAAGCGCCTTCCACACGCCAATCTGATATGAACCTTTGCCACCACCGCCACAAAGGACGAGGCCGACTTTTTTTCCTTCTAGCATTTACCCCCCCTTGATTTCGATGTTGTTGGGAATGCAATCACTAAATGTACAATTTTCTGAATCAACGCCTATTCTATATAAGTTAGAGCCTATATAAATTCCTCCTCCACTACGTGAGCTGCAATTGTTAAAAGTGCAATTGTTGAGTTCTATGTGATCTTTGCCAGCATAATCACTATAAATAGCTCCACCTCCATTACTTGAGGAGCAGTATGAAAAATAACATCCTGATGCTTTAAGTTTAGAAGTTGTTAAGGCACCACCTTTTCCATTTGCTTTACACTCGATAAATTTACAATTCTCCAAAATCACATAACTTCTTCCCCCGTATATTGCAGCACCGTCACCTTCTTGGTTGCAGTGTGTAAATAAAGTGTCCTTTAATTGCAACTGTCCAGAACCCATTTCGAAAATGGCTCTGCCAAAAATGTTAGTAAATTGGCAACCATTTATTGAGTTCATGTTTGCCCAGGTAAATAAGATACCTGCCTTCCCGGCACCATCAAACTTGCAATTATTGACAGTAAAAACGTGAGTACCGGAGTCTATATAGATTAAACAGTTACAAGTATCTGTCGCCTTTATATAAGAACCCTCCAGCTCCAATATTCCTTTATCTACATAAATCATTGTATCTTTCCCAGAAAACCTGAGGCTGGTACCCTTAATTGATAGTTTGCCTCCAGCATTAACGTTTATTCTACCGGTCAACACTCCCGGCCTGGTTATCGTTCTTGTTTCACCAGGCCCCAAATCCGAAACCCTCAATAATTTCCTCATATTTGAACTCTGGCATGAAATACTGAAGATGCCCGATGTTTGGCTCCATGCCACCTTCTATGACTGCCTGAACCAGAGTGTTGGCTTTCGCACAGTCCTTTGATTCCAGCGCAGACCAAAACGATGCTATAAAATCACGCCATTTCTCCATCTTGAGTACTTCCACAAAATCGTTAATCATCACCTTTTCCGGTGCAGAGAAATCCTTGTCTGAGTTGGCGGCTCGGTACAGATCAAGCAGAAATAGGAGCTTCTGCTCTTCGGTTTCCAGCACGTTTACAATGACGTCAACAATATCTGTATCGATGTGTCGTACGTTGGCAATGATTTCCACTGTCATTTCTGCCGGAAGGTCAAGAGCGTAGACAAGGGTTTCCAATGCTTCCCGCTCCCCGTCCATCATGCTTTCGTGATCGTCAGCACGCGCCATCAGAAGCGCTACACCGGTCGCATACGCAACCTTCAATCTTTCAGCAGCATTACATAGTGGGTGCTTTACTGTAAGAAGCTCTTTCTTCTTGGCCTTCATGTCAAATGCCATTGTTACATACTCCTCCGAAATGGAATATTGTACTTCCAAAAATCAGGGAAAATTTTTTGTTGAACAATAACGTTCCATCATATTTGCCGCATGTCCCTTCATCTCTCCCCGCAACCCCAACGGTTCCAACACCTCAATCCTCCCACCAAATCCCAGCAGCCACCAGCGCAGCTGCCGTGTGTCCGCTACTGTGGCTTCCACCAAAACATTACCATCTTGCTGATCAGTCAACTGCTGGTCTTCTGAAAGCGGTGTCTCCTCCAGATGAATAGACGCATCCTGCTCGAAGATAGCCTTCAGCCGGATTGTTCCTTCGCCGGTGCGGTAGCTAAAAGCTCCTCCCGCAATATACTCATCAAGATTGAAACCTTCCGGCGACAGTGCCGGCTCATCAAGCTGTATGGTTTCTTTCATCCGATGCAGTTGCAGTTGGCGGACATCTTTAAGCTGATTGTATTTTCCTACCGTACAGACCAGTGTCATCAGCCGGTCATGCAGCACGATTCCCAGTGGATTGACTGTCCAGGATACCGGATCTTTCTCTCCTCGTTTCTGGTAGCTGACCTGGAACCGCATTTTTTCCAGAAGTGAATCAGACACAACTGCAAAGACTTCTGCCATGATTTTTGGTGGCATCAATGGCAGGCTTCTGCCGACAATCCGTACTTTATCCGGCCATTCCTTGAGTGTGGTTTTATCGGTTTGCTTCAACAGGGTATCGGCGTAACGGAAATGTGGTTTAAGTTGGTCATAGATCTCTTTCGGGAACATATCCGACATGAAATCCGCCACCATACGGTAAGCCAAGGCTGCCGGAGGTGTCATAGTTGGGATATCTAAAGAAGGAGCATCAGCAGTCCACGACCAGCCGTATGGTTTATGATTGTCGTCGCAGGTTATAGCAAATGATTGAGAGAGTTTTTCGAGGTCGCGCTGGATGGAGCGGCGGTGAATGGTCATGCCGTCTCGCTCCAATAGCGCCGCTATGGTGGCAGTATCGATCTTGCGGGGGTAGCGGGGTATCATCCGCAGCAGCAAGAGGTAGCGATAGGAAGTGCTCACGGAGAACCTTTCAGAAAGGGGAACCAATTGTTTCATGGAATATACCACCGCATTCCGGTTTTGCAAGGATCTTAGTCTAAGAAAATAGGCGGTTAACCATGCGGTCAAGCCCCAGGAACACCCCTTCAGCGTTTTGCTCAAAGTTTCGCACTGTTCGACAAAATTCACTCGGCGCATCATCTGTCCATGTGCCGAACGTATGTCCACATTCCGGACAGGTGTGTTTCTGCTCATAGCTGGTGACATTGCCTTTGTCATCGCGCCATATTTTTACTTCACAGTGGGGGCATTCGAATATCGGCAGATAGGTGCCAAAGATTTCTTCCCGGCAGACAGGGCAATACATATCAGTCACCATGCCACCATCTGCGGCAGAAAACTGCTGCGCTAACATGCTGGGAAATGCGGAATTAATCTTTGCGCCAGATTTACTTGAATCTTCAGGCTCATTCGCTGAAACTACCTGAGTATTTTCTTTTTTGATTGGGTCTTCACTTAACATAGTTATGCTCCTTTCACGCTTATCTGTGGTTTCGAACTGCTCTGTTCCAGATGGACTTGATTAATGCAAACTCGTAACGTTCCATGATGCTATTGCACTCTTCGCATCGAGGTGTTGAAAGTATTGAAAGAGTTTCCGGAACAAATCCACCTTCCGAGCGAAGTTCCTTTTTATGGCATATAGGGCAAACATAAGTCACAATCTGACATACTGACATCAGCGTCACCTCTCTCAATTGTGCGTTATTTACTGGAAGATGCGCTGCAGCATTCTTTTAAACCAAAGGTGCGGCCAGCCAGAACGGTAAAAATCAGAGCTGTTAGCACCCCCGAAATTTTGCTGGCGATTAGCGAATGTCTGGTCGGTCTTCGACAATCTTCATAGCTGATAACATCTCCGCTTTCGTTTCGCCAAATCTGACTTTCACAATGCGGACAGTTGAAGACAGGCAGATATGATCCACATATTTCCTCGTCACAGGCCGGACAATTCATTTCAGCTTGCACTCCGCCATCACATGCAGAATATTGACGAGCCAAAAAACTTGGGTACTGAGATGTTGAGTCATTTACTGTAGTGCCGGTAGTTTCCTCTTTACTTGGTTCCATGATGTTGCTCCTTCCATGTGTGAGATGTATGGAGCTTAGCAGGTGGGTACGACAATCTCTGTCGCATAAAAAAATGGGGTGCGCATAATATCGCATAGGACGAACATACCACCGGGAATAAATGGCGGTTGAATCCTCGCCCAAAGGATGGTTTTTTAAGTCATAATAAATGACATATATGCTATCTCCAGATGTCTTGTATCAAATTCGATTGCGGGCCGATCTATACACCTTATCGTTGCGCCGTGGGCCAACAGCCACAATCAGAACCTCTATAATTTCGGCGTGAACGCGATACACAATGCGGACATCGCCAGTACGGAAGCGGCGACAACCAGCCAACTCACCGGAAAGCGGCTTGCCGGTTTTTTCCGGCTCTCCGTCTCGAATCCGGGATTCAATTGCCTTGAGTACCGCCCTGGCTTGATACCTGCCCAATTCTTCCAGGTCTTCAGCCACCTCGTGGTGGTAGATAACCCGCCAACTCACAATTCATCCTCACTGGTAAACCTTTTCAGCATATCCTCGTGAGTGATTGACTTTGCACGATCAAAACTTTGCAGCCGATCCCGTGCTGTCAATTGAATATGCAGGTCATCCAGTTCATCCATCAGTGCTTCATAAATGCTCACCGGCATCATTACAGCCGCAGGTGCATTGTTCCTCATCACAACATATTTTTCCTGCTTGCCGCTGGAAAGACGGTCAAAAATAGATTTCGCCGAACGTGAAACTTCTGTTACGGAAACAGCTTGGCTGGAACGTTCAAGTAGTGCATTCATGGCAAATCCCCCTTTTTATCATTTTATTATCTGATAATAGTATGATTATTACCTGACAAGTCAAGCAGGAATATGCAAACTTTACCGGCCTACGCACTTCCCGCGTTGAAGACTGTCTGGCTGAATCCCGTGAGGTTCTGACCAGACCCCGTGGAACAGAGCGTTTTTTATCTTTAAGAATTGGTGTCAATGGGATATATTCTTCGTGTCGGAAAGGTAGGAACGAAAGGAACTATCAATAAAACACAGTGATGTCATGCTTGATATCGTATCTTTTACCCGCTGATCTTCATGAAAGGATTAGCGGGTTCTTTAATTGTGGCTCTCTGTAAACCACCGGCTCCGACGGTGTGACTATAATGTTTGGAGGTATTGCATGGACTCAATCGCGTTTAAAACTGGTTTACTGATGGCGGGTTTTTTACGTTATATCGGTGCCAATTCAATTGCCCCAGACCATTATTCGTCTACTATCGATCTGGGATATGTGGTTATTGTTTTAGGTGGACTCATAATTCTTGGGGGCCTGGGCGGTTCGGCTCTTAACAGGAAAAGCTAAGGAGCTGTAAAACCGTTACTGATACATAATCCGTTCACCATGAGCTTGTCACATCTTCCGTGTTTCAAACCACGTCAACAAATTGCTGCTCCAACTTCGGGTTTGCCGCCTGAGCTACAATCACACGTAAATCTACTCCTTCTGAAATGAAATCATTTTATTGACCCACATCAAACTAATCCGCTATTGTTCCTCTTTTCTATTACCGGAATTTGAACGCTCATCGGGGAGATATGTGATGCAGCGCTTGATCATACTTATCATAGCTCTCCTGGTTTCCCTGCCGGTTGCTGTTAAAAACCGCGTGAGCGAGGTTTCATCCGCTCCCGCAGCTTTTCCAGCAACTTCATCACGCAAAGTTGTGGTTCGGGTAAGTGGAGATGTCCGACATTCCGGCATATACGAAGTCAACGCCAATACATTGGCTGGCAGCGTCATTAATATGGCGGTAACGAATAGCGTTATCAAGCGTATCATGCCGGATAATTCAGGTGTGCGTCCAGTTGAGCATGGAACTGCTCTCAATGTGAAAATATCGGGTGACGGAACCGGCGTGATCACTGTCGGATCCATACCTGCAGCTGAACGTATAGTGCTGGATATTCCGCTTGATATCAATTCCATGAGTGAGATTGATTTTGATCGTCTGCCGGGAGTTGGCCCAGTTATGGCCAGGCGCATAGTTGAATATCGTCAATATATTGGCGGCAACATGAGGGTACATGATCTACTGGCAGTTGAAGGCATCGGTGAAATGAAGTACCTGGCGATACGTAAATACTTCTAACATGCTGAATACACAAATAAAAGTATTTTGAGTGTTATTATTTCATTACGTTCAGTCTTATTGGCACGAATGATGTAGACTCCCTGTGATAATTTAATTTTCACATAAGGGGAGGAATTACTATGCATTGTCCACGCTGCAAAGGCAGAATGTTCGCCGAAAAGTTCTATGATTTTGTCCGTTCTTTTGACGCATGGAAATGTTCCTGCTGCGGTGAGTTGCTTGATTCCACCATACTAGCGAATCGAGCCAGAAACAATAATTCTCATCTCGGTTGATTCTTCGTCTCTATTTTGAGCTACGCAGTGCGGAGGGAGCCTGGCAACAGGTTCCCTTTTTGTTTGACACGGCATCTCCGACAGGTTAATGAACACCTGCACGTCGCGAAATAATTTGATTTTGGAGACCCACATACCATGCCAAGAAATGACGGTCGTAACAGAGAGGATTTGCGTCCCATATCAATAACGCGCAACTTCGTCAAACATGCTGAAGGTTCGGTGTTGATCGAGTTTGGCGACACAAGGGTAATCTGCACCGCATCAGTGGATGTATCGGTTCCGCCGTTTTTGAAAGGAAAAGGAACCGGTTGGGTGACTGCCGAGTACGCCATGCTCCCGCGCGCCACACATACCCGTTCTGCCCGTGAAGCCGCCAAAGGGAAACAAACGGGACGTACGCTTGAAATACAGCGCCTGATTGGACGCTCTCTACGGGCTGTAACTGATCTGACGAAACTCGGTGAACGTTCAATCTATATCGACTGCGATGTTATCCAAGCCGACGGTGGAACGCGTACCGCTTCTATCACAGGTGCTTATGTTGCTCTTGCAGATGCCTTGGCAACCCTCCGCAACAAGGGTATGTTGTCTGAAATTCCTCTCAAGGAAGCGGTGGCAGCTGTCAGCGTTGGTATCTTGAAAGGAAAAGCGCTGCTTGACCTGAATTACCTCGAAGATTCAGCCGCCGAGGTGGATATGAACTTTGTCATGACAGCCAGCGAGCGTTTTGTCGAAGTGCAGGGTACTGCCGAAGCTGAGCCTTTTACTTCCGACCAGATGGATGCCATGCGTGAACTTGCCACGAAAGGTATCCGGCGCTTGTTTGAAATTCAACGCGAGGCTCAGGGGCGATGAAGAAACTGCTGTTTGCAACACGTAACCAGGGTAAGATAAAGGAGATTCAGGGACTTCTGGAAGGTTTGGTAGAAACGGTCATCTGTTCGACGGATGTCGCCGGACTTCCTGATACCGTCGAGGACGGAATGACGTTTGAGGAAAATGCCCTGAAAAAAGCACGCGAGGCTTCTACCTATGCAGGTCTGCCGGTTCTGGCCGATGATTCCGGGCTGATGGTTGATGCGCTGGGAGGTCGCCCCGGAATATATTCGGCACGCTTTGCCGGTGAAGGCGCCGGAGATGGAGCAAACAACGCCCGGCTCCTCAAGGAGCTGAAAGGGGTCGAAACGGGCAGGCGCCGGGCGGCTTTTGTCTGCGCGCTGGCCTTTGTAACGCCGGGTGGTGTTGAGCGTATCTTTTCCGGAAGGGTAGATGGATATATTATTGATACGCCGCAGGGCAACGGCGGGTTCGGCTATGATCCGCTATTCCTGGTTGACGGCTTTGATCGTACCATGGCGGAACTGGAACTGGAAGAGAAGAACCTCATCAGTCATCGAGGCCAGGCCTTCCGGTTGTTTCGGGATTATGTAAAGGAAACATATTAGTGGAAAATTCCAGAACTGCACATACAAAGAAATCGAAAAAGCTCCATCAAACTGCAGCCGATGCTGAAGCTGCCACTCCTCAAAAAAAGTCCTTTGCCCGTCTGGTTCGCAATTCTGTTCTCGAATTGAGAATTGCCTCGCTGGATGAGGACGGCTACGGAACTGCCCGCAGTGAGGAGGGGATGACACTGCGCGTCAGTGGCGCCCTGCCGGGTGATATCGTATCGGCTGTCGCAGACCATGTTGCCGGTGGTACCGCGTTCTGTCATATACGGAAACTGTTGCAGCCATCCCCGCTCCGCAGCAGGCGACCTCCCTGCGACGAGAGCGCTGTTTGTTGCGGATGTCCTCTGATTGCCATGAAGTACACAGAACAGAAGGTCTGGAAGCGCGGTATGATTCTGGCCGAGCTGGCTAAATTCCCCGAATTTTCCGGCGTTACTGTTCATCAACTTCTTTCCCCCGAAAGCCTGATCCATTATCGTACAACTGCCAAGCTGACTGTAGCCGGAAAGTTCTCCGAACCTTATATAGGTATATACCGGCGCGCCAGCCATGATGTATACGATCTGGAACAATGTCCGCTGCATAATCCGCTTATCAACAGGGTGGTTGATGCTGTCCGAAATGGCATTAAAAAGGGGAAGGTGCCGGTTTATAATCAAAAGAGCAGAATGGGCCTTCTGCGTTATCTGGTGGTGCGGGTATCGGTTTATGAAAAGAAGGCGATGGTGGTATTTGTTACTGCCAGACGCTCGTACAACGAGATTCACCACCTGGGGCGTTTTGTCCAGGAGCAGGTGCCCGAGATTGAAGTGATCGCCCAGAACGTGAACTCCTCGGAAGGGAACGTGATTCTGGGGCAAAAAGATTTTTTTCTGACACGTAAACAGCACCTGACAGAGAGAATAGGAGAACTGACTTTCAGAATATCACCCCGCTCCTTTTTTCAGGTCAACAACAGCGGTGCCAATCTGATTTACAACCAGGTAAAGGAGTGGGCCGGTCTTGGCGGGTCTGAAGTCGTTCTGGACCTGTACTGCGGCATCGGCGGGATTGCACTTTTTCTGGCGGACCGAGCGAAAGAGGTAATCGGTGTCGAGGTAGTTGAAGAGGCGGCGGCTGATGCCCGTCTGAACGCGAAAGTCAACGGAATACATAATTGCCGTTTTGAGGCCGGTGATGCCGCCGAAATATTGAAAGAAATGGCTGAAGAGCGGAAAAAAGTGGATGTGGCTGTTCTTAATCCACCCCGCAAAGGGTGTGAAGCGAAGGTGCTTGAGGGGGTGACGGTGCTTTCGCCCCGTACAATCGTGTACGTATCCTGCTCTCCTTCCACTCTTGTGCGCGATCTGGTGCTGTTGAAAAACCTCGGGTATGTCTGTCATGAGATCCAGCCTGTTGATATGTTTCCGCAGACTGTGCATGTCGAGAATGTGGCGCGACTGGAGAGGTTGGAGTAACCGGCGGCCTCTCCTCTTTACTATTGTATTACGCCCCCTCGCTCTGTGCCTTCAAGGACTCCATCTGGTAATGTGCCCGCAAAGCGTCTGCAATCTCGGCAATGTCTCCCGCCATGATCGAATCCAGTCTATAGAGTGTCAAACCGATGCGGTGATCGGTCATGCGTCCCTGCGGAAAATTATAGGTGCGAATTCGTTCCGAACGGTCGCCCGAACCGACCTGCTGCTTGCGGTCAGCTGCCAGCTTTGAATCATGTGCCTGCTGGATGGTGTCAAGGATGCGGGTTTTCAAAACCTTCATTGCCTTGGCGCGGTTCTTGATCTGGCTCCGTTCCTCCTGGCAGGCCACCACCGTGCCGGTCGGGAGATGGGTGATGCGCACGGCAGAATCGGTGGTGTTAACATGCTGGCCACCGGCGCCGGAAGATCGATACACATCTATCTTCAGATCATCCGGGCGGATATCAATATCTACATCCTCGGCTTCAGGCATGATCGCCACTGTGCATGCGCTGGTGTGGATACGACCCTGGGCTTCGGTTTCGGGTACGCGTTGCACGCGGTGAGTACCGGATTCATACTTCAGTTTGGCAAAAACCCCATCCCCCTCGACCGAAGCGATAATTTCCTTAAAACCACCCCGTTCCGACTCTGAGGCCGAAATGGTTTCTACCCGCCAGCGGTTGACATCGGCAAAACGGGAGTACATGCGGAACAGGTCGCCGGCGAACAGGGCCGATTCGTCGCCGCCTGTGCCGGCGCGGATCTCAAGGATGACGCTCTTGTTGTCGTTGGGATCCCTGGGCAGAAGCAGTAGTCGGATATCAGCCTCAAGCTGATCTTTCTCGCTGTCCAGTGTTTTCAGTTCGTCCTCTGCCATCTCCTTCATATCCGGGTCGTTAAGGAGTTCGCGGTTATCTTCGATATCGCCCAGTATCTTACGGTAGCGACGATAGGCTGTCACCAGGTCGGTCAGTTCGGCATGTTCCCGTGATAATTTTCGAAACTCCGGTTGGTTGGAGATAACCGTCGGATCAGAAAGAAGTGCTTCCAATTCCTGATAACGTCGTTCAAGTTCTTCAATCTTGTCTAAAATCATACTTTGTAATCCATCACAGTAAATTAGTAACCTGAGTCTCTCATAAGATGATTTTCTTCAATGGGTAAAAAATTAAATACATATCAGATACTTGGTCATTATGAAAGTATTTAATAAAATATCTATTGACAGCACATATATGTTGTGGCTATTTTCAAGTCATCCACAAAATGTTGTGGTAACGCACTTCCTGAAAAATTCACTTCCATCCGTACAAATATACACATTTTTATAAACCAAGGAGCTCTCGATCATGGAAACCAGCAAAAGCGCTATCCCGGGCCTGACCAAAAACGCAGCCACCGTACTGGAGAAACGGTATCTCCGCCGAGATGCAACCGGAAAAGTTCTCGAGACTCCGGCTGAGATGTTTCGACGAGTGGCAGATACTATTGCCGCGCCTGACAGAACATTCGACAAGAAAGCCGATATAACCGGTCTGTCAGACACCTTCTTCAACATGATGACCACATTTGAATTTCTTCCCAACTCCCCGACCCTTATGAACGCCGGACGACCGCTGGGCCAACTCTCGGCCTGCTTTGTCCTGCCGGTCGGCGACTCCATGGAGGAAATCTTCGACGCGGTCAAATTCACCGCCCTGATACACAAATCAGGTGGCGGCACCGGCTTCTCGTTTTCCCGCCTGCGACCTGCCAATGATGTGGTCAGCACGACAACCGGAATATCAAGTGGCCCGCTCTCTTTCATGCGGGTTTTCGACATCGCCACCGAAACCATCAAGCAGGGGGGCACCCGTCGTGGAGCCAACATGGCGATTCTCCGGGTCGATCATCCCAACATCATGGATTTCATCATGTGCAAGGCCGACCAGAAGCAACTTAACAACTTCAATGTCTCCGTCGGCATGACCGAGATGTTCATGAAGGCGGTCGAACGGGACGAAGAGTATAATCTGATCAATCCCCGCGATAAAAAGGTTTGCGGAACCCTGAATGCCCGCAAGGTGTTTCAGCGGATCGTCAAGCAGGCCTGGGAAAACGGCGAGCCCGGCATAATCTTCCTGGACCGCCTTAATCGTGACAATCCGACTCCTCATATAGGCGAGATCGAATCCACCAACCCCTGCGGTGAACAGCCGCTCCTGCCGTATGAATCCTGCAACCTCGGATCCATTAATCTGGGCAGGTTCGTACATGATGGATCCATTGACTGGAAAAGATTGCGGGAGACCGTTCACCATGCGGTGCATTTTTTGGATAACGTTATTGAGGCCAACAGCTACCCGCTCCAGCAGATCCACGATATGACCCACGCTAACCGCAAGATCGGTTTGGGCGTCATGGGCTGGGCCGATATGCTGATCATGCTGGGTGTGCCCTACAGTTCTGATGAAGGTGTCAAACTGGGCAAGAAGGTCATGAAATTCATTAATGACGAGGGGCATATCGCCTCTCGGGAGCTCGGCAGAAAGCGAGGTTCATTTCCCAACTTTAAAGGCTCAACCTTCGACAGGAAAAATGCGACGCCCCAACGGAATGCAACCGTTACCACCATCGCCCCCACCGGCACAATCTCGATCATCGCCAATGCTTCATCCGGTGTGGAACCGCTTTTTGCTGTTTCTTACACCCGCACGGTCATGGACAAAAATGTGCTCGTGGAGGTCAACCCCATATTCGAGAGGCTTGCCAAAGAGCGGGGCTTCTATTCCGAAGATCTGATGAAAAAAATTGCCGAGCACGGCAGTGTTCACGATATTCCGGAAGTACCAGCCGATGTTCGCGCCATATTCGTCACCGCCCATGACATATCTCCGGAAAACCATATCCAGATGCAGGCGGCCTATCAGCTTTACACCGATAATGCCGTATCAAAGACGGTAAATTTCCCCAGAACGGCCACCATTGACGATGTCGAGAAAGTATACATGCTGGCCTACGAATCGGGCTGCAAGGGGGTTACGATTTATCGTGACGGTTCCCGCGACGAGCAGGTGTTATCAACAGGCAAAAAAGAAGATCCTTCCGGAGTTGCCACCATTCAGGTCGTTGAGGAAAAAAAGGCCGTCAAGCGCGAACGACCCAAGGCGCTCAAGGGGCAGACACACCAGATGCAGACCGGATGTGGTCCGCTGTACATCACCATAAATGAGGATGACAACGGCTTGTTTGAACTTTTCACCACCATGGGCAAGGCCGGCGGCTGCGCCGCCTCGCAATCCGAGGCGATCGGGCGCATGGTATCGCTGGCCTGGCGTAGCGGCGTACAGGCCCGCCAGGTTGTCAAGCAGTTGCTGGGCATCTCCTGCCACTGCCCGTCAGGCTTCGGCGACAATCGCGTTACCTCCTGCGCCGATGCTGTAGCAAAGGCCATCCAGGATCATATGGTCACGAACGGCTATGATATCAACACCGAGAAGATCAAGCAGGAACGGGGCGCCTGCCCCGAGTGCGGCGGCATCGTCGAACATGAGGGTGGCTGTTCGGTCTGCCACGTCTGTGGATATTCGGAATGCGCGTAAGCGTTATTTTAACGAATAAACCAACTTACCTTCAGAAATAATAACTGAAATCTTTCATCTCGAAAGGTGAATCATTCAGGCACTCTATGAAGGCTTCCACGATAAACGGGTCAAATTGTTCATTTTTCTTCTTTATTAATTCACCGGCGGCACTTTTCCTGTCCACTCCGTCGCGATATGACCGGTTTGAAACCATTGCGTCGAACGCATCTGCTACCGCGACGATACGGGCGTGGAGAGGGATCTGGTCACCTTTGAGCCGTCCCGGATATCCGGAGCCGTCCCAACGCTCATGGTGGTGCAGAATGGTCGGTCCGATATGACTCAGCTTTTCAATGCCCACCACGAACAGCGTTCCCTTGAGGGTATGTTCCCGCGCCAGAATCTCTTCGCGCCGGTTAAGGCTATCGGGTTTATTAAGAAGCTCATCGGCTGTATTAAATTTGCCGACATCATGAAGCATGGCCCCCAGATACAGATCCCGCATCTCGGTTTCCGGAAGTTTGAGTTTTGATCCGATGCTCAGGCAGTATTCCGCCACTCTTTTTGCTTGTCCCTGAGCATAACTGTCCCTCTGTTCCAGAGCGCCGACCAGTGCCTGAATGACGCTGTTAAAGAGTTGTTGATCCCAAACGGGATCGCGCGGCACATCTCGAAACAGCATGGCTTTGGCAACCGCATCGGCCGTATGGCGACCTGCCAGCCGGGCGACGATCTCAAGCCCGAATTTTAAGGCGGTACCTGCCCCCTGGCTGGTGAATATTCTGCCATCACTCACAACAGGCTTGTCTTCAAAGATGGCGCCGTCCAGTTTGCCGCTGTAACTGGGGTATGAGGTCGCGCGTTTTCCAGCCAACAGACCGGCAGCTGCGAGTACGATCGGAGCGGCACAAATTGCGCCAATCAATTTGTCTTTTGACGCAAATTCCTTGAGAAGAGCGTGAACCCGCTGATCGGCATTGAGATTATCCGTGCCGGGCTGGCCTCCTGGAAGAATGATCATGTCAAATACATCGGCATTGAGTAAATCAATAGTGGTGTCCGGTATGACATTCACCTTGCGTGCGCTCGCGACCGGACCAGGCTGCAGCCCGGCAAGAACAACCTCTATTTCAGCCCTGCGCAGTACGTCAACCAGCGCCAGCGCTTCAATTTCTTCAAAACCTTGCGCCAGTGGTATGAGAACTTTTGCCATACATTCCTCCCTTTCAAGCAGAATGAATTGATAGTAACGTATCTATTAGAAAAATCAAGTAATTAAGTACAAACTTCAACGGTTGCCACCAGCCATCCTTATGCTTTCCGGGGATTTTCGCAACATCCACATGAATACAGGACCGGCCAATCCCCCGATTCCCAGGCTGGCAAAAGCGATACCCCATTCTCCGTTTATGCCGGGCAGTGGCTGCCATCCATGGAATGTGTCCAAAGCCCAGCCGAAAACAGTGGGAGAGATCATGCCCAGTGAATAGCCAATAAATGATTGCATCCCCATTGCCGCTCCCAGATATCCCGGTGCAACCAGCTCGGTCAGTCCGGCTGAAAATACCGGTGATTCGGCGACAATCAGGTAGCCATAGGCCATTCCAACCGCCAACGTCAACCAAAGACTGGTATTGATCAGCCAGCCGAAGATAAACGAAAGGGTTGCACTGGCGAACATGACGAGGGTGATGGTGGCCGTTCGGCCAAAACGGTCCGAAAGTGTGCCGGTGATTGCAGTGGAAAAGGCTCCGATGCCTATCAGGACAGCAGCGATGGTTGACGCAAAACCGGTTGCCCGGACGGAATTTACCCCCCAACCGGTGAGAGCCGCCGCGAAAAATGGCGCCAGCCAGCTCCGCATTCCGTACATCTCCCACATGTGAGATCCATATCCCATGATCATCAGCAGGGCAGGGCGATTCTTGATGACTTCTCCGGTATATCCCGCCTCGCTGTGTGTGCGTGGCGACGGATTGTATCCCGTGAAAAGCGGAAAGGAGAGCAGTGCACCGATTGAAACGCCGATAGAACAGTCAATAAAGGCGATTCTCCAGCCAAACAGACCGGTCAGCCAGCCGGTCATGGCCAGAGATAGCGACGCACCCATTACCAGAGAGCCGACGTAAATCCCTATGGCTCTGCCGCGATGTGAGGAGTCGAAGCGTTCGGCTACCAGCTTGAGGCCGGGCATATAGGTGCCGCCCATGCCGACGCCGGTCAATGCCCGGTAAATCATTCCGCTGACAAAGTCGTGCGCACAGAGTGCGAAGAGCAGGTTGCCGATTGCTGAGCAAAATGCGGCAGTAATGAAGATGTGCTTGATGTTGAAGCGGTCGGACAGGATGCTGAGAAGGACACCGGAGGCGATGTAACCGAGCTGGTAAACCGAGAAGATCATGCCGGCCCGGGTGTTGTTCATATTCCATTCAAGGCGGAGAATGGGGAGCACGGCGGAGTAGTTGATAAAAACCAGCATGATGAAAAGCTGGCAGCAGCAGAGCAGCAGCAGCCAGCGCGTGTTGGAACGGATCACGGGAACAGGTCGGCATCCCGGAATGACCGGCCTTCCCTGTCTTTGGCCGAAACGCTGGGAGAAGTGGTGAGCGGCCAGTCAATGCCCAGATCGGGATCGTTCCATGCAATGCAACGTTCATGTTCGGGAGCCCAGTAGTCAGTGGTCAGGTACAGGAATTCCGCCGTATCGGATGTTACACAGAAACCGTGGGCACATCCTGCCGGTATCCACATCTGGCGCTTGTTTTCGGCAGAAAGGAGCGTACCGAACCAGCGACCGAAGGTAGGAGAACTCTTTCGGATGTCCACGGCGACGTCGAACACTTCTCCTGCGGTGACACGCACGAGCTTGCCCTGGGGTTGTTTTATCTGATAATGAAGCCCGCGCAACACGCCAACTGTCGAGCGCGAATGATTGTGCTGGACAAAATGCACATCAAGACCGGTCAGCTTTTGCCAGACACGCTCGTTGAAACTTTCAAAGAAGAATCCTCGTTCATCGCCGAAAACTTTCGGCTCAAGGATCAGGATATCGGGAATGGTTGTGGGAATTATATTCATGGGAATTCTCCATTTAATTTTATGGCAATGAAGGTTAGTCTCCTGCCTGTTACCTCGTTCAGCATGACTGGTTCCTTGTTACGTAGGCAGTACTGCGTTGCTCGGCAAAAGTGAGGTGTGCCATCATTGTCTCGCGGGCCGCTTCCGCATCCCGGGACTTGATCGCCTCAAATATGCTGCGGTGATGCTGGTAGAGCTGATGGTGATCCTCACTGCTAATGTACACAGCCCGCCAGACACTCTGTTGAAATTCCTTCATGGCGTCAAACAGGCTTTGCATCAGGTGCTGCCACACGATATTGTGGGTGGCGCGGGCAATAACGATGTGAAAGTTGGCGTCAAGATCTTCGGATGGCAGCAGCCCTTCAAGATTTCGCTCCATTCCTGCCACAATCTCCTCCATGCGACGTACGTCTTCGGGAAGCGCCCTCTGGGCGGCATACCAGGCGGTCCATGACTCCAGGCATTTGCGTACTTCGATAACATCCAGAGCCCGATCCTGCTGGACACGGATCAACTCACTCAGAGAGTTTGATGCGGTGGTTTCAACGAGAGACATGACGACTGTGCCGCCTCCCTGATAGGACATGACCAGTCCGCTAGAAGCAAGCACGTTGAGCGCTTCACGTACCGAGGGGCGTGAGACGCCGAACATCTCGGCCAGTTCACGCTCCGGTGGCAGTTTGTCGCCGGGTGAGAACTCGCCGGCCAGGATCGACGCGCGGATTTGTTCCGCAATCTGGCTGGAAACCTTCTTCGGTTTTATTGGCTTAAATGTCATAGCGGAGTTCCAATCAACACGGGGGTGTCATACACAACGCCCCCCTACTTTTATATTATTTTTCGCCTTACTGCAACCTGCGCAGCTCAAATAATTAGTTCTTGACAATAGGCACTATAAGCCTTTATATTTCTCTTCTTTTGGAATATCTCTAATCCGGGGCTGCATAACCCACGATGTTCGACAGTTTATCCGACAAACTTGAATCCGTCTTTAAAAAGCTTCGCGGCCAGGGAGTAATGACCGAGGATAATATCAAGGATGCCCTTCGTGAGGTACGATTGGCGCTTCTTGAGGCTGATGTCAACTTCAGGGTTGTCAAGGATTTCGTTGAAAGTGTCCGTATTAAGGCGGTCGGCACCGAGGTGCTGACCAGCCTTGCGCCCGGTCAGCAGGTCATCAGAATCGTCCATGACGAACTGGTGTCGATTATGGGCGGCGGTGAGAATAATTCCCTTGATCTGGCAGCCAGACCACCGGTAGCGATTATGATGGTCGGCCTTCAGGGGGCTGGAAAAACCACCACGTGCGGTAAACTGGGAAATCTGCTCAAAAAGCAGAAACGTCGACCACTGTTGGTGCCGGCAGATGTCTATCGCCCGGCCGCAATTGAACAGCTCAAAACAGTTGGCCGTCAACTCGGTCTGGAGGTTTTCAACTCATCGGCAGACCAGCAGCCGGTCGATATTTGCCGCAGCGCCATGCGGTTCGCCGAGCTGAATGGTTACGATACTGTTATACTGGATACCGCCGGACGCCACCAGATTGATGATTTCCTCATGAACGAGCTGGCTGAGATCAAGGCAGCCGTTCTTCCACGCGAAATTTTGCTGGTGGCTGATGCCATGACCGGTCAGGAAGCGGTCAATGTGGCGGTTGGCTTTAATGACCTTCTGGACATTAGTGGCGTTGTACTTTCCAAGCTTGACGGTGACGCCAAGGGAGGAGCTGCCCTTTCTATCAGAGCCGTTACCGGAAAGCCGGTAAAGTTTGCAGGAATGGGAGAGAAGCTGGATGCCTTGGAGATATTCCATGCCGACCGGCTTGTTTCGCGTATCCTGGGCATGGGCGACGTTCTTACTCTGGTTGAAAAAGCCCAGTCAATCTTTGACGGGAAAGAGTCCGCCTTACTGCAGCAAAAGCTTAAGAAAAACCAGTTCGATCTGGAAGACTTTCTGGCCCAGTTGCAGCAGATAAAAAAAATGGGATCGATGGAATCGATCATGGGAATGATACCCGGTATGGGCAAGATGATGAAGCAGATGAAAGGTGCCCAGCCAAGTGATAATGAAATCAAACGGATCGAAGCCATTATACGCTCCATGACACCCGGCGAACGCGCCAATCACAGCATAATCAACGGTAGTCGCAGATTACGAATTTCCAAGGGAAGCGGCACCACCGTACCTGAAGTAAATCAACTGCTGAAACGCTTCACCGAAGCGCAAAAGATGGTCAAGCAACTTCAGAAACTAGGTCCAAAAGGACTTCTCAAAAGCATGGGCGGACTCGGCAGGGGTGGAATGATGCCGTTCGGATAAATCTACTCGTATTGCCATGCATTGATATTTAACCACATCATTAAAGAAAGAAATCAGGAGGAAATAAACATGGCAACAAAGATCAGGCTTGCTCGCGCCGGCGCTAAAAAAAGACCATTTTACCAGATTGTCGTTGCTGACGGGCGCAGCCGCAGAGATGGAAGTTTCATTGAGAATGTCGGCACCTACGATCCAACGAAGAATCCGGCTGTGGTTAAATTGAATGAGGCAAAAGCTGTTGCATGGCTGGTCAAGGGGGCACAGCCCACTGATACTGTACGCCAGCTCCTTAAGAATACAGGCATTCTCGACAAGGCGGCAGTCCCGGCAACGTAAATATTGTGTCAATTCCATCCCGGTTCGCCGGTAATTCTACATGAGCAGAGGAATACCGCCATGAAGACACTTGTTGAAACCATCGCGAAGGCACTGGTTGATGATCCGGCTCAAGTAAGTACCTCCGAGGAGACGGAAGAGGATACTCTGGTCATCAGACTTACCGTCGCCAAGGAAGACATGGGCCGCATCATCGGCAAGGAGGGGCGTACCGCCAAGGCTATCCGCACCATCCTGAACGCAGTGTCCACCAAGGATAACAAGAAGGCAACCCTCAAGATTGTAGAATAGATGAAAAACGCGGATGAAATGATTCCGGTCGGGAAAATCAGCGCAACTCACGGAATCAGGGGGTTTTTGAAGCTCTACTCCTATTCCGGAAATATCGAAAGCCTGGAGTGCTCTGAAACGGTTTTTCTGAAAGGGAAAAACGGTGAATTCAGGGAGTTTGTCCTCAAAAATGTTTCTGAACATGCCGGTGGTTTTATTCTCAGAATGGATGAGTTCATTTCTATTGATCAGGTACAGCAATTCGTCGGGAGTGAGCTATGTCTCAAGCGGAGTCAGTTGCCTGAGCCGGCGGAGAATGAATATTACTGGCGCGATCTGATCGGACTCACCGTAGTTACCGATCAGGGACTTGAGCTTGGCCCTGTTACGGATATTTTCGAAACGGGCAGTAGTGATATTTATGTTGTACACGGCACTGACAAGGAGTATCTGATTCCGGCTGTCGCCAAAGTGGTTTCACACATCGACATTCCCGGCAACAGGATGATTATCACGCCATTGGACGGTTTGCTGGATCTATGAAATTTGACATCCTGACCCTGTTTCCCGGGATGTTCGTCGGCCCCTTTGATGAGAGTATAATTAATCGC
The DNA here is from genome assembly GCA_037129255.1 of Desulfuromonadales bacterium. Taxonomy (GTDB): domain Bacteria; phylum Desulfobacterota; class Desulfuromonadia; order Geobacterales; family Pseudopelobacteraceae; genus JACRCG01. The sequence goes on along the minus strand of JBAXVG010000026.1, from coordinate 14,979 downwards.
GCCAAAGATAAACAGCTCATTGACATTTCGTTGCACAACATTCGCGACTGGGCTATTGACCGTCACAAAACCGTTGATGATGTCCCCTATGGTGGTGGTGCCGGCATGCTCATGAAGGTGGAACCACTGTCGGCCTGTATTTGTGCTGTTAAAGCACTACGGCCGGACTCGACGGTTGTCCTTACCTCCCCACAGGGGCGGCGCCTCACTCATCAGCTGGCCTCGGAGCTTTCCGAAAAAAACGGTTTGATAATTATCTGCGGGCGTTACGAGGGTATCGACGAAAGAATCCGTACTCTGTATGTGGAAGATGATATTTCGCTGGGCGATTTTGTACTGTCAGGTGGAGAAATAGCTGCAATGGCTATTGTTGATGCCGTTACGAGACTAATCCCCGGAGTTCTGGGAAGCAGCGAATCGGCTGAAACCGATTCTTTTGGAGACGGACTGCTGGAATATCCACACTACACAAGACCGCCGGAATTTAAGGGAATAGCGGTTCCGCCGACTCTGCTCTCCGGCAATCATGAATTGATCAGAAAATGGCGACGCAGGGAATCATTGCGTAAGACCGGAACGCTCCGCCCGGATTTGTTCTCTCACGTAGAGTTGAGCCGGGAAGACCGTAAGATTCTGTTTGAGATTGAGCAGGAGGAAGCAGGTGGCAACTGATAATCTGGCCATCGCGCTTTTGCATTATCCGGTATATAACAAGCATCGTCAGGTTGTCACGACAGCTCTGACCAATCTGGACCAGCACGACATTGCGCGTTCTTCAAAAACATTCGGTCTGGACAGGTTTTACATTGTAACCCCGTCTGAAGAGCAGCGTACCCTGGCGGAAAAGATCAGTGGACACTGGCAGGAAGGTTGGGGGGCAACGTACAACCCCGACAGGAGAGAAGCATTAAATATTGTCAGAGTCTGCCCTACTCTGGAATTTGCAGTCAATGATTTCCAGGGCGATTTTATGAAACCTGTCAAAACGGCCATTACAGGCGCTGCCGCAAGAGAAGATACGGTTTCACTGTCAAACTTCAGGCAGCTTTTGGAAGAGCATGACCAGCCGTTTCTTTTGCTTTTTGGTACCGGATGGGGCCTGACAGAGGAGTGTTTTTCGGCAGCAGATATCATATTGGAACCAATTGCAGGAAGAGGAACATATAACCATCTCTCAGTCCGTTCGGCAGCCGCAATCATGCTGGATCGACTGAGGGGGGCATAAAATCACACGTAGCACCAATACAGGAGGAATTGAAGCAATGACCACCATCGATTTTCTGGAATTTGATCAAATGAAGAAAAACATCGTCCCGTTCAAGGTAGGAGACACGCTGAAAGTGCATGTCAAGATCGTTGAGGGCGACAAACAGCGCATCCAGGCCTATCAGGGCGTGTGCATTGCCCGTCAGAACGGAGGTATCAGAGAATCATTCACTGTCCGTAAAATTTCCAACGGCATTGGAGTCGAGCGTGTCTTCCCGCTGCACTCGCCAAGCATTGAGAACATTGAAGTCATGGTTCGAGGTCATGTTCGTCGCGCCAAACTCTACTATCTGCGTAAATTGCGCGGTAAAGCTGCAAGAATCCGCGAGAAGAAATACGTTCCGGTCGCCAAATAGATTAAAAACCCCGCTTCTGCGGGGTTTTTTTTGCTTATCAGGGCTATGTTCGGGTTCTTCAGTGTCCTATACTGTTGCACTGCCGTTTCTTAGCAGTCGGATTCCCGCTTGACAACAGGGATTGTTGTATGTTTCATACGTACAGCCAGGGCCGGGGGAGACTTTCGGCTCTACACGTTTGTGGTGAAAGGATAAAGTAGATGATTATTGTAATGAAGGCAGGAGCTGCAAAAAAGGACCGGGATGAAGTACTGAAGCGTATTCGGGAGTTGGGGTACAAGCCGCATGTCATTCATGGTGCGACGCGGGACGTAATTGGCGCTATTGGCGATGAACGCGGCAAGACAGTTCTGCAATCACTTGAGTCTCTGCACGGAGTGGAAAACGTGGTGCCGATCCTGCAGCCCTACAAGCTGGCTTCAAAAGAGGTAAAGAAAGAGTCGAGTCTGGTGCGCATCAGCGACGATGTGGTTATAGGCGGCTTGCAATTGATCATAATGGCTGGTCCGTGCTCGGTCGAAAGCGAAAAACAGATTATCGATTCCGCCGTTGCTGTCAAAAAGGCCGGTGCCCATGTCCTGCGTGGTGGAGCCTTCAAACCCCGCACATCGCCGTACTCGTTTCAGGGGTTGGAGGAGGATGGACTTAAGCTGCTTGCCAAGGCTCGTGATCTGACTGGATTGCCGTTTGTAACGGAGGTAATAAACCCGGAAACGGCCGAACTGGTGGCCGGCTATGCCGACATTCTGCAGATAGGTGCACGCAATTCGCAGAACTTTGCCCTGCTGAAGAAGGTCGGTCAGTTGGGTAAACCGGTGCTGCTGAAGCGCGGTATGTCCATGACGATTCAGGAATTTTTGATGAGTGCCGAATACATCATGAGCGAAGGTAACCAGTCCGTAATCCTCTGCGAGCGCGGCATCAGAACCTTCGAAACCGCCACCCGCAACACTCTTGATCTTTCAGCCATTCCGGTACTGAAGGGAAAAACACATTTACCTGTGGTGATCGATCCGTCACACGGCACCGGCAACCATCATTATGTGGCTCCGATGTGCTACGCATCGGTAGCGGCAGGCGCTGACGGCCTGATTGTCGAGGTTCATCCGGATCCGGAACATGCTTCTTCGGATGGGCCGCAATCCCTGAAACCGGCTAAATTTGATATCATGATGGAAAAATTGAAGTTGTTTGCCGAAGCGGCCGGAAAAACCATGTGTTGAATCCCGCTCCTGCTGAAATAAAAAAAGCCCTTGAGCTCAAGGGCTTTTTTTATTCGCATGCATCAATTCGGATCAGGAATGGATCGCATTCACCGGACAGGTATCCACACAAGCGCCACAGTCGATGCAGGTATCGGCATCGATTGCTCGTTTGCCACCCTGCTCGCTGATGGAGTTCACGGGGCAGGAATCCTCACATGCTGCACAATTTGTACAATCATCGGTAATGGTATGGGCCACGACTTCACCTCCTTATAAGATTATGCTTTCCAGCCGGAAAGCGTCTTCGATATGCCATATTGTTTATAAAATGTCCAGAAAAGAAATCACGTGTGTGAGTAACGGTAAAGGTCACGCGATTGTTACGATGAGACTTTCGGTTGCCAAATACCGGCAGCATGGCTATAGTCCGCTTTGGAGAGAAGTACATACATGCAAAGTGACTTTCTGCAGCTTGAGCAGTTTCTTAATCACATTTTCCTGAATCATGGTCTGCTTGAGCAGGCCATGACACATCCATCTTTTCTGCACGAAAACGGTGATATTAATGGCAGGGATTACCAGCGCCTGGAGTTTCTGGGCGATGCGATATTGGGGATGCTTCTGGCTGAAATGCTCTGCCGGCGCTATCCGGAATGGGACGAGGGCGCATTGTCGCAACTCCGTTCCCGTCTGGCCGGTCAGGATGTGCTGGCAGACCGTGCCCGGACCGTGGGCCTTCGAGAATATATTCTGCTTGGACGAGGAGAGGAACAGTCAGCGGGAAGGGATAAGGATTCGATTCTGGCGGATGTGCTGGAGGCGCTGATTGCTGCCCTTTACCTTGACGCCGGCATTGACGCCGCACGCAGCTTGATCGTGAGGCTGTTCGATGAGTTGGCTTCTTCACCGCAAAAACTTGTTCTCGGACGTGACTTCAAGAGTGAGCTGCAGGAGTTTTTGTCCTCATGTGGCAGGTCTGTCCCTGAGTATCATCTGATAATGGAATCCGGCCCTCCGCATGACCGGATGTTCTGTTTTCAGATACTGATTGATGGTCAATCTGTCAGCGAAGGCCAGGGTAAGTCGAAAAAAATCGCTCAGCAGGCTGCGGCCGCAGAAGCGCTGCAAAAACTCCGGGCTGTCGGGGAGCAGGTGGCGTGAAGCCGGTAACAGTCCCCTTCTTTATCAGTCATCAGGGGTGTCCACATACGTGTGTTTATTGCGACCAACGCTTGATATCAGGATCAACCGGCAGTTTGCCCACCTCCGAAGAGATTATCGCCAAGATAGAAATCTGGCGTTTGACGGCTGGCAAACGTCCGCTTGAGGTTGCTTTCTTTGGCGGCAGCTTCACCGCACTCCCGGAAAACAGACAGGCCGGGCTGCTGGCCCCGCTGCAGAAACTTTTGAAGTGCGGTACAATTTCCTCCGTCAGACTATCCACCCGTCCGGATTACGCAGGTGATCGTCGCGTGGCATATCTGGCCGAAATGGGAGTACGGACGATAGAACTGGGTGTGCAATCCATGGATAACGGTGTTCTGGAGGCAGCGGGACGCGGCCACACGGCTGCCGTATCAGAGGATGCCATCCGTTGTATCAGAAAACACGGCCTTCAGGTCGGCGCCCAGCTTATGCCGGGTTTACCGGCTGATACGCCGGCAACTTCGCTTGCCTCTCTGGAGCGGGTCATATCTGCAGGCGCCGATTTCATTCGTATCTACCCGACGGTTGTTTTGCGCGGAACCGAGCTGGCGAGGCGGTATGCAGCCGGTGATTACGTTCCGTTACGACTTGAAGAAGGGGCGTTACTCTGCAAGATGCTCCTTCATCGAGCAATGCAGGCCGGCGTAAATGTAATCCGTATGGGTCTGCAGGCTGATGAAGGACTCAATGCCCATACCGTTCTGGCAGGTTGCTGGCATCCCTCACTGGGTCAGATAGTCCGTTCGCAGCTCTACGGCGATCTGCTCTGCCAGATGATGTCCCAGGCGCCGGATTCATTGCCTGTTGTGGTAAAATGTCACCCGCGACGAGTTTCCGATGTAATCGGCCAGCGAAAGGCGAATCTGGAACGGTTGCAGCATAAGGGGAGAAATATTGAAGTAATTGCCGATCATGAACTCGCGGAAGCGGAGTTGCAGCTTGAGATTAATCAGATTCTACCCCCTCCCCTTCCTGACCTCCCCGTTGAAACGGGAGGGACTTTATGTTTCAAAGGTAATATCATTACCGATCTTCACTACTCCATTCACGAGGTGTAATCAATGCGTAAAGAATCTCTTAAATTTCTTGAAAAACTGCTGGATGCCCCCAGCCCGTCAGGTTATGAACAGCCGGCCCAACGTGTCTTTCGCGAATATGTGACCCCTTTTTGTGATGAGCTGACAACCGATGTGATGGGAAATGTTTTTGGACACATCTGCGGCAAAGGAAAAAACCTGCCTCGGGTCATGATTGTCGGACACACGGACGAGATCGGCCTGCAGGTCAAATACATTGATGACAAGGGTTTTCTGTACTTCGCCGCAGTAGGTGGTGTCGATGCCCATCTGACACCGGGCAAACGGGTCAATGTCCATACTGCAAACGGACCTCTGCCGGGGGTAATCGGCAAGAAACCGATCCACCTGATGGACAATAAGGACCGCGAGACCGTGGTCAAGCTTGAGTCGCAATACATCGACATCGGCGCCGCCGATAAAAAAGAGGCTCAGAAGCTTGTGACGGTAGGAGACGCCGTGACGTTCGGAAGCGAGTTTATCCGACTGCATGGTGACCGGGTCGCCTCGCGCGGTTTTGACGACAAGGCCGGATGCTTTGTGGTGGCCGAAGTTTTACGTCTGGTGGCGGCTTCCGGTAAAAAGCCATCGGTTGATCTGTACGGAGTTTCTTCCGTCCAGGAAGAGATCGGTCTGCGGGGCGGTACGACCAGTTGTTACACGGTCAACCCGGATGTAGGCATCTGCGTGGAAGTGGATTTTGCTACAGATCAGCCGGATGTCGAGAAGAAACATAATGGCGAGGTTGCTCTGGGTAAGGGACCGATTCTGGCGCGGGGAGCCAATATCAATCCTCATCTGCTGGAGCTGCTTGCGGTTGCGGCTGAAAAAGAGAAGATTGCAATCCAGCACACCGCCAGTCCCCGGGCTACCGGCACCGATGCCAACGTCATGCAGATTTCGCGTGGCGGGGTTGCCACAGCGCTGGTCAAGATACCGCTGCGCTATATGCATACTCCGGTCGAAACGGTCGCTCTGTCTGACCTTGAGGATGCTGCAAAGTTAATTGTAGCAGCTCTCGGGCGGATTGCCTCAAAAGAGGAGTTTGTGCCGAAATAAACTGAGCTTGTGTGGCCGGGTTTCCGGGATGACACCTTTTTGAACGAGTCTCCCTTGAAAATGCACTGCCACATGATTATCATCTGAGCATTACAATCCATATTCTGAAGGAGACGCGCCGTCATGTCCAGAACAACCAAACAGTTTCAGACCGAGGTACAGCAACTGCTCGATCTGGTGATCCACTCGCTCTATTCCAACAAGGATATCTTTCTCCGGGAACTGATTTCCAATTCGTCCGACGCTATCGATAAAATACGTTTCGAGTCACACTCAGATGAAGCTCTTCTGGAAGGCAACAGTGACTGGAAAATCAAGATCATACCTGACAAAACGGCCGGAACCCTGATCATCCGCGATAACGGCATCGGCATGAACATGGCCGAGGTAGAAGAAAACATCGGTACGATAGCCCGCTCCGGAACCAAAGCCTTCATGCAGTCCCTGAAAGATAAAGCCGCCAGCGATAACCCGGAGTTGATCGGCCAGTTCGGGGTCGGCTTTTATGCTTCATTCATGGTGGCTGACCGTGTAACGCTGGAGACCCGCAAAGCAGGTGCTGTTGAAGCCGGATGCCGCTGGGAATCAACCGGTGACGGCAGCTACACCATTGAAGAATGTTCGTGTGAGAAACGGGGAACCGAGATCACGCTGCATATGAAAGATGAGTTCAAGCAGTACCTTGACGAATGGAAGATCCGCTCGATCGTCAAGAAATACTCTGATTATATCCAGTACCCGGTCACCATGGATGTCACCCGCACGGAAACGCCAAAAGGTGTTGATGGTAAAGAGATCGAAGGAGCCGGTACGATCGAGAAGACTGAAGAGCAGACCCTCAATTCGATGAAGGCCATCTGGGTCCGCCCCAAAAGCGAAGTCACCGAGGAAGAGTATACTGAGTTCTACAAACATGTTTCCCATGACTACGATGCCCCGTTCCGCACTATCCATTTTTCGGCCGAGGGCACCAGCGAATTTAAAGCTCTGCTCTATCTGCCGGCCAAAAAGCCGTTCGACATGTTCATGAGCGACCGGAAAAAGGGACTGCAACTATACGTCAAGCGTGTTTTCATCAGTGACAAGTGCGAGGAGCTCATTCCGGATTACCTCCGTTTCGTCAAGGGCGTGGTTGATTCAGCCGACCTGCCGCTGAACGTTTCGCGCGAGATTCTGCAGGAAGATGTACTGATCAAACGTATCCAGAAAGGCCTGGTCAGCAAGATTCTCTCGACACTTGCCGAAGTCAGGGAGAAAGAGAACGCTGAGTACGTCAAATTCTGGAAAGAGTTTGGCCAGGTTATCAAGGAAGGGATGCATTTTGATTACGCCAACAAGGAAAAACTGCAGGAGCTGATTCTGTTCGAAAGCACAGCAACCGAAGCGGGTTCGTTTGTCTCCCTCAAGGAGTATGTCGGAAGGATGCCCGAAAGTCAGAAGGAAATCTATTTTATCACCGGAGCCAGTCGTGAAACGCTGGAACAGTCTCCGCATCTGGAGGCTTTCCGCGCCAAGGGTTACGAGGTGCTCTTTATGACCGATCCGGTCGATGAGTGGGTGACGCAATCCTTGACCGAATACCAGGAGAAGCCGCTCAAGGCTGTTGATCGCGGTGACATCAGCCTGGATAGCGACGACGAGAAGAAGGAAAAGGAAAAGAAGCGTGAGGAGGCCCAGAAGGAGTTCAGCGATCTTATCTCGGTTATCAGCGAGCGCCTGAAAGACAAGGTCAAGGAGGTGCGTTTTTCCAACCGCCTGACCGACAGCGCCTGCTGCCTGGTGGCGGATGAGTATGGCATGAACGCCAACATGGAGCGTATCATGAAAGCCATGAACCAGGCGGTTCCGGAGTCGAAGCGCATTCTGGAGCTGAATCCTGACCATGCCATCCTGAAAGCCATGGCCGCTATCCACAACAAGGATAATGCAGCTCCGGTCCTGACCGATTATGCCGATCTGCTCTTTGATCAGGCGCTTCTGACGGAAGGTTCGACGATCAAGGATCCGCTGCGATTCACAAAACTGGTAAGCGATCTGATGGTTAAAGCGGCGGGGTAGTTCTTTTGACATATGGGACTGCATATGTTGACGAAGCAGCCTGCCTCTTTGTTGTAACTTCAGCCGCTCTTGATAATCAGGGGCGGTTTATTTATTTGGGGATGATGAAAAGATGGGTTATACTCATCCATGATGTACACCATCAATGCGGAAAGGAACTTCGATGGCCAAGCCTAATTATTCATTTGAAAAGCGCAAAAAAGAGCTGGAGCGGCAAAAGAAAAAGGAGGAAAAGAAAAACCGCAAATCAGAGCGAAATGAAGACGGAACCGAAATAACCGAAGATACCGGCGGGGCGGCATCTGCTGCAGAAGAGCAGCCGGCTGTCACTGCCGGCAAGGAGTGACCGGCATGGCAGACGCGACTACGATCGTTGTTCTGGACGGCTACACGATAAATCCCGGAGATAACCCCTGGAACCGCCTGGAGGCGCTGGGCGACTGTACGATCCATGAACGCACGCCGCCTGAACTGAAACTGGAACGTGCTGTGAATGCCGATATCATTCTGGTGAGCAAGGTCAAGCTGGATGAAGGCTCGCTGAAGGCGCTGCCGAAACTGAAATATATCTCGATGCTGGCCACCGGCTACAATAACGTTGACGTCGCGGCTGCCGGGAGACTCGGAATCCCGGTGTCCAATGTGCCGGGATATTCTACCGAATCGGTTGCCCAGACCGCCTTTGCCTTGCTGCTGGAACTGGCCATGCACGTCGGATTGCATGATAGTGCTGTAAAGAACGGCGAATGGGTGCATTGCCCGGATCATGGTTTTTGGAAGACGCCGCTGATGGAACTGGACGGCTTGACGTTCGGGATTGTCGGCTATGGAACAATCGGTCGGGCCGTTGCGAGGATCGCTAACGCATTCGGTATGAAAGTGATCGCCTATGCACCCAGAATTCCTAAAGATTCCGGAGCAGTACCGGTTGATTTTGTTTCGCTGGAGAAGCTGTTCGCCTCGGCCGACGTCGTGAGCCTCCACTGTCCCCAGACACCGGATAATGGTGGTTTTGTTAATGCAGCTCTGCTCGGCTCGATGAAACCAACCGCCTATCTGCTCAACCTGGCGCGGGGAGGATTGGTCAATGAAGGTGATCTGGCGCACGCGCTTCATGGCGGCATCATTGCCGGAGCCGGACTGGATGTGGTCGCCCATGAACCGATGCTGGCCGATAATCCGCTGCTGGCTGCTCCCAACTGCATCTTTACTCCGCATATTGCATGGGCTACACTGGCGGCCCGCCGGCGATTGATGGACATCGTGACCGCAAATGTGGCTGCGTTCCAGGCAGGTTCTCCAATTAATGTAGTAAATATTGAATATTTATAGACTTTAGCCCGTACCACCAACGTATGGAGTTTCATATGGATGCACCATCGCAGAACGCTCCACACTCTTTCCCGATTCTCATAGTTGATGACAACCGTCTTCAACGGAGCGTACTCGAAGCGAATCTCAAGGCTGCCGGCTACGAAGTTGTTGCCGCTGAAGACGGGAAACAGGCCCTGGAGATATTCCGCAAGGGATATTATCCGATCGTCATGACCGACTGGGTCATGCCGGAGATGAGTGGACTGGAGTTGTGCCGCGCAATCAGAGGTGATGATTCCGGACGTTATACGTATATTATCATCCTTACCTCGCTGGACTCCAAGAACGACATCATTGCGGGTCTCGAGGCGGGAGCCGACGAGTATCTGGTCAAACCGGCTCATCAGGCCGAATTAACCGCGCGCCTTAAAACCGCCCGGCGCATTCTTGATCTTGAGTTGTCACAGCAGCGCTTCATTGAGGAAATCAAAAACCTCTCCCTGGTTGATCCGGTCTCAGGCGTTTTTTGCCGGCGCTACATGGATGACCGCATTCAGCAGGAGATCAAGCGCGCATATCGATATGAACGTTCTCTCTCTGTCATCTTGGTGGAGATCAATTCATTTGAACAGATTCTCGTAACGCACGGACATTATTCCGCGGATGTTGTGATAAAAAATTGTGCTGACTGTTTGGTTGAGGCGATTCGAAAGGATGTAGACTGGGTTGCGCGGTATGGGCAGAACTCTTTTGTGGTTGTCCTGCCTGAGACTGATGCAGCCGGCGCGATGATTGTCACGAAAAGGTTCCGGATCAGGATTTCGTCGCAGGTTATCAAAATGTATGACAAAGAGCTGAAGGTAACAGCCTGTTTCGGGGTGTCAGGGTTTTCGGCAAGCCAGCAGAAACCGGGATTTACTTCTGATATTCTGCTTGATAAGGCCGACCATAATCTCAGTATCGCCCGCGACGAAGGCGGCGATACCATTAAAGGCGTACAGATCGGATAGGTGTCAAATAACCCGTATGATAAGGAGAAGAGTATGAGCAAAGGTGAAGACAGCAAGAAAGCAGAAAAGAAGGCGCCCGCAAAAACCCCCAAGGAAAAGAAGGCCGATAAAAAGATCAAAAAAGCGGAGAAAAAGAAATAGGTACAAAAGCCTGTCATCCCCGATAGAGTTATTCGGGGATGACAATTTTGGGCCTGTCAACCAGATTGTGTAAATGGTTTTTCGGTGTGTTAAATTTGTATTGTCAAGCAAGTGTAGAGCTTACTGTGCCCCCTCCAAAGCCTTTTTCAGCACTTCCCTCAACTGATCTGGACCATAATGTTTACTAATAAGGCCAGCAATATCATCAATGTCAATCCGTGAACTGACTGCGACACATACTCACCTGGAGCGATTTCTTTGCCGTTGTAATCATCGTATGATTTACCAGCTGCAACCTCCGAGCATTTCTTTGTAGCACTGCGAGTAAAAAGCTTCGCCAGTCTGAATGTTCCAATCCCATACTCCGTCCCCGGCTCCTTCCAATGCAAATTTCCAGCGGGACTCGCATGCCTGGAGGGCCTCTTCTGCTCGCTTTCGCTCGGTAATCTCAAAAAATGCTGCAACAAAATGATCCGGCTTGTACTGATAGCCGACAACGTCGTACCAGCGATCATTAGGTTGCAGGTATTGTTCAAATCGGATGCTTTCCCCGGTTTTGGCAACAGCGCCAAACGTGCCGATCCAGTCAAACGGATCGTTCTCAATCCCCGGAAAAGCCTGCAGGACAGTTTTACCTCTGGGATCAACGCCGGTTAGTTCGATGTATTTCCCGTTGGCATCAATGAAACGGTAATCGACCGCTTTGCCGGAATCGTCATAAATCATGCTATGGTAGGCGACACCAATAGGGCCGTTATCGAACAGAGCCTTGAACTTCCACTCTGCTTCAAGCAAGGTTTCATCAGCCTCTCTCAGTTGTTCATTCTGTAACTCCTGTTCTGCCAGCATTTCATCAAGTTCTTCTTTCTGCTGCACCAGCAGATCCCGCTGTTCTTTCATTGCCAGATGGTTACGGACTCTCAGCTTGAGCAGATCAAAATTGACGGGTTTGGTCAGATAATCGATACCACCGAGTTCAAGTCCATGAAGTTGATCATTCTGACTGTCCAGAGCTGTCAGGAAGATCACCGGAATATCTGCAAACCGTTCATCGGCCTTGATGATTTTGCAGACTTCAAACCCGGTAATATCAGGCATCATCACATCCATAAGAATAAGATCTGGCATGTATTGCTCGATCTGGTCAATAGCCTCATGCCCGTTCAGCACCGTGAGGATGTCATACTCTTCACCAAGAGCAGATTTCAGGAGTTGTGTGTTGACGTATTCATCATCCACAGCCAGTATCCTGAAACGCTTATCCATGAATATCCTCCATCGTTTCACTTGATAAACCCATGACGCGTTTTATCTCAGCAACCAGCTCTCTTGTGATCAGGGGCTTCGATACATAGCCGTCAAAGCCCTCAGCCATAAACCGCTCCATATCGCCACGCATTGAGTACGCTGTCAGGGCGATGACCGGTTGGTGGTTTGTTGTTCCCTGTTCTTTAGAGCGGATTTCGCGGAGAGCTACTTCGCCGGTCATAACCGGCATCTGGATATCCATCAGCACCAGATCAAATGTGTCGTTCTCCAGAGCGGTAAGACACTCTCTGCCGTTCTCGACAACGACAATGTCAATTCCCATTTTTTTCAGCAGTGAAATCCCGAATTTGATGTTGACCTGATCGTCTTCAGCAAACAGTATCCGCAGTGGCGGGCCATCCCAGCCGATTGTCGGTATTGGGGTGTCAGTCCGGATGGTGGCGGTTTCCCTGCCGACGGAAAACGGTAGCGTAACCGTGAAGCAACTGCCGACGCCTTGAGTGCTCTCTACGCTTATTGTACCACCCATTAGTTCTGCCAGCCGGAGACTGATGGTTAAACCGAGGCCGGTACCACCGAACTTTCTACTTATTGAGCCATCTTCCTGAGTAAATGGCTTGAAAACCGTACCAAGAGACTCAGGTGAGATACCAATCCCGGTGTCGCGAACCGCTATCTGTATGAGTGCGAAGTTTTCGTGCTGCTCCAGGAGTAGCGTTGACAGTGACACATGTCCCTGTGAAGTAAACTTGATGGCGTTCCCCAGCAGGTTGAGGAGGATCTGCTTGATCCGCAGTTGATCGCCAACCAGAAGAGGCGGGATGTCCTTGGCCAGATTCAGATCCAAGGCAATATGTTTTTCAAATGCGACGGTTTTTTGCATCAGGACGACATCGTTGATGCAGTGATGCAGACTGAAATCGGCCAGGACACTATCTACTTTACCGGCCTCTATTTTTGACAAGTCAAGGATGTCACTCATCAGGTTTAGCAAGTTCTTGCCTGAAAGCTTGAGGGCATCCACGTATTCCCGCTGTTCTTGCGTAAGTTCTGTCGTTTCGAGGAGTTGGGTCATGCCGAGCAAACCGTTCATCGGGGTGCGGATCTCGTGGCTCATGTTGGCCAGGAACTGGCTCTTGGCAATGTTGGCGGATTCGGCCTTCTGCGTGGCAGATTTAAGCTCAATGGTACGGGTCTCAACCGCTTCCTCCAAGTGTTGCTGGTAGGATTGCAGCTTGTCGAGCATATTGTTGAAAAGCATTGTCAGTACAGAGATTTCGTCAGATCCGGCTATTTCAGCGCGCATATCCAAGCGTCCGCTTTCAGCAATATGTCCCGCCGTTATACTCAAAGATTTAAGCGGTTTCATCAGTCGATGTGAGGATGTTCGCACAAGCCGTAGCACCGCCAGCAAGGTGACAATCCCGATCAGGAGATAGAGCCCGGCTACCAATGCGAGTGTTGAAATGGCGCTCTTTTTCTCGGTGATACTTATTTTCAGATGAAGTTGGTCAAGCGGAGCAGCAAGCGCTAACAGCCGAAAGATTCGTGTTCCGGATTGCTGTTTCTGTCCATCGCTCGTAACCAGCAGGGTTGAATCTGAAAACAGAGCTACCACATACTTACTGCCGAGATGTTTTGTCGTGGATGTAAAAAAATCACGTAGCTTGAAACGGTAGGTAAGTATACCTTCAACCTGCCCGGTCGGTGGAAATATGACCGGAGCAGAAATAACAACAACTATTTCGCCGGATACATGCGTGATCTCTGCATGAGGTTTGCCGGTTTTGATAGTTTTGCGGACACTGTCCGAAGCGGCGATTACCTTCTCGCCAATCAGTGTATTATCAGACCCGTTTGAGCCGAATGGGCGCCCCTTGTAATCAAAAAGAACAATCTCGACCTTGATGTTATAGGGGATACGATGTTCACGTAAAAAAGGGAGCAGGTAAGTGTCGCGACCAAGTGAATCGACCAGGCCGTTGGCTATAAAAGAATTTTCAGCCATTTTTTCCAGATCACTGACCAGATCGGAAAACTCCAGCACAAGTTTTTCCTCGACCAGATTCGCCTGGCTTTCAAGAGTATTCCTCGCATTGTGCTTAACAAGGATATGCACGGACACATACGAAACCATGCCAATAGCAAGGGCAACAAGCATGGTGATGGAAACGGCAGCATAGACAATGCGGTTGGTAATGCTTGCCGCCTGCCACTGCTGCAGTCGTTCCTGATATGCCCTGATCATGTACGGTATCCCGATCTTCATAGAGTATTACCTCTTTTTGGCTGATGCGGGAATCCTGACAATCGCTCCATCTATAGCATAGCGTGCCATAAAGACTTCTTCAGACGAAAGGGCTTCGTGCCTGGTAGCGGTAAAGGGCGGTTTGTAATTCTTGATCAGGCCGTCATAGGGCCCCAGCTTTTCCATGGCAGCGCGGACCGCTGGCCGGTCAGTGGAGCCGGCTTTATTTATGGCCATTGCCAGCAGATGGGTCAGATCGTAGGCATGAGCAACCCCCACCGGCGACTTAATCTCGCGCGCACCTTTGGTTTTGAAGAGACGGTTGTGGATGGCCACTACCTGCTTGGCTTTGGGGCGTTTGGAATCGATGAAACTGTAGGTCTGCACTACCGAAAAATCGGTCTGCTTCAGGTCGTTACCGGCGGTTTCTGCCAGCAGTCCGCCGGTGACTCCCCAGTGGCTGATGATCGGCAGGCGCTGACCGGCTGGCAGGGCAGTCAACTCTTTGAGCAGAATGATGGCTTCATTGGCATTTGCAACCAGGACAATCGCTTCAGCTCCGGCGCTCTGCAAAGCCAGGTATTTATCGATGTATGTTTTGTCATTCCAGTTGAACCAGTTGGTGCCGACTATTTTTATAGTGGGGTTGGCTACCGCATACTGTTCTGCCGACTTGAGATTGCCCCGCCCCCAGGAAGTGTTGAGCAGCAGCATGCCGACTTTACGGATCCCTTTCTGCTGGGCGTGGTGCAGCATGACATTCATGGCCCA
>JBAXVG010000025.1:0-65129 GCA_037129255.1 Desulfuromonadales bacterium | reverse complement strand
TGTTACCTGGTGAGTGGGCTTTTCATCACTGTTCCCGTCGTTAAATGTGTCACCCATGGTGTAGGTACCACCGGTAACCTTTACCAGCACCATGCCGGTGGTCGGGTCGGTTATGGTATCAGCAAATGCTACATACGGTGCTGCAATCACAGTTGCTAATAAAATGCTAGTAACAAAAGCACGGACAAGGAATACCGACCGTAGAACCGGAACAAATGTGCAACTACCTGAACTGCTCCTTACAGCACCACAACAATTTTCAACATGCATGATCTATCTCCTTTCAGTGTTTGTAGTTGTGAAAACTTTTATCGTTCCCACGCTCCGGCGTGGGAACGCAGCCTTTGACGCTCCAGCGTCCCGTCCGGCGGAATACCTGATTCGTAATGGGAATAAAACGCGCAAAGCCGCCCCGGAATGGACCGGAATGCGGCTTTGAACTCAGTAAAAGACCTTTGAGGTTTTGAAAACATCAAAGGTCTTGGTGTGTCAATATGTGATTGAGCTAATCTTGCGGGTCTGCGGGTCTGCGGGTCTGCGGGTCTGCGGGTCTGCGGGTCATAAACGCCTCTTAGATATTTTGAGCGAGTATATGAACTGAAATCCAAATGTCAAGCTATATTTCAGCGTAGTTTTAATTAAAGTATGCATACTCAATCCGTCTGTAGCTATTCATCAGCCATGTGTAATAAGGCATGAAAGGCGGTATTTACATGGATGGACAGGATGGACAGGATGAAAAACCTTGGATTTAACCTTAAAAGTTTTTGTTCTTTATCCTGTTCATCCTGTCTATCCATGTCAAAAAATGATTTAGGCTCGTTACGCAGCGGGAGCTTGGTAACGAGAAAAATGTGAACTATGCAGCCCTATGGTTGCGTGTGTCCGGCCTTAGCCAGCAACTAAAGACCGCGCTCCTCTTACCCGAACCTCTTTTGGCCTGGAGCATGAAGCGTGTCTCCGCGTCAAATTCAGCCAGAAGTAGAGTGGTCACTTCATCCAGCAGACGATTCACGCTCTGTCCTCGTTGATGTGCCATCTCTTTCAGCCGCTGATATTTTTCATCCGGCAAACGAAGTGTCAATGCGCTCATAACTTCAACTCGTTTAGCAGGGTTTCCGGGAAGACTACTTTCAAATCGGGAAACATCGCGAAGATTGCGTGTCACAATATAACCTGCTCCTCCGGCGACGGCAAGCTCGACCAGATGATTGTCTCCCTCATCCCGTAGAGAAGGAAAACCGGACACCCCTTTCATTTGACGAATTGCGCGATGAATGGTATCAATTGTGAGAGTAGAATACTCAAGCAAAGTGGGGGATAACGTCATGACAGCAACCAATGCTGCATCTCTTGATTACAAAATTGCGGAACAGGCATCCGAACTGACTGAAGCACAAAAACGTGAAACACTCGACTTCATGCAGTTTCTCGCCACACGCAGAGCGGCAAGAACAAAGAGCAAGGCAGCGCAACACGCCAGCAAACCTCAGCAATCTCTTGAGGTAATTTTTGACATTGCTCCAGGCGGAGCAGGTGAAACAGATCTTTCCGTTAACCATGATTCGTATCTATACGGCTTTGCGCCCAAGTGAAGGTCTTTTTTGATACCTGCGTGCTTGCCGCCCTTACCGTACCGGAAGACCTGCTTAATCCGGGAGCAAAAATCGTGTACAAAAAAATTACTCAAATGTCTTTCCGCCAGTTCACTTCGGACTATGTGCTCGACGAGGTCTATACCCTGCTTTCCGCCCGTCGTGGTCATCATAGAGCAGTTGCCTTCATGGACGCCTTTGACCGAAGTGGTGTAGAAATTCTCCGTGTGGAACGGAGCATCGAACTCGACGCTAAAAACATTTTCCGCAAATACGACCTCCCCCGTCTGAGCTTCACCGATTGCGCCAGCTTTGCACTTATTAACTTCCACCGCATTGATCATGTTTTTTCTTTTGACGAACATTTCAGCATGTTTCGTTTCAACCATCCAGTCACTCTTCTTGGCAGAGTTGAGAATTGTAAATGGTGAATTATCGTTTCCGCGTTTCAGCAGCATTGAAGACCTTTGCACCCAACCCCAATGCCTTTCAGCTTTTGACTCCAGCTTTCTCCGTGCACCTGTGCCTCCGTGTGAGAAAATTTTTTATGAAGATTGTGCGCAGATAATGCGGAACTGATTTAAGTTGACAAAAACAGGTTCCGGGAGTATTCGGAAAACCGGATCAAATTATTAAGGCCATGGTTACCCTTGGCCTTCTTTCATGTCACACACAGAAAAGGTGGTGGTTGCTGCTTTGGACAGTCATAATTGTACGGAACCCTCGCTACACGCCAACCTGCACTGACACACACTCTCCGAGTCTGTCCGCTGGCATGGGGTGTTATGCATGACAGCGGAGAGACCACGCTCCCCTATGCGGCACTCTCCTGAAACACTTTTTACGAGATCGTAACATCCAGAACGTGAAACAGCCCGAACGTTCGATTTTGATGCCGGTCTCAATTCCGGGAGGTAGCCAATGTTCAATGTCTCGAAAATCTACTATGAATTACGTCGCATCTGGAAAGCGATCAAAATATTCTTCATCATTTCCGGTCCGGGGAGTCGGACAACAGGCTGCTCGAGTTGTCAGTCTGGATGAGCTGCTGATGGCCGAACCGAGGACTCCCCTGTCAGAGATCATGACAACACAGGTTATCAACCTGGAAGAAGGCGACTCAATCAACGAGGCAAAGGAGAAGTTCACCCGCTACGGTTTTGGCGCGCTGCCGGTGACCGATGCCGACGATATCATCCACGGGGTAGTGCCTTACCGGGATATCATGGAGCTCGAACATTAAGCAAGGAGGTACACCGATGAATACACGATTACCGGCCGAATGGGAAATACAGGATGGCGTGCTGATGGCCTGGCCGCATGAAGGAACCGACTGGGCCGGCATGCGGGATGACATTCGTCCTGTTTTTGCCGGGATCATCGGTCAGATAGCCCGTTTTGAACGGGTGTTGCTGACCGCTCCCCATGCTGCGTCCGCCGCCGGTTATCTGAGTACGTCCGGCGTTGACCTTGCCAGTGTGACAATCTGTGAGCTCCCGAACAACGATACCTGGGCGCGCGATTTCGGCCCGATCACGGTTATCCTCAACAACAGACCGGTACTGCTTGACTTTGGTTTTAACGGATGGGGACTCAAATTTCCGGCCGGCCATGATAACCTGATATCCAGAAGGCTCAAGCAACGGGGAGTATTGAAGCCCCAACTGAATACAATCGGTCTGATCCTTGAGGGTGGCAGCATTGAGAGTGACGGTCTCGGGACGATCATGGTCACTGCCGAATGCCTGCTCTCCCCCAACCGCAACCCTCAACTTGAGAAAAGTGAGATTGAGCAGGCACTGGCTGCGCTGCTGGGGGCAAAACGCATGCTCTGGCTGTCTCACGGCTGGCTGGCCGGGGATGACACCGACGCGCACATCGATACCCTGGCCCGCTTCTGTCCGGATAATACCATCGTGTATCAGGCATGCGAACATCCGGGCGATGAACATTACGGACCGTTGAAACTGATGGAAAACGAATTGAAATCGTTCACGGCGCCTGACGGAGCTCCCTACCGCCTGATTCCGCTCCCCTGGCCCGCCGCCCGCTTCAATGAGCAGGCCCGCCGACTGCCGGCGACCTATGCCAATTTTCTGGTTATCAACGGCGCGGTTCTCGTGCCGACCTATCGGGACACGGGGAATGACCGCCTGGCTCTGGAGTGTATCAGCGGGGCCTTCCCGGGACGGGAGATCATTGGCATCGACTGCCTGCTGCTGCTTGAACAACATGGTTCACTGCACTGCCTGACCATGCAGCTCCCGGAAGGGGTGCTTGCGTGACAACCCTCGCAGTAGCGCTGATTCAGCAGGCATGTAGCACTCTGCGTGATGCAAATATTCAGAATAGTAGCTGGATGGTCCGTCAGGCTGCGGCCTCCGGTGCTGCGCTGATCATACTCCAGGAGCTGCATGCCGGTCCCTACTTCTGCCAGATCGAGGATCCGGCACTGTTTGATCTGGCCGAAACGATCCCCGGCCCTTCCACGAGAGTGCTGGGTAATCTGGCTGCCGAACTGGGAGTGGTGATTGTGGGCTCGCTGTTTGAACGGCGAGCGGCAGGGCTGTATCACAATACGGCGGTTGTTCTTGAGAGAGACGGATCAATAGCCGGGACATACCGGAAAATGCACATTCCGGATGACCCCGGTTATTACGAAAAGTTTTACTTCACCCCCGGTGATCTCGGCTTCACCCCGGTTAAAACCTCAGTCGGCACTCTGGGTATACTTGTCTGTTGGGATCAATGGTATCCGGAGGCCGCCCGCCTGATGGCGCTGGCCGGGGCCGAGCTTCTGATATATCCGACCGCCATAGGCTGGGATACCCACGATACCACGGAGGAGCGGGAGCGTCAACGCGATGCCTGGATAACTATTCAGCGGGGGCATGCCATAGCCAACGGTCTGCCGCTGCTGGCCGTCAACCGGATCGGGCTTGAGTTTTCCGCACAAAAACCTGATAATGGCATCCTCTTTTGGGGGAGCAGTTTTGCGGCCGGTCCGCAGGGAGAGCTGCTGAAACAGGCTTCACGGGACAGTGAGGAAATTGTGCTGGTGGATGTTGATATGGACGAAAGCGAAAGAGTGCGCCGCATCTGGCCCTTTCTGCGCGACCGGCGAATTGACGGATACGGGGATTTACTGAAAAGGTACCGGTACTGATTACTTCTCCTCCCTGCAATGTACATGACAATTCCAAGGCAATTACAACAAACAATGCGAGGTAATAACAATGTCAAACCCGAAAGTTCTGGTTGCAGATGATGACGATATGAACGTTGCCCTCCTGGAAATAATACTCATGGAGGAAGGTATCAGCCACATAGATAAAGCGTTTGATGGCGTGGAGGCGCTGGAGCTCTATGAAGATGCTCTGTGCGGGACACCCTACCGTGCGGTATTTCTTGATATAACCATGCCGGGAATGGATGGTCTTGAGGTGTTGAGACAAATCAGGAGGGTAGAGGACGAAGCCGACTACAGGGCGATAATTATCATGGCTACCGGAGACAATACGCAGGAAACGGTCACCAAATCCATGATGGAGCATGATGCAGACGATCACATCGGTAAACCGTACAGCAGGGAGGAAATTCACGAGTCTCTCGTCCGACACGGAGTGATGTGAGGAACACATTATATACAAGGCCGGATAGGAGACAATGTATGAAATCATTATGTGATACCAGCTTGAAAATCGGTACCAAATTCGGAATTATCGTTTCAGCTATCATCATGTTATCGTCGAGAGACTTGACGTCACCAAGAGTGAGTGTCAGTAGGTGAGCATAACGGAACATTTCCAAACAGCAGCATTACTGAAAAGGTACTTATGGCTCTGCACGAGAAAGAACTGCTGGAGGCGCTCTCCAGCTCACGCATACTGACCGCGATGATTACTCCGGCGGTTCTGATTTCAGCCTGCGGAACGCTGATCTTTTCCACTGCGTCCCGCCTGGGACGCATCTTTGATCGCGTTAATGTCATGAAGGAGGAAGTTGAAGAAATTTACCCCTGCAACCCGACCTCTCTGGCCAGATTCCGCCAGGACGGCAGGCTCCGCTCAATCATCCCCTTGTCAACACAGTAGGCGATCCTGAAAAATCCGGGAGCGCCGAAACCGGCGCCCGGCACCAGCAGGATATGATGCTTCTGAGCCAGCGTGACAAACTCTACGTCGTCAGCCAGCGGTGATTTAGGAAAAAGGTAGAAGGCGCCATCCGGCGTGACCATACTGAAGCCCATTCCGGTCAGCTCATTTACCAGCAGATCGCGCTTGGACTGATATTCGCCGATGTCGACCGATTCGTCCTGCATTTTGGCCACCAGGCGCTGCATCAGCGCCGGCGCGTTTACAAAACCGAGCACCCGGTTACTGAAGACCGCACCTTCAATGAACTGTGAAACGGTCGCCATGCGCGGGTTGGCGGCCAGATAGCCGATGCGTTCGCCCGGCAGGGCCAGATCCTTGCTGTGAGATGTGACAATGATCGAACTTTCAATCAGCGGAAATATGTTCGGAACGTGCCGTCCGTCAAAGGCGATGCGGGCATAGGGTTCGTCGGAAATGACGTAAATCAGGTGTCCGGTCCGTTCATGAATTTTCTTGAGAACAACGCCCAGCTGCACAAGGCTTTCTGCCGGATAGACCACGCCGGTCGGGTTGTTGGGAGAACAGACAATGATGGCTCTGGTTTTGGGGGTGATGGCCTTCTCGATTGCGTCGATGTCGAGCTGGAACGTGTCGCGGTTCGTCCAGACCTCTACCGGCTCACCGCCATGGTTGTCGATATAAAATTTGTACTCGACGAAGAAAGGGGCCAGAATGATGACCTCCTCAGCCGGGTTGAGTATGGTTTTGAGCACCACGTTGAGCGCACCACCGGCCCCGCAGGTCATGATAACCTGATCGGCTCCGACCGGCAATCCCGAATCCTTTGAGAGTTTCGAGGCGACTGCGGCACGGGTCTCGACATATCCGGCATTGTTCATATAACGATGCATACCGGGCAGAGGGTTCTGCGCCAGCGCCAAAAGCTCGCGATTGAAGGCCTCGGGAGGCTCCACATCCGGGTTGCCCAGCGTAAAGTCATAAATTCTGTCGGCGCCAAACTCCTGACGCAGGCGTTCCCCTTCCTCAAACATCCGCCGGATCCAGGATGATCTGGAAATATGCCGGGCGATCTTCATGGCGATAGCCATAACTGTTCCCTCCATGACAGGTTTCTGATATAAAAGCCGAATACACAAAGTCTACAACATTTTCGGGGATTGTCAATCTAAATGTATTAAAAATTATTGATTTAGTTGGTTGTTTTCCCCAGTTACCTCACAAGGAGCCAACATGGAAATGCACACTGACACATACCTGCTTGATATTGGCAAACTGGTGGTCGAGTTGACCATGGTCGGCGGCAGTGATAATGATCTCGACGCCCTTCTGGCCCGAATTCTTTCAGTGCTTGAGAAACTGCCCCAGCTCCGTTTACAGCATGCAGGCGCCATATATATGTTCAGTCCCCGCAACCTTCCGGTGCGGGTGGCTCAACACGGTCTGAATACGGACTGGTTCCAGGAATCGGAAAACGATCCACTCTACGGTTTTCAAGCCCCCTTTCGTCCGGAATGCGTTGAATATGCAACTGCCTGTCACCGCCTGCTGCTTCTGCCACTGAAAAATGGTACAGATCCTTTGGGGCAGGTGGTGCTTTTTACCGACTCCGACTGGTCTCCTACCCCTTCTGAACTGGAGTTTCAGACTGACATTTCGAGGGCACTGTCGGGCATCATCAGTCGTTTTCTGCTGGATGAAATTTTACGGCTGCGCGAGATAGAACTGGAAGAAGCGCGAACCGAGGCTATCCGGCGACTGGGAGCCGCCTCCGAGTATCGCGACAATGAAACCGGTATGCATATCATGCGAATGACCAGTATCTCGGTGGTTATCGCCAAAGCGCTGGGGCTTTCGGATGAAGAACGGGAACTGCTTGCCATTACGGCGCCGATGCATGATGTAGGCAAAATAGGAATTGCCGACGCCATCATGCTGAAGCCGGATCGGTTGACACCCGCTGAATTTGATATCATGAAGACGCATGCCACGATTGGTGGAAGACTTCTGGCGGGAAGCGACAAGCTGATTGACACTGCACGCCAGATAGCTGTCAGCCACCATGAAAACTGGGATGGCAGCGGTTACCCCGCTGGTCTGCATGGCGAACAGATTCCGGTGCTTGCCCGTGTTTGTGCCCTGGCCGATGTGTTTGATGCCCTGGTGTCGGCACGCCCCTACAAGGAAGCCTGGTCGCTGCAACAGGCCATAGAGTGGATCAAGGAGCAGGCCGGCCTGAAATTTGATCCTGCTGTCGTGGTCGCCTTTGAAGCGGCTCTGCCCGAAATCCTCCGTATCAGGGAGCTGTACCGGGACGACGTGATTGATCCGCAACAGGTTTTTCACCTGCCTGATCTTCCCTTCAGGGAAATTCGCTGGATCAGCTGGGATGAAAGCCTGAGTGCGGGTATTTCCTCGATTGATGAGCACCACCGTTACCTGTTTGATCTCACCAATGATCTGATTGGCGTTGTGGCAAACCGTCTGGGTGCCCGCGAGCTTGCAAGGGTGTTGAAAGCACTGGGCGAATATGCCGTCATCCATTTCAGCGCCGAAGAGAAGATGATGCAGCATTACCATTTTGAGCGCCTTGCACTGCAACGGGAGCAACACGAACTTTTTTTGAAGAGGATGCATGAGTTTCATCAGGAGTTGCATGAAAACCCGCTTGTTGCACAGCATGAAATCCTGATATTTCTCAAAAACTGGCTGGTAGCCCATATCCGGGATGAAGATTCCAGACTTGCCGCTCTGGTCTGGCAGAATCGAACTGACGTATGATTTCTCATTGATCGGAACGGATCATCATGATTGTTACTCATACACCGGCGCGCCCAACGAGTAGCGCCGATACGATGCGAGCCGGCAGCTTTCCGGAAAAGCTTCCCGGAATCGATATACCTTCCGTCCTGGCCAGAGTCAAGGGCAACCACTCGCTGGTACGTACCATAATAATTGAGTTCCGGACCGTTAATCTTGCAACGGTTTCTTCTCTCAGGCAGGCGATAGCAGGAGATGAACGGGAAGCGACACGTTCGCTGGTTCATACTCTGAAAGGGTTGGCAGGCACAATCGGGGCGAAGGCGGTTGCCGCAACAGCGATTCGGTTTGAAAATGCTGTAGGGGAGGGGAATGAAGCGGTTTTTCCCGAGCTGCTTGATACGTTGGAAGAGCAGATGACAGAGGTGTTTGAAGCTGCCGGTATGTTAGAAATGAGCGACACTGTTTCTCCTTCAGCTGACCACACCGGCGAAACGGCTGTCTTTGACCGGGATGTGCTGGCAGGGGAACTGGGTGAGCTGTATGCGCTACTTGGTCTCAACAGGGTTTCCGCAGCGAAAATGTTCAGCCGGTTAAAGCCTCATCTGCCCTGGTCGGAGGAGCGGGAAAACCTGGAAAAACAGATTGCCGGTTTTGATTTCAAAGGGGCGCAGGTATCACTTGAGCTGCTGGCTGAAAGGATCGGCATTACATTCAGGGGCATCCATGAATAAGGTGCAATCGCGAAACAGAGCTGTCTGGACTATTGTGCTCCTGGCCATTGTCATCATGGGTGCGCTGCTGGGAGTGCGATGTATTGCGGACTACCGGCGGGAGGTGCGTCTGCTTGAAGAACGGCTGATGGCTCAGGCGCGGGTAGTTGGCGAGAACCTTACTACCAATCTGGCAGCTGCCGGATTGGTACTGGAACACGTAAAGCACGAGATTGACGATACTCATGATGACCAAATTGACAGTTATCTGAAAATGCAGAATATTTTGATTCCCGGCATTCGCACACTCATGGTTATCGACCGTAAGGGGCGCTGCGTTCATTCAAACCGGCGTGAACTCATCGGACGGGACTTGAGCAAACGTGATTATTTTACAACTGCCCGCTATTCCTCCGACAGGAACCTGATGTTCATATCTCCACCGTTCAGGGGTTTGCTTGGAGCCTTCGTCATCAATATTACCAGGCCGCTGATAGGAGAAAAAGGGGAATTCAAAGGAGTCATAGCTGTATCACTCGCGCCCGAGTACTTTACAACCCTGCTCAAGTCCACCATCCATGCGCCGGACAACCGGATTGCCCTGCTTCACTCCGACGGCACGGTCTTCATTGCCATACCCGAAGGCACGAATTCAATCACCGGCCAGAATCTTCTGAAGCCGGGTTCCCTGTTCTATCGTCACATTCAAGGCGGCAAACCGAATTCCATTCAGAGGGGCCGCAGTTCAACAACCGGCGATATGAGGGTATTCGCCTACATCACCAACAGCCCGAAGGATCTGCGTTTTGACAAACAGCTTGTCGTGGCAGCCAGCCGAAATCTGAATGAAGCGCTCTTGTCCTGGAAGATCAGCTACGCCATACAACTTTCGCTGTATCTGCTGCTATCCTCTCTGGCACTCCTCGTAACACATAAAATGTTGCAGCGCGAGTGTGATATGAAGTCCATCCTCGACAACATGCCGGCCATGATCGGTTATTGGAACCGTGATCTCCGTTGCCGCTTCGGCAACTACGCCTACCACGACTGGTTCGGAATTGAACCGGGCGCAATGCCGGGAAAACATATCCGGGAGGTAATCGGCGAAGAGCGCTATGCGCTTAATCTTCCGTATATCAAGGGGGCCTTGCGGGGCGAGCCGCAATATTTCGAGAGAGCCATACCGACTCCCGATGGCAGTACGGTCCGTTACTCTCAGGCAAGTTACATCCCCGACGTCCGGAATGGGGAATTTTTCGGGTTCTATGTGCTGGTGACCGATATCAGCCGCGCCAAGAACGCCGAACTGGCTGCCGAGGATGCCAGTCGCGCCAAGAGTGAATTTCTCGCCAACATGTCTCACGAGATCCGCACCCCCATGAATGCCATTCTGGGGCTGGGCCATCTGGTTCTGCAGACCGATCTCAATCCCAGACAGCGTGACTACCTTACCAAGATGCATACCTCCGCGCAGTCGCTGCTTGGCGTCATCAACGACATCCTCGACTTCTCAAAGATCGAAGCGCGCAAACTTGAAATTGAATCCATCCCCTTCAATCTCCGTAACGTGCTGGACCATGTCAGCACGGTTGCTACATCGGGAGCCGCGGCAAAAGGTCTTGACGTCGTGTTTTCAGTCGCTCCCGATGTACCGCTATCGTTAACCGGCGACCCGTTGCGTCTGGGTCAGATCCTTTCCAATCTCGTGAATAATGCGGTCAAGTTCACCGAACAGGGTGAAATCGTCGTTACCGCCGAAGTGTCGGGGGGCGATGGCACGGAGACTGCTATCCGGTTTTCGGTGCGCGACACCGGTATCGGTATGTCTGAGGAAACGGTACGGAAGTTGTTTCAACCATTCACCCAGGCTGACGGCTCCATCACGAGAAGATTTGGCGGCACGGGACTGGGACTGGCTATCAGCAGAAATCTGGTGGAGATGATGGGTGGAGAGCTGCTGGTGGAGAGTGCGCCCTGCAAGGGAAGCACCTTCACCTTTATGATCCGTTTCGGTCTGCGGCCGGAAAGCGCGGCGTCCCGTCTGGTTCCCCCGGCTGATATCGCAGGTATGCGGATACTGCTGGTGGAAGATCAGCCGATCAACCGGATGGTGGCGCGAGAGATTCTTGAAAGCGCCGGAATTCAGGTACATGTCGCAATTAACGGGGAAGAGGCAGTAGAGGCGCTGATGAACCGGGATGTCAGGTATGATGCGGTGCTTATGGACATCCAGATGCCGGTCATGGACGGCTATGAGGCGACGAGGCTGATCCGGCGGGATGAGCGGTGCAAAGGAGTGCCGATTATAGCAATGACGGCCCATGCCATGCAGGAGGAAAAACAGAAGTGTCTGGACGCAGGGATGAATGACCACCTGGCAAAACCGCTTGATCCCGAGCAGCTGTTTGCGGTATTGCATACCTGGCTCCGCTGACCGCTTCGAACTCACCGCAGTTAATCAGTACGGAGTAACGTAATGAAACAGACCATCATGATTGTAGATGATATGCCGATAAACCTGCAGATTCTGATTGAGGTTCTGGGGGACGAGTATGAGATTGTTTTCGCTACCAACGGCAGAGATGCGCTTGCGATGGCGGAAAGCAACCTTCCCGATCTGATTCTGCTTGATATTCAAATGCCGGACATGAGTGGCTACCAGGTCTGTCAGGCTCTGCGGGCCATGCCGCGCCTGGAAGGTGTTCCGGTCATCTTTCTGACTGCCATGTCGCAGCAGGAGGATGAAGTGGCCGGGTTGAAACTGGGTGCGGTGGATTATATCATCAAGCCGTTCAATCCGGATATTGTCAGACTGCGGGTGCAGAACCATCTCGAACTGAAACGGTATCGCGATGATCGGGTTCGCCTTGCATTGCTTGACGGTCTTACCGGGATTCCCAATCGCCGGGCGTTTGATGAACAGTTAGGCCGGGAATGGTTTCGTAGCTTGCGTACTCAGGCTGTGCTTTCATTGATCATGATTGATGTTGATCTTTTTAAACCATACAATGATACCTATGGGCATCTGGGGGGAGATGACTGTCTTAAGCAGGTCGCAGCGTCTCTGCTTACCTCTTTGCGGGCCTCTGATTTTGCCGCCAGGTATGGCGGCGAAGAGTTTGTATGTATCCTGCATGAAGCCAACCAGGCCGGTGCGTTGATCACAGCCGAGCGGATATGCTCAAAGGTTGAGTCGCTTCACATCCCGCACTGCACATCAGCTGTTTCATCGTATGTCACGGTAAGTCTGGGAATGGCGACATTTATTCCAACGGAGGATCATACTCCGGATTTCCTGATAAAGATGGCTGATCAGATGTTGTACAAAGCCAAGGAGAAGGGGCGTAACCGGGTCGAACAGTGGCGGCAGCCGGAGCGGGAATGTCTGCATTAAACAATTATCGGGAGAACCTGATGAAGATTCCTGTCTATCCACTTTCCAGACCGCTTGCCTTGGGCGATAAACCTGCATTTGACAGGGTATTCGCCGAGCTTCAGCCGCGCGTCTCGGAATTGACATTTGCGGGGCTGTACCTGTTCCGCTCGGCGCATGACTACCGGGTGACTCTTGCCGGGGATGCGTTGGTCCTGCTGGGAAAAGGTTATGATGAAACGCCATATTTCCTGCCGCCACTGGGGGGGGATGTGAAAAGGGCGCTGGCCATGTTATTTTCGGACAAGCTTCCGCTGTATGGCGCAGATGAGTCGTTTGCAAAGATATATCTGTCTGAAGGCATTATGGATATTTCCGAAGAGCGAAATTCATTCGACTATCTGTATCTGCGTGAAGAACTGGCCGCACTGCCGGGCAACCGTTTTCACAAGAAGAAAAACCGGATCAATTATTTCACGGCGCGCCATCAGTACGAAGTTTCAATATATTCCGAGCAGCATTGCCAGGGTTGCCTTGCCCTGCTTGCCAGATGGAGTGATGTGGCAGCCGATGAATCAAACAGATCTCTGACGCTGGAAGTGGGCGCAACCTCCGAGGCATTGTATCTGGCCGGAAAACTGGGGCTTGAAGGGGTTGTAATCATGAGTGACGGTACTGTCGCTGCCTTTGCGCTTGGTGAACGACTGAACCGGGAAACCTCAGTATGTCACTTTGAAAAGGCCGATCCTTTCATGGAAGGGCTTTCGCAACTGATAAACCGCGAGTTTGCCGGTCTGATGTTTACCGACTGCCGGTTTTTGAACCGCGAACAGGACCTGGGAAAACCGGGACTGCGCAATGCCAAACTGTCGTACCATCCGGTGGAACTGGTAAAAAAATATCTGGCAGCAGTTGACAGGGCCGGGGAGATATAATGCCGTCAAATCTTCAATTGACAGTCATTCGCTAAAAATGTATACAGAATGCGTTTTTGTCAGTCATAACGTCAGCTTGACGCTCCACAATACCCCACGAAGGAGGAACACCGATGATTGAAGCGTATCTTGCCCATGAAAAGGAGAGGGGGGCCCAGGGAATTCCTGCGCTGCCGCTCAACCCCGAACAGACAGCCGACCTGTGCAAACTGCTGGTCAAACCGCCCAAGGGGAAGGAACAGTTCCTGCTGGACCTGATCACCAATCGTGTTTCTCCCGGCGTTGACCCGGCTGCCAAGGTCAAGGCGGAATTTCTGGCCGGGATCATAACCGGCACAAAGAAATCTCCGCTGATTGATGCGGTGGCAGCCATCCGTCTGCTGGGTACCATGATCGGCGGATACAATGTCGCTCCGCTGGTTGCCGCCCTGAAGGATAAAAAGCTTGCTGACGAAGCCGCCTGCGCCCTGTCAGGCATAGTCCTTGTCTATGATGCCTTTGACGAAGTCGCCAAGCTGGCCACGAGCGGCAAGAACGCCGCAGCCTCCAAGGTTCTCAAATCCTGGGCCGACGCCGACTGGTTCACTAAACGGAAGGGTGTGCCCGATACGATCACGGTCAAGGTCTACAAGGTGGATGGCGAGATCAATACCGATGACTTCTCCCCGGCCGGCGACGCCTGGAGCCGTCCCGATATCCCGCTGCATGCCCTGGCCATGGGTAAGACCCGCTTCAAAGGGGGACTGGACACCATCGCCCAGTTCCGCAAGGATGGCTATCAGGTGGCTTTTGTCGGCGACGTGGTCGGTACCGGCTCTTCCCGTAAATCAGCCTGTAACAGCGTACTGTGGGCAATCGGCGATGATATCCCCTGCGTGCCCAACAAGAAGACAGCCGGTGTGATCATCGGCGGCGTCATTGCTCCGATCTTCTTCAACACCGCCCAGGATTCCGGTGCTCTGCCGCTCAAGGCCGACGTGACCAACATGAAGACCGGCGACGTGATCGTGATCGACACGAAAAATGGTGTCATTACCGATGAGAAGGGGAAGAAGGTACTCTCCCAACTCACCATCAGCCCCAACACCGTGCCGGACGAATTCCGCGCCGGTGGCCGGATTCCGCTGATCATTGGCCGCGCCGTGACCGACAAGGCCCGGGCGGCACTGGGGCTCAAGCCGACCAAGGTATTTACTCTTCCGGTCAATCCCAAGCCCAAGGCCAAGCAGGCCTACTCACAGGCCCAGAAGATGGTCGGTGTTGCCTGCGGCGTAACCGGTATCCTGCCAGGTACCGCCTGTGAGCCCAGGATGGCCACCGTCGGTTCTCAGGACACTACCGGCCCGATGACCGCCGACGAGCTGAAGGAACTGGCCTGTCTCAAGTTCCAGGCCCCCATGTTCATGCAGTCCTTCTGCCATACCGCTGCATATCCCAAACCGGCCGATGTGAAGATGCACAAGAACCTGCCCGGCTTCATCGCCGAGCGCGGCGGAGTGGCCCTGCGGCCCGGCGACGGCGTGATCCATTCCTGGCTGAACCGCCTGCTGCTCCCCGACACGGTCGGCACCGGCGGTGACTCCCACACCCGCTTCCCCATCGGCATCTCCTTCCCGGCCGGTTCCGGCCTGGTGGCCTTTGCCGGCGCCATGGGGTTCATGCCGCTGGATATGCCCGAGTCGGTCCTGGTGCGCTTCAAAGGCACATTCAATCCCGGCATCACCCTGCGCGATGCGGTCAACGCCATTCCCTACTGGGCCATCAAGCAGGGGCTTTTAACCGTACCCAAGAAGAACAAGATCAACATATTCAACGGCAAAATTCTGGAGATGGAAGGTCTCCCCGAGCTTACGGTGGAGCAGGGTTTCGAACTGACCGATGCCGCCGCCGAACGTTCGGCCGCCGCTGGAGCCATCCAGCTCTCCGAGAAGAGTGTGGCCACCTATCTGAAATCAAACGCAGCCCTGATGAAGAAGATGATCAAGGACGGCTACTCCGACGCCAACACCCTTAAGAAGCGCATAAAGGACGTCGAGGCCTGGCTGAAGAATCCTTCCCTGCTCAAGGCCGACAAGGGTGCCCAATACGCAGCGGTGATCGAGATCGACCTGAAGGATATCAAGGAGCCGATCGTGGCCTGCCCGAATGATCCCGATGACGTCAAACTGCTCTCCGAGGTAGCCGGTACACCGATTCAGGACGTTTTTCTCGGTTCCTGCATGACCAACATCGGCCATTTTCGGGCTGCTGCCGAGATATGGCGCGGCAGCAGATTCAACTCCAGCGTCCGCACCTGGATCTGCCCGCCGACCCGCATGGATCAGCAGCAACTCAAGGATGAGTCGTATTTCTCGGTCTACAGCGCTTTTGGCGCCCGCATCGAGATCGCCGGTTGTTCGCTCTGTATGGGCAATCAGGCCCGCGTACCGGACGGGGTAAACATGTTCTCCACCTCGACCCGTAACTTCGATGACCGTATCGGCGATGGCGCCAGGGTCTATCTCGGTTCTGCCGAGCTGGGGGCGGTAACTGCGCTGATGGGCAAGCTGCCTACACCGGCTGAATTCCTGAAAATTTACAAGGAAAAGGTCGAGCCGAACAGGGAGAAGATATACAAGTATCTGCAGTTTGATGAGATGCCGGAGTATAAATAGCAGTTTTGCGTAGTATGCGTCTGTCGTCACAACACCCCCCGGCCCGGGGGGTGTTGTTGAGCTCTGTTCCACACCAGCAGGGGGGGCATTATGAGGTTACAGATTCTTGGAAGCGCCGGTGCTGAATTTCCTGATTTCCATCCACCTGCCTTTCTGATAGATGGTCAACTGTTGCTGGATGCAGGCACGATAGGTTCTGTTCTGAGCGAAGAAGAACAGTGGAAAATCCGGGACATTTTCATCACGCACTCACACCTTGACCATATACGGGGCATACCGGTTCTGGCAGACAACATAATCATGAAGAATCTGAAGCATAATGTTACGGTGCACAGTACTGTTGCCGTGATATCCGCCTTGAAGAATCACATTTTCAACGGTGTCATCTGGCCGGACTTCACGGTGATACCTTCCGCAGAAGATCCGATAATAACCTACGCAACCATTGAGCCGTACAAAGAATACGCTTTTAAAGGTTATACCATTCAGACAATTCCTGTGAACCATACTGTGCCGGCAGTCGGTTTCCGCCTGGAATCCGGGGGAAAGATACTGGTTTATACGGGCGATACCGGTCCGACTGAAGATATCTGGAAGTATTGCTCAGGTGTGGACGCCCTGATCGTTGAAGTTTCTTTTCCCAATAATATGGAACACCTGGCTCAGATTACCAAACATCTGACCTCTTCGATGCTGATTGATGAACTGGACAAAATTGCTGAATTACCTGAACGAATCCTCATTACCCATCCAAAACCTCAGTACTATTCCATCATTCGCAGTGAGATCGAGTGTCTGGGAATTAAAGGCATTGAACTGCTGCATGATGGTACTCTGTACGACATCTGACACAAAATCCCGGTACCCATGATAAATTCGCTTGGGAGATTCTTTCTGGTCAGACTGCTGCTGCTGATTGATGTTATCAACATGCAGATGCTGGCGTTGGGAAATTTGATCCGTACCCTCGCCCAGGGGAATGTCGCCATTCGGATGGTGCTGCTCAGGCAGCTATATTTTACCGGTCTTGAGGCGACGTACGTCATAGTTGTTATCGCTGTGATTATCGGAACGGTGATTATTGCACAGACTGAAAGTCTGGTTGGCGATAACGGCTCGCTGACAGGCAAGATACTGGTCTGGGTTGTATTGCGTGAACTGGCGCCGCTCCTGACTGCGATTATCATTATTGCCCGTAGCGGAACAGCCATATCCGCCGAACTTGGAACGATGAAGATCAATGGCGAGATTGAATCGATCGAGATGCTGGGCATATCCTCCGACAGTTATCTTGTCATGCCGCGCATAGCCGGCGTCACCGTCTCCATGGTCATTCTGTCGGTCTATTTTGTACTGACCGTTTTTATCAGCAGCTTTATCGTGGCCTCTGTCGGATGGCATATCCCGTATGATCATCTCTTTCAAGGCATCATGGCATCTCTGGGTATAAAAGAAATTGTCATGCTGTTTTCAAAATGCGTTTTTTTCGGTCTGTTTGTTTCATCGATCTGCTGCTGGTACGGGTTGGGTGTCGGTCGGAGCGCCACTGAAATTCCGCAGGCAGCAACCAGAGCAGTCATGTCCAGCCTCTTTGCAGTGTTTGTCCTGGATGGTCTGATTACCTATCTTGTCTCCCTCTCATTTTCCTGAGGTATCCCGTATGGAACATACAGAACTAAAACAGAACAGTCCGCCCCAACGCCTGTGCAATGAGATTCAGTTGTTCGATTTATGTGGTCTGAATTCGTGCAATCATAAAGCGGGGCGCTTTTGTACCAATCAGGATCTGGTGTCACGCTTCGAGAAGATTTCCGAGGAGGAGCTGAATCCGCCCCAGCGGTATATTGACGAGGAGTTTGACGAAGATGAAGAGGCTGAATATGGCGGGTATGATGATGAGTATGATGATGAGGGGCACGGGGAGAACGGGTGGGAGGATGAAGAGTAGCTTGTAGGTCTGTGGCGGTTGTTTCTTTAATACGCAAGATCAAAAGCATTCCTGATATGCTCCACCTGATGCCGTCCGCCTTCGTCAAGCAGGATTGCAATTACATCGAAGCGGGCGTTCCGGTCGTGCATCCTGTTTTTGGACAACCAGGTCAGGGCTGCCTTGGAGATCTGGCGCTGTTTAAATAGGGTCACCGCCAGTTGCGGTACTCCGTAGGCAAGCCCCTGGCGGGC
The DNA here is from genome assembly GCA_037129255.1 of Desulfuromonadales bacterium. Classification (GTDB taxonomy): domain Bacteria; phylum Desulfobacterota; class Desulfuromonadia; order Geobacterales; family Pseudopelobacteraceae; genus JACRCG01. Next base: position 46,803 of record JBAXVG010000025.1, on the reverse strand, counting down.
TTTTACCTCGACAAAAACAAGGCTATTATCATTGGGGTCACGGGCAACGATGTCCACCTCGCCCCCCTTGCAACGAAAATTGCGCTCCAGGATGCTGTAGCCGTGAGTTATCAGATAATTCGAAGCAATTTCTTCGCCCAGAGCACCGGTGCTCCTGTTTCCGGCAGTCGGAGTCGCAACAGGTTTCTTTGATGTCAGGCAGTCAAACAGGCCCATGAGCTTACTCCGATCCGGAAATTCGAGTGAGATAGGAGAAATGCAGATCCTCGGTACTGTCCGCAAGAAACGGTTTGCCATGGCCGGGGAGTAGTGTTCATGGTGGCGGGTGCTGCAGCCACTGTTTCAATAGAATCAAGCCCTCTTCGATGGAAACCTCCGGGTGGTAGTCGAAGTCCCGGCGGGCGGCGCTGATATCGAACCAGTGGGCGCTGGCAAGCTCATGGGCGACAAAGCGGGTCATGGGGGGGTCGCCTCCAAGCCGGAGAAGTGCCCAGAGCGCTTCACAGATGTATCCGGCTGAGTATGCCACTGCCGGCGGGATACTGCGGGTGACCGGAGGAATGCCGGCAGCGGCGAGGATGCGGTTGACTATCTCCCACAACGGCAACGGTTCGTTGTTGCTGATGAAATAGGCTTTGCCCGCAACACAGCTTCCGGGGACCAATCTGTCGGCGGCCAGCAGATGGGCGCGGGCGGCGTTGTCCACATACACCGTATCCACCAGATTGGGGCGGTTGCCGATCCGGCGTAGTTTGCCGGCACGTCCCTTTGCTACGATGCGCGGCACCAGGTGGTTGTCGCCGGGGCCCCAGATCAGATGGGGACGCAGGGCTGTGACTGCCAGTTCGGCAGAATTCGCCGCCAGCACCAGTTGTTCGGCCAACGCCTTTGTGGCCGGGTAGTGAGCCTCGTAGCGGGCAGGGTAGGGGAGCGACTCATCTCCTCCCTCCACGTCGCTGCCGTCGAATACCACGCTGGGTGAGCTGGTATAGACCAGACGACTGATGCCGCACTCCCTGCAGGCCGCCAGCACATGCCCGGTACCGACCACGTTGGCCAGGTGGTACTCTCGATAGCTGCCCCAGATACCAGCCTTGGCGGCCACATGAAAAACCAGTTCGCACCCTCTGGCAGCCTCCAGTACCGCTTCCCGATCTTCCAGACTCCCCCTGAACTGCTTCACACCAAGGGAGTTCAGGGCCGGGTATTCGCTCCGGGAAAAACTGCGCACCTCGTCACCCCGTTCGACCAGCATGCGCACGATTGCTCCTCCGAGAAAGCCGCCGCCACCCGTGACAAGAATCCTCATCTCATCCTCCTCTCAGCCCAGACAGCAAGCTTTTCACGGAAGATCTTGGCGTTGTGCCGGATATCCACCGGAAAGGCGGAACGGAACAGGATCTGACGTATCCCCTTTGTATGGGGATAACCGCTGCCCAACTCAAGCAATTGCTGCCTGATCCGCTCATGCTCCGCCTTCCCCTTTCCCGCTTCAAGTTCGACACAGAGCACCGGTGTCTGGACGCCTTTTCGGCCGACGCCGACCAGAGCAGTGCGTAATACCTCGGGATGGATGTTGAAAACCCCTTCCACCGTGATGGTATACAGGACTTCCTTCGCAGTGACGACCCGATGGGACTTGCGACCGCAGAACCAGACTCTGCCCTTGTTGTCCCGATAGCCCACATCACCCATGCGGTGCCAGACGCCTCCGTCCGGATCAGCGATTTTGGCCAGCCGGTTCGCCTCGGGGCGATTCAGATAGGCATGGCTGACCTGTGGGCCGGCCACGACAATTTCGCCTACTTCCCAGATCGGCAGTTCCAGTTCGTTCTGCCACACGTCAATCGGTTCGTCACTGATGGTGATGATAGCAAGGGAGATGTTATTCACCGGTCGGCCGATGCAGATGCCATGACCGTCGTCGGTCATGGCACCGGTTTCAGACAGTATTTCGTTGCTGCCGATGGAACAGACCGGCAGTGCCTCGGTAGCGCCGTAAGGGGTAAAAATTTCGGCATCGGACGACAGCAGTGCAGTAAAACGTTCAAGTACCGGTGCCGGAACCGGTGCGCCGGCAGAGATGATCCGTTTAAGGTGCGGGAGCCGGATACCTTTGGTTGCACCGTAGCGTCCAACCCGGTTCAGGAGTGCCGGGGAACCGAACATGGTGGTGGCGGAAAATTCGGCGGCCGGCCCCAGAATACAGCCGGGATCGACCGAACCGGGACGGGTAAAGTCCATGCGCGGTATCAGGGCGGTCATGCCGAGAGCCGGCGCAAACAGGGCAAACAGGGGAAAGGTCGGCAGGTCGATCTCGCCGGGTCGGATGTCGTACATCTCCCGCAGGGTCTCCACCTGAGCCGCAAAAATGCCGTGGGTATAGATTGCTCCTTTGGGCGGACCGGTACTGCCGCTGGTGAACAGAATGGCCGCCGTGTCGTCCCGAAGCGTGTCGGCCGGGGTAAATGGCAGCTCACCGATTCTGGATCTGCGCAGCTCTGCCAAAGGTATTCCTCCCCAGATACGGCCTCCCCCGACGGTTACCAGGATGTGCATGGTCTTGCGGCCCCACCCCAGGAGCCGCCTCGCCACATGGGCTTTTGGAATACCGATGAAAGCCTCTGGTTCGGCCTCGGCCAGGCATCCTTTCATGTTACGCGCTCCGATGCCCGGATCAATAAACACCGGAACAGCGCCGGCCTTGAACAGCGCAAACGTGACGGCAAACAGCTCCGGTGACGGGGGAACCAGTAGTGCCACACGCATACTGCGGGAAATGCCGATGCGTTCCAATCCTCGTGCAACGCGGTCGCTTTCCTGATCAAGTTCGCGGAAAGTCAGGCTGCGTTGTTCCTGCGGGAATATGATGGCAGGTGTATCCGGCTGAAGCCGGGCCATTTCGGTCAGAGGGCGGGAGATGTTGACGATGTCGGTGCTAGTCATATCGTATCCAGATCATTGGAGTATAGTTTGTAACATAAACAACATTTTTCAACAGTAAATGCATATTTACGTGAAGTATGTCAATAGCCGAGCAAGGATATCCCTGTATTCCGCCTTGCTCTGTTCCCTTGTCTCAATTCTCACGTTGACAACAATATATTTCAAGCTACTATATATGCCATGTCAGCCGCCGTCATGTTCAGGGATGTGAGCTATTCCGATATGCTTCACGATTTTTCATGTGAAATCGAAGCAGGAAGGCGTGTTCTTATTGTTACTGCACGTGAGGAAGAAAGCACTGCCATGACGAGATTGATAGCGGGTTTGTTGATACCGGAGCGAGGCACCATAGCTGTATGTGGTAACTCCACCAGAGAGACAACCCCGGAAAAACTTATGCATACACGGCGCAGGTTGGGAATTGTCGCTTTTCACGGTGGGCTGATTTCTAATCTTAAAATGTGGGGAAACATTTTTCTGCCATTTTATTATCACACCGGAAAGTCCAAACCTGTTGATGATGAATTAGCCGTTAATTATCTGAAGAAACTTGATTGTGCTGAAAAATTCATGTTGTTACCTGCTCATCTCTCTCTCTTTGAAAAGCGGGCAACAGCATTTACAAGGGCAGCACTGATGCAGCCGGATATCATGGTGTATTGCAACACTCTGGAAAGAATTTCAAAACCGGAACAAACTCTCCTGGCATCCGTTCTTGAAGAATTTCATACGGAAAAAGAGGGCAGGACTTCAATATATCTCACATCTGCCACTGATCTTCCCGTTCAGTCGGATTTTGATGCCGTGCTGTACATCCGTCCACAGAAAAATATCGGAACCGTGACCTAGATGATGCACGAAGAAGATCACAGATTTAAATATCTTGAGCGAAAAATCGGCATGTTTATCGCTGTAGCACTCGTGGGTATTGTCACTTCATTTATTCTGTATGGTGTTCAGAAAGATTACTTCACCCCTATCTATTCTTTGAGATTTACGGTAGACCGTGGTACCGGTTTTACGAAAGGCATGTCGGTAAAACTGTCCGGCTTCAGGATTGGACGAGTTACTTCCATATCTTTGAACGAACAGGCCATGGTGGACATCAAGGTTGAAGTTGACAAAAAATACCGTACATGGATTCGTAGCGACTCAACGGTAAAACTCGTTAAAGAGGGATTTGTCGGTGACAATATTGTGGACGTTTCGGTTGGCTCACTGGATAAACCTGAATTGAACGATGGCGAAGCGATCGTGTATGTCAAGACCAAAGCTTTGGATGAAATGGCCGAAGAAATCGCTGAGAAGGTCAAACCGGTGCTGTTTGAGGTTCGGGATATCATCAGCTACATCAACAACCCCGAGGGGGATCTCAAAAAGGCCATTCGTAATCTTGAAGTTTTGACGCGGAATCTGGACGGAACCCGTCAACAGACCGACAAACTGCTGGTCTCCGCCAACGGTAATCTGGATCGAATATCGACCAGAACAACAACTATTCTCGATTCAGTACACACAAAAGTTGACGGCCTGGACCTTTCCCCCGTCCTTGCCAGAATCAACAACACGATTGATACCATTGACACAAAAATCCCGGCAATACTGGATAAGGTTGATATGGCACTCACTGAGACAGAAAAATTCTCCCGCGTGACCCGCATCATGTCCGAGTCGGCATTTCCAAAAATACCAGGAATTCTCTCTCAGGCCGAAGACGTGCTGCTGAGCACAGACCACCTGATAAATTCAATACAGAACATCTGGCTGTTCAGAAATACATCACAACCGGCCGACGGACGTCAGTTTATCCGTGGTGACAGCCATGAATAACAGACATCGAAGTGACCGGTTCCTGATACTCTATTTTTTATTGCCGGTTCTTCTTTCCGGCTGTGCGGGAGGCAGTGGGCAGCCTGTTCGCTCAGGAATACAGTTGCAGTCAGCAGCCCAGCTTGAACGTGGCATCCGGGCTCAGAGCAAGGGTGAGGTTCTCCAGGCTGAAAAACTCCTTTCCGACTCACTTAAACTAAGCTCCTCCATTGAAGATGATCCTGCCAGAATCACTGCTCTCATCAATCTGGCCCGCCTGAACAGATTGCATCACAAACCCGAAGCGGCTGAACTCCATATTGATCAGGCTCTCAAGCTGGCGCGCAGTCAGTCAGGTCTCATGGCAGAGGCCGCCTACGAAAAGGCACTGATTGAACTGGCGCAAAAGCATATTGGAGAAGCCCTGACATGGGCTACGACATCGTTGTCGTCCGATAACGGGGGGGCTCAAGGAAAGCACCTGAATTTGCTGGCGCGCATCCATCGTACCCTCGGAAACAGAAAAGACGCCTCATCTTTTGCAATCAGGGCATGCGAAGAAAATCAGCGCAACGGGCAGCTGGAGGAGGAAGCCAACTCGCTGCGGATGCTGGGTTCCATCGAGCGTGAAAACAGGCGGTTTGCAGAGGCCGGAAAGCTCCTTCTGAAGTCACTGGAAATTGACAGGCAAATTGGAGAAAGTCACAAAATTGCTCTGGATCTGGAGGAGCTCGCTGCTCTTTCAGGCGATCAGGGCGACCTGGCTATGATGGTTCAATATCTGGAGCGAGCGTTCAGCGTTTATCTGAACGGAGGACACATGGATAATGCCGCTTCTACCCAGCTGAAAATGGCAGAAATCCACCGGAAAACAGGAAACATGTCCCTGGCGGATAAAGCTGAGCAGACCGCAGAAAAACTGATGCGAAAAGAATCCTCTTTGCATTCAGACTGACACTACAGAGTTTTTCAATGCCAATGCATTCCATCTTAATTACCATCAAGCACATCTCGCACTTTGGCCGCCAAATCCGGCAAAGAGTATGGCTTCTGGATGAAATGCACCCCTGCATCAAGCACACCGTGGTGAGCAATAACGTTGGCAGTATATCCTGACATATACAGGCACTTGAGTTGTGGGTAGAGAGATTGCAGTTTATTTGCCAGATCCTTGCCGTTCATCTCAGGCATGACCACGTCGGTCATAAGAAGGTGCATTTTGTCACTATGTTCACTGGCGAGGCGGATGGCATCGCCGGGTGAGTCAGCCGCCAGTATTGTGTAGCCCTGTTTTAGTAGAATCATCGAGGCTATTTTCAGGATGTCCGGATCGTCTTCCACCAGCAGGATAGTCTCCCAGCCACGTCTGGCAGGTACAGCTGCACCTTCTATCCGTTCTTGCTCCGCCTCGCCTGCATACCTCGGAAGATAGATAGTGAACGTCGTTCCCTGCCCCGGTTCGCTGTAGACGTTTATGAAGCCGTTGTTCTGTTTGACAATGCCGTACACGGTAGCCAGACCGAGACCGGTACCTTCTCCCGGACCTTTGGTTGTGAAGAACGGTTCGAAGATTTGTGCCAAGGTTTCCTTATCCATGCCACTACCGCTGTCGCTTACAGAGAGCCGCACATACTCGCCGACAGTAAATCCTCTGTTTTGAGCACAATAATCCTTGTCAATTACGCTGCTTCCCGTCTCAATGGTGATCTTCCCTACATTGGCAATAGAGTCTCTGGCGTTTACGCACAGATTAGCCAGAATCTGGTCGATCTGGGACGGATCCATCATGACCTGCCACAGATTTGGCGATGGATGCCAGTTGAGATGGATGTCCTCTCCGATAAGCCGCTGCAGCATCTTGAGCATGCCCGATACCGTCTCATTCAAATCCAGAACGTTGGGGGCTATGGTCTGCTGACGGGCAAAGGCCAGCAACTGCCGGGTCAGGTCAGCAGACTGCTCGCCCGCCTTGCGGATGTATTCCAGATAATCCTTTAGAATGTCCTGATTTGTCTCAGTGAAGGCCAAATTAGTAAATCCGAGGATGACAGTCAGCTTGTTGTTGAAGTCATGCGCCACGCCACCCGCCAGACGGCCGACGGATTCCATCTTCTGGGCCTGATGGAGTTGTGATTCGAGCATGCGTTTTTCATCCTCGTATCGCTTCCGCATCAAGGCAGTGCCGATATGTTCGGCAACACTTTCCAGAAGTTCAACTGAGTTCAGGGTAAATCGGTCTTTTTGATGGTCGTTGAACTGGATCAATCCAACTATATTCCTCTCGACTCTAATTGGAGTCAGTGCCACGGAAGCGTAGTTATGGTGGATGCACTCGTTGCGTGGGTTAAGGCGTGGATCTACGTCAAGTGGCAGTTCCAGTAGCGGGAATGAATCATTAGTCCAGAAGCTACCTCCAGGAGTAAAAAATGGATGACCCGGTTCGCTTTTACCGGTAATTACAAGACCGCATGTACACTCAAGACATGCGTTGCCGTCCTTATCCCGGCATATCCCTCCATCAATGTTTCGTTCTAACAGGGAGTTTTCCTTTAGCAGTAATTCCTTCGGGAATCCTTGCTCTGAAAAGTAAGGATAGTCGTCTCCTTCTTGCAGTCGTATACCCACTGCATCAAATCCAGTACCTGCTTTCAGACTGGCTATTACTTTCGGTATCGCATCCTTCAAATCACCCTGCTCGTTCATTATCATCAGAACTTCCCGGCTGATGTCCTTGTATGTATCTGCCAGCTTGCGTTCGGTGATGTCGGCAAAAACGCAGGCAAACTGGCCTGTCTGGGGACTATACGCGTTAACTTCGTAGTGTTTGCTTTGTATTTTTGAATATTGCTCAAAGTGGCATGGCTCTCTAGTCAAAGCAACGCGGCCATAAGTATCAATCCAGAATCGTTCGGTCTTCGGAGCAATTTCAAGTATGCTCCGGCCAATGATCTCCGCTGCCTTCAGATTGGTCAATCGCTCAAAAGCGGCATTAACAGCAAGAAATCGGTAGTCGCACGGGATGCCGCTTCCATCAAGGATTATTTCATGAAGGGCAAAACCGTTTACCATCGAATTGAACAGTTCCCGGTAGTGCTCCTCGCTCTTGCACAGTTCCTTTTCATATTTCTTGTGTTCGGATATGTCTTCAATGGTTGCAATCATGCCGGTCACATTATTTCCTGCATCCATCATCGGGGTCGCATTTATCGAGAGCAATATTCGTTTTCCATCGGGCCATTGAATGGTGTGCTGGACATCAAAAATTGCTTTCCCCGTTGACATCACCTGGGTGAAAGGAAGCCTGTCATCAGAAAACGGGCTTCCGTCAATATCTGAAATATTCCAAACCGGTGCGTTATAGGTTATCTGGGTAATTTCATCTCTGGAAAGGCCAAGAATGTCGATGGCTTTAGCGTTTACAAACGTTATTCTTCCCGTGGAATCAACAGTTGTAATTCCCACAGGGCTGGTTTCCATTATGTTTGCGATAAGGTTGCGCTCATTTCGCAGAACCTCATCGGTCTCACGTAGTTGTCTGTTCTGCGACTCCATCTCCGCCAGTATTTCAGCCAGTTCTTCCTTCTGGCGTGACAGCAGATCCCGCTGTTCCTTAACAAGATCATTCCGCTCTTTCAATTTTATATGGTTACGCACCCGCAGCCTGAGCAGATCCAGGTTTATCGGTTTCGTCAGGTAGTCAATCCCGCCAACCTCAAGCCCCCGAAGAGTATCCTCCTGGGTATCCAGAACGGTTAGAAAGATAACAGGTATATCTTCGAACAGAGGATTTGCCTTAATGATTTTGCAGACTTCGAATCCATCGATATCCGGCATCATCACGTCAAGGAGAATCAGGTCCGGTATATTCTCTTTAAGCTGGCTGATGGCATCGTGACCGTCAAACGCTGTAAAGATTCTGTATTCGGCGCCAAGCGAAGATGAAATAATTTGAAGATTAAGATCTTCATCGTCCACTATCAGTACACTAAATTTTTTGTCCATCTGCTACCTCCATCACCAGCTTCATTTCATTTACAAGTTCCCTGGACTCAAGGGGCTTTGAAAGATAACCGTCAAATCCCCCTTCAAGGAACCGTTCCTTATCTCCGCGCAGCGAATAGGCTGTAAGGGCAATAACCGGTTGATGCCTAGAAGTTGTCTGCTCATGTTTTCGAATTTCCTGCAGCGTTTCCTCGCCATTCATATATGGCATCTGAATATCCATCAACACAATGTCGAACCTGCACTGTTCCAGCGCTGCAAGGCATTCCCTGCCGTTCTCCACCACAATGACTTCGAGCCCAAGTTTTCTGAGCAGCGAAGTTGCGAAAGTGATGTTGGTCTGTTCGTCTTCGACAAGCAGTATACGCAGTGGAGGGCCATCCCAACGTACCATTGTTTTTTTAGAGGCATCCTTGCTGATTCTGGTACCATTTGCAACTGCAAAAGGAAGACTCACCCTGAAACAGCTGCCTTCTCCCGGTGTACTTTCAAGGGAGATGCTCCCGCCCATAAGTTCCGCCAGCCGACGGCTGATGGTCAGCCCTAGACCGGTTCCACCATATTTGCGGGTTGTGGAGCCATCTTCCTGAACGAAGGGCTTGAATATATGCTCACGAGCCCCGGAAGAAATGCCGATTCCGGTGTCACTTACAGCTATCTGAACAAGCACAGTGTCATTATGCTGTTCAAGTAATTGCGTCGAGACGGTGACACCTCCTTCTGTAGTGAATTTGATTGCGTTCCCCAGAAGGTTAAGGAGAATCTGTTTGATCCGTAGTTGATCGCCCCTCAGGACATGAGGGATGTCATCGGCAAGATTGACATTGAGGAGAAGCCCTTTTTGATGCGCTAACTGTTTTTGCATAATTGCAATATCTTTGATGCTCTGATGCAGACTGAAATCGGTGAATTCGACAGCTATCTTTCCTGCCTCGATCTTGGAAAGATCAAGGATGTCGTTGATCAGGGACAGCAGGTTTTTGCCCGACAGTTTGAGTGCCGCAACATAGCCCTGTTGTTCCTTTGTCAGGTCGGTCATTTCAAGAAGTTGGGTCATGCCGAGCAGGCCGTTCATGGGAGTGCGGATTTCATGACTCATGTTGGCAAGGAACTCGCTCTTGGCACGGTTGGCGGATTCTGCCTGTTCTTTGGCCTCGCGCAAATCATCTTCCATCTGCTTGCGTGTGGTTATATCTTTGGCAATTCCTTCGATTCTTGCTGTTTCAATGCCCACTTCAGGCAGATCAGTTGAGCAGTCGTTAAGCCATATCCAGTGACCATCAGCGTGTAGGAAACGGTATTCAACATTAAACGGCTTTCCTGCCTTGAAGTTTTCAATGGCTGATTCTACTTTCAGCAGGTCGTCAGGATGAATAGAATCATGCCAGCACATGGGGTGTTCCAACAGGTATTCTGATGAATAGCCCAGCACCGACTGGACTGCCGGTGAGTAAAATGCTCCCCCCTGCTGCAGGTCAAAAGAATAGACAATATAGGGTAGTACGGTGATAAGGTGGCGGTATTTTTCCTCGCTGGCGCACAACGCCTCCTCCGTTTGTTTTCGCCCGGTGATGTCGGTTGAAATTCCCAGCAAACCCAAAACAATCTTGTTATCAGACTGCTCATATACCGGAGTCTTGATCTCCAGGTAGATACGCTGTCTTCCTCCTGCTTCAGCAACGACAATTTCCTCGTTTGACTGTTCACCAAGGAATACGCGTGAGTCTATTTCATGCAGCCGCTCTATAGTATCAACCGGGAAAAATCTGGCATCTTCGCTACCAGCCAATTCTTCGGCTGAACAACCGAATAACTCTAACGTCGCCCGGTTGGCATAGATGTAGCGGGACTGTGTATCCTTCATGTAGATGTAGGCGGAAACATTATCCAGAGCATCTCTGAAACGCTGCGCCTCTGTAAATGCGGTACTCAAATCCAGCATTACGCTGGCCAAGGCATCCTGTGTTTCCTTGCGTTCCAGTATCTCCTGTTGCAGGGCCTCGTTCATCTTGGACAACTCAGAAGTTCTTTCCAAAACTTTCTGATCAAGGAACGGCCAGAGATTCCAGTCAGCATTTCTGTCGTGTTGATCGTCTGTTAGAGCTACGTCGCGTCTGCCCGTTAAAAATGTCAGAATAAAATAGGAACAGCCGACATACTGGGACGCTCTGCCGGTCCACCCCAGAGCATCTCCTACTTTATGCTGAAGGAATACACCGGTCAGTCCGATTGAAATGAGCCACAAAGCAAGTCCGTACCAGTAAGCGAAGTCGGTCTTAGTGGTTGAGAAAATAACCATGAACTGGTAACCGGCGAGCGCAAAGAGGCAGATAGCGCTGCCGAGGACGGTTTGCCGGAGGAAGGATGGCCCGGTTGCCTGACTGAAAAACAGTGGCAGGTAACCTTTGAAAGCCAGGAAACCCACCATGGAAGTGGCGAGTACTATGAGTGTATAGACCACAAAGCAGTTCTTTACGCCGCTGTTTGTTTTCCGCACCACCATTATTTCATGTAAAGCGTAGTGCGCTCCCACAACCTGGCATAGACCAGCGAGAAAGCTCCCCAGATTATGGAGAGTGACAGTTGGGTTAGGACCGCCTGACAATGGCATAACCCAACCGGCCAGAAGACTGCTGTAGCCAAAGACAACCAGTCCGCACCCCATCATCATGAAAGAAAGCGAACCGGTTGCACGATGGCTTTTTACCGCCAGGAATGCGACGATTAACGGAATGATACAGAGGAAGATGCTGTTCAGAAGAGCAAGAGTAATTGGCATTTCGAACACAATAACCGGTTCGCGGCTGTTGAGGATTGCAAACAGAATTATAAAAAGGGCAAGCGGAACAGCACCGGGAGCTTTCCTAATTCTGCCGAATTGTGAACTATGCCGCATCTTATCCCTTTTCAACTTCAGAAAGTGCCAACCCCTCCAGAAGACCGTAGTCACTAACCTTTAAGCGGGTGAAGCCGAGTGAATCCATTGTATGCAGTATGATCAGGATTCCGGCTATAATCAAATCTTCCCTCCCCTTTTCAAGACCTGGAATCAGGATACGTTCCCGGGGATCCAAAGGAAGCAAGCGGTCATAAATCTCAGCAACCTCTGTCCTGCTGATCAGAAAATTATTAACCCTGCGGTAATCATAGTCAACCATCTCCATTTTTATGGCTGCCAGAGTTGTGGCCGTGCCGGCAGTTGCGATCATAACGGAATCCGATGTTAGACAAACACCAGCAGAGGAGATCTTGGACTGCAGATCTCCAAGGATACCGGTAATGCGCTCGCTCATTGCTTCCGGAAGGACGAAACCTTCCGTAAGCCGGACAACTCCCAAAGGCAAACTGCCGACAAACCGGACTTTACCCTGTTCTGCTATAGTTATTTCGGTGCTTCCTCCACCAACATCCACAACCACCATGCTGTCATGAATCTCATCCAGACCGGAAATGACTCCTTGCAGAGTTAATTTTCCCTCCAGTTCGCCATCAATGACGACCAGTGAAATGCCGGTTTCTTTGAATACCCTTTCGACAAAAGAGGGGCCATTCAACGCGTCCCTCACCGCACTGGTTGCAGATGCTCGAACCGTCTGAACACCATACTCCTTCATAATCCCTGAAAAGCGTTTCAAACAGCTTAATGCCCGCAGTTGCGCATTGTCAGACAGGCCGTATCCGTGTCTGAAACCACCGCCAAGGCGGACAATTTCACGCTCAATACATATTGTAGCAAGCCGGTTTGAGTCGCGGTCGCCAATAAGCAACCGGGCAGTATTGGTTCCAAGATCAATTGCTGCACATCTCATGACTATTCGGGTCTCCGCAACTGCATTCCCATAATATTCCAGCATAATTCAGTAATTCTCATAAAGGATGACGACAATTCCTGGAACAGCATTGCGGAACGTGGCTGACAGGAACCGGAGCATATCCTTTCATAATGAGACTGCTTGATTTTTTCAAACTGATTGCGTGTTACGGATTTAGAATAATGCAACTCATTGCGATCATTGAATTCTCCGGTTTTCAGCACTTTTTCAACATCCGCAACTATGCGGCCTACCAATTTGGACATAATAATCAGCTCATTCATTGCCTCTTCAGAAAAAAGTATACCTGATTCCTTCCTCGACAGAATACAGTCAAGAATATCTTCACATACATCACCTATATGTTCCAGTGTCAAAACAACCTGAATAAGCCCAGGAATTTCATAATTTATTTCGGGACTTATTGCCGTGTTTGATAAAGCTGCCAGAAACGAGGTGATTTCAGTATTCAGCGAGTCCAGCACCTGCTCATGCTGGCGTACTATTTCCACTTTGCGTGCGTCAAAGTCGGTCATGATATCCCTGACGTCTGCGTGCATGAATGAGACGATCCCGGCCATACGCAGAATCTCTTTACGAGCCTGCTCAATTGCGATTGGCGGAGTGGAAAGAATTCGACGATCAAGATACCCGGCACAGGACTGCAAGGCGCCTGACTTGCCACCGGCATTTGTCTCAAGAATCAACAATAATCTGGAAGCCGGTCCTCCTATGGCAAATAGCACCAGAGCAGTAATTGAACCCGAGATTGTAAACCCCCAGGACAAAACTGATTCTCTATCACTTTCGGCTATATATGATGCAAGTGTTTGTGATAATGCGGAACCGGTCTTGGCAAATATCAGTAATGGCACGCATGTCAATAGAGTGACCGCCATAAGCAGCATGGCGATACGACGGGCGGTAAACTTTCCTCCTACCGAAGCGAGACCACCCATCACAGCCATTCCCATTACCCCGCCACAAGTCATGGCAAAAGAGAGCGAGCCGTCAATCGGACGGATATGTTCCAGTGAGGCAATTATTGAGATTGTAGATTGTTCAGATTGTACAAGAAAAGAGACTATCGACCCAAAAAGTGTAGCCATGAAGGTAGAACGGTAAAACATCCCATTGCCAAAATCGTACAGAGGGTGATCATCAAAAGGGCGGTAGGTACCTTCAAGTAGTGAAAGTCCCAAAAGAAGCAAACCGATGCCCAGAAGAAGGGTGCCAAGATGAGCCCTGCGCCTTTTTCTGGAAAAGAACTTCAAAAGGACTCCACACAGAATCAGTGGCCCGGAAATAAGACTATAGGGAATTACCTGGAGATGCAGCGAGAGCGACGCTCCCAGGAGAACACCAGAAAGCACGCATAGAGCTTGATAAACATTCAGGATGCCGCCGTTTAAGAGTCCAATCGTAAAAATAACTGCTGCACTTCCGGAACTGACGGCAAGTGTCATCAGAATTCCAAATAGTAATGACAAATAACGATTCGACGTAAGCTGTCTGAAAACGTTCTTGACACGATCATCAGCAACTGAGCGGATACCGTCGGACAAAAGGCGCATGCCGAGCAGGAAAAGCCCAATACCACCCAAAGCGCCTTCGAACAAACTGAAAGGCATCTTATAGCACGCTATATTTCATAATGATTATGAGCCTGAATTATCAGCCGAGAACCCGTTCTTTCAATTCCTTACCAACCTTGAAAAAAGGCAGTTTTTTCGGACTTACCGTGATGGGCTCACCCGTTTTCGGATTTCTGCCGGTATAAGTACCATACTCCTTGATTACAAAACTTCCCAATCCGCGAATTTCTATCCGGTCTCCACGCACCATCGCATCAGCCATGCTTGAGAAAATTATATTGACTACCTCTTCAGCTCTCTTATTCGGAATGTTCTTAATAATGGCCAATTGTTCCACCAGCTCAGATTTATTCATCTTACCCTCCAAGTATATCGCCGTATCAGGCTTTGTTATATAATTATATTAATGACTGCATTTACCAAGAAACTGCTTGAAAACCAGCGCCGCATCAGTATGGCGGTCAGCCTTGATTAAAACGTCGTGCAATTTTTCTGCAGCGGGACGCGCATACGATGTTGTCAACAAACGGGAATACTGCTCAACAGCCTCATCCGGATTACCGATCGCTTCAAGAATTTCGCCACGCATCAGCATAGACTGTTCCGGCATCATATCATTGGAAATCATCGAGTCCAGCACATACATTGTCTCATCAAAACGGCCACCGTCAATCAACAGCAAGGCAAGATTCAGCCAGGCAAGAGAGTTCAGGCTATTTAACTCGATAGCTTTACGAAGATGCTGTTCAGCCTCCCTGTCTTTACCCAACCGATGCAGAACTTTCCCTCGTTCGCAATAGTAAATATCTCTATCTGTATCACCATGCCATTTTTCAAATAAGGACATCGCCTCTGCATGCTTGTCAAGGCACGCAGCTACATAGGCATTCGCAAAATCCTCACCCAATGCTGAGTAGCGCTGATACAGCTCCTCGGGAAGCTGACGGATAAGTAGATCGAAATATTCAAGCGGATGAAGAGCATCACCAGCATACAGGCTACCGGCATTATCGTCAACGTGAGTATGAGAGCAGGAAGCGCAAGATGATGAAGCTGCAGGTTCGGCAGAACCGTTGCTCGAATTCCCGTACTCCTTCAGGAGTTTCTCCGCCCTTTCCCGAATGTGCACATCATAAGTCAGTGTTTTTACTAAGTCAAGATGATCAATGGCCTTCTCTGAGTCACCCCTTGAAAATGCGAATTCTGCTTCTCCAAGGTTGACTTCAGCCAGCTTCAGATTGGCTTTGTCAATGCGCTCTACAAATACGTCTTTGCAATTGCTCGGCGGCTCGTTATCAGAACAACGATGCAGGGCATCTTCATAGCAGGTTCTTGCATCAAAAAAGCGTCCCGATTCAAGAAAACGATCCCCTTTGGCCAATAAATCCGCTGGTGTCTTTGAAAAAAATCTGGATAGTATATTCACAAAAGCTCCTTTATCACATGAAAATGTTCCGCCTGCTCCATCGGCTGCAATTGGCTATGATTCGTTATCAAGCAGGTAATGCACCCTCTGCAATATTACATTTCCTGATATTTTGGTCAACCCTGATAACTTTAAGATGGTAGTCTGACAGCAACTATTTGATGTCTGATCCTTTTGTCTTACGATACTATGTCTCGCTGCCGCAATTTATCCGACAAAAAAAGGGTGTCGCCAAAGCGACACCCTTCTAACCTGCCAATAAACAGTATAAGAATTTATTCTTCTTTATTCATCCGGCGCTTACCGAAAATAGCAAGGCCAAGCATCCCGACACCAAGCAACATCATGGTACCAGGCTCGGGCACAGGGTTCACATCACCGGAGATGAATTCCTGGTTTTTCGTGCGGTCAGTAGGTGTATAAATTCTTATTGAGCTGAAATCGTAAGCTAACGGGTCAATATGAATAGCTAAATCGTACCATGATTGTGATGAAGCCAGAAGTGCTGCGTTGGCTGACAATTTATTCCAGGCTCCCGGTGTAAATAACTCCCAGATAGCAAACTGGATCGCCCCGACAAATTCAGGCTTAGAAGCGTTAGAAGCCTTATGCATCTGTGTGTTGAGCCAGGCAGCCGCCTCATACTTTAAAAGCGCAGGATAAAACTTCGCTCCTGCTAAACTCGAAAGATGATCCGAAATAGTTTCTATAGTGACTCCGAATCCTGTTAAATTGGGTACATATGTAGTCGAATTAATATCATCACATGTAATGCCACCAACTATCGACTTATAATCTAATTGAGCCGCTATCGGCCCGACATATTCGCCGCCATAATAAGGCATTCCGCCAACCCCACCAGGTATGGTAATTGTATACGCCGAGGCAGACAGAGCCGAGACAAGCGACAGAGCGAGGAATAAGCCGGCAATCAAAATCTTTTTCATGGTATTTCACCTTTCAAACTATAAAATATGTCCGCAGACTAATTAGTGACAACAGTGACTACACATATAAAGGTTTAGCAAATTAAGTGCCAATATGTAATTAGTTAAAATCATAGCGGTTAATTTGTAACTTACCAGTATCATGTTCTGCCGTGTAAGGTTTCCCGACAGAGAGATGTGCAGAGGGCAGAGTATGGTAAACTCGAATATTGTTTGCCATACTGACTAAAAGTGTGCTTAATTCATCGAGTATTTCAGAATTATGAGGAGGAATGGATGTTAGGTAAACGTGCATGTGGAGTTCTGCTGCATCCGACGTCATTGCCGGGTGCGGGCGGTATTGGTTCTATGGGGATGGATGCCCGGCGCTTCATCGATGTCATATCCTCAATGGGGATGTCATACTGGCAAGTCCTTCCCCTTACGCCACCTGCCTGCGGCAACTCGCCATATTCTGCCTTTTCGGCCTTTGCAGGTAATCCTCTCCTGATAGACCTTGAACAGATTGCGGATGAAGGAGATCTTTCCACTGAATGCTGCAACGTTAATTTTGACGGGAATCGTGTCGATTTCAGTGCTGTTTCCTTAGAGAAATTGCGGTTGCTTCACCAGGCAGGCTCCACGTTTCTGGCGGAGGAGGAGTCACCTCGCAAGAAAGAGTTCTGGTATTTCTGCGACACGACTCCCTGGCTGCATGAGTATGCGCTTTTTATGGCAATTAAACATCACTACAAAGGCAAGAGTTGGGATAAATGGTCAAAAGAGGCGGCACTTCTGACGCCTTCACTGTACGAAAAGGCCTCGGTAGACTTTGGTCCGGAGATCGGAGTTCAGAAATACATGCAGTGGCAGTTTTTCCGACAGTGGAAAGCTTTACGGCACTATGCAGTTACTCAGGGAATCAAAATAATCGGCGACATTCCGATTTTTGTCGCCTACGATTCGGCCGATGTATGGAGCCGTCGAACGCTCTTTCAACTGGATTCCAAAGGTAAGCCTGTTGATGTGGCCGGGGTGCCGCCCGACTATTTCAGCAAAACAGGCCAATTATGGGGAAACCCGCTGTATGATTGGGATTTGATGCGGCGAGAAGGCTACTCCTGGTGGGTTGAGCGCTTCCGCGCAATGTTCGAAATGTTTGACATAGTGCGTATCGACCATTTTCGAGGTTTCGAAGCGGCCTGGCATGTTCCGGCATCCCACCGGACTGCGCAGAGGGGACAATGGATAAAAGGGCCGGGAGCTGATCTTTTTGAGTCGGTTTTTTCCTGTCTGGGAACGCTGCCGATCATTGCTGAAGATCTTGGCGTGATCACTCCCGAAGTCGAAGTATTGCGTGATCGTTACCGTTTTCCCGGCATGAAGATTCTTCAGTTCGCCTTTGATTCCGGTCCATCCAGTCCTTATTTACCGCATAATCACGTAAAGAACTGTGTTGTTTATACGGGTACTCATGATAATGACACCACGGCCGGATGGGTCGATTCGCTTGCAGCAGCTCAACGGCTCAGAGTGCAGGAGTATCTCGGAACCGGAGACAATGACGTCCTGGATGGCATGATGCGTGCGGCGCTCATGTCTGTTGCGGACACGGTGATTTTCCCGTTTCAGGACCTGCTCGGGCTCGGAAATGAGGCCCGTATGAATGTACCCGGTACCGCTTTTGGAAATTGGGAATGGCGATTCTCATGGGATGCGCTGCCACGAGACCTTGTTGCTCTGCTGCGGAGTCGGGTTGAGCTTTATGGAAGAATCAAAACGTAATTATTTCAAAAAACAATAAAAGGGGGCGTGCACTGAATCTGCAGCCCCCTTTCAGTATATGTGTACAGCTGTCTTTGTCAGGCGAGTGTATTAACCAGCCTTGTCAGCCTTGAAACATTGCGTGACGCTGTGGATTTGTGGATGACCCCTTTTGTAGCAGTAGAATCAATGACCGGAATCGCACGTTTCAAAGCAGCAACTGCCGCATCCCTGTCCTTTTCCTCAACCGCCTCGCGAACCCGTTTGATATATGTTTTCAGCGTCGAGGAGACATGACGATTACGCGCATTCTTTTTTGCATTCTGCTTAATTCTCTTGATTGCCGACTTATGGTGAGCCAAACCACACCTCCATTGATTTTATTTCTATTTTGAATAGTGCAAACCAAGCTGACTTTCTACTATTATCACAGGTATGTTGTCAAGTGATATATTATGTCAGAATCCGAACATGACGTCCTTCAACCATTAACTTGCCATCAGCATAGAGCTTTATGGCTGCAGGTAACGCGCGATGTTCCTCTCTCAGGATTCGCTCCGAAAGAGAATCTACCGTATCACCCTGTTCAACGGGAACAACCGCCTGAAGAATGATCGGTCCGGTATCTGTGCCGCAATCCACAAAATGCACCGTACAACCGGTAAAGCGCACACCATAGTTCAAAGCTTGCTGCTGGGCATGAAGACCAGGAAAAGCCGGGAGCAAAGCAGGGTGGATGTTCATGATTGCGTTTGGAAATGCATCAATCATAATCTTTGATACAATCCTCATAAACCCGGCCAGGACGACAAGCTCCACGCAATATTCACGCAGAATTTCCGCAATGACGGCATCATAACTCTGACGGTCGGAAAACCCCTTGTCTTCGTGAATTACCACCGGAATAGCATGATATGTTGCGCGTGTCAGCGCGTAGGCATCCGCTTTGTTACTGATGACACAACAAATTTCAGCATTGAGCTCACCGGCTTCGATACAATCAATAATGGCCTGAAGATTGGTACCTCCGCCGGAAACCAGTACCCCCAGTTTACAGGGAAGCTTGTCCGTCACGACTATCCTTCCACCAGTTCCACACGCTCTTTTCCGACGCGACAAATGGCAACTTCACCGATCATCCAGGCCTGTTCTCCCAATCCCTTCAGACGGTCAATCACGTCTTCAGCCTGAAAATCAGGCACAGCCAGCACCATGCCGATTCCCATATTGAATGTGCGGTACATCTCATCGCGTTCAACGTTACCTGCATCGCGCAGGATCCCGAAAAGGGCCGGACGTACCCAGCTCTTCAGGTAAATATTTGCCTGACATCCCTTCGGCAACACACGGGGGAGATTTTCCAGCAAGCCGCCACCGGTGATATGGGCAATACCATTAATTGAAAAATCTTTGATAAGATTCAGGATGGCACGAACATAAATTCGAGTGGGTGTGAGCAAGACATCCGCAACACTGCAGCCGGTACCGGTCAATTCGGAATCAATCGCAAGTCCCATACGATCAAAGATCAGTTTGCGGGCCAGAGAGAAACCATTGCTGTGCAATCCACTGGAGGCAATACCGATCAACCGGTTACCAACCGATATTCCTGAACCGTCAATAATCGCATCACGGTCCACTACACCCACAGCAAAACCGGCAACATCATATTCACCGTCAGCATAAAAACCGGGCATCTCAGCGGTTTCACCACCGATCAATGCGCAGCCGGCCTGCTTGCATCCTTCGGCAATCCCTTTAACGATACCGGAAGCTTTTTGCGGCAGAAGCTTACCTGTTGCCAGGTAATCCAGAAAAAAAAGCGGCTCGGCTCCCTGAGCGATTATATCATTTACGCACATCGCAACCAGATCGATACCAACGGTATCATGGCGATCAGCCATAAAAGCGATTTTAAGTTTGGTGCCGACGCCATCGGTACCGGAAACCAACACCGGATTCTTGTATTTAGAGGTGTTCAGTGAGAACAAACCGCCAAAACCGCCAATTTCCGAAAGCACCTCCGGACGGAATGTTGCTTTGACAAGAGGTTTTATCACATTGATAAAACTATTCCCGGCGGCAATATCCACACCGGCATCCTTGTACGTCATGTGCTTATTACTCATTCTTGCTATCCTCCTGTGACATATATGAATCTTTTAGAACATGACCTCTAAAATGTCAATTTCAAACTGCCGCCACATACCGATTGATCAGAATATCTCTTGACAAATCCGTATGTTTCAGGATTATTGGTGTACATGAAGATTGTTATTGCAAGCTTTTTGAACCTAAAACTGATCCATGTGCCGGCGCTGGCCGCCTTGATCTGTTTCTTTTGGAATTCATATTCCACTGCGGATATATACCGTTATGAGGATGATGAGGGTATTGTTCACTTCACTGACGCACCCACTGACAAGCGCTTCAAAATTTTCATGCGGGATTTGAAAAAGGATAAAGAATTGCGCACGAAACTGAAATATACCAGCTCGGTAAACGCGGCCGAATACGAACAGATCATCAAGGCATGTTCAGATAAATATGGAGTCAGCGTTTCTCTGGTCAAAGCGGTTATCCATGCCGAATCAGGCTACAACCCGAATGCTGTGTCCAGCAAAGGGGCAAAAGGACTGATGCAGCTCATGCCTGCCACGGCCAAATCACTCAAGGTTGCCGACCGTTTTAGTCCCAGGGATAATGTAGAAGGTGGCGTCAAATACCTGCGTTTTCTGCTGGACACGTTCCGTGGTGATATTTCTCTGGCTCTTGCTGCCTATAATGCCGGTCTCAACAGGGTTGCCCGATATGGCGGGATTCCTCCGTACAACGAAACCCGTACCTATGTGAATCGTGTGCTTTCATATATGCATACATATCAGTCCAGTGGTTTTCAGTAATTCATATATTTTAAATACACGTATGTGCGTTCCAGATATTTTTTTCGGACATCTTCATGATTCTTGAAATCCATCCTGAACACCCGCAACCACGCACTATTTCTATCGTTGCCGACAGCCTGAAACATGGTGGAATCATTGCGTACCCTACCGATACTACCTATGGGATCGGCTGTTCTATCCTTTGCAAGAAGAGCATTGAACGCATATATCAGATGAAGGCGCGTGAGCGCTCCAAGCCGTTCTCCTTTATCTGTTCATCACTTTCCGAGGTTTCGCACTACGCCAGGGTTGGCAACGCTGCTTTCAAGGTGCTCAGGCGCTATCTTCCCGGGCCCTACACGTTTGTGCTGGAGGCGACCCGCGAGGTGCCCGATCTGCTTCTGACCCGCCAGAAGACAGTTGGTATCAGGATCCCTGATAATCGTATCTGCTGTGATCTTGTATTGACGTTGGGCAATCCGATTATTACTACCAGTGCCAATCTCTCCGGCGAGGAACCGCAGGGAGATCCCCGTGTTATTGCCGACACGTTCGGGAACCACCTCGATTTCGTGATTGATGGCGGTGTCCTCGCCACTGATGTAAGCTCTGTTGTGAGCCTTATTAATGATGTGCCGGTGGTTTTGCGGACCGGACTGGGTGAGGTTTCATGGTGCTACTGACAGTCCGTTTACCGGAGGTGCGCAATGCGTAAACGTACCGTCAGAAATGGCATGCGCCTGGTTATGGCAGCCTTGATTCTGATAATTCTGGTGAGTTTTTATCATGGCAATCTTGCTGATATCCTATTTTTATCATTTGCTGCCGAGAACCGCATCTATAGCCTGGGTATATTCTGGGCGGCAGCAATTGGGAGTTATGGCGTTGTTCTGGCAGCGCTCGGATTCGTGCTCTCCTCGCAAAAACAGGACGAATCTGTCCGAATTCTGCCGGCTTTTCTGATAATTTCCTTTCTGATCGCGCTGTTTTTTTATCTTCTGGCAGCTTCAATCAGTGGTCCGGTCAAGCACGAACAGAAACGTTTACGACCCGGAGAAACAATTACAATCTGAATAAACTCTATAAAGGCAATACTATATGAAGTCACACGGAGAAAATTCTCCACTGAAGATTGATGAAATCAGAAAAATACGCCGGTATGCCGCGATCTGTTCTCTGCTGTGGACCACACTGCTTTCCTTTTTGTTCGCTGCCTACTTTGCAGAAAACCGTCAGGCTATCCGTGAAATCGGACGCAGCATGGCGTTGGCGTCTTTTGAAAAGGATATTCTCTTTCGCCGCTGGGCCACCCGGCATGGCGACGTCTACGTGCCGGAAACCGCTGTCACGCCTGCCAACCCCTATCTTGCACATATTCCCGAGCGCGACATTACCACTCCGTCCGGCAGGCGGCTTACGCTTGTCAACCCGGCCTACCTGTCCCGCCAGATCTTCGAACTGGCTCGTGAGCGCCCGGACCTTCCTCAGGGACATATCACCAGTCTTAATCCGCTCCGGTCGGAGAATAACCCTGATCCCTGGGAGATGCAGGCTCTCAAAATATTGGAGCAAGGTGCAAAAGAGGTCGTTGAACCGGTAGTGATTAATGGGCAGCCACACCTGCGTTTCATGCGCCCGCTCATTACCGAAAAGCCGTGTCTTACCTGTCATTCCACCCAGGGATATCAAGAGGGAAACGGGAGGGGAGGGGTTAGTGTCACGCTTTCCCTGGTTCCTATTATAGCGCCGATGAACGGCCAGATGCAGCAGGTAGCTTCTATCCATGCGTTTATCTGGCTGCTTGGTCTGGGGTTTATCTGGGTTGGTACGCGTAAAATATCCCGTACCATGACATTGTTGCGCAATGAGCGTAACAGCCTGATTGAAAGCGAAGAAAAACTGCTGAGGAACCAGAGGCAACTAGCTGATATTATAGATTTTCTTCCGGATGCCACTCTTGCCGTTGACCGTGAAAAGAGGATCATTATCTGGAACCGGGCCATCGAGGAAATGACGGGTGTTCCGGCAGCGGAGATGCTCGGCAAAGGAGAGTATGCCTGCACAATCCCATTTTATGGAGAGGCACGACCACACTTGATGGATCTGGTTTTTGAAGAGCGCAAGGAGCTTGAGTCCCGTTATCCGCACATTACCCGAAAAGGTGACACCCTCAAAGCGGAAGTATTTTGCCCGTCCCTCTATAATAACAAGGGCGCATGGGTTTTTGCCAAAGCCTCGCCACTGCACGATCAGTCCGGCAACACTATAGGTGCTATCGAGAGCATCCGTGACGTTACCCAGCGCAAGCGGGCCGAGGCGGTACTGGCGGAGAGTGAAGAGCGTTACCGGGCCCTGTTCACCCGGGCTGGCGATGGAATATTCATTATGTCGACCGACGGCAAGCTGATAGAAGTCAATGACTCATTTGCCCGGATGCACGGCTACAGCGTGCTGGAAATCAAGCAGATGAGCCTGCAGGATCTGGATACGCCTGAGACCTTCCGTCTGGCGCCGGGGAGGATTCGACGTCTGTTGGCTGGAGAACTCATGACTTTTGAAGTGGAACACTACCATAAGGACGGTCATGTTTTTCCTCTTGAAGTGTCGGCCAGTCTGATCCCTTCCGGCGGGGAAAATTATATTCAATGTTTCCATCGTGACATCACTGAGCGCAAGCAGGCTGAAGAAGAGCGGCGGCAGCTTGAACAACAGTTCCACCATGCCCAGAAACTGGAGAGCCTCGGCGTGCTGGCCGGTGGCATAGCCCACGACTTTAACAATATTCTGACGGTCATCCTGGGACACTGTTACCTGGCCAGAGAGGACCTTGATTCGGAACAGGAATATAAAACATCTTTCCTGCAGATTGAATCAGCTGCCAATCGGGCTGCCGATCTTTGCCGGCAGATGCTGACGTACTCAGGCAAATCAGAATCAGTGAAGACAGGGCTCAGTCTGTGGTTACTGGTGGACGAAGTTGTGAAGATGCTTAAAGCGGCCATCAGTAAAAATGTGACTATCGAACTTGACTTGAAACATGACGTCCCGGAAATCATGGGTGACATCGGCCAGATCCAGCAGATTGTCATGAATCTGATCATCAACGCAGCCGAGGCGATCGGAGGAGCTAACGGCGACATCAGAGTTGCTCTTTCAAAATTAGTGGTTGAGGCTAATACAGCTGATAAGGATGCTTTTGGCACGCCCATCCATGTCGGCAGCTATGCCTGCCTGCAGGTAACCGATACCGGATGTGGTATGGATGAGGAAACGCAGAAGAGGATATTTGAGCCGTTCTTCACCACTAAATTTACCGGTCGCGGGCTGGGCATGTCGGCCATACGGGGCATTGTCAAGGCACACGACGGCTTCCTGCTTGTTACCAGTACTCCTGGTGTCGGCACAAAATTCAAGGTTTGCTTCCCTCTGCCTGATATATCTTATCAGGATTCAACCACTACTCCAGCGATTTTGACTCCATCTGCAAAGGCAGGAACCACCATACTGCTGGTGGATGATGAGGAAACACTGTGCAACATGGGGATCAACCTTTTGGCATCATTGGGTTTTGCAACTATTACAGCGCAACATG
This sequence comes from Desulfuromonadales bacterium, assembly GCA_037129255.1. Lineage (GTDB taxonomy): Bacteria > Desulfobacterota > Desulfuromonadia > Geobacterales > Pseudopelobacteraceae > JACRCG01. Next base: position 22,046 of record JBAXVG010000025.1, on the reverse strand, counting down.
GCCTCGAGGCAGTTGAAATCTATCGCGAACGAAGTAACGAGATCGATATGATTCTACTGGATCTGATCATGCCGGTAATGGGAGGTATTGATGCCTACCGTGAACTGCGCAGCATCGCCCCGACTCTGCCGATCGTGTTCTGCAGCGGCTATAGTGTCGAGTCGGTATCGGACATCATCAAACATGACGAACATGCCGCGTTTGTTCATAAGCCGTACAAACCGGAAGAGCTGCGGAATATATTGGCAAAGCTGCTCCATATCACAACCACAGACGGGATTGTTCACAGCACAAAAATAAACTTGACTTGATTGCGTGAGAACTATACGCTCCGACCGTTTAATGACTACTTATCCGGAGGGGACTTTATGTCAGACAGAAGCCAATCATTTGAGACTCTTACACTTCACGCCGGGCAGACACCGGATCCAACGACCCTCTCGCGAGCCGTCCCGCTCTATCAAACCACTTCCTATGTATTCAAAAATTCAGAACATGCGGCCAATCTTTTCGGGCTCAAGGAATTCGGAAATATTTATACCAGACTCATGAATCCGACGACCGATGTCCTTGAACAGCGTCTTGCTGCTCTTGACGGCGGTGTGGCAGCACTGGCTGTTGCCTCCGGGCAGGCTGCGATCACCTATGCCGTGCTTAATATAGCCAAAACAGGTGACAATATAATCTCTACCAACTACCTCTACGGTGGTACCTATAACCTGTTCCACTATACGCTCCCCAAACTCGGTATTACGGTAAAGTTTGTCGACACGTCCGATCCGGAAAATGTCAGGAAGGCGATCGACGGAAACACCCGACTGGTTTACAGTGAGTCAGTCGGCAATCCGAAGAATAATGTAGATGATTTTGAGGCGATTGCGGAGGTTGCTCATCAGGCTGGTTTGCCATTTGTCATTGATAATACTGTTACCACTCCCTATCTTTTTAAGCCGCTTGAGCATGGCGCCGATATTGTTGTCTATTCGCTGACAAAATTTATCGGTGGACATGGCACCAGTATTGGTGGTGCGGTAGTTGACGGGGGTAAATTTCCCTGGAATAACGGTAAATTTCCTGAAATAACCGAGCCGGACCCTTCGTATCATGGCCTCAAGTACTGGGATGCTCTCGGAAATATCTCTTATATCATCAAGATGCGGGTGTCGCTGCTTCGCGATATGGGAGCCTGCATATCTCCATTCAACTCGCACCAGATTATTCTGGGTCTTGAAACCCTGCATGTCAGGATGGCGCGCCATGTTGAAAATGCCCGTGCCGTGGCAAAGTGGCTGGAAGCGCACCCATTGATCACCTGGGTCAATTATCCCGGACTTGCAAGCCACAAGGACCACGCCATGGCACTCAAATACCTGCCGAAAGGGGAGGGCGCAATCATCGGGTTTGGCATCAAGGGTGGGATGGAAGCAGGAAAAAAATTCATAGACAGCGTAAAGCTGCTTTCTCATCTTGCAAATATCGGGGATGCCAAGTCTTTGGTTATCCATCCTGCTTCTACAACTCATCAGCAGCTTTCTGCTGACGAACAGGTTGCGTCCGGTGTGACAGCGGATTTCATAAGGCTTTCGGTTGGGATAGAATGTATCGACGATATCATTGCTGATATTGAGCAGGCTCTGGAAGCGTCGCAAAAATAGGAGCCTGCTGTATGAGGTTGTATGTGCGGGCAATCCATGTGATTGCCCTTTTTTCATTTTGAGTCTGCCAATGGTGACAATAATCGCGAAATGGCTTACGTAAACTATTATCCGCAAATTCTCCACCCGGAACACGCAGGCAGCCGGGTGTTCAAGCCGTACAATCGCTGAAAGCCGGATAATTCGTGTACCCTTCCGGTCCGGGGGTGTAGAAGGTCGTTTGATCGGGTTCTGCCAGCGGCAGGGCGCCACGCAGGCGAACCACAAGATCGGGATTTGAAATGAACGGACGCCCGAACGCGATCAAGTCCGCTGCGCCGCTGTTGAGATCTGCCTCCGCACGATCCAGGTTATAGCCGCCGGAGAGGATGACCGCCCGGCCGCCGGCAGAACGGAACGCTGTACACATTGCCTGGACAGTAGCAGGATCAGGTTTTGGCGCACCCATGGCAGAATGATCGACCATGTGAAGATACGCAAGGCCGAGTTGTCCCAGGTCACCGGCAAGCTTCGTGTACTGATTGGCAATCCCCTCATAGGCTCCGCTCATATCGTTGAATACTCCATAAGGCGAAAGCCGGATACCGGTGCGCTCGGAACCGATGGCATTGATGACTGCCTGTACCACATCCAGAGCAAAACGGTTGCGGCGGATTGCATCGCCACCGAATTCATCCTCCCGCAGATTGGAACCCGGATCAAGGAACTGGGTAATGAGATAACCGTTGGCACCATGGATCTCCACGCCGTCAAACCCGGCTGCTGTTGCGTTTACCGCAGCAGAGGCATACTCGTCGATTGTAGTGGCGATATCGGCGGAGTTCATGGTCCGAGGCAGGTCGCAGGGCTGCTCCTGATGGCTGTCGGTCCATATATTGCCGTTCATCGCGACTGCCGAAGGCGCCAGAAGTTCCCCCCCAAGCGGCAGGTTGAGGCGGCTTCCGACCCGACCGGAGTGCATCAGCTGCATGAAGATGCGCCCGCCGCCGGCATGAACTGCATCGGTTACCAGATGCCATCCATCTCTCTGTTCCGGAGAGAATATTCCGGGGATGCGGGCATACCCCAGTCCATTCGGGGAGGGTGATGCGCCCTCAGTAATGATTAGTCCTGCAGATGAACGTTGGCCGTAGTATTCAGCCATTAACCCGTTAGGAATATTACCGGTGGCGCGAGAACGGGTCATAGGGGCCATGACCACCCGGTTCTGCAGCGGAATGCTGCAAAGCGAATGTGGATTCAATAATATCATAGGGTCATCCTCCATAGTTCGTCAGTTATCGATTCTGCTTAAAACTATCATAGATGGCGCTGCATCGTGCAAATTTATTTTAGTCTGGCAGCAAAGGATCTATACCGGCTTACTTTTCCCCGATCATCATAGCATTGACAATCGCCCATCCTGAGCAGTATTGTCACGGTCAACAATCAGGAAAGGAGGTTGGCCGTAGTGTTGTAGCAAAATGCAATGTTCATCATCACTGTGAAACATACCCTATGACAGGAGGAAACAAACAATGAATGGAAAGCTTTGGTATTTATTGACAGTTTTTGCATTTTCCGTTTTAGCCTTTGGCGGCTGCAGCGGTGACGGAACCGGAAGCAGTGTTACACAGTCATCAGACGGTCAGGTACATGCGAAGTTGATCGGCATGGTAGAAGTGAGCAAGTCGGCAGCTGCAACAACCGGAACAATTGGCAAGCTGGAAGTATTCAACGCCTACAGTACCGCCGGCAAATCCCCACTGGCAACTGCAGATATTCAGGCAGACGGATCATTCAGCGGCTTGAACTTCACTCTGCCGGGTGCAAAATCAGTGATACTGTTCAAGGCCAGCCTTTCCGGTCCTCCCGTATCAAACCTCTATTCTATAACCCCGATGGACTTGACCATCCCTGCTACAGGAACCGGAGTGACCAACAACGTATCAATCTCCATCTCCAAAGCATCCACAACTATTGCCACGACCGTGCTGGGAGCCAACCTTGCTCCGATCCACACTGATAAAACCTTTGCGTCTGTTGCTGCCGCTGTTACGGCAAATGGCGGTTACGTCCTGTCGTATGCAAACAACATACTCACGTTCACCGGTTCAGTCACTGTTCCGCCAGCGGTCAAGAAGGTTCTTTTTGTCGGCAACAGTTACACATTCGCACGGATTGCGCCGGCACTTCAATATAACTCGGCCAATGTATCGGATCTTACGGCGGCGTTCAATGCAATCGATCCTGCCGGAGGCAACAGCTATCCGGTCGGCTCCGGGGTCGCGCCCAACCCTTGTCTGGATAACACGACCGGCTGTTTTGAACCCCATAACTGGGGTGGTGTCCCCGGCATTTTCAAAAGGCTGACGGACCAGGCCGGTCTCAATTACGAAGTCTCGATTTCCGCCAGAAATGCTGCGACATTACGCGGCCAATTTCTCAATACCGCCAACGCCAATTGGGATTTGAGATCCAATATGGCTAAACAGAAATGGGATCTTGTTGTGCTGCAGGCCCAAAGTGATGAACCATTGCCGGTGACCAGATCCAAAAATGGAAATTTTGTCTCCTTCAGCACGTATCTCGATCAGATCGAGAAATATATACACCTCGGCACTGGTAGTACTACCTCAGAATCAGAAATTTTCGGAAGCCTGGCAAACTGCACGGCAGCGGTAACGGCCAACCCGCCAGGTCCAGGTTTGAGCACCGCAAATTGCGGGACCAGTCGCGTCATTCCGGCCAATGCCAACGCCAACCCGAACGCTAAAATCTATCTGTTTCAGAGTTGGGCAAGACCGGACATGGTAGAAGCTCACAAATGTACTAAAGCGGATATTTCGACCACAGATGGTGCCCCCATTGTTGACACCACATGTTCAAATGGCGCAAACGGCAGCAGCACAACCGGCCTGAATACTGTTTACTACACCAGTAAAGCCACCACTGCTGCGAATCTGAATGATATGACTACGGATTTGCACAATGTATTTTTCGGCAGAGTCATCAGTAACAGGAATTTTGCCGGTGTGGCTCCGGTGGGCGATGCGTTTCAAAGAGCAGTTGACTCCGGCGTAGTCAAGACAGGCAATTTTTACAAAACTGACGGAACGTTTGATGATTCCGGTTCTATCAACCTTTGGTGGAAGGATCGCACGCATGCAAGTGTGCATGGGTCATATCTGGCCGGTTTAATCATGTATGGAACGCTGACGGGTCTTGATCCCCAGTCGTTCGGAACCAACGAAAAGGCTTTTGGAGAGTTGGGCATTACCACCGCTGATGCGTTAAAGCTGCAGAAAGTCGCTCACGACACCCTCGTTGCTGCCGGCACACTACCAAACTGACGTTCTTCGCTTCTCAACAATCTGGCCTTCCTTTCAGAAAATTGACCGAATTTCTGAGGGAAGGCCAGTCATGGCACGTTACTGATGTATTGTTATGTTGTCTTCCTTACTATCGTACTCTCCCTTTAAGCCATTTCCCAAGAACCTCTGCCAGTTCGGCTTTCTTCAAAGGCTTTGTCAAATAATCATCCATCCCCGCCGTAATACATTCTTCGCGGTCTTTCCTCATGGCGTTGGCTGTCAATGCTATTATCGGCACGGCATGATTGAGGACTTTCGATCTCGGGTCACGGATCAGGGCGGTTGCTTCAAAACCGTCCATCTCCGGCATCAGGCAGTCCATCAAAACCAGATCATAGTGTATATGCTCAAGCGCCTGGACAGCTTCGTGGCCGTTGGCAACCACATCCGCCTTATAGCCCAGATTATGCAGCAGAGCCTGCGCCACTTTCTGATTGATACTATTGTCATCCGCCAGCAGGATTTTACCCCTCTGACAGACATGTTCTGCAACAGTGTGTCGCGTTACGATTTCGTTTTTTGGAACCTCGTCTGTTTCTCTCTCAAGAACAAGGGCAATACAATCATAGAGTTGTGACTGGCGCACCGGTTTTGCCAGATATCCGGCAAAGCCGATCTTTTTGAGAGCGGCAGCGTCACCACGCTGACCAAGGGATGTTATCATAATCAGCCGGATTGTTTTCAGCAGAGGATCTGTCTTGATACGGCGGCCAAGTTCCCTGCCGTCCATTCCAGGGATCTGCTGGTCAAGCAGGGCAATATTGAAGGGATCGTTCTGTTCTGCCGCCACGCGTAAAAGCATCAAAGCTGCTTCGCCGCCGCTGACTGTCTCAAACCTGCAACCCCAGCTGTTCAGCAGGGAGGTCATCAGCATCAAATTGGTAGCGTTGACGTCTACTACCAGCATTCGTGCCGCGGATATGTCGGTGCGTGGTAGAGATGCAAAATTTTGCGTCTCTACATCCATTCGCTTTTCAAAACGGGCGGTGAACCAGAAGGTGGAGCCTTTGCCCTCAGTGCTCTCAACTCCGATTTCTCCGTCCATCATCTCCGCCAGCTGTTTTGATATCGCCAGCCCCAGGCCGGTCCCCCCATATTTACGGGTAGTGGAGCCGTCAACCTGTGTGAACGGCTCAAAGATCGCCACTCGACGTTCCTCAGGTATTCCAATACCGGTATCGCGTACCGAAAAACGAACCATAACTGAATCATCCTGATTTGATTCAATATCTGCGCTGATGACAACTTCACCCTTATGGGTAAACTTGATGGCGTTACCGGCCAGATTGGTGATAATCTGGCGCAACCGCCCCGGATCCCCTTTCAGATGTGACGGCACACCGGGATCGATCCTGCAGATCAGCTCCAGACCAGCATCCGCAGCCTTGATTGCCAGCAGCTCTGCGGTATCTTCCACTGTTGTTCTCAGATCAAAGTCAAGTTTTTCAACATCCAGTTTGCCGGCCTCTATCTTCGAGAAATCCAGAATGTCGTTGATAAGCTCCAGCAGATTATCACCGCTTTTACGGATAATTTCGGCAAAATGGCGCTGTTCGGCGGTCAAATCGGTGTCCAGCAGCAGTCCGGTCATGCCTATCACGCCGTTCATCGGCGTACGGATCTCGTGGCTCATGCTGGCCAAAAAAGCGCTCTTGGCGATGCTGGCCGCTTCGGCGGCGGTTTTGGCCTGCTGTAATAAATCCTCGTTTATTTTATTTTGAGTGATATCCCGAACTATCGAGATAACCCCTACAACCTCGTCGTTTCTGTTTATTAAAGGATATGTCAACTCAGATGTCCATCCATGCTGACCAGTTTTTTGAACAGTATACGGAAAGACTATCTCGGCAAGTCCGTCTCCGGACAGCGCTTGTTCCAGACGTTCTAACTGTCCGACTTCTTTTAAAAAAGGGAACAATTCACAAGGATGTTTACCAAGCACTTCACTGGCTGCGAGTCCGCTTAACTCTTCCATAAACGGGTTCCAGACCTGATACCGCAGTTCACGGTCATAAACAATGATACCTTCCCGTACACAGTTGATGATTTGTCTCGTAAATTGATTGGCTTCGAACAGCAAATTCTCCGCATCCCTGCGTTCCAGCTCGGCAGCTGCGCGGATGGAGACCAGTTTCAAAATTGATTCAGCCAGCGAGGGGTTCGTCAATGGCTGTCGGCCGATGACCGCAATCAGGCCGATCGGCTTCGCAGCGGAACTCCAGAGGGTTGTTCCGACATAACTTTCGGCTTGTAAATCCTGCAACGCCGCATCCTTGGGAAACAGATTGCACACACCTGCCGGGAAGACGCAAATCTGCTTGCCCACCACATCCCCGCACGGGGTGTCTTTTAGTGTGTACTCCACTTTATCTTCAAACCGGCCATCATGGTATACTGCAAGAGTTTTGGCGGAAAGAGAGTCGCCCTTCAGTTGATCAATACAGACGAAGTCCATGTTAAGGGTCTGGGCAAGATAGCGGGCCAGTGATTCAAAAAAATCCTCGCCGGGGTGACGAGAACCACACTGCAAAAGAAACAGGAGGGTTTCCTCGGTCAGTTTGCTCTCGGTAATATCATTCCCCACCGCCTGATATTCCTTCAGAGTTCCGTCGGCTGCATAAATCCCCTGCTGTGTCCAATGCTGCCAGCGCAACTCACCCCCAGGCTTATTAATGCGGTGCTTGTACTCTACCACTGGATTATCACGGGTGATTCCGGCCAGACACTCCGAAATCATAGCCATATCCGGTTCGGGTATATTCGGGATAAAATTACTGTCGATCAGATCGCACTGATTGATACAGTAATACCGGGCATATGCCCCATTGACAAATGAGAGCCTGCCATCCGGCAGATATCGGCAGATCAACTCAGTCTGATTTTCGATAATTGCGTGATATCGTTCCTCGCTGGCATTCAGCTCTGCTGTGCGGCGCAGTACCGTTTCTTCCAGTTCGGCGTTGTAGTTTTTCTCCAGACGCTTCAACTTGGCATAATTGACCGCCCGTTCAACAACCTTGACCATATAATCAAAATCGAACGGCTTCTGGACAAAATCGAAGGCGCCATTTTTTATTGCCTCAACCGCCATCTCCAGTTGAGCGCGGCCGGTCATCAGGATAACCGGAATTTCAGGCCAGGTCTGGCGAACACGGCCGAGAAGCGAGATGCCACCCTCGTCGGGCATGACCACATCAGTCATAATAGCGTCATACTGCTCCTGCTCAAGCATGCTGTAGGCATCCGCTGCATTACCAGCTGAGCTGGTTTTGAACCCGATAACGTGAAAATAGTTTGCTAACTGCTGGCAGATTGCCGCTTCGTCATCAACAATCAGAATGTGCGCTAAAACCGGATCCATGCCTTGAGCTGATTTTTTCATAAGATTTGCCCTTATGCAGGTTTGTTGTCCAATATCTTCCTCAACACATTCCGCAACTGATCAGGGTTATACGGCTTGCTGACTAACCCGGCAATATCCTCTCGCGCTATCCCGGTGGTGACTTCAGCGTCACCAAAGCCGCTGGAGATAACGACCGGGATTTCCAGATCGAGTTTTTTCAGTTCGCGGCTCATCTCGTAACCATCCATGACCGGCATACCGATGTCTGTCAGAACCAGAGTGATAGCTGCTTTGTTCTTCTGATACAATTGAAGCGCTTCTCTGCCGTTTGATGCTTCAAGCACCCCGAACCCCATCTTCTTCAAGATGGTTTTCGCTATTATTCTGATCTGATCTTCATCATCAACAAGCAGTATCGTGCCGCTCCCCTGCCATGGTATCAGAGGGGCTTGCGGAACAATTATATTTCCGGCGGAGTCACTTATCTGTGCCGGCAGATATACTTTGATGGTTGTTCCCTGGCCCGGCGTGCTGAAAAGCTGTAATGCGCCCTTATGCGACTTGACGATGCCGAGTACAGCCGACATCCCAAGGCCTCTTCCGGTAAATTTGGTGGTGTAAAAAGGCTCGAAGATGCGCCATTTTGCCTCATCATCCATGCCGCATCCGGTATCGGTGACTTCCAGACAGGCATACTCTCCGGGTGTAATCTCTTTGCCATTATAGTCCTTGTCTGATTGCCCGGGATGTATGGTTGTTTTAGCCAGTGAAACTGCGACCTCGCCCTGAGCCGTGCCTATGGCTTCCGCTGCGTTGATGATCAGATTCATCACAATCTGACCAAGTTGGTCGGCATCGCCTTTGATGTATGGAATATACGGTTGATATTTGCAATTGATCACAACGTTCTGCTTGATGGTCTTTTTCAGCATGCTGACAATCTCATCCACCAGCGGCCAGAGAATGACCTGAGTCGGGGCAATTGTGCTTTTACCGGCGTAGGTCAGCATCTGGTTGCACAACCCGGCCGCTCGTTTGGCAGCTTGCTCTATCTGAGGAAGAAAGCACTCTGCCGTTTCAGAATCCATCTTGATTAAAGCGCAGGCACCTAAGATTATCTGGAGAATGTTGTTAAAATCGTGGGCGATACCGCCGGCCAGGACCCCAAGGCTCTCCAATTTCTGTGACTGAAGCAGTTGCTGCTCAAGAACTTTCTTCTCTTCTTCAAATTTCCTGTTTGCGGTGATATCAGTCATCAATACTTGCAGGCAGGGTTCAGAGCTGATTGTAACAATATCGGCTGAATAGAGAACTTCAATGATCGCTCCGGATTTATGTCGAAGTTGCATAGGTTGGTTTACAATCCAGCCTCGATCCTTGATAATGTCGATAATCTGGCTACGCTCTTCCTCTTTGGGATAAACAGACAGCTCTTCTGTAGTATGTCCTATAACCTCATCACGTTCGTATCCAAAAAGTCTAAGCCAGGCTTCATTGACATCGATCATCTCCCCATTGCTTGCTCTGCCGATCCCGATAGCGATTGGTGAAGATTTGAAGATAGACCTGAATCGGATCTCGCTTTCATTGAGAGCCTCTTCAGCCTTCTTTCGCGAAGCATCGCTCGCAATTGTATCAAGCGCATGGCTAATATTCTGGGACATCTCAACCAGCAGATTTTGCGTGGCATCGTCAAAGGCATTAATCATATCCGAATACATAGTTAATGTTCCAACAGCCTCGCCGTTTTTGTATATCGGCAACGCAGCCGATGCATTCCAGCCGAAAAGTTTTCCAATCTCACGCCAGTTATTCGTAGCCGGATCATGCTGATAATCCTGACACCAGAAAGGACGTTGTTCACGTATGGCTGTACCTGTCGGACCACAACCGAAAGGACTGTCTGCATCCACAGAAATTTCAATATTGTCCAGATACTCGACTCCTGAGCCATAACATGCTGCCACACTAACCAGTTTGGTTTCGGGATCAGTAAGGCCGATCCACGCCATGCGCTTGCCACCGATCTGAACCACAATTTTGCAGATTTCCTGAAAAAGTTCATTCTCACTCTTGCACAGCACAATTACCTGCCCGCATTTGCACAATGCAGCATACAGATTCTCCAGGCGTCGTATCATTTCTTCGTTTTGCTTGCGTTCGGTTTCACTCTCAAGCAATGACTTTACTTGATCCTGGAGGGCCTGTTCTGAAACTGCAAGGTTCCTGTTGTGGCGATTGATGAGGAAATACAGAAGCAGAGAGGTAAAGAAGATGAAAAAGCTTCCCTTAAAGATGGCAATATGCACCATGATATGCGGATCTTGTACAAACCAGCCAAGAACTGTATCAGTAGTGTATATCCAGAGACAGCCAACCAGCGCATATATTCCTACTATGCGCAGTGTTGCCGAGCGATTTCTTAGAAAGTCCTTCATGGATATACCTCTAAGAGGAGTATTATGTTCATCACCCCGTGAACAATGAAGCATTCCGGCTAATTGAGGGTATATTCATATAAGTAACTAGTGTCAAGTAACATCTTATCTTTCGTAGGGTGTGCAAACAGTTTAATCGTTTGCGCACGCGGACTGGTGGGCAAAACACCCTGCCCACCCTACCGAAATTTGAAGTGTTACAGCGTACTCGTGGTTCTGATAGTATTCCGGACACGAGTGAGCAAATATGAATTTTAATGATATATTTATTTCATTGCAGATCTGTGTAAACAGCTCATTACTCAAACAAAAACGGCGCACGGGGAAAGCCGCAACGCCGAAATAAAATGCTGAATTGATTCACTGTTCAATGAAACAACTTGTATTGAACTATATAGACAGCTATACCACCAAAATAACCTATCAATGCCAGACCACTTATCCGCTTTACATACCAGAAGAAATGTATCTTCTCAAGTCCCATCGCCGCCACTCCGGCTGCCGATCCGATGATCAGTATCGAACCACCGGTACCGGCGCAGTAGGCCATGAATTCCCACAGAAAACTGTCAGTCGGGTCATCAGGAAGAAGACAATCTGGGCTGTGCCCATCAGCAACTCTCCCAACTGTTTGCTCACCAGATCATGGAAACGGCGTAGATCGTCCAGAGCAGACCGGAGCCGATCAGGGCAGAAGCGGATTTGTTGGCCTTGAGCGGGTGTTCAAGCGCAATGGCGGCGTAAGCGACGACGAAGATAATCACAAGTGTAATCAACATGGGAAACTCCGGCCTCGACTACACGAGACGGTGCCGCCTTCTGTTGATAATCGCGACAACCGTTACCAGCCATGGACCGGCAATCAGCAAAACACTCGTACCCTTCGTAATGTATTGTTCAACAAGCGATTGATCGGCAACGCGTCCATGGATTATCCCGTTGGCAATCAGGAAGCGCATTGCAACCATGATTGCCAACGGTATGGCGATCGCCAGGCAGCAGAACTGCCACCTTGTCCTGGGTTCAAGTTTCTGACGCCAGATAAGCATTGTCTGGCACAGCGCATTCAATATGACAATCAGATAAATCAACACGTGGTCGGACATTATTTCCCCTGGGAAATCTCAAATCGGGTGTAGTTACATCATGCCCATTGCCTTTGGCAGCCATATTGATAATGACGGCCAGTAAGTTACAATAATCAAAAATACGACCATGGTCATCAGCCACGGCAAGACTGCCACTGTTAATTCGGTAATGCTCAATTTCGAGATACCGCTAGCGACATACAGATTCAGGCCGACCGGCGGATGACAGAGGCCTACCTCCATGTTGGCATCAATGAGGATACCGAAATGGACCGGATCGATACCGAGCTTCATGGCAGCGGGAAACAGTATCGGCGCAAAAATCAGGATTATTGATGAAGGCTCCATGACGTTACCTGCCAGCAGGAGTACCAGGTTAACAACGATCAGAAATGCAACAACGCCAAGATCCTTGCCAAGGATCCAGTCAGCCATCATCTGTGGGATGTTCTCATGGGACATCAGAAACGAGAACAGTACTGCATTGGTAATGATATAGAGCAACATGGCACTCATGTTGGCTGAATTCAGCAAGACGCGGGGAACATCCTTCATTCCCATGTCTTTGTAAACAAAAACAGAGATGAAGAAAGCGTAAACAGCCGACATGGCTGCTGCTTCGGTGGCAGTGAAGACACCGGAATAGATACCCCCGACAATAATCACAACCAGCATTAATCCCCAGACGCTCTTTCTGAAGGCAGAAATGCGTTGAGCCCAGGAGGATTTTGGCATACGTGGATAATTTCGTTTCTTTGCGAGATACCAGGTGACTACACCGAGCATGAATGACAAAAGAATTCCGGGGATCAGGCCGGCTACGAAGAGCGCTCCGATTGATGTATTGGTCGATACCGCATATACGACCTTCGGTATTGACGGCAACATGAGGATGCCCAGTGATCCGGCACAGACAATGACACCGGCACCGAATCGCATCGGATAACCATTCTGGACCATTGCAGGAAGGACTATAGAGCCGATGGCAACGACAGTGGCAACGCTTGAACCACAGACCAGAGCGAACATGGCGCAGGCGATAATACCCGCCAGCGCCAAACCACCATGGAAGTGGCCGATCACGCTGACGGCAAAATCGATCATCCGTCTGGCCACACCTCCATGAGTAAGGAAGTTGCCAGCTAAAATGAAGAACGGTATAGCCATGATCTCGAATTTTTCGATGCCGGTGAAGAGCTTGAGAGCCACTGCCTCAATTGGCACATTAGTGAGCAGGTAAAGAAACGAGAGGACGGTCAGACCCAGGGCGATGGAGACTGGAACACCAGTCAGCATAAGGGCCAGCAGTAAGGCAAAGACAATGCCTATATTGCCGAAGTAGAGGCCGACACCGATCAGAACCACCGAAATGCCTATCAGCCAGGCAGCAGCCCGAGGTTTACTCATAGGAGGGATAACGTTGATTGCTTCTTCAGTGCTCATTTCGTTGAACCTCCTTTATGTAAGGTTCCATCGTGTAAAATGCCTGGTTGATCAAGTATCTCTTCTTCGATGCCATCCACGTGTGCATGGTCATGGTGGGGCAGTTCTCCAAGCCGCACGAAACGCCAGCCAACCTGCATGAAACGGAAACACATCAGGTAGGAACCGAGCGGCACGGCAGAGTAGATTATCCAGGTTGGCCACTCCAGGTCAGGGGTAATAGGGCCTTGAGGCACGTCGCCGACGTCTATCCCCACCAGGGTGTACACGGCGTAATGCATGCCGTTCTCCCAGACAAATGTGGCGCCCAGGGTTCCTATGATGCCGGTGAAGATAGTGCCGCAGACAATCGCGACCAGAACTCCCTTCTTCCGCCATTCATCAGGTAGGCGGTTGACCAGCACATCGACACCAACGTGGATGCCGGAGCGGACACCGTAGGCGGCGCCGAACTTGGCCATCCAGACGAACATGTAGATGCAGAGCTCTTGAGCCCAGCTGAAGTTAAAAGCGATCAGTCGATCCTGCAGGCCAGGAATCGGCAGTCCAGCTAGGAAACGATGGATAATAGCGGAAAAAATTATCAGCGTTGCCGCACCCATGAGAAAGGTAATGATAAATTCCTCCACGTGGTCAAGGTATTTCATCATAATTATGGCTCCTGTGTGGTCAATAAAAAGGCCGCTTAGATAAAGCGGCCTTAAATGGAGTGTGCCGGATCAGTTGGAGGTGTATCCGGTGACAGCATAGACTTCCTTGACAATATCAGCGCCAATGCGGCTCACATTCTCTTTGTGAGCTTTGTCCATAGCTTTTTTCCAGGCGGCCTTTTCCTGAGGGGTCAGGGTAATCAATTGTGACTTGCCAGATTTTTTCACACCGGCGAGGGCTTCATCATTGTCTTTTTTAGCCACATCATTGGCAAATTTGGTGGCGTCCTTCATGGCGCCTTCAAGGGCGGTGCGGATATCTGCAGGCAGGCCTGCCCAGAACTTTTTGTTTACGATGACTGCATAACCGAGATAGCCGTGATCTGAGAGGGTGACGTATTTCTGAACCTCATGCATTTTCTGCGTGTAGAGGTTTGACGGTGGGTTTTCGGTACCATTGACGACTCCGGTCTGCAGCGCCTGATAAACCTCGGAGAAAGCCATGACCTGTGGGATTGCGCTGACGGAACGCATCTGGGAATCAAGTACTTTGGATGACTGGATGCGCATCTTCTGACCTTTGAAATCCTCAACTGATTTTATCGGTTTGTTGGCACTCATCACTTTAAAGCCGTTATCCCAGTAGGCAAGACCGTGGATGCCTTTTGCATCAAGTTTTGCCAGAAGCTTGGCGCCGATAGGGCCCTGAGTAACCTTATGCAGTTCCTGGTAGCTATCAAAAATGAACGGGAGGTCAAATACTTCAAATTCCTTTACGCCAAGCGGTGCAAATTTGGCCAGTGAAGGGGCCAGCATCTGGACAGCACCCAGTTGCAGGGCCTCCATCTCTTCCTTATCCTTGTAAAGCTGACTGTTCGGGTAGACCTCAATTTTGACAGCCCCCTTGGTACGCTCTTCAGCAATTTTCTTGAAATAATCGGCGGCCTGACCTTTGGGCGTCTGCTGGGCGACAACATGACTGAACTTGATGACGATGGGTGCAGGGGCGGCCTGGGCGGTTAACGGCAGGGCCAGTGCACATGCGCCGATAACCAGACTCTTCAATAATCCGTTACGTTTCATCTTTCTTCCTCCTTGGTAATTTGTACGGAGTGCAGGGCAAACTCCGAGAGTTGACTGACATATTGCTTGAACAAATGCAAAAACTTCGTTCTATCAGCAACAAGTGCGCCAAAATGCAAAGGGAAAGAAATGCTTTCCTAACAGTATGATATTAAAAGAAAGAGTGTCCCGTACGTTATGAGGAGCTGTTTGACTGTTACTAGTTGCTGGCGGAAAACAGCCAGCAGAGTATGGCTGAATTCAGCCATTCAGGAGAGGCCGTATTTATCCATCTTGTAGCGCAGGGTACCACGGGGGATCTTGAGGAGTGTTGCGGTCTGGAGAACATTTGTTCGGGTCTTGTCAAGCGCCCGCCTGATAATGGCCCGCTCGAAATCGGCCACGGCGGCATCCAGACCGCTGTCAAACACCAGATTCGGCATTGTGTCGTCAGTTGATGCGGACAGTCGTGACGGGTATGGTGCGCCTCGTATCTCCTGGGGAAGATAATCCGGAACAAGGGTGGGGCCGGAATGCATAATGCAGATCCGTTCGATCACATTCCGTAACTCGCGGATGTTGCCGGGCCAGCTGTAATCAGTCATGAGGCGGGTTGCGTCGGGTGATACACCGCTGAAGTCGCGATTGAATGAACGGCTGAAGCTTTCAAGAAAACAGGTCGTCAGTGCAGGGATATCCTCGCGGCGCTGTCTGAGCGGCGGAATGTGGATCGGAAAGACATTCAGGCGGTAATACAGGTCTTCCCGGAAGTGGCCGAGCGAGATCTTTTCCTGCAGGTTACGATTAGTGGCGGCGATGACCCGCACATCAATGGCAATATCCTTGACACCTCCGACCCGTCTGATAGTGCGTTCCTGCAGCACCCGCAAAAGCTTGGCCTGCATGGACATGTCCATCTCTCCGATCTCGTCCAGAAAAATAGCGCCGTGATGTGCTTCTTCAAAAAGGCCGGATTTACGGCTGGTGGCAGAGGTGAACGAGCCCTTCTCATGACCGAAAAGCTCACTCTCCAGCAGTGTTGCAGGTATCGAGGCGCAGTTGATGGCGACGAATGCCGCATCCCGCCGGTCGGATAGTTCGTGAATAGCCCTGGCCACCAGTTCCTTGCCTGTTCCGGACTCTCCGGTAACCAGCACTGTTGACGGAACGCGGGCAATCTCTTTGACCTGTTTGATAACCTCGTTGAATGCGCTGCTTTTTCCTATCATCGGAGTCCGACCGGATGAAAAACCTCCGGACCGTTTCAGGTTGCGCACCTCACGTTTGAGAGTCTGTGTCTGAAGTGCAAGTTTAACAATAACGCGCAAGGCGTCTGCCTTGAAAGGTTTTTTCATGTAGTGATACGCACCCGACTTGAGGGTATCCACAGCACTTTCAACCGAGCCGAATCCGGTAATTATGATAACCAGCAGCTCCGGATCCAGTGATTTAAGAACTTTCAGGACATCGGCACCGTTCTCGGCGCCCAGATTAAGGTCAAGAAGCGCCAGATCAATCTCGCCTCCCGACACCAGTTCACGCGCCTCTGCAGCATTGGCAGCCTGACAGACCTGATAGCCGTCCTCGCAGAGTATGCGGGAAACGTTTTCACGAATAAAAGCTTCATCATCGATTATCAGAATCTTTTCCATATGTCGGGTATGGCGGCTAGTTGTCGAACATCAGTTTGCGTTCAAAATCCATCGAATGCGTCAGCCGCTTGGCATCTTCAATGGAAATCATGTCCTGTCGATAGAGTTGAAGCAGATGCATGTCAAGAGACTGCATCTGATACTGGGAGGCTCCATTCTCGATATGCTTTTCTATTTCGTCCAGCCTGCCTTCGCGGATGCATGCCTGGATAGTGGTTGTCGCACGCATGATCTCTACCACCGGCAAGACGCTTTCTCCCGATTTGTCCTTGATCAGGCGGAGAGAAACCGTTGCGACAAGGATGTCTGCCAATCTTTGACGCATTATCTCCTGTGTCTCGGGTGGAAAATGACCGATCATCCGGTTGATCGTGGAGACTGCACCCTGCGTGTGAAGAGTCGAAAGCACCAGGTGGCCCGTTTCGGCAGCCTTGATGCAGGCATCAATGGTCTCCTTGTCGCGCATCTCTCCCACCATGATGACATCCGGATCCATACGCAGAGCCGCCTTGAGGGCGGCGCTGAAACTTTCTGTGTCAATCCCGATTTCACGTTGAATGATGCAACTCTTCTGAGATGTGAAGAGAAACTCTATCGGATCTTCGATGGTAATGATGTTATAGCTGAAGTTCTCATTGAGGTACCGCAGCATCGAGGCCAGGGAAGTAGATTTGCCGTTACCGGTGGGACCGGTGACCAGGATCAGTCCGTTGGGAGCACGGGCAATTTCAGCCAGCACCAGGGGCAGTTTGAGGTCTTCAAAAGATCCGATGACAGGCGGAATAACGCGCATGACAATTCCGTAATTCCCTTTCTGTTTGAAAATGCTGACCCGAAAACGTCCGCCGGAGGGCAGGGAATACGACGCATCGCACTCTTTCAGGTCATTGCCCAACTGGCGACCATTGTGCTCAAGGACGGTAACGGCGATGAATCTGGTATCGGCTGCGGTAAGATTGGGCATTTTGGCGCGGATCAGCTGACCGCGCCCCCTGAAAAAAGGTGGATTGTCGACTTCGAAATGGAGATCTGAGACCTTTCGCTGGAAAGCAATTTCAAGAATCTGGTGCAGAACATTGGCGTCCATACATATTCCTCACTTTGAATGTCAAGTTATGTGCAACATACATCAATTCAGGCTGTTTTTCCAATTTTATTACGGTACAGGGCGTTGTCGAGCATGGCGCCGGCATAGTGTGCAAGCGCTTCCAGAAGTCCGGTCTGCGGCAGCGAAACCGGCTTCGATCCGTAGTCGGCATAGGTGACAGCAATAACTCTTCCCCGGCTGACGAGTGGTAAAATCAAGGCTTTCGGGCTGCGGGGCGCACCGATTTCCTTATAGAGGACCGTTGTCAAAATCGTATCGCTTCGCTGTCCGTAATACAGGCGCCCTTTGTCAACGATCTCCTGAAGCAGGGAATGCTTGTTGAGCGGAATTTTGAACATGAGCGGAGCAGTCGGACCTACTGATTTGCCGGAGGTAATCCCAATGGATTTTTCGGCGATAAGCTCAGATTTCGCCACAACAAATGTCATGGCTCTTTCAAACTGAGCGGCAGCAAAATTTAGCATTACCAGAGCAATTTCCGGCGGCTCCGAAAGCGTTTTCAGCTGGTGCAGGCTGGTTATGAATAGTTGCCCTATGTGAGGTTGCGGCTCCGGCAGAATTGTGTTCAGGAATGCGCCCAGTGAAGCAAGAAAGGCAATCATCTGTGTCACATACGAATCCCCATGGCACTGACGACAGGGGCGGGGAATGATTGAGCGGGTACCGGCGCCCAGAGCCTCCATACTGATTGCATGCCATGTATGGCAGCAGGCCGCAATTACAATCGATATCTGAGGGTATGCTGAAGCCTTCTGGCGCACAAGTGCAACCGCCTGTTTCCCCTGGCTGTCATGAGGTATATCCAGGATCAGCACAGGATGAAGCTCCTTTCCGAGAGACTGCTCGATGATCATATCCAGTCCGGTTTCCTCATCTGTGGCAAAGACAAACAGATTCTCGTGTCTGCAGACCGTAGATATGGCATGAGACAACAATTCATTCTGTGACAGCAGGATGATTGCCGTGACCGGTGCTCCGGCAACAGACGCATCTGCCCGCGAAATACCCGTCAAACAGGATACCAGCTGATTCTGTTGCTCAATGGTGGCGTCCTGAAGATCTCTGGTGACAAATTCCCGATGCTCTACAACAGGATCCTGATCTTTCAGGCCTATGAACACATCCGGGATTGAGCGGGAAATAGTGTCCAGGGCGTCCAGGCCAAGCAGATCAGCGGTAATATCCAGGCCATCGCTGTCCGTATTGATGTGCGGGGCCTCATTCTCCGTGCTCTCATCGCAAAAGAACACTTTACTTAACGTCCCGTCCCGCATTTTTTCATCATAGATTCGCAGGGCATCCATCAGAACTCCCTGGGCGTTCAGCAGAATTTCCTGTTGCAGCTTTTCCGGGAAATAGCGATATTCATCGGAAACATATTCTTTAGCAACATCAAGAGTAAAGGTGCCGGTCGCCCAGGTCAGGACTTCGACAATGGTCAACTCAATCAACGTTTCAAGCCCTTTGTAGGCGGTGTTTTTATCGATGGTTCCTTTTTCGATGAGGGTGGCGATCAGCGGTTTACGCGTCTCTCCGGCTTTTTTCTGTTCAGCCAGCGCCTGCTCCAGTTGCTCTTCGGAAATAGCCTTCATATCAACCAGGACCTTACCGATACGCACGCTGTTATTCAGATGGTTGGCGCTGACAAAGTAGCCTTCATGAAACACCAGCTGGCTTTCACCTTTCGGACTCTTCAGATATAAGATTCCGGTCTTGCTGGTCATATGTAAAAGCTGGATGATATCTACAAGCGGAAAATGCTCCAGGTCGCCGTTAAATGACATGCCGATACCCCTCCTTCGGTTTTTTTCGGACACTATACCTCAAAATTTTCATTTTTGTGCAGATTGTTGAAGTGAATTTTGAACGGAGTTTCATCGCAGGCAGAGGGGATGAGATATAAATTTCTGATTCGTTTTTTTAAAGTGTTACATTAAATCCTGTCCTTCCGGTGCAACAACCTGCTGTTCCCCATCCGGTTTCTTTGTTCGCCTGCGACGTCGCTTCTTCTTGTCGCCACTCACCTCGGTTGCCGGAGCAACATGTTCTGGTCTGGCGCCATGAGGGGCTGCTGTTTTTATCGGACGCGCCGATGGTCGACGGCTCTTGTCACTTCCCCGACCAACCCCCGGCCTGTCGCGCTTGACATCCTGAACGCGCTTAGGCCTGGCTGCCCGCACGTAGTCCGGAACATAGAGGCCATCATCGGCCCATTCAGTCGGAATCTTGTGTTTTATGAATTCCTCAATATCTTCTATGAAAAAGGCCCCATCTTCATCGGCCAGTGAAATGGCTTTCCCCTCGGCGCCGGCCCGGGCAGTCCGGCCGATACGGTGGACGTAATCCTCACAATCCTGGGGCAGGTCGTAATTGATGACATGAGACACCCCCTCGATATGAAGGCCGCGTGAAGCCACATCTGTGGCGATCAGAATCGGGAGTGAGCCATCCTTGAAATCATCCAGTATCTTCATCCGTTTACGCTGCTCGACGTCACCGGAGATAACCCGGCAGGGGAACCCGTTGGCATTCAGAAGGTTATGCAGATGTTCGGCTTCGCGTTTGGTGTTGATGAAAATCATCGTACGCTCCATGCCGTCACGCCGCAACAGACCGAGCAAGAGCGGGAATTTTTCTTTACGTGAAACGTGGTACAGCACCTGTTCCACCCGCTCGGCAGTCATCTTCTCCGGGGAGACCGAAACCTTTACCGGCGAGTTCATAAATTCGTAGGCCAATTCCATCACACGCTGATTGAGAGTGGCGGAGAACATCATGTTCTGGCGCTGGTCAAAGGGGGGCAGGCGACGCAGAATAAAGCGCAGATCAGCGATGAATCCGAGATCAAACATTCGGTCGGCTTCATCGATTACCAGCACCTCGATACCCTTCAGACTGTAAATTTTCTGTTTGAGATAATCGATCAGGCGGCCCGGTGTTCCGACGATCACATCAGCACCATCACGCAGGGCATTCTTCTGTTTCATGTAATCGACGCCCCCGTAAATGGCCTGAATCACCAGACCGCAGTGCGCCCCCAGTTGCTGGGCATCAGCCTCGATCTGGACTACCAGCTCGCGGGTAGGAGCAAGGATCAACGCTCTGGGATGGCCTGTAGTGGCTTTTCTGGTCAACAGTCTGGTAAACAGGGTTATCAGAAAGGCGGCCGTCTTGCCTGTACCGGTCTGGGCCTGGCCGGCGACGTCCTTACCGGAGAGCGAGAGTGGCAGTGTCTGCTCCTGAATCGGTGTGCAGACACTGAAACCGATCGCACTGATGCCCCTCTGTATCGGTTCAGGAAGAACCAATTCGTTAAATCGCATGAAATTTCCTCTGCCTGATAATCGTTCGTAGTTATCATGGTACCATATACCGTGATGTCCGGTCTGGCAATGGAAACATTACGTCGAACTGATTGTTATGCAACTGCTTTCTTTTCCAGGAATCAGCCTGTTAAAGTAGTCGATCGTAGGGAATCTCTCGGATTGGCGTGGTAATACCTTTGAGCTGTAGCGGCTGATATAGATCAGGTAACGGATTCCGAAGCGATCAGCCGTAGCCAGGTTAGCCTCGCTGTCTTCTCCCAGCATGGTCCGGTCGGGACTATAGTGGATAAAATTCTGTAGTCGCCCCCAGAATTGATCATCCTCTTTTGGCAGGCCAACCTGGTGGGCGGATATCGTGCCGTCAAAATATGGCCCGATACGGGTTCTTTTCATTTTGAGATCGAGTGTTTTAGAGTGGGCGTTCGTTACCAGCCAGACAGCTTTGCGGTGTTGCTTCAGGAACAGGAGAAATTCAATGACGTAGGGATGGACGGCGATCAGGTGCTCAACTTCACGCTTCAACAGAGGGATGTCGAGTTTGAGCCGGTCGGACCAGTAATCCAGATCAGTCCAGTTGAGAGTGTTCTCCTGGGACCTGAAGAGGGTGTACAGATGCTCTTTGGCATGTTCGATAGAGGTATGGTTACGGGCTGCCCAGTGCTTGGGAACATGCTCCATCCAGAAGTGGTCGTCAAAATGGCGATCCAGCAGCGTACCATCCATGTCAAGCAGCACGGTGTCTATGTTGTTCCAGTCAATAATCATCGGCAGCTCCTTTGCCTCCGGCAGAATAAGCCTCATCAGGTAAGTCGAACGGCAAAATATATACAGTCCTAAAATCAACCCCCCTAAATCCCCCCTTGTCAGGGGGGAACTGGAGTTTGGACTTTTGCTCCCCCGCCCCTTGCGGGAGGGGGCTGGGGGGTGG
>JBAXVG010000024.1:0-66617 GCA_037129255.1 Desulfuromonadales bacterium | reverse complement strand
CCGACTTCAACGGCAACGGCAAAGTTGAACTGCTCTGGTGGAACAGTGCCACCGGTCAGGTAGCCCTGGGCCAGACCAACGGAACCAGCGCATCAAGCGCCAATCTGATCTGGTACGAACCGGACACCAACTGGCGCATAGCCGGCGCAGGCGATCTTGACGGCGACGGCAAAGCCGACATCATCTGGCACAACAGAACCACCGGCCAGGTCTACGGCATGCAGACCAACGGCTCATCCGTCACAAATGGTGCGATGATGTACACCGAAGCAAACACAAACTGGGAGATAGTGAGCGTCGGCAGCTACAACGGCGACAGCAAGGCCGACCTGTTATGGTGGAACCAGCAGACCGGTCAGGTCTATCTGATGCCGATGAACGGTCTTTCTGTCGGGTCGGGGGCTGCTCTGCTCTACACTGAACCGGACACAACCTGGCGTATTCAGGGGGAGACGGAGTGGCGGGATAATCTGTATGGCAGGGGAGTGACTACGACGACCAAGTGAAAATTATGCTGTCGCCAAGGCACTTGAGAGAAACGAAGAATCTGTATCATTTTTATTGGAGGTAAGCGCAGGAAATGTAGAGGTCGCTCGTTATGAGTGGCAACCCGCATCTTGATGATCTGCTTCATTTGCCGAGAATCTCCTTGCGACGGATGATCGTTTCCGCCTTAACCAGATCCGGGTCAGCATGAATCACCTCTTTCAGCTCGGCAATCAACTTCCGTGCAGGCTCAAGCTGATTATTGTCAATCAGGGTGAACAATTCATCAAAACGTTGCTTCATCTCGGCGGGCCGCTCCGACACATTCATCAGATCTTCCAAAATCCGGTTGCTGTCCAGACCGAAGGAGTCCTCCGGTGAAGAAACCTTCAGCCCGTCCTTCTCCCTGCTGATCAGCAAAACACTTTCCGGAGAGATGCAGCTCAAAACCTGGGGTGAATGAGTGACGGCAATAATTTGGGCGTCGGGCATGATCTTTCGTAACGCAGGAAGGATAATCCTCTGCCACTGTACCGGTGATTGCCCGGAGCGTCCTTGAAGCGTATGCGGATTTGAAGTGCCTGCGCTGGAGTATTTTTCCTCCTGGCGGGAACCGAAACTTGCCGGTCCGGTGACCATTACCGCCGGGAGAAAGGGGAAGCGTCTTGCCGTAACGGAAGAAAACAGATTGTGGCGGTTGAAGCAACACCGTATTCCTGCAACTGGTGGTGAAGGGCATCCCGGAATGCCAGATCACGACTGGCCATTTTGATGCGGGCTTTTTCGATCAACGGTTTCCAGAGTGGTAACGACTCAAACTCCCTGAAGAGAGTATCCACCTCAAACGCCGTTAATAGCCCACCTTTTTTTCCAGATTCATTACGCAGCAGATCGGCAAAACCGCATTCATAGGAAGCAATCAAATCGAGGATTTCAGAATAAAAGGTATCCCGCACCTTGTCCTTTTCATGCAGTCTCAAAATTTTGTGATATTCCTTTGCCTTCTCCCGGAAAATGCTCACGTAGATTTTGTCAGTGTACACGGGATACTTGAAGTTCCCCATATTTACGCAATCCCGCAGGGCATCGGTAAACTGCTTGCGGTAGTTTTCCTCAGCAAACCAAGAGTGGATAAAATCTTCGTCCCGCTGATTAACATATTTGGTGCCGCCACCGGTGCGCTGATTGATGGTATCAATGACAATATCCAGGATCGCCTGACGCAGCAGGCGCGCCCGTTCGCTTTCCACCATCAGCATGGCCATATTCAGGAATGCTCTGAAGCTAAATATACCTAATTGCGGGGTTTTTGCTATGTTCGCGAAGTATATTTCGTTAACATCCCGTTCCTTGATGGCAGATTTTAACGATTTCAACCGGTTACCCTTGATAACCTCATAACCGTTGCCACGCAACTCATCACTGTAATTTTCAATATAATTGTCAATCGTCCGGGGCGTTACTTCAAAAAAATCAGCAAGCTGCTCTTTAAGCACCACCGACTTCCCCGCAAATGGAATACCGGTGATATGGGTGGCTTTCTCAATTTCCTGCAACGCATATGGATTGTTGAGGATGTTCTGGCGATGAACGGCGGAATTGGTCAGGTCTTTGCTCATTGCTCTTCCCCCCACACTCGCGCCAGGGTGTCCTGGATCTTTTTTTCTTCGTCTTCGATTGCTTGTTTCAGACGGGCGATTTCGTTCTGGTAGCCCTCAATCTCGGCCACGATCTCTTGCTGGACTTCAAGGGGCGGGAGGGGGATTTTTACACCACGAACAATTTCGCTATTCAGATTATTTACAACTCCACCTGTGGCTGCACTTTCAAATTGAGAGTAGACAAGCTTTGAACCAAGAATGTTGTAGAGAAAATCCTTATCCAAACCATCTGAATGATCACGTAAAAGTAGCCAACCGTCATGAATGCAGCCTTCAGTCGCCATCACGTAGGGCCGACCAAAACTCATTGAGTTTGAAAGAATGAAATCACCTGATTTTACACGACGTGACTTTGCAGCGCCTTCTGGTGTAATTCGCTCTTTCGTTGTTGTAATATATTTGCTGCCTAACGCAGCATCGCCAATTTTAATCCAGTTTACGCCATCTGGTGCATCGGTAACGAAGTCATGAATTGGGCGTGGCGACGCTCCTCTTTCAACAACACAAAGTTCGCCGATAGCAACGAGAGGTCATTCTAAGGCTGAATTAACGACCGCCTCCCGATAACGCTCTACACTCAGGTTGTACTCACCATTGGCGGCAATCTTTTCTTTTTTTACAACCTGGGAACCACGAAAATCACGAAATACACGAACAGAATCAAACTCTGAATCTTTTTGGTTTTTTTCGTGCTTTTCGTGTCTTTCGTGGTTAAAAAAAGCCTTTACAGCTTTAGCAACCTCCGGCAAATCACTCCCCGTAACCGCCCGTCTCTGCGCCCCAAGCCCAAACCCGTCATTATCCACCTTGGCAAACAACACGCTATCGCACCGCTTCGCCAGCGACTTATCCAAAATGAGAATCGAGGTCTTCACCCCGGAATACGGCTGAAACACCCCGGCAGGCAGCGACACCACCGCCACCAGACTGGTATCCACCAACATCTTGCGCAACTGCTTGTAGGCGGTCTGACTCTGAAAAATGATCCCTTCCGGCACGATGATGGCCGCCCGTCCGTTGGGTGTCAGATGCTCGGCCATGTAATCCACAAACAGCACCTCGCTGCGGGTAGCCTGAACCGAAAACCGCTTGTGTGGCTTGATGCCACCCTTCGGCGACATAAACGGAGGATTGGCCAGAATCACATCGGCATATTCATTCCACTTCTCTTCACTGGTCAAGGTGTCATATTCCACAATATGCGGGTCAGTGAAACCGTGCAGGTACATATTCACCAGCGACAGCCGCACCATATCCGGTGAAATATCATAGCCGGAAATATTGGCCGACAGGTACTTGCGTTCGTCAGGCGTCAGCAGGTCACCACTGCGGGATTTGGTGTTGCACTTGAGGATGTGCTTCCAGGCGGAAATCAGGAACCCAGCCGTGCCGCAGGCGGGATCGAGGATGCTTTCATCCTTCTTGGGCTCAATAATCTCCACCATAAAATCGATAATGTGTCGCGGAGTGCGGAACTGTCCAGCATCACCCTGGCTGCCCAGCACGGAAAGCAGATACTCGAAGGCATCCCCCAGACGCTCGGAATGGTCATAGGTGAAGCTGTCAATCTCCTTAAGAAAGCTGCGCAGGGTCTCCGGGTCGCGGTACGGCAGATAGGCATTTTTGAAGATATCGCGGAACAGGGCCGGAATGCCGGGGTTCTCGTTCATCTTCTGGATCGCTTCGGAATAGAGCGCCAGCACGTCAAAACCACCCATGTTAGGTGCCATCAGCTTTGACCAGCCGAACTTGTCATACTCACCGGCAAAGAAAGTACGCTTGCCGCCAAGCTCTTCCGCCTCGGCGTCCATGTCATCCATGAACTTGTAGATCAGGGCGATGGTGATCTGCTCCACCTGTGATTTTGGATCGGGCACCTTACCAACCAGGATGTCACGACAGGTGTCTATGCGGCGTTTTGTATCTGTATCAAGCATGGGTGTGGTTAATCCTTTGTGGACTTAGTGGACTTGGTGGACTGCAGGGACCGTTTTTGAGTACGAATTTTGTAGAGGCGTTCGGTGAAGCCACCTTCGGTTTCAAAGGCTTTTGCCTGAGCTTCAAGCTGGCGATCCAGCAGAGCGCAGGCCACTGACAGCAGGGTAAGGGCAGCGTTTGCGGCGATTTCGGGGTAAGAGCTTTTGTTGGACGTTGTGGACAAAGGCGTGGACTGAGTGGACTGAAAAGTGTCTTGTCCATGACGTCCATGGTTTTGTCCACAAAGTCCACCGAGGTTTTCCTGTCCACAATGCTGTTCTTTCACCCAGGCCGCCACTTCGTCCGCTGTTTTGCAGCGCCGGGCAATCAGCCCGGCACGGCGGGGGTCTTGCCGCTCCCAAAGCGGCAGACTGCGCTGCCGCAGGAAATCTTCATAGTCAAGCTTCAGTTCTTCAAGACTCGCTCTGGCAACATTCGTCAGCTTCAGCTCGGTTTTCTTTGATGTCCCCGACGCCTGAGAACCTTCTGCAATGTTCTGAACCCCTGATCTGGCGGCCTGCACCATCTGGTCTGTGGTGCGGCTGAACTTTGAAACATACCGCTCACAAAAACGGACTGTCAGGTCAAACACCAGTTGCGCCACCTGAAAACTTTTCAGGTTTCGATAACCGCCATGTTTGGGTATCAGGGTCTCTTCACTCATGACATGAACTGGTTCAGCGGAACATAATCCTTGATGTATTCAGGGATGCGGCTGCGCCATTCCTGCGGCACTGCCTTGAAACCGGCCATGCCGAAGGTCGGGTTGACGTTGAGATCGGTCAGCCGTTTATCCTCGATGATCTGGCGCAGATGGCCATCGGTGGCGTAGGCTTTGAAATAGTATTTAATCGGCACGATCTTGGCTGCATCGTCGGGGTGACAGTCAAGCAGAAATTTCTGGAACTCATCATCCAGCAGTTCATCCTTTGATTTGAAGCCGGGGATAAAGCCGAATATCTTTTCAAGAATCTCACGCAACGACAGGCGTCGATCCACCCCGGCAGCCTTGCGCAGTTTATCCAGATTGTAATATTCCTGCGGTTTGTCGAACAGGTTGTTGACAACGTGATCAACCGCCTGATCCCACTGTTCGGCCTCTACCTGCTCTTTCAGCACGGTATCTTCCTTGACCTTCTCCTCGAACTTCTCGAAGAACATCCGGTCGATCCTCATGCCGTCCAGGCCGATGGCGGTTTCTTCATTGACTGTGAGGTAGTCGGGGTTGGTGCTTTCATAGGTTGATGTGGATGTTGTGGACGTTATGGACGGGGTGGACGATGGACTGACTGCGGGCAGGTGAAGCACTTCATCGTAGTTAAATTTCTCCTCGAAATATTCGCAGTTGGCAAAAAAGTCGAACAGCTTGTAGCGGCTCTTTTGCGGCTCCTTGACCAATCCTTTCAGTTCATTGTCGAAAAGCTGCTCCATGAAGTTATGCTTGCGGGTGCCGCGCCCCTTTATCTGTACAAAGTCGGACGGAGAAAAAACAGGACGTACCAGCGCCAGATTGAGAATGTCCGGACAGTCGTAGCCAGTGGTCATCATCCCCACAGTTACACAGACACGGGCCTTGCTGGTCTTGTAGCTGTCAATGAAGTTGGACGAGCCGAGCAGGTTGTTGTTGGTGAAGTTGATGGTGAACTGCTGTGCGTCAGGTATCAGCGAAGTTACCTGCACGGCAAAGTCGGATTGATACTTTCCGGGAAACATAACGTCGGCCAGTTCATTTAGCGTTTGTGTCAGCTTGGATGCATGATGCTGGCTGACGGCAAAAGCAATAGTTTTTCCGATCTCTCCGCTGATGGGATCACGCAGGGCATGTTTGAGGAAGGTTTCGCAGAATACCCTGTTGGTGGCATCGGAAAAGAACTTCTTCTCAAAATCCTTCTGGTAATAAGTCTGTTCGGCATCCTCTCCGTTCTCGGTAACAGCCATGACCGAATAGCCTTCATCAGACAGCAGTTGTGTCGTGATGTCGGTGCGGGCATCAACCACCAGCGGGTTGATGAGAAAGCCGTCCTTTACGCCATCCAGCAGGGAATAGCGGAAAGTCGGCTGGCCGGACTCGCACCCAAAGGTGCGGTAGGTGTCCAGCAGCAGACGGCGTTCCAGCTCTCGCGGGTCTTTGGTTGTAGGCTTCGCCTGGTCAAACTTCTTCAGGTAGTCTTTGGGGGTAGCGGTCAAGCCCAACTTGTAGCCAACAAAATACTCGAACACTGCACGGGCATTTCCGCCAATGGAGCGATGGGCCTCGTCGGATATGACCAGGTCAAAATCGGTCGGGGAAAAGAGCCGCCGGTACTTGTCGTTGAACAGGAGTGACTGCACGGTGGTAACGACAATTTCAGCCTTGCGCCAATCGTCCCGCTGTTCCTTGTAGATGACAGAAGTACAATCGTTCTTGAGCAGGAAGATAAAAGTCTTGTTGGCCTGATCCTCCAGCTCAAGGCGATCCACCAGAAACAGCACCCGCCGGGCATTGCCGCTGCGCAGAAAGAGCTTGATCACAGCGGCTGCGGTCAGGGTCTTGCCGGTACCGGTTGCCATCTCAAACAGGAAGCGGCTACCACCTTCTTTCACCGCCTGCTGAATGGATTTAACAGCCCGAAGCTGATACTCCCTCATAAAGCGCAGCCGGTTCTTGTCAATGAATACCGGACGCTCAGCCTCGTTCTTCCAGCCCGCTTCATTGGCGTAGCTTGGCATCTGGGTCAAACAAATATAGTCCTTAGCAACCGGTTCGGAAGACAGCTTGTCAGGGTTAGGCTGAAAACGGGTATACCCCTTGATTGAATCGGGGGCGGGAAAGCGGGTTATCAGGTGCGGGTTGCCCTGCTGAAGATCCCAAAAGTAATGCAAGTTGCCGTTGGAAAGAATGACAAAGCGGCAGTTCTGTGACTTGGCATACTTGCGGGCTTGTTCCTTGCCGACCAGCGGGTTTTTATCTTCTGACTTGGCTTCGAGCACAATCAGCGGATAACTGTTTTCATCCAGCAGCAGGAAGTCGATAAAGCCGTTACTTGTCTTCTCGAAGTTCTCTCCGAGAGCGTCAATCTTCGCAATGGTTAGTTTTACGTTTGGCTCCAGTACCACATTGGCTTTGCCGGAAGCATTATCGAAAAAGCGCCAGCCCGCCTCTTCAAGCAGCTTGTTAATTTTGATGCGGGCTCTGGCTTCTTTAGCGGACATAAGTGATTCCAAGCCTGTTACTGCATGCTGAACCTGATATCCGCAGCAGCACCGCAACCTGAACTCGAAACCCCTTTTCCCTGATTGGCTGCCAGATGTCGAAGTGTGGAGAAAACAGCCTCGGCATCGTCCGGTTTTCCAAGTTCTGCGGCGATTTCTCCAGCAGTCATCTCACGTTTCTGTGCTCCCAATAATCCGACGATCGCCTTTTGCAGAGCAATGACCGCTCCCGCCGCCTTCTTGCCGGCCTCGACACCCGGCTGATGATAGGCATTGATATTGACCAGGCCGGCGTACAGGCCTACCGTGCGCTCGAACAGTGCTATCAGAACGCCGATTGTGCGGGCATCCACCGTATCCACGGTAATGGTCATGGATTCGCGCCCGTTGTCGTAGAGCGCAGTCCGGGTTCCCTGAAAAAACCCGAACAGAAAATCGCCGCTGGTGATTCCCTCCTCAACGTCCATTGATGCGTCTTTGCGGTCTTTCAACACTTCGATGAAGGTAACAAAAAAGTTGGGTACCCCCTCGCGCAGTTGCTGTACATAGGCGTGCTGGTCGGTGGAACCCTTGTTACCGTAGACGGTCAGCCCCTGAAACACCTGTGTGCCGTCCCGGTCCATCTCCTTGCCGATGGACTCCATGATCAGCTGCTGCAGATAGCGCGAGAAGAGCAGCAGACGATCCTTGTAAGGGAGCATGACCATGTCCTTCTCTCCGCGCCCGTCCGTGGCGTGATACCACATCAGTGCCATCAGCGCCGCCGGATTATGCCGGCTGTCCGGCCTGCGGGTAATTTCGTCGCAGCTCTTCGCTCCGTCCAGCAGAGCCGTGATATCGATTCCCTGCAGTGCGGCCGGCAGCAGTCCCACAGCCGAAGTTACGGAGGTTCGGCCACCGACCCAGTCCCACATGGGAAAACGTGCTATCCAGCCTTCGCTTTTCGCCAGTTTATCAAGCTCGCTGTTGTCGCCGGTCACTGCTACAGCCTGCCGGGCAAAATCGAGTCCGGAACGGGTGCAGGCTGACTGTGCTTCCAGCATGCCGTTACGTGTTTCCTTGGTGGAACCGCTTTTGGATATGACAATCACAAGGGTCCGGGCCAGATCTCGGCCCAATTCGGCAAACAGACGGTCCATGCCGTCCGGATCAGTGTTATCCAGGAAAAATGCCTTCATCCGGTCATCAGGAGATGCGAGGGCGTCGGCCACGAATTGCGGGCCCAGAGCCGAGCCTCCGATACCGATCACCAGCAGATTTTTGAACATTTCCCCGTTGGCAGACCGGATTGTACCGGTATGGATATCGCGGGCAAATGATTGAATCTGGGCAATGGCAGTTTCGATTTCGCCGGCTATTTCGGCGCCTGGCGCCAGGGCCGGATTGCGCAGCCAGTAGTGTCCGACCATTCGGCCTTCATCCGGGTTGGCTATGGCTCCCTTCTCCAACTCGACCATTGCAGTAAAAGCCCGTAGAATAACCGGTTCCATCCGGTTCATGAAGTCATCGGCAAAATTCATGCGGCTTATGTCGAGCGACAGGGATATCTCGGGGCAGGTGCAGAGATAGTGGTTGTAGCGCTTCCAAAGTTCAGGTTTGTTCATAGGTACCTCCTCGGTAATAATCATTTATTATGTCTCATCCGGCGAACATACACGTCGCCGTCCCTTGTACAAAAATACAACTTGCGCCCGGCACATCCGCCGGTATCAGAGCTGGAGACCGATAATCCCAGCGCATCGAGAACCTCCAGAGCACGGGCTACATTCTGTTCTCCCACGGTGCGCCGGGACGATTCACTCCCCCCTGTGTCCAGAACCTGAGCGCCGCCAAAAAGCTTGACCACCGGATTATTTCCGGCGCCGCACTCAGCCAAGGCGCGGAAGATATAACGTAAAGCTGTGTCAACATAGCGCAGATCCTGATCCCTTCCGGAGTTGTCGGGCAGCATGGCGTGACAGATGGCGCCGATTCCACGGGCGGGGGAAAACATGGTAACCGCAATGCACGAGCCGAGAACGGTCGAAATAAGTGCCGGTTTGTGAACGACCAGAACCTCACCCGGTTTAAGGTATAAGTTGTGAATATGCGAAGCGATCAGTTTTTTCAACTCTTAAGCCCTGATATCACCTGTTGCTTTCAGGCCTGCCTTTGCCAACCAGAACTGATCCGGTTGCGGTATTCATTATTATCTTTCTGCCTACTCTCCCACCGACGTCTTTGGCAACGACTGAAATCCGGAATTCTTCCAGCATCTGAAAAGCAAGTGTTATATTTCGGTCGCCGATCATGAAAACTTCCATGCCGGTCCCTGAAACATTTGCTCCTCCAAATACTTTCGCTACCAGGTTTTCTCGACGACATCCGATGGAGAGCACTTTTGCAAGTAACTTCTCCATGGCGATGTTGCCATACTTGGGAGTTGCCAGTCCCTCACCGTTCCATAGCGGCAACATCATGTGATTCATGCCCCCTTTATGGGCTACATGATCCCACAGACAGACGGCTACGCATGATCCCAGAACGGTACTGATTGTATATTCAAGGGGTTCGGCAAAGATAGTGCCGGGAAAAAGGAAATGTTTGTTGACCGGTTCATCACTCCCCACGTTGCCTACGCCTCTCTCATATCATCGAAGAGGAACAGATTGCCCGACTCTGAAAATGAATCTTCGTCGTCCAGAATCGAGCAGGGAGGAATAGTAACGGTAAACAGCGTTCCGGATCCGGGTGTGCTGACAAGGCTGATGCTCCCCTGCATGAGATCCAGAAGCGCCCTGGTAATACTGAGCCCCAGTCCATGCCCCAGGTGAGATCGGGTGGCACCGGTGTCCAACTGGACGAATCGGTCAAATATGCGCTGCTGGTCTTGCACGGCAATCCCGACACCATGATCCTGAACAGAAATCTGCAGACAACCATCTCCACCAACAGAAAATGATATTTCGACAGTACCTCCGTCGACACTGTATTCAATGGCATTTGCAAGCAAATTGGAGACGATGATCTGAAGTTTCTCAAAATCAATCACCACAATGCAGTCATGTGCGGTTGTAGATGGAATCAGGACTAGCGACACATTCTTTTTTGCGGCGCTATGCAGAAACGAATCGACAAGATCACGCACGGTTGTTGCTATATGAATTTTTACACAGCGGGGGTTGACCTCTCCCGCTTCCAGTTCTGCCGCCATGAAAATATTTCGGAGCTGAAAATCCAGATGGTTGGCTTCCGCACCGATCAAAGATGACAGTGATATAATGTCTTCATTACCGGAACCAATTATTGCGAGCTGTCCCGCCAGTCCCATGATCGCGTTGAGCGGATTATTGATTTCGTTCCGGATATTGGAAAGGAAATTGCTTTTGAGAGATTCGGAGCGCTCCAGACGCGCGTTCATTTCAAGCAATTTGCGGTTAACCACGCTCAAATCTGAAAACGCCTTGCGGCTTTGGGCAAACCGGCTTGATAATTCCTCGATCAGTTCATCATCGGTCATGTCAATGCTCCTTGACTCTTTAACTTCCCACCATACTCAAAATTTCCTCGGACAGCGAATCCGGATCAAATTTGGCTACAAACTTGTTGGCGCCGGACTGCACGGCTTTCAGTTGATTGGACGGGTTGCTCATCGAGCTGTGCAGAATGACTTTGAGATGCTTGTAATTCTCATGTTCCCGAAGTGTGCGGGTGAAGGTAAAGCCGTCCATGCCCGGCATTTCGATATCGGAGATCACCAGATCAACCCGGTTATGTTCCTTTTCCAGATATTCCAGAGCCTTGTCGGCCGACATCAGGGCTGTATTGGTAAAACCCATTTTATCCAGCACCGATTGCAGCAGCATGATCGCCGTGCGCGAATCATCGACCAGAAGCACGTGCCGCCCGCTCCCTTTTCCTTCAGCCTCAGTCATGACAAGAGTTGCAAGATCCCGTTCAATGCCGACGACATCGGACAGAATCGATTCGATATCCAGCAGCATGATCGCTTCGCCACTATCCATATACGCTATTGCGACCAGGGACTGGGCATTGACACCTTCCGGTTTGTGGATATCGGACCAACTGCGTGTTATGAGCGTTTCCGGCGCATGGACGATAAAAGCGGTCAGGCTGCGATTGTATTCACATATGATGATGTACGCCAACTGATCACGGAAATCCTTGACAGGGAGCCCTACCGCTTCAGACAGGTCGATAACGGCCAGGGCGCTGCCGCGAAAATCGAGTGCCCCTTTGACTGCCGGATGAGAATTGGGCATGCGGTCGATCCTGCGTGGGCATTCAATAATTTCAATTATCTTGAAAACATTGATGCCATAGAGCTGATTATCCGTCAGACGGAAGGTCAGCATCTCCATCTGGTTGGACTGTGAAAGGTTCGAGCGCTGA
The DNA here is from genome assembly GCA_037129255.1 of Desulfuromonadales bacterium. Classification (GTDB taxonomy): domain Bacteria; phylum Desulfobacterota; class Desulfuromonadia; order Geobacterales; family Pseudopelobacteraceae; genus JACRCG01. The sequence goes on along the minus strand of JBAXVG010000024.1, from coordinate 54,909 downwards.
AATGCTTCGTCAAGGGATGATGCCATGTGACCTCCTCAATTAACTGCAAAGCCTCAATACTTCTCCTGCAATATTCTGCAGAGGCATGATCTTGTTGACTCCACCCAGTTTGACCGCTTCGTGAGGCATACCGTAGACCACACAGGTGGCCTCATCCTGGGCGATGGTGACTGCGCCGGCGTCATGCATCTCCTTCATGCCGTGAGCACCGTCATCACCCATGCCGGTCATAATGACGCCGACGGCGTTTTTTCCGGCGTAGCGGGCGGCCGAGCGGAACAGCACATCAACCGAAGGTCTGTGGCGCGATACCAGAGGGCCATCCTTTATCTCGGCGTAATAGCGGGCTCCGCTGCGCTTAAGCAGCATATGATGATTACCGGGGGCAATCAGTGCTCTGCCCCGAACCACCGTATCGTTATCCTGAGCCTCCTTGACCGTCACGCGGCAGATGGAGTCGAGACGTTTGGCAAAGGCGGCGGTGAAGTTTTCAGGCATATGCTGAACGATGACTATGCCGGGGGTGTCTTCAGGAAGCATCTCCAGGAAGACCCTGAGAGCTTCGGTGCCACCGGTTGATGCGCCGACGACAACCACTTTTTCGGTGGTCTGGATCATGGCCTTCATGTTGGGTTTTTCCATGATAACGTCGGCGGTGTACTTGGGAGAAACTTCCTTCATGGTACGCATTGCCCTCATAGGCCCCAAACGGGCAGCAGCGGCACCTTTGACCGCATCGCATATCCGCATTCTGGACTCTTCTATAAACTGTTTGGTACCCATCTTCGGCTTTGTGATGATATCGACAGCGCCATATTCCATCGCCTTAAGTGCCGTCTCGTTGCCGCGTTCAGTGAGGCTGGAACACATCACAACCGGTATCGGATGCTGACTCATCAACTTCTGGAGAAAGGTCAGACCATCCATGCGAGGCATTTCGACATCCAGCGTGATCACATCGGGCACAACCGACTTCAGCCGTTCTGCGGCCAGGATCGGATCGGCAGCGCTGCCGATCACCTCAATCTCGGGATCGGAATTGAGAATATCGCACAACGTCTGGCGAACCAGAGCCGAATCGTCGATAACAAGTACCGTAATTTTTTTCATGTAAACTCCTTGTACCTTGTCCCTTGCTTCTCCTTGACCCTATTCTTTCCGGTACACCGTCGATGCTACCGCTTTAAAATCCACGTCCAATCCGCTCAGAGTCTCGGAGTGACCTATGAAAAGATAGCCGCCCGGCCGCAGTTGGCGATGGAATTTCCGCATCAGGGTCTGCTGGGTCGGTTTATCAAAATAGATCACGACGTTGCGGCAAAAGATAATGTCCATTTTTTCGGAAATGCCAAGCTCATCATCCATGAAGTTGATCCGCCGGAACGAGACCAGAGAGCGCGCCTTGGGAGAGATGCGCACCAGTGATTTTGATTTATCGCGACTTCTCATCAGGTATTTTTTCTTCAGGTTCAGCGGAATGGGATCAGTCCTGTCTTCGGGATAGATGGCTGTCTTGGCTGTCTGCAACACCTGCGTGCAGATATCGGAGGCTGTGATGGCGACTCGAAAGTCGGGACGACCAACGGCAAACTCGGAAAGCACCATCGCCAGTGTGTAGGGCTCTTCGCCGGTAGAACAGCCGGCGCTCCAGATACGTACCGGATCACGCAGTACGTCTCCGCGTTCCTGAAGGATGCCTGGCAACGCAGTCTTTACCATAAAGTCAAAATGAGCCGGCTCACGAAAAAAATCGGTTTTATTAGTGGTCACTACGTCGATCAGATGCACCAACTCGCTGGCGCTCCCTTCCTGGCTGAATACAAAATCTCCGTACTCTTCGAAAGAGCCGATGCCCAAAGCCTTGAGTCGTTTTTGAAGACGTGCCTCCAGCATGGTTTTTTTGGTTGGTGGCATCTTGATGCCGACATTATCGAAAATGAAACTGCTGAACCGCTGAAATTCCCGGTCACGCAAGGTGGCCGGCAGGTGAGGTTTCTGAGTGTCTTGAGGATTTGCCACGTAAAGCTCCTTAATTCTGCTTTATCCCAGATCGGACAGCTCTTCCGAAGAAAACACCTTGTCGATATCCAGTATCATCACAAAACGGCCGTCGACCTTGCCCATTCCCTTGATAAAGTCGGCGTTCAGCCTGGTGCCGATATGCGGGGCCGCCTCAATATGCGCCGGCTCCATCTCGACCACCTCCTGGACTGAATCAGCCAGAGCGCCCAGGATGGTGTTGTCGCCATCCATGTTGATCTCAACAACTATAATGCAGGTGTTGACGGTCTGCTCAGTTTCGCTCATGCCGAATTTGAGGCGCATGTCGATGACCGGAACAACACTGCCGCGCAGGTTGATGACGCCTCGCATGAAATCCGGGGTCTGAGGGACTTTGGTAATAGTGGTGATTTCGAGAATCTCGCGAACCTTGGCAACGTCCAGAGCAAAAATTTCGTCAGAAAGTTTGAAAGTCAGATATTGAACCGTTTCTGTAATTCCCGCTACGCTCATGGCAGGCTCCTTTTATAGGGTCAAGGGTCAAGGAGAAGCAAGGGGACGTCAAAAGTTTTTGAATCAACTTGACCCTTGACCTTGCCTCATCACCCTGATTTTTAATATTTCTCAAACTCGTCATCCAGACGGTCCGGACCGGCGTTTCCCAGTTCAAGTTTAATGCCGCCACCAGAAGTACGCTTGAGCGGTGCAGTTTTTCCTCGTAAACCGGCATGGGCTATCTGCACTTTTTTGCCCGGCCTGGCCGCCGGTTGACGGGAAACGCGTGAATGACCGCTCCCGTCAATTTTGAAGAAAGACACCGCATCGCTCAACTGCTCGGCCTGACTTGAGAGCTCTTCCGAGGTGGAGGCCATCTCTTCGCTGGCCGATGCGTTCTGCTGGATAACCTGGTCAAGCTGCTGGATGGCCTTGTTGATCTGCTCGGCGCCGGTATCCTGCTCTTTGCTGGAGGCGGTGATTTCCTGTACCAGCTCGGAGGTTTTCTGGATATCCGGCACCATCTTGGTCAGCATTTCTCCGGCCTGTTCGGCAATCGCCACGCTGCGGGTGGAAAGTTCCGATATCTCTCCGGCCGCCGTCTGGCTCCGTTCAGCCAGTTTGCGTACCTCGGCGGCTACCACCGCGAAACCTTTGCCGTGTTCACCGGCCCTGGCCGCTTCAATGGCTGCGTTCAGCGCCAGCAGGTTGGTCTGACGGGCTATTTCCTCAACGATGGAGATTTTGCCGGCAATCTGTTTCATGGCGGAGACTGTTTCGGTTACAGCTTTGCCCCCTTCTTTGGCATCGACCGAACTTTTGATTGATATTTTTTCAGTCTGCATCGCGTTGTCGGTATTCTGACGGATGCTGGAGGCCATCTCTTCCATGCTGGATGAGATCTCTTCGGCGCTGGCAGCCTGCTCGGTGGCCCCCTGCGACATCTGCTGCGCGGTGGCGGAAAGCTGCTGACTGCCGGAAGAAACGTTGTCGGCAGCCGACATGACATCGCCTACCACATGCTTAAGCTTATCAACCATGCTCGCGATGGCGGCCATCATCAGCCCGGTTTCGTCCGTGCTCTTTGATTCGACCGTTATGGTCAGGTCACCAGTGGCCAGGGCATTGGCAACAGCTACCGCCTCGTTGATGGGTGTGACGATGCTTTTAGTAATGAGCACCGCTGTTGCAATTCCAATCAGTAAGGCGATCCCACCCAGAACGAACATGAGTAGCTGAGCTTCATGGAAGTCCTTGGTCGCCTCTTCGAATCGCATCTTGTTGCGCTCGCTTTGATGGTCCATAAACTGATCGACTGCTTCACGCCATTTCTGTGTACTGGGCGCAGCCTCTTTAACCAGGAGTGTATGGGCTTCGGCATCCTTGTCAGCCAGTGCGAACTCTATAACCTTGGTATTAAGAGGACGGGCCGTGTTCTGTAGCTCGGTTATTTTGGCGATCAGATCATGCCCCTTCTTATCTTCCTTGGAAGTCATATCGGTAGCCTTCTTGAAGGCCTCGTTGTACTTCTCGCGGGAAGTATTGATCCGGGTGACATACTCCTGATCCTTGCCTTTTTCTTTTTCAAGTACCAGATCACGCAAACTGAGCATCACTGCAACAACATTGTTGTCCATATCATTGGCCAGATCCAGCCGTACATTGTTAACATTGACGATTCGATCCAGATGCCCCTGTACCAGTTTCATTTTAGAGATGCCGACCCAGATCAGAGCGGTCATCAATAATAACACCAACCCGAAACCCAATCCCATCCGCTTGCCGATTTTCATGTTCGCGAGCATACTTCCTCCTTTGTAGATGTGTTTGTGACACATTAGCTTGTAACAACAAGAAGAGTTTAACAGAGAAAATCAGATTTGCAAGTCGGTGGGGGATAAAAAACAGGGTCAAGGGTCAAGGAGAAGCAAGGGTCAAGGAGAAGCAAGGGGCAAGGAGAAGCAAGGGGCAAGTTAAATCTACAAAGTCTTTGACTTTCCTTGACCCTTGACCCTTGACCCTGCTTCACTTGCCCCTGCTGTCAAACATTTTCCAACTGCTCCACCGCCTGCAATAAAACCCCCATGTCAAGGATCAGCGCCACGGTTCCATCACCTAGAATTGTGGCTCCGGAGACCCCCTTGACATCTTTGTACATCTTGCCGAGAGATTTGATGACCGTCTGGTGTTCTCCTACCACATGGTCAACCACAAAACCGACCTTTGTGCCGTGTATATCGGCAATCACAATCTGCTCAATATCAGGGCGCCTGTCAGTGATGCAGAAATGCTGTCGCAGCGGGATGTAGGGGACGATTACGCCGCGTACATTGGCCAGATTGCGGCCATGCGAGTTTGTGACATCTTCGCGGGTCAGTTCGACGCACTCCTCAATAGCCGCCAGCGGCAGCACAAAGTGATCTTTCCCTATCTTGACCAGCAGACTGTCGATGATCGCCAGTGTCAGCGGGATTTTGAGGGTGATGGTCGTGCCGGTGCCCCTGACGCTGTCCACCCCGATCGATCCGCGCAACCCCTCAATGCCCCGTTTGACAACGTCCATCCCGACGCCGCGCCCGGAAACGCTGGTTACTTTTTCGGCGGTCGAAAAACCGGGGGCGAAGATCATGGAGTATATTTCCCGGTCAGGAACATCGGCATTGGCAGACAACAATCCCCGTTCGACAGCCTTGGCCTTGATACGATCCCGGTCAAGGCCGGCGCCGTCATCGCGGATGGTGATGAGCACCGAGTCGCCGGAGTGTTCGGCGCCCAGGTAGACAGTGCCTGCTGACGGTTTGCCGGCGGCCTTGCGTGCTTCCGGCATTTCGATGCCGTGATCTATGCTGTTGCGAATAATATGCACCAGCGGGTCGTTCAGTTTTTCGATGACGGTTTTGTCCAGTTCGGTTTCGGCGCCGAATGTTACCATTTCGATCTCTTTGCCGAGTTCGCCGGAGAGGTCGCGCACCAGACGTTTGAATTTGCTGAAGGTGCTGCCGATCGGCAACATGCGGATGTTGAGGGCGGTGTCGCGCAGTTCGTTGGTCAGGCGCTCAACCTCTTCGGATATGGCGATAAAGGTGGAGTCGCCTCCGGCCAGAGATACCTGCGAGAGGTGGGCCTGGACCGTTACCATTTCACCTACCAGGTTGATCAGCTGGTCCAGTCGTTCGGCCGGGACGCGAATGCTGGCGGCGGCTTCCTGCGGCGGCTGGGCTTCGCCGCGCTCTTTGCGGACACTTTTTACGTGCTGCTGTTCCACCAGAGCGGATTGAACCTTTTCAGGCGAGACGATGCCCTGCTCCACCAGCAGTTCACCAAAGCGCTTCTGCATCATCAGGACTTTCTGCATCTCGACCGGCGAGAGATCGCCACGCTCGACCAGGATGTCGCCCAGTTTTTTGTAACCTTCTTCCTTGTCTATCAAACCGCTTCTGTCGATCAGTTCGATCCTGATGTCACAGTCGTCCTCGACAAAGATGAAGACATCCTTGATGGCGTCTTCACCGCGGGAGCTGGTCAGGATGACGTCCCAGTAGATGTAACAGTTTTCCGGCGTCAGATCATCCAGAAGCGGGATTTCGTCGAATTGGGCTACAACATGGGCAGTTCCCAGACCACGCAATTCGTTTATCAGGGAAACGGGGTTGGTTCCGCACATGAGGATATTGGGCACAGGACGGAAGCGGATGCGCCAGGTATTCTCTCTGGCCAGTTCATCTTCCGAGACCGCCGGAAGATTTATGGAAGGCACCTCGCTGGAACCCCTCTGGGGCATTTCCATCTGCGGCACCAGTTGGCGCAGACCGGCGATTATTTCATCTCCGTCGCTCCGGTCAACCTCTTCGCCGATCTGGCAACTGAGCAGATACGAAATGTGATCGCGCGATTTGAGTGTCAGATCCAGAAGTCGCTTGGTGACAGTCATTTTGCCATTGCGCACCATGTCGAAGACGGTTTCGACTTCGTGGGTAAAGGAGGCGATTTCATCGAAGCCGAACATGGCGCCTGAACCCTTGATGGTGTGCATGGCCCGGAAGACGCGGTTGATCAGGTCGTTGTCATCAGGCGTTTCTTCCAGCTCAAGCAGGGATGTTTCCAGTTCGGCCAGCAGTTCTCCGGCCTCCTCACGATACGTTGCAATGGCTTGTTCCATCATGGTTATTACCTCAGGGTCAAGGGGCAAGGGTCAAGGAGCAAGGGTTTTTGAAAGCGATGAAATCAAGCCCTTGAGCATTTTTCCTATTTCAGCCCGTTGAAGTTCCAGTTTATTGTAATCATCTATTGTCAGGTATCCCAAGTCGTTACTGAGCATCAGAAATGTTTCAATTTCACCGAGCGAACCTTTTGCAACATGAAGAAACTGTAGATATTCTTTGCGGTAATTGCGTTCATATCCTTCAGAAATATTTGCTGGGACCGAATATGCAGCGCGACGTATCTGAGAAGTAATACCAAACCGTTCGTCCTGAGGAAAATTTTTGGATAGCCGGTAAATTTCAAGAGTAAGGTCATAACTTTTCTGCCACACACCCAGATTTTTAAATCCAGACATTCCATGCTTCTCCTTGCTTCTCCTTGCCCCTTGCCCCTTGCTTTTCCCCCGTTTCACCCCAGTACTTTCTTGATCACCGCTATCAACTGTTCAGGCTTGAAGGGTTTAACGATCCAGCCGGTGGCTCCGGCGGTTTTTCCTTCCGCTTTTCTTGAATCCTGTGATTCGGTTGTCAGCATGACAATCGGGATGAATTTGTTCAAGGTTCCGGCGCGTACACCTTTGATGAGCCCGATACCATCCATGTTGGGCATATTAAGGTCGGTCAGCAGCATGTCAACCTTCTGGACATTCAGTTTGTTCAGGGCGTCCTTGCCGTCAACCGCCTCAACAACGTCGTACCCGTTCTGCTTCAGGGTAAATGCCACCATTTGCCGGACACTGGCCGAGTCGTCGGCCGTCATAATCAGTTTTGCCATTAGCTTGCTCCTCCAAACCAGATACAGGTTGAGTCGTTATTGTGTTTACAAACCGCATGTCGTTCGGCGCCGCAGGTTGAAATAATATCGGCCAGAGCCTGTGGTTGCCGGCCGTGATACGTGAATATTTTTCCGCTGTTTGCGGCGCATTTGCAGGCTGAACAGAGAATCTGCACGCCGGTGATGTCCAGTTCAACCCCCGGTTCAAATTCAACTGCTACGAGGTGGGACGCTTCCAGAGCTTCGCGGGTAAGCCGGGCAAAATCGGCCGCGTTTTCTATCGTCAGGCGATCACCGCTGGTGATTATTATTTCGCCGTTTTCACGAACAGAACTGTTAAGTGGCATAGGGGGCTCCTTAAAAAAGATCTACATTATCTCCGAATTCAGAATCGGCAGCCGGACCGGACTTCGCAACGCTTTGCACGGCAATCGCTGCCTGGCCGCTGCGTTTACGGGCAAGCGCTTCATGGATATGCCGCTCGCTCTCCATGGTATAACGCTTCTCCATGTGAAGCAGATTCTGTTTGAATTCGCTGCTGGCCGGCTCAATCAGGCGTGCCTGGGCAACGATCTGTTCAAGCGTGGCAAGTACGTCGGCAGCCATCGCCCTGGTGCGTTCGTGGACATCGATCCCGACGGTAGCCTGTTCGACGTCCTGAGTCAGCGAACCGACCCTGTCTCCCAGGGCAGCCAACAGGGAGAAGAGATCATTGTTCATCTCGCCCAGGGTCTTCAGAATATTATCAAGCTCGGCCCCCATGTTTGCAATGTGCGCATCGGGACCGGAGTCGTCTGTGTCGGTCTCATCCGAAAGATGTATGGTTGCGGTCTGGATGTCGGTCAGGGTGGCGGATACCGAGGCGGTCTGTCTGACCGCTTCATCCGACAAGCGTTTGATCGCTTCGGCCAGTACTCCCAGGGCGGCCCCCTCACGCCCGGTAAGCGCAGCTTTCACCTGTGAGTTGAGAGCGATCAAGTCGATTTCGGATCCTATGAATTCAATATCGCCGACAAAACCGGTTATCTGCTGGATCGTGGCAGCCACATTCCGCATTGTGATCCCCATTTCGTTCCCGGTTCTGGCGCATACGGCCAGAACCGAGGTAACGGATGACAAGCCGCGACGCAGGTCATCCACGAACGAGCTGCCGCCCGAATCGGCCGCACCGGCCACCGACATTGTCTCATGTGCCATGGTGGACTGCTTGTGGGCGACATCGCGCAGATTATCGACGATCGTACAGACTGCCGAATACAGCTCTGATGATGCAAAGCGGAGCTGGGCCTCCTGAAGTTCGCAGACATCGCCGGCTTCGATGATCAATGTACGCCGGCGGGAATCTTCAAGGTTGTCGGATCCCGCTGCGGAAAAGTCGGCGATGAGCCGTTCAAGCGCTTCGACAACATGCTCGACCTGCTGACGGGTAATGTCGTGCGTCTGCTGCGAGGAGACCACCTCGCTGATGTTTGAGCTGACATCAGCCGATATTGTTGACACCATTGCCCCGAAACTGGTGCAGCGGTCATTGACGGCAATCAACTTCTGCAAATTGGCCGCCGTGGATGCAAGAGTTCCCCGTACCTCGGCATCCTGGGCCGCCTCGCCGGAACGGACACTGATAAGGTTTGATGCGATAGTAGATGCCATCTTATGGCGATGTTCAAGTATTGCGGATGATTTTTCATTGACCTGGTGGGAAAGTTTTTCAACATCCATGGCCAGATTGACAAATCCGCTTCCCAGCTCCCCGAGCCTCGCGCTTTCAATCTTGGTAGATATGCTCAGCATGCGGAGGGCTTTGTTCATCTTCTGAAAACCTTCCATCGGCCCTGAAAGTTCATCCAGCAGCTGAGAAACTTTTTCAAGTGTTATGCAGCCGGCGCCGCTACGGGAGCGTGAGTCGGACAGATACGCCTCCATGTCGGCCATCATCTGCTCCAGTCGGCCGATCAGCCTCTGAAGGCGGTCACCGGAAACAATTTCCACCAGTTGATTGGCCATCTGCGTGATATCTTTCGAGCGCTGATAGAACGATTGCAGCTGCGAGCCGATCTGCAGGAATTCGTCTTCCGTGGTTCCGGCCATCCGCCGCAGTGTTTCGATTGCCGGAGGGAGAACGTTCAGCCAGGTGGCAAGGGTTTCTGCGCCGGCCTGAGTTGTGGTTGAAAATGTTTGTCGGGTTGTTTGCAATGTCATGGCAGTCATCTCTATTGTACCAGTTTCAGGGCCCGCAGTTCCTTGACAAGCTTATGCCTGCTCAGCGGTTTGACAATGTACGCATCAGCTTCACATTTGTTGAATGATTTGATAACTGTTTGCGGGTCATCCAGCGCTGTCGTCATAACGACCTTGACCGCAAGTTGTGGTGGAATCACCATCTTTCTTTCAAGTGCGCGAATACATTGCAACGCTTCCAATCCATCTACAACCGGCATCATTATATCCATGAAGATCACGTCGTAGGGGCGCTTCGACTCGTGAGCCAGCTGGAACGAGTCAATAGCCTCCTGACCATTAACGGCGATATCGCAGTCACCATCCGCGGAAAGCAGCTCTTTGAGAATCCGGCGGGACAACAGATGATCTTCAGCAATCAGGCATCTCAATCTCATGCTGTTTCTCCTTATTTCATGGAACGATAATATTAATACAGAATTTGAAACTGCTGCCGCCGCCCGGAGCATGCTCGGCCCACAAACGCCCGTTGAGGAGCAGCGCGATCTGCCGGGCAATGGCAAGTCCCAGGCCAACACCGCCATGACGGCGGGTGAACGATCCATCCCCCTGAACAAAAGGCTCAAAGACCCGTTCCAGCATCTCCCCGGCTATGCCTGTGCCACTGTCGGTTACGGCAAACAGTAACTGTGCAACATCATTTTCGGCAGTCTGCACTGATACATCCAATGTCACACCGCCACGATCGGTAAATTTGAACGCATTGCCGATCAGAATCCCTATCAGGCGCGACAATTGTTCCTTGTCCGTCCAGAACTGGCGCGGCACATCGGTGGCAATATTCAACGCCAACGCAATCCCCTTGCGACTAAAACCGGCTTTCTGATCTTCTATCAAAGTATTCAGGAAACCTGTCAGATCAATCAGATCATAACGGGCGGCTCCGGCACCCGAACCAAATCCCTGGTTGAATGTCAGCAGCTGGTTAATCATCGTAACCATTTCGTCTGCCGACTGACGTGCCATTGACAGATATTCAGCCTGGATACCGGAAATACCCTCTTCCGCCAGCAGTTCAAGTGCGCCGATAACTCCGTTCATGGGCGTCCGCATCTCGTGAGATATATTGGCCATGAAGTTACTTTTGTCGGTGGCGGATTTGAGAAGCGCCGAGCGGGCAAAATCGAGTTCAGCCATAGCCCCTTTCAGTTCTGCAGTGCGATTGAGCACTGTTTCTTCAAGCTCGGCCCGGTAGTTCTTCTCCATGCGCCGCAAATGGGAATAGTTAATCGCCCGTTCGACAATCTTGCGTAAGTGATCGAAATCAAAAGGTTTATGTACAAAATCAAATGCGCCGTTTTTTATGGCATTAACTGCCATCTGCAACTGGGCATGACCTGTCATCAATATTACCGGCAATTCAGGCCAGGTTTGGTGAACTCGCCCCAAAAAAGCGATACCATCTTCACCCGGCATCATCACGTCGGTTATGATTGCATCATATATATCCTGCTCCAGAAAGCTATATGCTTCTTGTGCATCTCCGGCAGAGTCGATGCGGAATCCGGATTTTTTCAGACAGATCGTCACCATCTGCCGGATATCCGCCTCGTCATCAACAATCAGTATGTGAGGAACAGGTTGTTCTTTGCCTTGCGGGTATACAGCCATGGAAGTCCCCATAAATCACCTTGGCGGCCTTGTCTGAAATGCAATCTGTGGAACTATATCATCTAAAAAAAAAATGTCACGCTGTTCAACAAAAAAAAATTACTTTCAGAATGGAGTCAGATGATTCCGTGGAGAGGAGCTCCTTTGGCGCCCAACGCTTCAATCCGCCGTTCAGTTTCAGGATCACTCTCAAGTACCGGGGCATGAAACGGCTTGATACGGGCATCAATTACGAGCGCCCCCCGGCAACCCCAGTGGCGGCTGCACGTTTCGGCAGCAATGCCGTAGATATCACTGGCCGGATTGGAACGGGTGAAGGTTACCCAGAGGAAGTTGTTCAGGGTAGCGGCCGTGAAGCTGCTGTCAGAGCAGATGACAATCAGAGGAAAGCCATCGAAACAGTCCCGGTCGTCATAGAAACGACAGAATTCGTCGATCAGCGGATCGCTTGCGCCCCTTCCTTGCCCGGAGAACGGGCCTTGCACGGCCAGTACCCCCGGCAGGCAGACCGCGACAGGACCAAACCCTGCCGGCAACTCCAGAGCGGCCGGCACTTCATGTGCGAGTGTGCGAAGAACGGGACCGGCTGATGCAATAACCACTTTGGAGCCCTGGTTGAGTCCGGAACCGCTGTAGTCGAGGGTATCGATGGTGGTAGCAGTCTGAAAGTGCACGTTGCAGCGCCAGTCGACTCTTTCAAGGATATGTTTCATAAACGCCGGTATGTCGTGGGTGTGCAGTTCCCGGGCATCCTCATGGGCGGCAATCAGGAGGTATTTGGCGAGCGAAAGCTGACCCTGCCCGAGGATGGCGTTGGCAATGGTCAAAAGTTCCTGCGGTTGTCGCCGGGCCGCATAGGGAACGTAGCGCTCACGGGCGATGGCCAGCAGCAACGGATGCACGCCGGCGGCATCCACGGCGTGAATCTCTTTGACCCCGTTAATCACTGTCGGTATCAGCGAGCCGGTCAGTTCGTGAATAAAAGCCCCGAAACTGGTATCTTCCTGGGGGGGGCGTCCCACGGTTGTGAAGGGGAAGATGGCGTCTCTGCGGTGATAGACCGCCTCAACCTCGATAAAGGGGAACTCGTGCTGAAGGCTGTAGTAGCCGAGATGGTCGCCAAAGGGGCCTTCCGGTAACGTCTTGCCGGGATGGACGATGCCACAGATACAGAAATCTGCTTCTGCCGACACCGGTAACTGCCCCGGAAGCCGCGTCATTGGAATTCTGTGCCCCCCCAGCAGACCGGCGAAGGAGAGCTCCGGCATCCCTTCCGGCAACGGCATGACCGCCGCCACAGTCATGGCCGGCGCACCGCCGATAAAAACATTCACACGCAAGAGGTCGCCGCAGGCAATGGCTTCGGCATGGTGCGCACCAATACCGCGATGTATCTGGTAATGCAGACCAACCTGTCTGTCATGCTGATAGTGGTTGCCGGACAGTTGCACCCGGTACATCCCCAGATTGGATTTTCCGAAACCGGGCTGTGAGGGGCTTTCGGTGTAGACTTGCGGAAGGGTTATAAAGGCTCCCCCGTCTCCGGGCCAGGAAACGATCTGCGGCAGTTGCGGGAGTGTCGTACGGTACTCCAGCGCCGGAGCAGCCGGAGTAATGCGCGGCAGCAGGTTGAAAGCCGCGAAGGGCGCCTTAACGGCGTCAAGCGGGTTTTTGAGCAGAGCAAAAGGATTGATCTTCAGCTCAACGAGCCGACGGATATCATCAAGCGTATCGCGGAAAATGAAGCGGGTTCTTTCGAGCGTCCCGAACAGGTTGCCAAGGAGCGGGAAACGACAACCGACAGCGTTAGTTATGAGCAGCGCCGGACCGGCTGCCTGATATACCCGCCGCTGAAGTGCACCGATTTCCAGCCTGGGATCAAGCGGCACGTCGATACGCAGCAGCATGCCATGCCGTTCAAGGTCGTTTACACATTCCCGTAGATTCCGATACCCCATATCTACCACCTGTCGACATATTTTCATCTTGACCGGGGTCAGGGTATCATCGTAATCATGCAAAGACAATCAGGATTGCATCCTGCGGAGCAGCCATGACCCGTCTGACACTTTTCAAAAAAATCCTTATCATTACGCTGTTGCTTTCGTTACTGCCGCTTGTAGCGTCATCACTGATACTCTTCTTCAATCTGGAATCCACCAGCGCCAGGCTGACTTCCGAGATCGGCGGCACTGCAGATATACAGGCATCGGAAGCACTCCAGATGCGCGCGTCACAGGTTGCAGAAAGCGTGGCTGATTTTCTGCTGCAATGCGAAAGTGATCTCATTTTTCTTTCCGGATCGCAACTGGATCGGACGACACTGCTCAATTTTTATGCCAGCCGAAAGGGAGAGGTCTGGCTAAGAACCGGCACTGTTTCCGCCCCTCAGGAAATCCGCGAAATGCTCCCGCTCTACCGGAGCATCGCCCTGATAGACAAAACAGGCCGGGAAAAGCTGGTGATAAAGGATGGAAACTTCATCCCTGACAAGGAGTTGAAAAATGTTTCAGACCCTTCCCAAACTGAATTCCGGACGGAAGAGTACTTCAACAGAGTGCTCAAACAACCGGGCAGAATTTATGTCTCTCATGTCACCGGTTACCACGTATCGAAAGCTGAGCAGCTTAACGGCGTTGACGAACCCGAAAACGCTTTTGACGGAAAACAGTATCAGGGAGTAGTTCGCTTTGCTGCGGCGCTGTTTGACCGGAGAGGCTCCTTCAACGGAGCAGTTGTCATATCGCTCGACCATCGTCATCTGATGGAGTTCTCGCAGCATATCGATCCCGGCAATAAATTTTCCACCGTGTTTCCCTCATATAAAAGCGGTAATTACGCTTTCATATTTGATGACGAGGGGTGGATCATCACCCACCCGAAATACTGGGATATCCGGGGTCTTGACCACAACGGAAAACCGGTGCCCCCCTATACCGCCGGATCCCGTTCCACCGACATCAGTTCCGGCCGGATTCCCTTCAACCTCGACCATGCCGGTTTTGTTCACCGCAACTATCCTCTGGTTGCGGCTGAGATCAGAAAGCAGAAGGCCGGTTTCGTCGATATTACAAATGTCGGCGGTGAAAATAAAATCATGGCCTATGCCCCTATCAGATATGCCGGTGGCGATTACGACCGTTATGGCGTGTTCGGTGCAGTCACCATAGGATTCCAGCTCGACCGCTTCCAGAACGCGGCCCGCAAGGGGAGTCGCCTGATCAATCAGCAGCTGGGGGAGCACCGTACACGAAGCGGCGTTATTTTGGTCATAACAGCGATTCTGGCCAGCTTTTCAGCATGGATACTGTCACGGGGCATGACCCGGCCTCTGCTCCAGTTGACTGAGGGCGCCCACAAACTGGCTGAAGGCAACATTCACACCAGGGTTGCAATCAGCTCGTCAGACGAAATCGGTGAACTGGCCCGCACGTTCAACTTCATGGCGGATGAGCTTGAATCCAGAAAAAACAATCTGCTTGCTACGCTGGATGAGTTGCAGCGCTCCCGCATGGATATTCTTGACGAACGAAACTTCAAGGCAAGTATTCTCGAAAGCATTTCAAGTGCGATCATCACCATTTCGCCAGACGGAATCCTGACATCAATAAATGGAGTCGGACAGAAACTGCTGGGCGACTCGAATGTTCGCGGCATGGAATATCAGGTCGTTTTTGCAGAATGGCCGATTTTGATGGAGAGGATTACCATCGTTCTGAAATCAGGAGAGGGGTATGGACGGGAACCATTGACGATGCCTGTTCAAGGTGAAATGACCTATTATGATGTCGGAATTTTTCCGATCGGAAAAGATGCTGAAATGGGTGTGACGGTGACTCTGAGAGACGAGACCGAGCGTGAAAAACTGCGGGAGGAGATGATGCGACTTGACCGCCTGGCCTCTCTGGGAAGGCTCTCGGCCGGCATAGCGCACGAGGTGCGTAATCCGCTCACCGGCATATCTCTTCTGCTTGATGATCTGCACGACCGGTCTGCGTTGCATGCGGATGACAAAGAGATGCTTTCAAAGGCATTATCCGAGATTGAGCGGGTCGAACGACTCATGAGCGCACTCCTCAATTATGCATCTCCCATGAGGGCCGATTTCAGGGATGGCGACCTTTCGCGTGTGCTGAATGATATCCTTTTATTGATGCGCAGACCGGCGGAAATGCAGGGTGTGTCTCTGAACATATCATCGGGAGAACTGCCGGTATTCAGGTTTGATGCTGACAAGATCAGGCAGGCTCTTATCAATGTGATAAAAAACGCTCTTGAGTCACTCGACACCGGTGGCGTCCTGTCGATAAGTACCCGTCATCAGGATGGCAACATCATTATTACGGTTTACGACAACGGCCCTGGTATCAGCCGGCATGATCTGCCACTGATTTTCGAACCCTTCTTTACCCGTAAAGGCGCCGGCACCGGTCTGGGGCTCTCTATCACCCGCAGGATTATTGAAGAGCATAAGGGGAATATCACTGTTGTGAGCGACAGAATCAATGGCACAACATTCAGTATTGTGCTGCCTGCCCACGACCATCACACAGTTGCTTGATAAATATCCCGAATCGTGTAGAATGCAAAACTCAGCAGAATGGAGGAATCGAACAATGCAGTGCCAGGAAGATAAATTACGAAAGATCATCGATCTCGGATTTGAGTTGTCACAGATAAAGGATATCGACCTGCTGCTGGAGAAAGTTCTCAGCGAGGCGAGGAAATTCACCAACTGCGATGCCGGTTCGATATACGTAAAAGAAGGTGACAGTCTTAAATTCAGTTATGCCCAGAACGACAGGATGCAGGGGCAGCTGCCACTCGGAAAAAAACTTCCCTTCTCAACCTTCACCGTGCCAATCAACAACAACTCGATTGCCGGCTACGTTGCAGCCAACGGCTCCATCCTCAACATCGCCGATGTCTACGAACTGGACGATTCATACCCTTTTTCCTTCAACCGTTCCTATGATGATGTAACCGGATATTACACCTGTTCGATGCTGACCATTCCACTCAAAAACTTTCGAGGTGATATCATCGGCGTTTTGCAATTGATAAACGCCATGGACAGCAGCGGCAGGGTGATTCCGTTCGCTGCCGAGGAGGAAAGTTTTATAACTTATTTTGCAAACAACGCAGCCACAACTGTTGAGCGTGCCAAAATGACCCGCGAGATGATCCTGCGCATGAACAAGATGGCTGAACTCCGGGATCCCAAAGAAACAGGACCTCACGTAAACCGGGTCGCCGCCTACTCTGTTGCGCTGTATGAAGCCTGGGCCGCAAAGAGAGGGGTCTCGCAGGATGAAATTGACAAAAACCGCGATGTATTGCGTATGTCGGCCATGCTGCACGATGTAGGCAAAGTTGCTATCTCTGATATGATCCTGAAAAAACCGGGGCGGTTTACTCCGGAGGAATTCCAGGTAATGAAGCTGCACACTCTGTTCGGCGCTAATCTGTTCGCCGATATTTACTCGGATTTCGACGAATCGGCCGCCATTGTGGCCATAAGCCATCATGAACGATGGGACGGCAAGGGGTACCCCGGTTATATCGACCCGCACACTCAGCAACCGTTGCCGGGGCATGAGACGGAAACCGGCGCCGCCCGCGGCAAAATGGGTGAAGAGATCCCTGTTTTTGGCCGGATCGTGGCTCTGGCGGACGTATATGATGCCCTCTCATGCCGCAGGTGCTACAAGGAAGCGTGGGACGAAAGCGAAGTTGTGCAGAATATCAGCGAAGAGTCAGGGAAACAGTTCGACCCGGAGCTGGTCGAGGTATTCAAGGAATGTCTGGACACTTTTAGACAGATAGAAAAACTGTACCCGGATGACAACGCCTGACGTTTTGACAATTACCTGATAAATCCATTCTCAGCAAGAGTCCGCATACTCAGCTCTCCGCCTGTTTTCCACGGTTGAACAAGACGTTCCACATACTTTCCGATGATGTCGGTCTCGATATTTACTTCATCGCCGGCGCAGATCTGCTCGAGAGTTGTGTTGGCAAATGTATGCGGGATGATGTTTACAGAGAAGTTGTCCAGCGAGATTGAGTTGATTGTCAGGCTGATGCCGTCGATAGTTACGGAGCCCTTTGCCACCAGATAGCGGGCGAACCCGACCGGCAGGCTGAAATGCAGCTGATGGTTGCCGGAGCGGTTCTCACTGCGGATCAGGCGTCCGCAACAGTCGATATGTCCGCTGACGATATGCCCGCCGAGCCGGTCTCCCAACCTGAGTGCACGTTCAAGATTGACGCGGCTGCCGCTGTGCAGCCTGCCAATGGTGGTTCGGGCAATGCTTTCCGGAGATACGTCGAAGGTCACATCCCTGCTTCCCTTTTCTGTGACCGTGAGGCAGGCGCCGTTGACCGCCACTGAATCCCCTATAACGATTTCGGCCATCGGGAGAGCTGATTCTACCTGCAGCATCCCGGCTTCACCACATCGCCGGAAGCTTTTCACACGGCCGGTATCCTCGATCAGACCGGTGAACATGCTGGTTTCTCCGGATAGGCATGGACAATCAGATCCTGACCAATGTGCGCCACATGGCCGAATGTCAATCTGCAGGCATTATCCATGCTGGTGATCCCGTGCAGGGCAAATGGAGCGAAGCCGTCACTGCCGAGTATCTTCGGGGCGATGAAAAGTACAAATTCATCTATCAGGGCCTGTTTCAGCATGGCGCCCGCCAATCGGCTCCCCCCTTCCAGAAGAATGGACTGAATGCCCGTTTCACCCAGTTTCCTGAGAAGATCTGACATGGAAACACGTCCGTCAAACTCTTCACAGACAAGAATGGCCGCCCCGTGCTGAGTGTAGCGCAGATGCATCTTCGGGCTGCTTTCGGTTGTGGCGATGATGGTGCCTTTGGCCAGTTCGCCTTCAATGACGCCGACGCTTTCCGGCGTTCTCAGGTGCGTATCGACGATTACCCTCACAGGATTGCGTCCTTTCACATGACGGACAGTCAGTTGCGGATTGTCGGCAATTATCGTATCTACCCCGACCATGATTGCATCGTGCTCAGATCGCATCCTGTGAACGTATCGCCGTGACTGCTCACAGCTGACCCAGCGGGATTCGCCGGTAGCCGTGGCGATTTTGCCATCCAGCGTCATGGCACACTTAAAGGTGACAAAAGGTAATCCGGTCGTGACATGCTTGAAGAAGGCT
Source organism: Desulfuromonadales bacterium (assembly GCA_037129255.1). GTDB lineage: Bacteria > Desulfobacterota > Desulfuromonadia > Geobacterales > Pseudopelobacteraceae > JACRCG01. The sequence goes on along the minus strand of JBAXVG010000024.1, from coordinate 36,395 downwards.
CGATTGATGGCGCGGCATTCGTCCTCCAGCACCCCGCAGTTCGTCTCGATCCCCCTCTGGCGCAGTTCGGTAAGCCCTGCTCCATTCACCTTCGGATTCGGATCGAGCACGCCGGCTACTACCCGTCTGACACCGGCCCGGATCAGGGCTCTGCTGCAGGGAGGAGTCTTGCCGGTGTGGCTGCAAGGCTCCAGCGTGACATACACATCCGCACCCCGGGCCGCTTCACCGGCTTTTTCCAGCGCATGCACTTCGGCATGAGGTCCACCCGCCCGCCTGTGCCACCCCTCGCCGATAATCCTGCCATCTTTTACAATAACGCACCCTACGGCCGGATTGGGGGAGGTCTTTCCAATCCCCTTGCGGGCCAGAGTCACTGCCCGCTTCATGAATTTCATGTCAGTGGATGTCATGGGTTTCTCTCACGGTCATTTTTTCAACAGCTCCTGCAGTTCCTGCATAAACTCGCTGATGTCGCGGAACGAACGGTAGACCGAAGCGAAACGGACATAGGCCACCTCATCCATGCTGTGCAGCTCCTTCATTACCCATTCACCGATAGTAGTGGTTGAAATCTCCCGATCGGCCGATTCCTGCAGTCTGGTTTCCAGTGTATCGACCAGCAGCTCTATGTCAGTTTTGGAGATAGGGCGCTTCTCACAGGCCTTTGCAATACCATTGATTATTTTCATCCGGTCAAACAGTTCGCGCCGGCCATCCTTTTTGCATACCTGCGGGAGCATCTCTTCGATTCGCTCATGGGTGGTGAAGCGTTTGGCGCACTGCTCGCATTCACGTCGCCGCCGGATTGTAGATCCCCCCTTGTCGGGGCGGGAGTCGACCACCTTGCTGTCCAGGTTGTTGCAGAAAGGGCATTTCACGGGCTACTGTCCTTCATTGCCGGAAGAAAAATGAATTACCGTGATACCGGTTTCGCTGATCATTTCACGAGCCAGCTCATCGGCATAGCCTTCACCGTACACTACGGTTGTGATGCCGGCGTTGATCAGCATCTTCGTGCAGATAATACAGGGCATGGTGGTGCAGTACAGTATGGAGCGGTCGATGTTGATACCGTGTTTGGCTGCCTGAATGATGGCGTTCTGCTCGGCGTGCAATCCCCGGCAGAGCTCGTGCCGTTCGCCTGACGGAACCTTGAGTTTTTCCCTCAGGCAGCCGGATGCGTCGCAGTGGCTGATACCGGAAGGCACTCCATTATAACCGGTGGCAAGAATGTTTCTGTCTTTAACCAGCACGGCGCCTACCTGTCTGCGCAGGCAGGTGGAGCGGGTAGCCACCAGGTGGGTAATGTCCATGAAATATTGATCCCAGGATGGGCGCTGCATAGTGGAGGTAACCTCTGATTTCTGATTTGGAGTGGCACAAAGTACGCGACTATTGCTGCGAGGTCAACATATGATGCAGAGGTAACCTCTATACCAATCTCCACCCACGGCATTAAGCCTGACCCCGCCTGGCCCTTCAAGCGTTCGGAGCATATAAAAACAGGGTGCCGATTTATACGCCACCTTTTTCCTTCGCTATTTGCTGCCAGTTCTCGTTTGACGGAGATTACTTCGTAGTCGTAGTAACGCCCTTGCCATAAAGATTATCCCGCCACTCAGTTTCACCCTGGATATGCCAGGTGGTGTCAGGCTCGGTGTAGAGCAAGACCCCTCCCGACCCGATCGTTAAGCCGTTCAGAGGCATCAGGTAAACCTGACCGGTCTGCTGGTTCCACCATAACAGTTCGGCCTTGCTGTCGCCGTTGTAGTTGCCGACGCTGACTATCTCCCAGTTGGTGTTCGGTTCGGTGTACATCATTGCGCCGTTCGTGACGGATGAGCCGTTGGTCTGCATGCCGTAGATCTGACCGGTGGTTCTGTTGTGCCAGATTATGTCGGCTTTGCCGTCTCCGTCAAGGTCGCCTGCTCCGGCTATTTTCCAGTTCGTATCCGGTTCAGTCCATATAACAGTTGCGGTGGATGCGCTCGTTCCGTTGGTCTGGCCGAGGGCTGCCTGGCCAGTGGAGCTGTTCCACCAGAGCAGTTCCGCTTTGCCGTTGCCGTTAAAGTCTGCTGCGGCGACAATCTTCCAGTTGGTGTTCGGTTCGGTGTAAATCAGGCCTCCACCGGTAACTGTCGATCCGTTCAGCAGCATGGCGTAGACCTGGCCGGTACTGTTGTTCCACCAGATCAGGTCGCTTTTGCCGTCGCCGTCTATGTCCCCGACGGCAGTTATTTTCCAGTTTGTGTTTGATTCGGTGTAGAGAATTGCGCCCGATTTTATGGAGGTCGTGCTGGCCATCAGCATGATGAAGACCTGGCCGGTGCGGTTATTCCACCAAACAAAGTCTTTGATTCCGTCACCGTCAAAATCGCCCTGGCCGACGATCGACCAGGCCATGTCGGGTTCCTGATAGAATTGAGCGCCTCCGTTAATGCTGCTCCCATTGGTGGTCATGCCGTATTCTTTGCCGTCGCCCTGGTGGCGCCAGATTATGGAAGCGGTGGGGATGAGGTTAAATTGTGCCGTCACGCTCTTTGCTGCGTCCATCGTCATCGTGCACGTACCGGCGCCGCCACATGCGCCGCTCCAACCGACAAAGGTACTGTCGCTGGCGGGTGTGGCGGTAAGAACCACCTGGATTCCGGGGGCGTAACCGGCTGAGCCGTTAGTGCCGTTCCAGGCAAGCGTGCCGTTGTTGGAGATGATGCTGCCGCTGCCTGTGCCTGTTTTGCTGACGGAAAGGGGCACAGTGTACTGTCCCGAACGCACGGGCCAAACATAGACGCTACCGCTCTTATCGCTGCCTTTCACGCTACCGTTCATATTCACATACCAGGCGAAATTGGCATTGAGAATGTAGGTAGTGCCTGTCCAATATCCGAGGGACGACTGGGCGTTTGAAAACCCCTGTCCGTTCAGCCAGGTTGCGCCGTTGGCCTGCCCCTTGTTGACAAGGCTCTCAAGTTCGTTTCGGTTGGGCAGCCGCCAGTCGTTGTGACCCAGGTAGTTGCCGCTGTTCAGTGACTTTATGTAATCCAGCGCCTGCTGCCAGGTTTTGGTTCCGGCAGGGTTGCCATCCTTGCTCCAGATCAATCCGGTCAGGCTGTCGGTCACAGTCTGGTCGGCATTGGCCGTAAAGCGCGGATATGGCCAGGCGGCTCCGGTCTGCAGTTCGCCATCCTGTCCGGCTCCACTGCAACTGATGGTGGCTCCCCCCGCGTCATAACAGGTGGTTTGTCCCGTTTTCGCGAGTGTCAACGTACCAAAGAATCCGGACTGTCCCGAACGCATGGGCCACACGGCGCCGCCCAAGTTACCCTTACCGTTGAAGCCCGCGCTGCCGGCGGTCATGTCGATGTACCAAGCGCTCGTAGCAGAGTTGGAGTAGCTGCTCGAAGACCAATAGGAGTTGGACTGAACATTTGAAAAGCCCTGTCCGTTCAGCCACACTGCACTGTTGGTCTGCCCCTTGTTGACCAGGCTTTCAAGTTCATTGCAGTTTGGCAGCCGCCAGTCGTTATGATTCAGGTAGTTGCTGCTGTTCAGGGCTTTTATGTAGTCCAGCGCTTGCTGCCAGGTTTTGATTCCGGCAGCGGGGTTGGCGTTTTTGCTCCAGATCAGTCCGGTCAGTTTGTCGGTCATTGTCAGATCGCCGTTATCGGCAAAACGTGGAGAGGGCCAGGCTACACCCATTTTCAACTCACCATCCTGACCGGTGCTGCTGCAGGATATGGCGCTTGACGAGTTATAACAGGTGGTCTGGCCGGTCTGCGGGATGTAGGAAGGGGCGGTTTGGCTGTTACTGTTAAATGTAGCCGTCACGCTCTTGTTCGTGGTCATCGTAACGGTGCAGGCCACGCCGGTCGCGCTGTCGCAGCCGCTCCAGCCTGTAAAAATGCTGCCGCTGTCGGGAGTTGCGGTAAGAGTCACCTGGGTTCCGGGGGTATAGCCGGCTGTGCCGCTGTTGCCGCTCCAGGCAAGCGTACCGTTGTTGGAGATGATGATGCCGCTGCCCGTGCCTGTTTTGCTGACGGAAAGAGAGACCGTGGCAAAGACCCCGGACTGTCCCAAGCGCACGGGCCACACATAGCTGCTGCCGCTTTTATAGCCGTTGAGCACGCCGTCATGGCCCAGATACACGAGCCAGGCGGAATTGGTACTGATGGCGCTGCTGGTACCGGACCAATACAAGTTGGACTGGACATTTGAAAAGCCCTGTCCGTTCAGCCAGGTTGCGCTGATGGCCTGTCCCATGTTGAGCATACTCTTCAATTCATTGATGTTGGGCAAACGCCAGTCGTTATGCCCCAGGTAGTTTCCACTGTTCAATGTTTTGATGTAATCCAGCGCCTGCTGCCAGGTTTTGGTTCCGGCAGCGGGATTGGCGTTCTTGCTCCAGCTCAGCCCGGTCAGGTTGTCGGTAACGCTCTGGTCTGCATTGGCCGTAAAACGTGGAGATGGCCAGGCGGCACCGGTCTTCAGTTCGCCATCCTGTCCGGTGCCGCTGCACATGATGGTGGCGCCGCTTGCGTCATAACAGATTGTTTGTCCCGTTTTTGAAAGTGTCAAACTGCCCGGGGATCCTGACTGACCCGAACGCACGGGCCACACATAGTAGCTGTCACTTTTGTATGTGTAGCCTACGCCGCCGCCGACCATATTCACTATCAATGCGTAATTGGTACCATCGGACCAGGTAGTGCCGGACCAATAGTTGTCGGGCCTAACATTTATTAAACCTTGTCTGGTCAGCCAGAGTGAGCTGTCGGCCTGTACCTTGTTGACCAGGCTTTCAAGCTCGATGCGGTTTGGCAGCCGCCAGTCGTTGTGACCCAGGTAATTGACGTTGTTCAATGTCTTGATGTAATCCAGCGCCTGCTGCCAGGTTTTGGTTCCGGCAGCGGGATTGGCGTTCTTGCTCCAGATCAGTCCGGTAAGTTTGTCGGTAACGCTCTGGTCGGCATTGGCCGTAAAGCGCGGAGACGGCCAGGCGACGCCTGCCAGGATCTCCCCATCCTGACCGGTGCCGCTGCAGTCGATGACTGAACCTGAGGAGTTATAGCAGGTGGTCTGGCCGGTCTTCGGGATAGGGGAGGGGACGTTCTGGCTGATTCCGGCGCTGCATGAGGCAGTTGTCTTGCTGTAGCCTCCGCCGCAGCTCCATGTCCACGGCCCGCTGCCGGTCACGGGGGATGGTGTGCCGGTGATACAGAGGTTGATGGTTGGTGCTTCGGCAAATGTACCGCCGTTACTGCTGCCGCACGCGCCGTTGGCATCAGCAAGAATAAATATAGCGGTTACGCTCCTGGCGGTGGTCATCGTGACGGTGCAACTGTTGGCCGCGCTGCTGTCGCAGCCTCTCCAGCTTTCAAAGATACTACCGCTGTCGGGAGTGGCGGTAAGGAGCACCCGGGTGCCGGGGGCATTACTGCTCGTGACGACGTTGCCGATCGAGGCAAATGTACCGCTGCTGGGGGTGATGCCGCCGCTGCCCGTACCTGATTTCATGACAGAAAGGGACAACATGGCAAAGGGACCGGTCTGTCCCGCACGCACGGGCCACACATAGCCTTGGTAGAAGCTGCCGCTCTTGCCGCCGTTGACCATGGAGCCGTAGCTCATGTCCACTATCCAGGCGTCATATGTGCTACCGGCGAAGGTCGTACCGGACCAATAGAAGCTGGGCTGGACATTTGAATATCCCTGTCCGTTCAGCCAGGCGGCGCTGATGGGCTGCCCCTTGTTGAGCATGCTCTCCAGCTCATTGGGATTTGGCAGCCGCCAGTCGTTGTGTCCCAGGTAGTTGTCGCTGTTCAACGTCATGATATAATCCAGCGCCTGCTGCCAGGTTTTTCCCGTAACGGCAGGGTTGGCATCCTTGCTCCAGACCAACCCGGTCAGGTTGTCGGCAACGGTTTGGTCGGCATTGAGCGTAAAGCGCGGAGACGGCCAGGCGGTGCCGCACTGCAGTTCGCCATCCTGTCCGGTGCCGCTGCAACTGATGGTGGTTCCGCTTTCGTCATGACAGGTGGTTTGCCCCGTTTTTGAAGGTGTCAAATAAACAGAGGTGCTAGTCTGTCCCGTACGTACGGGCCACACATAGTAGCTGTTGGCCTTACCGTTGTTGAGTACGTAGCCGCCGTACATACTCACATACCAGGCGCTGAAGGTACTGTTGGCGGAGGTGGTACCAGACCAATAGTAGGTCTGGACATTCGGAAATCCCTGATCTTTCAGCCAGGTTGCGCTGTTGGCCTGCCCCTTGTTGATCAGGCTTTCAAGCTCGTTACGGTTTGGCAGCCGCCAGTCGTTATGCCCCAGGAAGTTGCCGCTGTTCAATGTCTTGATGTAATCCAGAGCCTGCTGCCAGGTTTTGGCTACGGCGGCGGGATTGGCGTTCTTGCTCCAGATCAGACCGGTCAGGCCGTCGGTCATCGTCTGATCGCCGTTATCGACAAAACGCGGAAACGGCCAGCCGCCGCCTGCCTGGATCTCCCCGTCCTGTCCGGTTCCGGTGCAGGTGATTGATCCGCCGTTTTCATCGTAACAGTTGGTCTGGCCCGTCAGGGGGAGTGGTGCGGGCGGGGTGACGGCAAATGCTTTTGAGAAAGGTGAATGGAGCATGAAGAATGCTGCGAGGCAATAAAAGATACGTTGCATGAAATGCCCTCCGGCTGAAACTGGGATAATGGGTTTGCACGAATCGAAATCATGGTCACTGTCTCTAATCTATTTGGAGGAGCGAAGTCAAGGGGACATACGGGGTCAGGCTTTGGATATTTGTATTAAAGAGGGGCTATTTTCAGCTTAATCATCATTCGTACTGTTTAGTCTCTTATTATTTGAGTCCTTACATTTTTTGAGCAAACTTCAACTGCAATAGAACACGGATGACGCGGATTGAACGGATAAAAGCAGATTTTAAATCTTTTTTTGTTTTTTAATCCGCAAAAAATCCGTTCAATCAGATTTGATCCGCGTTCTATTGCCTTTGGTTTTCTTTTTTTGTTCCGATTTACGGTTGAGCGGGTCGGGGGTGGTTTTTTATGAGCGGCATGGGGGAGGAAATGCTGACTCACGCGGCAAAGACTACGTAAGTCAATTCACTTTTTGAAAACACCGCCACTTCTTTTCCATCAAAATCGCATCTTCACTGCCTTCATAATACTTCTGACGCAGACCTGTTCTCACAAAACCACACTGTTCATAGAGCGCAATAGCGGCGTTATTCGATGCACGCACTTCAAGCGATAACACTTCCGCATCATTTTCCAGCGCAACGGAAATAGCTTGTTTCATCAGCAACTTCGCAATTCCACGGCCACGCAGCTGCGGGTCAACGGCGATATCCAATATCTGCGCCTCTTCAAAAAGCGACATCAGACAGACATAACCGACGATGCGATCATCTGCCTCGGCGACATGCGGAAACGAATGGCGGGCTTCCAGTTCAGCGGCAAAATGTTCGCGATGCCAGGCGGCCGGAGATGATACCGCTTCTATGGCCACAACCTGATCCAGATCAGTTTCCGTCATAGGTCTGATGTTGATGTTCAAAGGGATCGACATGGTGGCGGTATATTATGCTAATAGCCTGATATTGTAAATATATTTTCCTAATAACAGCCATATTGACAGCATGCTGATTATCTGTATAATGACAATATGTCCAAGTAAGGGGTTACAAATACCATGTATGACATAGAAAAAAGTATCGGTTTTCTGCTCTCCAAAGGGTATCAGCGTGCCTGGGCACTTTTGCGGGAAGAGATTGAAGTACATGATCTGACGCCGCCGCAGTTCGGGCTTCTGGCCTTTCTCTGGCTGCAGGACGGACTGACGCAGGTCGAGCTGTCCGAAAAAGGGCAGATTGACCGGACCACCATAGGCGGCCTGATTGATCGTCTGGAAAAGAGCGGTCTGGTTGAGCGCCGGCCGCACCCCCAGGACCGACGCGCTTACAAGATACACCTGACTGAACGAGGCAAGGAGATGGAGAGTCCGTTGGCGGAATGCGCCCGGCGGGCTCTGGCAAAATTAACTGACGGTCTGAGCGGGCAGGAGGTTGGCGAACTCATCCGCATGCTGCAGATACTACGAGGTGAAAGGAAGGTATATGATCATCCATCGTGTTAGCATCGCTCTGGCGATGCTGCTGGTTCTTTCAGGCCCGGCCCGGGCTGCAACGCTCACCCTGCCGGAGTGTCTGCAGAAAGCCAGGGAAAACAACCCGGTTGTGAAAAGCGCGGTGTGGGACACAGAAATCGCCAGGGAGAACGTCCGGCTGACTTCTGCCGCTTTTTTCCCGCGAGTCGATGCCCAGGCCGGCTACACCATGCAGCTTGAACCGCAGGCGGTCATTATCAGCGGACACACAGCCGAAACCCAGGAGCCTGATTTCGCCTTTGCCGGCCTTTCGGCCAGCTACACTATCTACGACTTCGGTCGCCGCGACTCCCGGAAACAGCAGGCCGGCGCCCTTGCGAACGCTTCCGCCAGCTCGCTGGAGGCGAAACAGAGCGACGTTGCGCTTCAGGTAATCGAAACCTATTTCAGTGTCCTTGAAACCGGCAAACTGATTATTGCGGCGACCGAAGACGTGGCTCTGGTTGAGGAACATCGCCGTGTGGCACGGGTTCTGTATGAAGAGGGTGTCGTGACCCGCAACGACATCCTTCAGGCTGAAGTTCGACTGGCTGCTGCTCGCCAAAAACTGCTGGCCCTTCGGAATCGACGCGAAAACGTATGGCTGTTGCTCAATTTCCTGATCGGAAACAGTCCGGAATTTCGTGCCGATCTGGATGAAAATACCGTCATGAGCGGCGCTGGCGAGCAACAACCGGATACATCATCCAACGTGACGGATCGGCATGAAATCCAGGCTCTGCGTCATGGAATAGAGGCTCGGGAGTTCGAAGTAAAGGAGAGCAGGGATATTTTCCATCCCGAGTTGTACACTCGCCTGGCACTGGATTATGCGCAGAACGACAAGGTGCGCGAGCAGGTAATACTGTCCGCCACCCTCGGAATAAAGGTCAATCTGTTTGATGGCTACGCTTCAAGTACGGCCCGGGAAGTGGCAATCAAAAATCGCTCAAAAAGTCAGGACGCTCTCAGACTGGCTGAGGAGCAGGCTCGACTTGAAGTCAACACAGCCAAAAATGATGTCGCCGTATCCAGAGAGCGTATTGGCGTGGCGGAAGCCGCCATTCGCCAGAGCGAGGAAAATCTGCGCATCAACAGGGAGCGCTACCGGGAGCGGGTCGGCACCGCTACGGAGGTTCTGGACGCCCAGACACTGGTGACCCAGACCATCACCGATTATCACCAGGCTTTTTATGATCACCAGACTGCCGGCGCCCGTTTGAAACGTGCGCTCGGCCAACTGTAATATTCATCGGAGGAGTATATGGCAGACGAAACGACACCGGCGCAGACAGAGACGGCCGACAGTACAAAACTGTCCGTAGCGGCGAAACCGGGCAGCTACAGGAAACATAAGGCGGCGGTCATGCTGTTGATCATAGTCGCTGGTGGCTCCTGGGCAGGTCTCAGCATGTTTATAAAGAGCAAGACCCATGTTGAGACTGACAACGCCTTTATCGAGGCCCGCATCGTGCCGGTCTCGTCCAGGGTTTCAGGAACGGTGGCACGCGTGATGGTGAATGACAACCAGTTAGTCAAAAAGGGTGACCTGTTGCTGGAGATCGACCGGCGCGACCATCAGGTTCAGGTGTCCAAGGCCGCCGCCGGAGTCGGGATGGCCGAGAACGAAAGTGGTGGCGAGCAGCTGAAAGTCGAGGCGGCCAGAGCTTCGTTGCAATCTGCGAGAGCCCGCAATGACCAGGCTCTGCTCGATCATGTCCGCGGTGAAAAACTCTTCAGCCGTGAGGTGATTTCCCGGGAGCAGCTTGACCGTATGATAACCGGCAAACGTGTGGCGGAATCGCAACTGAAAGAGGCGGAAGAGATATTGAAGCGCGCTCAGACAGAGGCCGGACTGGCAAACAGAGGCGGCAACAAGGCCAGAGTGCTCCAGCGCAGGGCTCTACTGGAAGAGGCACAGCTTCAACTTTCATACACCAGGATATTTTCCGTCAAAGATGGTTATATCACCCGCAAATCGGTCGAACCGGGCGCCAACATTCAGGCCGGCCAGCTCCTCATGGCGCTGGTACCGTTGCAGGATGCCTGGATTACCGCAAACTACAAGGAACGCCAGATAACGCACATCAAAGCGGGGCAGAAGGTAGAGTTCAGCGTGGACGCATTCCCGGGCCGCACTTTTAACGGCAGGGTTGACAGCATCATGGCCGGCACCGGCGCTGCTTTTTCGTTGTTGCCGCCCGAAAACGCCACCGGCAACTACGTCAAAGTGGTTCAGCGACTGCCGGTCAAGATCGCAATCAATAACGCGTCAGACCCGGAACATCTGTTACGGGTCGGGATGAGCGTCATTCCGACTGTGTTGACCGGCAGGACAGCTAAAGACGTCTTGAATGATCTCAACCCGTTTAAATGAACGACGATAAATATATAAACAAATGGCTGATCACCATCACCGTTATGTTGCCTGCCATTATGGAGATTATCGACACGTCGGTGGCCAACGTCGCCCTTCCGCACATGCAGGGGAGTCTTAACGCCGGAGTAGACGAAGTTACCTGGGTCTTGACCTCCTATCTGGTGGCCAATGCCGTCGTGCTCCCCATGACCGGCTGGTTGTCCCGCCTTTTCGGTCGTAAACGTTTTTTGATGACGTGCATCGTGCTCTTTACTCTGGCGTCGCTATTATGCGGAGCCGCTCCCAATCTGGCTGCGCTGATCTTTTTCCGGGTACTGCAGGGGGCCGCCGGCGGCGCGCTGATTCCGATCAGCCAGGCCATTTTGATGGAAACCTTTCCACCAAACCAGCGTGGTATGGCCATGGCAATTTTCGGTGTCGGCGCCATGTTCGGCCCGATTGTCGGCCCGGCTCTGGGGGGGTGGATCACCGATAATATGAACTGGCGCTGGATCTTCTACATCAACCTTCCGATCGGCATCATCGCCATGGCCATGTGCGCCTTTTTCATCTTCGATCCGGCCTACCTGCGACAGCGGGCGAAAAATCTCACGATCGACTACTGGGGACTGTTTCTGCTGACGGCCAGCATGGGTTCATTGCAGGTGGTGCTTGACAAGGGGCAGCAGGAGGACTGGTTCAGCTCATCTTTCATTATTACCTTCAGCATCATTTTCATCGTTGCGATGGTTGCTCTGATCTGGGTCGAACTGACTCACGAGCATCCGATCATCAACCTGCGACTGTTCAGGAATCTCTCTTTCTCGGCCGGCAATCTGATCATGTTTGTCGTCGGTTTTGCCCTGTATAGCTCGATCATGCTGATACCGCTCTTTCTTCAGACCCTGATGGGCTATTCCGCAACAGATGCCGGCATGGTCATGGCCCCCGGAGGAGTCGCCACGCTGATCACCATGCCATTTGTGGGGGCTGCCCTGGCAAAACGCGATGGCCGCAAGATCGTTTTTTGCGGACTGCTGATTGGCTCCGCAGCGATGTTCATCATGCAGGGACTCAATCTGCAAGGCTCATTCTGGGACTACACCTGGCCCCGTATCGTGCTCGGCTTCGGACTGGCCCTGATCTTCGTGCCGCTGACCACAGTGACCCTCGCAACCATTTCAAGGACAGAGATGGGCAACGCCACCGGTATGTTCAACCTGCTGCGCAACATCGGCGGCAGCGTTGGAATAGCCATGGCTGCCACCCTTCTGGCACGGTACGAACAGTTCTATCAGACTACACTCGTCGCACATGTCAATCCCTATAATCCTGTCTGGCAGATGCGTTTCGAGGGGCTCAAGCAGACCTTGATTTCAAAAGGAATTGCCACAGCCCGGGCTGACACAACCGCACTGGGAATGATGTACGGCGCGGTTCGCAGGCAGGCCGGCACACTGGCATTCAACCGGATCTTTTTTATCATCGGTCTGGCCTTTCTGGTGATTATTCCTCTGCTGCTGCTGCTGAAAAGACCAGCACACACCGTTGCTAAGGAAATCAACCATTGATATTGTCACAACAGTCTTTGATTATCCTTGAAATTTGCCATGTTCCACGATATTGTCTGACCCGCTGGCAACTTCAATTCTTCACATCGAGTCACCCATGAAACCCCTAAAAAATATTCTGTTCGTCAATGAATTCAATTCTAATCTCAAGCTGATCAACTCCATAATTACCTGCATCGTTATCGTATTTGCCCTGATTCTGGCAAAATTCTGTGTGTACACTTTCAGGGAGAATATGGGTGGTGCAATAAAAATAACGGTGATTATCGCTTCGATAATACTGGTTTGCTGTCTGCTTGCCTTCAAACGTTTTTCAGCCAGAGCGCTTTCGAAAATTGCAGAACATGCGGGCCGTTACAATATCCTTCTTGCCGCAACCAGGGATCTCCGCGCCGAGCAGAATGCAGAAGTGTTGTGTCAGAAAATTCTTGACTATGCCATCTCCATGACGGGGGCTGATGCCGGAGTCATTATGCTGATGGAGAACGGGATACTTTCCGCCAAGGTTTTTCGCGGTGCCATATCCGGTACGAATGTAATCTCCATGAATCAGTCCGTCATTTCCACCGAATGCATAACCAACGCGATGTGCAAACGAAACAGGGATGAGAAGCCCGGCAATTCTTCTCCCTGTGAGATAGTCGGGATGACCGGAAAAAACATATCATCGGTCATGTGCTATCCTCTTAAAGGTAATTCGGATACCTCGGGGGTTATCAGGCTGCTGCATTCAGCGCCGGGGCGTTTCAATCCAGACGATGAAGAGGTTTTGGAGTATTTTTCAAGTCAGGCTGCCATTTCACTCGAAAACGCCCGTTTCATTTCAGACCATGACAACTTTGAGCAGCATATGACCGAGCTGCTGCTGCTGGCTATGGACAATCACCTTACCATCAAGGTTGAGCACGCCCGCCGGGTGGCCCGTTACTGTGAGATCATTGCCGTTGCAACCGGAATGTCTCCCAAGCGCAGAAATGTACTCAGATCGGCAAGTCTGCTGCACGATGTCGGTTTTGTGAAATTTTTGCCCAGTGACGAAATGAAACCCGAAGTGTACCTTAAACATGTCACTGTCGGGCATGCTCTGCTGAGCCAGATAAATCTTTACCAGGAAGAAGCCCGCTTCGTCCTGCACCACCACGAGCGTTTTGACGGGCAGGGCTACCCGTCCCGTCTTGCCGGCGAAGAGATACCGCTCGAATCACGAATCATAGCAATCAGTGAAGCCTTTGACGCCATTACCAGTAAGGATTCATACCGCAAAACACTTGGATTCAGTGAAGCGCTTGCGGAAATGGGCAACAATTCCGGTACCCAGTTTGATCCGGTGCTGCTTGATGCGTTCATAAATAATGTGGGTGAAATCCTCTAAGGCAGGCGCAGACTGACATGATAACATCCAATATCAAAAAGAAGGGCTTCACGCTGGTAGAGCTGCTTATGATCGTAGCAATATTATCAGCACTTGTGGCAATTGCGCTCCCGACACTTAACATGTACCGGGTTAAGGCTTTCAATGCCACAGCCGCCTCTGATCTGAGAATCTTCAAGGTTCAGCTGGAGGCGTCACACATCGACAATCAGTGCTATCCTGCTGGGTCATAGTTGTTTCCCCCAGACCCAGCCTGGCCGAAGGTACATCATGGACATCAAAGGTTTTCAGTTTTCAGCAGTTGAGGCCGCCATAAAAAAGCCGGGACGCAAAGACCTGGCTTTGATCTTCTCTGAAGTGCCGGCTATGGCTTGCGCCGTATTCACGATCAACAAGGTCAGGGCTGCTCCGGTACTTTTATCAGAAGAGCGCATCAAAAGCGGTATCGCGCAGGCCCTGATCGTGAACAGCGGCAATGCCAACGCCTGTACCGGCGATAACGGCCTGATTGCCGCCCGGGAGACATCGCGTATGGTCGCTTCCGGACTTGGAATTTCCGATGAGGCTGTTCAGGTTGCTTCCACTGGAGTCATCGGAGTGCAGATGCCCATGGAGCGTCTGCGGACGGCAATTCCCGGGCTGATAGGCGGGCTGTCTTCCGGCACGTTTGATGATATTGCACAGGCTATAATGACAACCGATACCTTTCCCAAGCTGGAGGTACGCAGCGGAGTTGCCGGACAATCGGGTTACACCCTGGCCGGCACTGCCAAGGGGGCCGGCATGATCATGCCAAACATGGCCACCATGCTTTCATTCATTATAACTGACGCAGCCCTGGAGCCTGATTTTTTGCAGCAGACATTCCGCAAGGCTGTGGACAACTCTTTCAACATGATTACCGTCGATGGCGACATGTCCACTAACGATACCTGTCTCATACTGGCCAATGGCCAGGCCGGCAATCCTCCCGTCGGGGCGGGCACTCCCGAAGCTGAAGCGTTTGAGTTACTGCTGCAGGATGTATTGCTATCGTTGGCCAAGCAGATTGTCAGGGACGGAGAGGGGGCCACAAAATTTGTAGAAGTCCGGGTACGTGGGGCCGAAGGCAGTGACGACGCCAGAAAAGTTGCCCTGGCGATTGCCAACTCCAGCCTGGTTAAGACAGCTTTTTTCGGTCAGGATGCAAACTGGGGACGCATCTTCGCTGCTGCCGGATATTCGGGCGCCGCGGTGGATCAATCGCGTCTGTCGCTCTGCTTCGATGATGTCTGCATGGCCAGGAACGGTATCTTCGCCGGTGGGGATGCGGAAGCTCGCGGCACTGAAGTGCTCAGAAAGAAGGAATTTACCGTAACGGTAGACCTTGGTCTGGGCGTCGGCTCTGCAACTGTTTTCACCTCTGACCTCTCGCACGAATATGTCAGCATCAACGCCGACTACCGGACGTAACGCCTTCTGACACGGGATATACCTTCTCAGCCTCCGTTTTGTGGGCTTTTATACTGTATAAAGGAAATGATTTCGTGCGTTTTCGCCATGCAATTCTTATATTTTCCCTGCTGTTACATCCTGTCGTGTCGCTTGCGGCGGATGACCTGCTGGACGTCGGGCGTGCAACCACCATTGAAGTAATGCTGGACAATGCCATTCGTCGCGGCCTGATCTCCGGTGGTGCAGTTGCTGTCGGCAACCACAAGGGTCTGCTCTACAGTTCGGCCCGAGGACGGATGTATCCAATCGGGACAACTGCTCCGATTGATGATCGCACACTCTTTGATGTGGCTTCGCTGACCAAGGTGATTGCTACTGCTCCCGCCGTTATGAAACTGCTGGAGAGCGGCCGCATCACGCTGATGGATTCTCTCAGCCGCTGGTTTCCCGAGTTCAAGGGAACCGGACGAGAAGAGATCACCATCCTCAATCTGCTGACCCACACGTCGGGCCTGGACGATGCGACTCTCTCTGACCGAACTCCGCTGCAATCAGCCATCCGGCACGCTGCTTCGCAAAAAGTATGGAATCCCTTCGGAAACCGCTTTCGATATGCAGACATCAACTTCATCCTGCTCGGGGAACTTGTTCAGAGGGCTTCAGGGCAGTCACTTGACCGGTTCTCACAAGAACATATATTTGCGCCACTTGGCATGGCCGACACCATGTTCATCCCGCCGGCGGAGATAGTCCGTTCCATTGCCCCCACGCTCGGCCCGGATAAACAGCTGCACGCCGGCATCGTTCAGGATGAAAACGCTCGTCTGCTGGCCGGAGTCGCCGGCCATGCCGGGCTTTTCAGTTCCATATCCGATTTGTCCCGTTTTGCCGTTATGTTGCTCGATCAGGGGGAATTGGACAGCCGGCGTTTTTTCAGTCAACGTGTCGTGGCACAGATGACCGCCCCCTATTTTTTCAGCTCCGGCAGGGTCGTGCGTGGTTTGGGTTGGGACATTTTCTCTCCTTTTTCGTCACCCCGGGGCCGGCATTTTTCTGATGTGTCGTTCGGTCATACCGGCTACAGCGGTTCGTCAATCTGGATTGATCCCGAACTTGATCTCTTTGTGATTCTCCTGACAGTCCGGCTTGATTATCGTGATATCAGCCATTTCAGCATGTTACGCAGCGACATTTCTACTCTGGCTGCTGCAATATTTTCACACACCCGTGATGTTGACGGAATATTACATGATGTGCAACTCCCCTAAAATTCTAATAACTTGACACCTTTCAGTACTTGTGCTAGCTTCCCGCCAATGAATCAACTTCCGCACCCACTCGCCAGGGAGGAAACGATGAGCATGAAACTGCTTTTAGCTGACGACAGCATCACCATCCAGAAAGTTATAGGCATCATTTTCGGGGGCGACGATTACTCCCTGACTATAGTCGATAATGGAAAAGCTGCCGTTGAGAAAGCGTGCGAGCTCTGTCCGGATGTTTTGCTTATAGATGCTCTGATGCCTGGAATGACCGGGTATGAAGTAACTGAGGCTGTGCGTGCCATACCTGCGCTGGCAGCCAAACCGATTCTCATTCTTACCGGATCCTTTGAGCCGTTTGATGAAGACAGGGCTAAAAAATGCGGCGCAGACGATTTTCTGGCCAAGCCTTTTGATTCGCAGCAAATCGTCAAAAAAGTGAAGGAACTGGCTGAACTGGGCGCTTCCCGTGCTGCGAAAGCGGTCACCGTACCGCCGCCCGTTTTGACAGAACCCACAGAGGCTTTTTCCTTTGCCGAAGAGGCGGTTTTAGAGCCGCCCGTTTTGATAGAACCGGCAGAGGTTTTTTCCTTCGCCGAAGAGGCGACCGTAAAGCCACCTCCACTGCCATCTGAAACAGCGAAGTCTTCGGCACCTGCCGATATTTGGGGGGCTTTTACCCTTGACGCTGAGCCTTCTGCAGCAACTGTCGCTGCTCCAAAGCCCGTTGTTGACACCGGATTTGCCGATTCATTGGAACCCGACGTTTTTGCCATTGTCAATGAGGAATCTGAATCTCAACTAGTTCCATCTGCCTTGATAACTTCATTGTCGCCCCAGCATACCGGTACGCAATGGATTCCGGTTGAAGAACACACGTTCGAATTTGAAGAGGAAAATGTAGCAGATATTCCCCGTACCGTTTTTTCTGAGCAGGCAGTTCCTCTTCAGGAGTCCGGTTTCGGCGAAATTGCCTTTGAGGATGGCGAGCCTGCTCGAAGGTTGCCTGTCTCAACAGTATTGAGCATTGACCCTGTGTCTTCCGTTTTGATTGCGCCGGAGCCTGAAACCGGTTTCTTCGATGAGCCTGTCCCTGTCTTTGAGCCGGTGACTTCTGCATTAGAAGCGGCGGCTCCGGTTTTTGTAACTCCGGTCGTCGATTCTGTCGAATCTACTATACCTCCGGTTTCCGTTCCCGTTCCATCGGCCATTGCCGCTGGAGTATTGAGTGAAGACCAGCTTAAAGCTGCAATTTCAGCTGTTTCTAAAGAGGTTATCGAGCGTATTGTATGGGAAGTGGTTCCGGATCTGGCAGAAACTCTGATCCGCGAAGCCATCCGAAAAATTAAAGAAGGGATCTAGCCCGCCTTGCTTGCATAGCAATCATAAGGGGATGGCAACATCCCCTTTTTTCGTATGGAGGTTCAGAAATGATCAAAACAGCCATAGCTAAAGTTATCGAACGCGAAGATTTGACCGAGGGAGAGATGATCGAAGTCATGAACCAGATCATGTCCGGTGAAGCTACCCCGGCGCAGATCGGCGCTTTCATTACCGCTCTACGCATGAAGGGGGAGACCGTTGAAGAGATTACCGGGGCAGCCCGTGTGATGCGAGAGCGAGCCACTCCGATCCGGGTCGGAAAGGGGGTGCTGGATATTGACCGCGACGACATCAATATCGACCGCGAAACCATCCTTGACGTGGTTGGTACCGGCGGAGACGGCACCAACACCTTCAACATCTCGACTACGGTGGCATTTGTGGTTTCGGCCTGCGGAGTTAAGGTGGCCAAACATGGCAACCGTTCGGTATCTTCGGCATGTGGTAGCGCTGATGTGCTGGAGAAGCTGGGCATTAACCTGGACGTCACTCCTGAGACGGTCGAGAGCTGTATCGACCGGATCGGTATCGGTTTCCTCTTTGCCCCGGCCCTGCACGGCGCCATGAAATATGCAATCGGCCCGCGGCGCGAGATCGGCATTCGCACGATCTTCAACATCCTTGGACCTCTCACTAACCCCGCCGGAGCGGATTGCCAGGTGATGGGGGTCTATCGCACCGATCTTGTGGAAAAACTTGCAGGCGTACTGCATAAACTCGGGTGCAAGCATGGTTTTGTGGTGCACGGCTCGGATGGTATGGACGAAATAACGCTTACCGGCGAAACATTGGTAGCCGAAGTAACCCGGACCGGGGTAAGCCTGAGTATCGTAACTCCTGAACAATTCGGATTGATCCGCTGTGGGATGGCGGCGCTCAAAGGTGGCGATGCCGCGGCCAACGCTCTGATAGTCAGGGCGGTACTGGCAGGCGAACAGGGACCCCGTCGTGACATTGTACTGCTGAACTCCGCCTATGCTCTGGTGGCAGCCGGCAAGGTTGTCACACCGGAGGAAGGGATGATTCTGGCCGCTGAGGCAATTGACTCCGATCAGGCGCTGCAGCAGGTTGAGAAGCTGGCGGTGCTGACGAATCAAGGGTAGAATCAATATATAATTCGTGAAAGATAACTCCATGCCAACAGATACTCCTGACATCCTGAAAAAAATTGTCGCCCGCAAACAGGAAGAAGTTGCTGCCGCCAAGGCATCCACACCGATGAGCGAGATGAAAGCTCGTGTCGCAGATCTGGAAGACGTTCCAAGAGGTTTTGAGCGCCATCTGCGCGAAGCTGTGGCCTCAGACTGGACTGCCATCATCGCTGAAGTCAAGAAGGGTTCCCCCAGTAAAGGTGTCATTCGTGAAAACTTTGATCCGCTTGAGATTGCCGAGATCTACCAGAACAGTGGAGCCACCTGCCTGTCGGTGCTGACAGATGAATTTTTTTTCCTGGGGCATCTGCGCTACCTTGCGCTGATCCGTGAAACGGTCTCGCTGCCGCTCTTACGCAAAGATTTTATCTGCGATCCGTACCAGATCTTTGAAGCCCGTGCCGCCGGAGCTGACGCCGTTCTATTGATTGCCGCCATGCTTGATCCGGATCAGTTACGGGACTTCCATGCCGTTGCAAAGGAAATCAATCTGGATGTGCTGCTGGAAGTGCATGATGAAGGTGAGATGGATATGGCGCTTCAGACCGACTGCACTCTGATCGGTGTAAACAATCGCAATTTGAAAACCTTTGCAACCGATCTTGGCACAACCGGCCGCCTGGCGCTCATGATGCCGGCAGATCGTCTGCTGGTGGCCGAGAGCGGTATCAACAGCCGTGCCGATATTGTCCGGCTTCAGGCCGACGGAGCCAGTGCTTTTCTGATTGGTGAAGCATTAATAAGAGAAACCGATATTGGTGCAAAGTTACAGAAACTGCTGAGTGATTGAGAAAGGTATTTGATGGCAAGAAAACAGGGAATCGGCCTGGCGGTTATCGCCTTTGTTTTGTACATCTCTGGTGGAATAGGCACGTTTGGCGGCCTTGCGTTGATTTTTTTCATGAAGCACAAGGACCTGTGGGGCTGGGGTGAGGGGCGGTCAATCGGCTACCTGTTTCTTTGTGTTGGTCTCTGCCTCTCTATCATCGGAGTTCTTCTGATGAGGCTGTTCAGAAACCGCGGATTGACCTGAGACTACGCTCACATGCGATAAACTTCACTGAAAGCCTTTCTCCCTCAACATGCTGATGGATTGCAGCAATTCAAGCGCCCGTCTGAGCTGATAATCTTTCTGCACATCAGAAAAGCCGGCAGCGCCTCCATGAGGCGACTCTTGAGTTTTCGATTGCGGTGTGTCCTGCTTGTTATCTGAAGCAAGACTTTTTTCAAGATCTTTCTCCTTGAGCTCGATCACCTTCTCTTTTGTCAGCAGCGATTTGATGTTTGGCACCTCAATATCCGGAACAATCCCTTTGGCCTGAATTGAACGTCCGCTTGGAGTATAGTAGCGCGCCGTTGTCAGTTTGAGAGCGGAGTTACCCTTCAGGGGGAATACCGTCTGTACTGAACCCTTGCCGAAACTCTGAGTTCCCATGATGATGGCCCGTTTATGATCCTGCAGTGCTCCGGCAACAATTTCAGAAGCGCTGGCACTGCCCCCGTTTATCAGAACTACAACGGGATAATGCGGCTCCTTTGTTCCCAGTGACGCATTATAGACACGGCTGGCTCCCGCAGCACGACCCTTTATTGAAACAATTGCCGAATTGCTGATAGTATCTCCAATAAAACAGTTGGCTACCTCGACGCACGAATCCAGGAGACCGCCCGGATTGTAGCGCAGATCGATCACCAATCCCTTCATGTGGCCGCCGGCAGCTGCATGCAGCTCTTGCAGCGCCTGTCTGAACTCCCTTCCGGTAGGCTCTTGAAACTGGGATATCCTGATGAATCCGTATCCGGTATCCAGCATCCGGAACTTCAGGCTTTTGAGCTTGATGATATCGCGAACCAGATTGAAAGTCAGCGGCTTGAGAGAATCATTGCGCAGAATAACCAATGTAACCGATGTTCCTTTCTCACCCCGCATCCGCTTGACCGCTGCCTGAATGTTCATACCGCGTGTGATGCTTCCATCTATTTTCCAAATGTGATCACCGGCCTGTATTCCGGCCCGGAAGGCCGGAGTGTCCTCAATAGGAGCAATAACGGTCAGCTTGTTGTCCTTCATCCCCAGTTCGATGCCGACTCCGCCAAAGACGCCCGACATTTGAACTTCCATCTCGTGAAAAGGCTCGGGTGGCAGATAGGCGCTATGGGGATCCAGTTTGGCAAGCATTCCGTCAACCATGCTCTGCACAATTTTTTTTGAATCCGGTTTTTCAACATAACGCTTGATGACAACAGAATAAGCCTCATAAAGCAGTGACAGATTCGCGGTATCGGCATGTTTGCCATGAAGGTGCCAGCGCCCGTACAGTATGACGGCCAGACATGTGATAATTCCCGTGAGGAAGAAGAGTACGAGAATCTTTGAACGGAGCTTTGTCATGGGAACGCTTTTACACTATTCGATAACATTTGAACATGACTTTTTCCTGTGAGTTAACTGCATCTAACTCTTTTCCCCTTTACGGAGAACCGCAGCACCTTGTCAGAAGATTCTGGATCTGGAAAGGCTTAAACGGTTTGGCTACATAGTCATCCATGCCGGCTGTGAGGCAGAGTTCCCTGTCCCCGTCCATGGCGTTCGCTGTCAGGGCGACGATACATATCCGACGTTCTTCCTCCTTATTTTCTGATTCACGTTGTCTGATTATCCTGGTTGCCTCATATCCATCCATTTCAGGCATCTGACAATCCATTAATATGAGGTCGTACTTCTTTCTGAAAAACGCTTCCACAGCTTCGCGACCATTCCATACCACGTCAACTTCGCAATTGAGGGCTTCCAGTACCATTCTGCCGAGTTCCTGATTTACCGGATTATCTTCCGCAAGAAGCACTCTCGGAATATACTCACATACAGCATGTACTGATGTCTCTACCGGAGCGTCGTCAAGGTTTGATGTGATCGGGATCAATTCAGCATTCTGGACCCAGACCGTAAACCAGAAAAGCGATCCTTTGCCCAATTCGCTCTGACATCCGATACGCCCACCCATTGCTTCCACGAACTCCTTGGAAATAGCGAGACCAAGACCGGAGCCTTCGTAACGCCGGGACATTGTGTCGTCAGCCTGGGAAAAAGGTTCAAAAATGACTTCCTGCTTGTCATACGGAATTCCTGAACCTGTATCCCGTACTTCAAAGCGAAGTACTGAGTGTCCTGTTGTTTTTTCGGCAAGACTCAGTCCCAGTGCTACCTCACCCAGTTCCGTAAACTTCATCGCATTGCCAATCAGGTTAATCAGAATCTGACGTATTCGGGCAGCATCTCCTTTTACAGCTACAGGTACAGAATCATCAATAGTATACAGCAGTTTGACGCTTTTGTTCTGAGCCCTCCCCCAATACATATCCAAAACCTCATGTACCAGATCATGGGGGGTGAAATCTATTGTATGTAATTGTAATTTCCCTGCCTCAATTTTGGAAAAATCCAGAATATCATTGATAACTTCCAGTAATTTTTCTGCTGAGTCGTGAGCCATGCGGATCATGTTACGTTGTTCGGCAACCAGATGCGAGTCCTTCAACAATCCCAGCATTCCGAGAACTCCATTCATCGGTGTGCGGATTTCGTGACTCATTTTTGCCAGAAATTGTGATTTTGCTTTGCTGGCAGCCTCAGCGATACTCTTTTCGGCGAGAATTTCTTCTTGAGTCTGCTGCAGTCTTTCGGTCATGGAGTTGAACGACTGCCCAAGGAGTTCCAGTTCATCACCTGTTCTGATGTCAACACGTGTGCTCAGATAACCCTGGGCGACCAATTTAGTCGTGTCGGCAAGAGAAAAAATCGGCTTGGTGAGTCTTCGTGCAAAAACAAGCGATACTCCGCAACCGACGAGGAGACAGGTCAGGGCAAGCAGGGAGGTGCGTTGATACATGTCCTTGATATTGGCATTGAACGTATCCAGTGAAAGACCTATGTGGATCCAGCCCCAGTCTATACTGGAGTACTGAAACGGGTACGAGTAGTGATATACCTTGTTTGGCGATATTTCATTTTTCTGGATAATGCTTTTGGAGATTCTGCTTCCGGTTGGCGCCCACTCTCCTAATAATACATCCTGTTTCCAGCCCTCTTTTGTGAATATCAGGGAAAAACCGTCATTGCGGGTTATAACAACATAATTGATTGACGGGCTTTCTTTGACAACCCGCATACAATGTTCAATAACTGTAGCAAAGTCTTCGGAAATAACGGCACTTGACGTGACTTGTCCTATTGAAGTGACGGTACTTCTGGCTTCCGACTTCATGGCCTCAAGAATAGCTTTGCGCTGTGACGGCAGATTGATAAGGACAAAGAGACCGAGTGTACAAATGATCAGAGCGGATAAAACGAGGGTCACTCGGGCAACGATCCGTTTTGGCCAGAGACCCGTAAGTTGCAGTTGTCTTAGCTTTGCAAAAACTTCGTTGCCCTTTGCTGCTTCCATACCAGTCATTTCCTCGGTATTGATTTGGCCCTCAGGTGTTTATGCTCGCTAATCAGATTTTCCAGACCTTCCAGATATTCCGCTTTAAAAGGGGTTATGCCGTTAGTCTGAAAGATAGTATAAATCTGCCTGCCGCTTTTTGTGTCGTTGAGCTGGAGCATGGCATTGTAAATTTGATTACGGAATCTTTCAGACGTGCCCGGAATCAGACAGACCACCGCATCGCTCAGGTTCGGAGATTCGGCCAGTACGGTCAACTGTACATCCAGTTGGGGATTGAGTTCCCGGCTTGTGTTAAGGCCTGAGCGGGTGACGATTGCGGCATCGACCTGTTTGAAGAAGACCCCCATTATTGCATTGGATATTTTAGGTGACTCCTTTACCTGACTAAAAAAAGTTTCACGTCCACCCTTATCCGTTTTCATCAACAGGACTTCCAGCCAGATCTGACTTGATTCATATTTTGCGACAGCGGGAATGAGGATGGACTTTCCCTTCAAATCAGAGAATGAACGGATTCCGCTGTCTTTGCGGGTGATTACAACATACGTTATTCCCTGGCCGTTGCTGTTGGTTCCGACAAAGGAGGGGATCAGGGGGATGGTTTTACGGATACGCAGGTATTCGACACTTGGTATCGCTGCCAGTTCAAGCTCGCCTTTTCGAAGGGCTTTGGCCATGGAGTCCATTTCCGAGAACATGACCACCTTAGGGGTCAGGGGCAGTCCCATGATGCGGGAAATCTCCCGGCTATGCACTTCCAGGACAGCCTTGGCATCTCGGGGGTCCGTATTGTAGAACACGTTTTGCATAAAACCGGTTCGAAACGATTTTGGTGCTTCATCACCCTTATCTGCTGCGGGACAAACAGACTGCAGCCAGATAATTACAGCGAGCAGCAGACAAAGTGAAACGCCGATCCGGAACAGTGAAATAGCTGCGGCAATGGTGGGAAAGCTTCTCAATTTCATGAAAACTCCGGCCATGTTTAATGCAACGGCGTGGAAGTAATTAAATCGGTAATCTGTTTGCCAACGACAAAATCCATATTCGCCCTGGCGTCGAGATTATCATAGAGCGATTTACGATACTGAGCCTTCATAAGAGATTCAATCAGCTGAGCTTCAATGACGTCCTTGGTTTCTACCAGTTCCTCCTGATACGCACGTTCATTTAAAGACCTGTTTTCTTCCGACGATACTGCGGCAGCCTCTGAGGATGCTTTCTGCTGCTGGGCACTCATTAACTGAATAAAGATATGCTTGACTTGAAGTGCAATGCCCTCCTTGAGAAGGAACTGCTGCTGTTTGAGTTTTTCAAGGCGCGCTTTTGCTTCGCGTACTTCGCCTGTTGTGCGGAATCCGTTGAAGAGCGGAAGTTCCATGCCGATGCCGATGGTCCACGAGTTCTTGTTGTCGGGGGTTACGATGCCTTTGTCGTATGAATTCTCAATGCGGTTCAGGTTGCCAAACAGCCCTATCTTTGGCAGGTGCCCGCTTTTTGCCTCATCAATCTTTGCGGCTGCTGCTTCCAGGCCTGCTTCGAGACGCGCCCAGTCCGGACTGAAGCTGTATGCTCCGCTGACCAGCTCTTTCAATTCAACCTTTGACGGAATGAAAGGAAGTTCTTGTGCTGCGGGTTCCACAGGAGTCTGCCAATCCATCCCTATGGAATTCGTCAGAGCGGCCTTGGCAAGTTGTTCGTTGGCCTCCAGCGAAGTAACAGCGGTTCGCAACCATTCTACTACGGTTTTGTTGCGCAGGTAGTCGGTTTTTTTGACCCTGCCGGAACCTTTTTTGTAAAGATTCTCAGTGATATCCAATGTTACATCCATGCGGCTAAGAGCGTCTCTGCCGATCTGAAGCAGTTCCCTGGCCAGGACAGCTCCGTAGTAATAGCGGGTAGTATCGTAGACAACCTGCAGATCGGTGCGCCGGGCTTCTTCTTTGGCAGCTTTCAGTCCCTGTTCGGCCTGACGGACTATGGCGCTGACCTGACCGCCGGTATAGAGCGGCATGGTCGCATTAAGAGAGGCAACGAAATTATGCCTGTCCATCAGCTTGACATTCTGCTCGGGTACCGGGAGATTGGAAAGCGGCATCTGTACAGTACCACCCGGAGCAGCAGGATTGGTTACCTGCATTACCAGGGCTGTTCCCTGCGGCATTGATATGTTCTGGGAGGGAAAGATGAAATTAGGATCTTGATCCATGATGGAGTAATTTACTTTAATACCTATTTGGGGCCAATAGCCTGACAGGGCCTGCTGGTGCTGGGCCTCGGCGATTTCGATGCTGTAGCGTGAGGCACCCCGGAAATAATTCTTTTGCAATGCGATATCAATGCACTGTTGCAGGGTGAGAGGACTAGTGCTGGTTCCGGATGAAGAATGATGAGAAATTTGAGTGGATACCACTTCAGCAGCAGTAGATGTTGATGATATTCCTGCAAGCAGACCAATAAAAGCTGCAACTAACATTATAATATTTCTTATTCGCAACTTTCGCTCTTCCTTGATCATTAGATACTCCTTTTCCTGGATTGATGGATAGCTGCATCATATGGCTACTATTTTCTCGCATCAATTCCGTAACTTTTTATCTTTCGGTGCAGGTTGCTGCGTTCAAGTTCTATTAATTCGGCCGTGCGCGAAATATTCCAGTCATTGTCCTCAAGCTTGTGAATGATGAACTCTCGTTCGAATTCCTCGCGGGCATCACGCAGGGACGACCTGCTGAATGCGACCTCGAGCTTGGGGCACGGTGGTGGCCCTGACAGCGGACCACCCTTAAGGTCCGGAATATCGGTCGGTGTTATTAATCCGCCGGGGGTCATAATGAGTATCCGTTCGATAATATTTTTCAACTCAAGTACGTTGCCGGGCCAATCATAACCGGTCAGCATCTCAAGCGCTTCCGGTAGTAATACCTTGGGCTCACGACCCTCTCTGCGATTAAAAAGAGCCACAAAATACCGCACCAGTAGCGGTATATCTTCCCGGTGTTCACGTAAGGCCGGTAACCTGAACGGCACGACATTTAAACAGTAATAAAGGTCTTCACTGAATCTTCCCTGAATAATTTCCTGATCGAGCAACTTGTTTGTGGCAGCTACGATCCTTACGTCGACTGATACGTGCTTGATTCCACCAACTCGCTCAAAAGTGCGTTCCTGAATGATGCGCAGGATCTTTGCCTGAGTTTGCAGAGAGATGTCGGTGATTTCGTCCAGAAAAAGTGTGCCGCCGTCTGCCAGGTCGAATTTCCCTTTTTTCCGGGCAATTGCACCGGTAAAAGCTCCTTTTTCATGGCCAAACAACTCACTTTCAATTAACTCTCTCGGAAGTGCAGCACAATTAATCGTAATAAAAGGGCGTTCACGACGCGGACTGTGATAATGAATAGAGCGTGCTGCCAGCTCTTTGCCGGTTCCATTTTCGCCAGTTATCAGCACTGAGGCGGATGACGGAGCGACACGCATGATTTGTTCGCGAAGCAATTCCATGACCGGGGTGTCGCCGATAAGTTCATACTCATTGACAGCAGCCCTTTTCAGCTCGGCGTTTTCCGCTTTCAGTGACTGAAGCTGCAATGCGTTTGACACACTGATCAGAACCTTTTCCAGAGAGAGCGGTTTCTCGATAAAATCGAATGCGCCCAATTTGGTGGCACGAACTGCCGTTTCGATGGTGCCATGTCCCGATATCATGATGATGGTTATCTGGGGAAAGAGGCACTTAAGTTTTTCCAGTGTCTCCAGGCCATCCATTCCCGGCATCCAGATATCAAGCAGAATCAGGTCAGGCAGTTCCTCCTGGGCAGACTCAATCCCTTCAACACCGCTTGCCGCAGTTATTACATGATAACCTTCATCCTCAAGAATCCCGGTCAGCGAGGTCCGTATGTCCTTTTCATCGTCAATTACAAGAATTGTGTGTGTCATGGTGATTCCTCATTCCATAAAAATTAACCGGTCGGCAGTTCGATAACAAATATGGCTCCGTGCGGTTTATTATCGCGAACCCTGACAAAACCGCCATGATCCGAAATGATGCTGCTGACAATTGCCAGACCAAGTCCGGTACCGGTTTTCTTGGTCGAAAAATACGGTTCAAACAGGCGGGGCTTGTCTTCAGGGGATATTCCAGGCCCGTCATCGGCAATTGCCAGGGCTGCCATCTTAAGTTCGGCATCATATCTGCTCGTCAGGGTGACGTTGCCCTGCTCCCCCATCGCGGCGACAGCGTTTTCCAGTATATTGATGATCGCCCGCTTAATCTGGTCGCGGTCAATTGTGAGCTGCGGCAGTGTCTCATCATGAATAAAACTGAAAGTAACTCCGCGGTGTCCCTCCTGATACAGCGTCAATGTCTCGCGAATCAGCGCATTAAGCTCATTTGGTTCCGTCTGAATGGCAGGCATGCGGGCAAAATTCGAGAACTCGTTTACCAGATTTTTCAGATCATCAACTGATTTGATAATCATTTTCGTACACTCGTCGAAAACGGTTTCATCATCGCTGAAACGTGAAAGATAACGCTTACGTAGGCGTTGTGCCGAAAGCTGGATCGGTGTCAACGGGTTCTTGATTTCATGGGCTATTCTTCGAGCCACCTCACGCCAGGCGGCCATGCGCTGCGCTCGCATCATCTGGGTCAGGTCATCCAGTACCAGCACCATACCCAATATTTCGCCACCTTCATCGCGCAGCATGGTCAAATGCATATTCAGAGCCAGGCGGGTGCCGCGTACATCCAGAGAAACCTGACGAGTTATGCTGTCAAGGTGCGACGCCGATAATTCCCGCAGCGATTCGGTAACTATTTCAAGGTGTTTATCTTTGATCACTTCGCGAAAATCACGCCCCAGCACATTACCGGGATGAGCATTCAGCAGCCGTTCTGCGGAAGTGTTGATTGTCCGGATTATGCCATCTCTGTCTACCGAGATAACGCCGGCTGCCACATTACGCAGCACAATCTCCATATACTGTCGCTTTCGTTCGATCTCCTGGTTGATACGCGACAACTCAAGATTGGATACTCTGATAGCCTGCTGTTTCATGCGCAAGTCATCAGTCATGCGGTTAAACGACTGAACCAGCATGCCTATCTCGTCCATCGAGTGCGCTTCTATTTGAATGTCAAGGTTGCCATCGGCAACGGCATGCGTTGCTTCGACCAGTTCCTGTACCGGCCTGGTCATACTGTTCGCCAGATATACCCCCATCCAGTATGCGAAAAATACGATGACCATGGCAATCAGAAACAGGGTGATAATATATCCTGACCGAATTGGATTCTTCAGTATCTTGAGTTGGCGGAATTCGTGATACGCTGCGGTTATCTCCTTCATCTTGCTGACAAGGGAGTATGGAACATAATAGTTGACAACGACAACACCAACCACGTCGGACTCTTTCCAGTTCGAAGTGATCGGAACGATACCCCGTATCAGGTCAGCCTTGCCGGCCTGATTGACGCTGGTCAGCTCATTGCCGGCCAGGCCCCGCTTGATATCTTCAGACGATGGATTGGTAAACTCCCCTTTTGGTACGTTCGGATTAGTTGCCCTGACCAACTCTTCGCGCTGGGCCGAATAGACCTCAACCACACCCAGATTATACTCTTTCTGCTTTTGACGGATCAGCTCCTTCAGTTTTGGCAGATTGGCGTCATTCAGCAGTTTTTGCTCCTTAATAAAATCGCTGATCTGTCTACCGTAGTACAAGGCGTTGGATGCAGAACTTTTGTAATAGGTCTGGGCGACTTCCAGTGATTCGCTCAACGAGCTTTCCACCCTGGTATTAAACCAGTTGTGCACCGTATTGTTGATAAAACCGGCGGCAGCAATAAACAGGAGCATGGTTGGCACCAGCGAGAGGCCGACAAAGGAAAGCACCAGCTTGGTACGCAGACGCCTGGTAAAAGGGTTTGAGCGACTCTCCATAAACAGCTTAACAACATTGCGGCAGACAAGATACACCAGTAGTATCACCAGCAGTATCACGACGATGATTATCCCGAAGATTGCTATGCTGCTTCCCCAGTTTGCCTCATCACTTAACTGGCTCAGCCTGATCTCAGCGCGGGTCAGAAAAATAATCAGCGTGGTCGCCAGTACGACGATTATCCCCTCGCGAATCCGTTTAATACGTTCCTCCTGTGACAGTTTGGCGTGCATATTTATATACGTACCTATTTGGAGTGTTGTTTATTCTACGTAGCCCTCAAGATGACATTTTCGTAGGGTGCGCCGTGCGCACCAATCACTGTTGCCTGGTGCGCACGGCGCACCCTACAGATATGATTCCACGTATCATCTTGAATGCAAAGTCGAATTAGTATCTGATTTCGTAACCGAATACTAGCATAAGCTGAATATGTTGCAAATGTGATTGTTGCATTTTTGCATCAATTGCAGGTGACTATCGAGGATGATACTGCCAACGCCATGCTGGTAATTGTTCCCCTTGAAGGGGAAGGGAGCAAAAGCTCAAAGTGAGCGCTTATGCGCCAGGGGGGAGGAGACTGCTTTTTAGAATTTGCGAGAGCATCAACACATTACCATATTGTTACTGCGGCTACGGAGCGGTGACATTGACGACCTGGCTTCCTTCGCCCCCCTGGCCCACCACCTGAATGCGGAAGTCCTTGTTGGTGGACGAATAAGGATAGCGCTGGTAGACCAGTCGCGTGCAGTCCAGGAAGATCAGTTTCTCGCGCTCGCCCGATTCCTGTCCCCCCCTGCCGCCAATTCTCTGTCCATCAACATAGATCGTCGAGTTTTGCTGAAAGTTTTTGCCGTAGATATTCAGTTCGTAATAATTTACATATTCGCTGCCGATCGACACCTGGCTTATTTCCGGCCTGGTTTCGATCATGAGCGCCAGCGGCAAGGATCCGTTTTCACGGTCATTTCTGACGGTAATCTGGTGCAGCCCGCCGACAACGTGAGGAACATTGAACAGTATCTGTTCCGGAGACACAACCCGGCTGCTGATCACCGCTCCGTCAAAGAGCAGAGTGCTTGTCTCGCCGAAATTTTTCCCGTTGGCGCTCACTTCACGACCGGCCCCCTGGTCGCACGTACTGACATTGTCGGGAGTGAGAGAAGTCAGTATCGGCTTTAAAGCCAGGATGTTGAAATTGTAAACCCGCCCCGCTGTGCCGTCACCCCGTTTGATATACAGTGCGTACAATCCGGGCTCCAGTTTCGGAATGACAAATTCAAGCTGTTTGCCGTCAGTCACTCTGGCCGTGATTTCGACGCTCCCCAGAAAAGCGGAAGCCTGCTCGCCAAGCGCGCTGCCGAAGATAGTGACTTTGCTGCCCGGTTCACCCTGGGCAGGAATGATGCTTAAAATGGAGGGAGCAGCAACGGCAGCAGGAGCAGCGGGCGCCGGGACTGTTTGGGCCTTGACCCGTTCCGGGCGATCGGCCGCCTGCAGAACAGAGACGGTCAGGGAACATGCGAGCAGTAACAGCGTCAGAAACAGTAGTCGTTTCATCTGAAAAACCTCCCTTTGTTTATCGTTTTACCGTCATGGCCAGCCAGATCCCTCCGGCGCCAAAGAGAATATTCGCACCCCAGGCCGCTGCCGGAGCCGGCAGGACACCACTGCGACCGTAGGACAACAGAACGGCGTTAACAACAAAATACGCAAAACCGATTCCGACGCCGGCCCCGATTCCCATGGCTATTCCACCCGACCTGCTGTCTCTGAGTGCAAACGGTATTCCCAGAATGACCATCACAAAAGCGGCAAAGGGGGAGGAAATTTTGGCATGCATCATGGTCAGGTGTCTGAATGCCTGATAGCCGCCGCGCCTCAGATTTTCCGCGTATTCATGCAGTTTGCCGTAGCTCAGGTTGTCGGCGTTATTGTCCAGCATCTTGAGATCATCGATTTTCAGTTTGATTGCAATCTCCATACTGGGAACAACTGTGCTGCGATAGCCGGCGCCTTTGCTGAAATCCTTGACCTCCATCTGTTTGAGAGTCCAGTGATCATCGCTGAATTCGGCCCTGTCGGCGTCTATGCGGCTGACCGGGTTGAGAGATTCATCCAGCGTCCAGAGCGTCACCCCCTTCAGCAGTTTCTGCCGGGGATCAAAGGCTTTCGCCTGCAGTATCAGCGTGTCCGAACGAAACCAGATATTGTTGAGTTTGAAAACAGCGTTGACACCCTGTTTCCTGATTTTTACCCGTTCGATGTATTCCATCCGCTCATAGCTTTTCGGAACTATGAATTCGGCGTTGATCAACAGCATGAAGCTGGCCGCCAGACCGAGCGCCAGCATCGGGAGCGAAATACGGAAAAGGCTGATGCCGCAACTGCGCATGGCGGTGATTTCGGCGTTGCGGGAGAGAAGCCCCAGCGTCAGAAGGGTTGCCATAAGAATTGAGAAGGAGGTGGTTTGGCCCACCATCTCGGGCAGTTTATTGAGAAAGAAATCCAGAATATCGGGTAACGAACCGCCGGCACGGACAAAACGCGGAATTTTATCCATCATGTCAAGGACGAGATACATCGATACAAAACTGCCCAGACAGAGGGAAAAAAGGCGCAGCCAGGTGAGTGCGATATACCTGTTCAAAATGGCCATGTCAGCGGCTCCACACTTTCTTCAGCATACCGGTAACATCTGCGAGCCGGGGAACCGGAAGCGTGCGCTCAAGTGATGCCATGCGGAGCAGATACCATCCGATACAGAGAAAAACCACATTTGGAAGCCACAGAGCGATAAACGGCGGGATGTCCCCCCTTTCCGCCAATGTCCTCAAAAGTGAAAGCATCAGGTAATACACCAGAAGGATTCCCAGGCTGATCGAAAATCCGGCTGATTTTCCGGAACGGCGATTCCGGATGCCGAGTGGCACCGCCATAAAAGCAAACACCAGTGAAGCACAGGGAAACGCATAGCGGCCGTGCAGCTCCGACAGCATTTTCAAGCGGGTCTGAACAGGCGTGCTCTTGTCGGCGATCCGGCTTTGCAGT
Source organism: Desulfuromonadales bacterium (assembly GCA_037129255.1). Taxonomy (GTDB): domain Bacteria; phylum Desulfobacterota; class Desulfuromonadia; order Geobacterales; family Pseudopelobacteraceae; genus JACRCG01. The sequence goes on along the minus strand of JBAXVG010000024.1, from coordinate 4,264 downwards.
TCGTCTGCGTTCATATCCTGTTCGTTACGAGCGAGAGCGGCAACGCCCCCCTGAGCGCCGACGGTCAAGACATATTCGCCGAAAGTAACCAGGCGGTATTCATCTCCCTTTCCGGCTGCATGTATGCTGCCGCTGAGCAGGGACAATCTGAGTGCCTGACGGCCGGACCCGCCGCTTATGATACCATCTCTGGCAAATATGGTCATCGGGCGCCCGGGATTTCGGCCATCATGTATTATGACCCCCTGCAATGCATGGCGCTGCTCATCGTAATGTTCCGTATAAAGCACCATCCCGGGGATCTCGTCCCAGAAGACCTTTTCATGTATGGTGGCCGAAACATTCAGCTTCAGAACCTTAAAACTCAACTCCTTGAAGGCGCTGTTGCCCCACGGAACCCCGACCAGACCGGCAGCCAGGGTCATCATGGCTGCCAGCAGAGCGCACAGCAGAACGGGCGGCATGATCTGCATCAGGCTGATACCGCTGGCTTTGATAACGGTTATCTCGTTGTCGGCGGAGAGCCGGCCAAACGCCAGCAGCACAGCCAGCAGAAAAGCCATCGGAATGGTAAACACCAGAAATGACGGCATCAGATAGAGGATCATTCTGCTGACATCCGCCAGAGGGACACCTCGCGAAACGACCAGTTCGGTCAGCTTGATCAGCCTCCCCATAAGCAGGATCAAGGTGAATACGGCGATTCCGAGCAGGAAGAGCGAAGCAATTTCCCGGATTATGTAGAAGCTGAGGATGCGTTTCATGTGCGGGGATGATACATGAGCGAGAGGGAGGTGTAAAGCATTCGGGATTGATTAGATACGGCATGCCTGTGAGAATGGAGAGGGGGAAGTGTGCTAAAAGACATGTACCACCATGCCATCCGATACACGTGCCAGTCGGTCATCATTCGTCCATAACTCCGTACATTCATGATACCGCGCTGTCGCCAGGTGGAGCGCATCAGGCGTTTTTATCCCAAATTCGGCCCGGAGCCGCGCAGCTTCCCGATACACGGCGTCAGGCATGTAAAGCTTCAGATTGAGTGAAAAAAACGTGTCGTATTTGTCGAGCAGCTCCTTATGTTTCATCCGAAGAGGCAACACGAGACATTCAAGCTCTGTCAACGGGCTGTAGCAGACGATTCCATCCAACTGTGCCAGGGCATTTTCGATAACTCCACAGTATGCGGGATGTTCCTCGACCAGATAGATTGCGATGCATGAATCAAGGTAAACCTTGCGCATTATTCCCACGCCTCGCGCTCATCACGTATCTGGCGGTCAATATCTTCCGGCGTCAACCTCGCAGCGGTCACAATGCGGTTATTTTGAAGGAAACTCAGTAAAGCGGAACTATCACCAGCCTTGTCGTCTGCGGTAGTGGTCCTGATAGTTGCAGTTACCGTTTCGCACGATTTTTCCAGGCGCTCATATACATCAGCAGCAACGAGTACCGCTTCCAGACGGTTGTTTCTGATAATGGCGACCTTCTCACGCCGGTGTCGTACCACACTGCTTAAGACTGCGCCAAAATTGCGCGCCACATCGCTGGATGACATGATTTCTTCTCGGGTATAATGTGTCATGGCTGGTCACTCCTTAGGGACTCAGGTCTGAAGGCAATTACTGTACATCAGTATGTGCCGCACCCCTTAACAAATAATATACAGTAAATTATACGCAATATTTCACGTATGACAAGAACAATCCTGCGAATAATATTGGATTGAATGGAATCATGACAACTTGCCGGGGTGATCAATCTGCGGTATAGTGCCGCCATTCTTCTCAACGTCCAACTATCTCACGGATAATGGAGTCTGATATATATGGCAACCACTTCTGAAATTCAGCACATTTCCGATCAGATCCGTATGGAGTTTGCTCCACGGAAAATCATATTATTCGGTTCCCACTCATGGGGAAATCCGGATAACGAATCAGATGTTGATCTGCTGGTGGTGTTGCCGTTTCAGGGGAAGCCCTGGCGGTATGCCGTTGAAATAAGAGCGCGCATCAAGCCACGCGTTCCTGTCGATTTGCTGGTTCGTACACCGGAGCAGCTTCAGGAACGACTCGCCAGCAGTGACACATTTATCACGGATATTGTGACACGCGGCAAGGTGTTGTATGAAGCTTGAAACATGGAATGGACGGCCAAAGCTGATGCCGATCTTGCTACCGCAAAGCGCGAGGCTGCTGTTGTTGAATCACCAAACTACGATGCTGTTTGTTTTCATGCGCAGCAATGCGCCGAGAAATATTTGAAAGCCGCTATTGTGGAAAACAATTTACGGGTTCAGCGCATCCATGATCTTGAAGCTTTACTGAACCAATTGATGCCACAGTATTCCATTTTGCAGAACGTAATTAACTTTGCCAGAATATTGTCGGCAATGGCAGTTGAGGTCAGATATCCAGGAATGTCCGCAGATGAAGATGATGCCGCGGAATCAATTGAGGCAACGGTGGCAATTCGTAATGTTGTTCGTGTGATTCTGAGGCTTACCTGATTTAGATGCAGGGGCAAAGTAAAAGGTTCATCTGCTCTCGTTTACAGTATCTGCAACCGTTTGAAGTTTAAAAGCAAAAAACGCCATGAAACCGGGGTAGTAATGGCTTCACGGCGTTTTTGTCTATTCGGATAGTCTTGTTTCGTGACAGGCTCCTCGTTTTACTTCGTCGTAGTAGTCACTCCGCTGCCGTACAGGTTATCCCGCCACTCCGTTTCAGCCTGAATCTTCCATGAGTTATCTAATTGGGTATTAAGCATAGCCCCGCCTGACCCGACTGACAGGCCGTTCATCGGCATCAGGTAGAGCTGTCCGGTCAACTGGTTCCACCATAACAGATCGGCTTTACTGTCGCTGGTATAGTTGCCGACGCTGACTATCTCCCAATACGTGTTCGTTTCAGTATACATCATTGCGCCATTTGTGACCGATGAGCCGTTGGTCAGCAGCCCGTAGACCTGCCCGGTCGTCCGGTTATGCCAGACAATGTCCGCCTTGCCATCACCGTCCAGGTCTCCGACTCCGGCTATGCGCCAATCCGTGTCGGATGCGGTATAGATCAGATTGGCTGTGGAAGCGCTCGTTCCATTGGTCTGGCCCAGTGCTACCTGGCCGGTCTTGCTGTTACACCAGAGCAGTTCCACCTTCTTGTCGCCGTTAAAGTCGGCTGCGGCAACGATTTTCCAGGTGGTGTTCGGTTCGGTGTAGATTATGCTGTTGCTGGTGGTTACGGCGGTAGTGCCGTTTACCAGCGTGACAGCCACCTGGCCGGTCAACTTGTTCCACCAGATCAGGTCGGCCTTTCCGTCGCCGTCGATGTCTCCGGTGGCGACGATGCGCCAGTAGGTGTTGGGTTCGGTGTAGATGACCGCCGTGCTCGATTTTACCGTTGTGGCGCTGGACATCAGCATGATCCTGACCTGCCCGGTTCTGTTGTTCCACCAGACCAGATCCTTGATGCCGTCGCCGTCAAAATCACCCTGACCCACGATTGACCATGTTCCGTCTGTTTCCTTATAGGCTTGCGCGTTCCCGGTGAGACTGCTTCCGTCGGTGGTCAAGCCGTTCAGTGTGCCGTCGCTTTGGTGGTAAATGTAAAAGTTTAAGGAGGGGGCTGGGGGGGTGGTGGATGGGGCCGCAAGTCGGAAGCTTAGGTCGGAGATGCGATTGGACGGGGTGTAGTTGTAGCGAAGGGACGCTCGTACGCGGGTCGCATTATCGCCCCAGCCCCCGCCCCGAATGACGCGGCCGGAACCCGTAGTTGGCCCGGTAGGATTCGTCTGAGCAACGCTGCTGAATGCGCCGTACCAGTCGTTCACCCACTCCCAGGCATTGCCGCTCATGTCGTATAGACCCAGGCCGTTGGCCTGCTTCAAGCCAACCTGATGGGTGGTACCGGGACTACCGGCGTTGCCGGAATACCAGGCAACAGCATTGACATCGCTACTGCCGCTGTACTTCTCGCTCTTGCCACCGCTCCGAGCGGCGTATTCCCACTCCGCTTCGGTTGGCAGGCGGTAGTTCATTCCGCTGCTTTGGTTAAGCTTGGTGATGAAGGTCTGGACGTCATTCCAGTTGACCTGTTCCACCGGGCAATTGTCGCCACAGGCGGTAAAGCCGGACGGATTGCTTCCCATAACGGCTTTCCACTGCCCCTGTGTCACTTCGTACTTACCGATGTAGAAATCACCCAATGTTACCTGGTGAGTGGGCTTTTCATCACTGTTCCCGTCGTTAAATGTGTCACCC
>JBAXVG010000023.1:0-69997 GCA_037129255.1 Desulfuromonadales bacterium | reverse complement strand
CGCATGCCGGGTGGTGTGGGGGCTGGGGGAGAAAAACCCCCGGCTACCCGATTGGAACCTCGTTTTTCTTTGTTTGTATAGTATTGAGTCGCGCCCCCTATATCAATTCAACATTGTTTCAAGGGAAGATAGCATAGCCTGAATCTCCTCCTTGGTGCCACGCCAACTGTAATTCTCCTTTTGAAACGTTACTATATGCAAATAATAAAACGTAATAGTTCTTCGTATCCTTCCTTCTGTGCCCCTACAGTCCACCCACAAATCGCTGTCTCTGTACATTTGAGCATATTCTTCGGATGAGTACTTCGTCATTACTTGACCCCAAAGATATTCTTCTTTATTTGGTAGTTCACTTAGCGGTACATCCAACATTTGCGTAACTGTTTTATTGTCAACATAATAACTTTTTATATTACTCAAGCGGACACTCGTAGTACCAAAATTAATAAAATTTGGCTTACTTTTCTCCTCTTGAATAAATATGTTGTTTGCAGTTAAGCCTTTTTTCGAACTAATAGACTCAAATACAACTAGCATTCCTTGAGACGGAATTACGGTAGATTTTACGCTAGAAATATGAAAAAAACGTTCTTTCCCATCTTCCCCCAATATAAAACCAAATCCTTTTTGAGTATTGAACATTTTGATTCTACCGTTCATTATTTCCCCTCTTTTCTTTATACAGTACAGGTTCTTGGTTTCTTATCATTACTATCTTCGTATTCTCCCTTTTCGTCATACGGGAGGCGACGACGAATAGCTTAGAACTGATATAAACACATTCAGGTAACTACCGTGTCATTGCGTTCACTTGAATAACTTGTTATGTGGTTTCAGTTTTTATGTATTTAAAAATATAATCAGTCAGAATCCAATTTTCACTCATAATTCTAAGGTGTTTGGGATACTGTCCATTTTTATCTTTCCAGCATCTTATTTGGCCACGTTGATTGTCAAACAAAATTTGCTCAACTTCACTTTTACGAGTCTTGTATTTATCTTCGGTGCCCCATGCAACGTAAATTGTGTTGGCAAATTCAACAGATGCAGTTATTTCAGCATTGTTTTCGAGTTTTTTAAGTTGTAGCTTTCCAGAAAGCTCCGTTTGGGATATGGCCATCAGAGGGAACAAATTAACTAGTCTCATTTGACCATAACCGGCTTCAATACAGTAATTCATAATATTGCATAGTGTGTTATCAAGTTTGAGGCAGGTTGCTTTACTTGGATTCATCAGGATGAACAGAGCTTTTGGCTTGGATTCATCCCATACCTTGTCAAGGTAAAAGCGAAATTTCCGATCATCAGAAAATTTTGCTTTTACTTTTAGAGTGATTGTTTCCTCGATCATTTTGTCCTTTCTGTTTGCGGCCAATAAGAAGTTATACAACTCGTTATTGACCGGCCCCCCGCGCGTGCGCGTGTGAACCGGTGATCTTCCCAAAGAGAACATTTATACCGGCCAGACTTTTCACGCAACCACTTATTCACCACCGATCAGAACCGTTTCGTTGACACCGTCCGTTTCTCAACGCGACATCGCCGATACTACCATCAATCATTCACTATTACTCCGTTCAACGGCAACCTGCAAAACCAATCTGCGCCCAAGGGGCATTGTGCTTTTAGTCCCTTCCCCTTCAAGGGGAAGGTTAGGATGGGGATGGGGTGGTTTTTGGCAACATGCTGAAATTACACAATCTACCCCATCCCCACCCCGACCCTCCCCTTGCCAAAAGTAGGCGCTTCTAAGCGAAAGGGAGGGGGAAAATCAAGAGCTATTTTTTACTGAAGTTAGCGCATATCCCCTTGAAGGGGAAGGGACTTTAAACCTCAAAATCATCCACATCTCCCCGCTTCTCTCTCCGTCTGGCCAACCGGTCAAACGCCAGATAGATGACCGGCGTGGTGTAGAGGGTCAGAATCTGGCTGATTATCAATCCGCCTATAATCGAGATACCGAGCGGTCGGCGAAGTTCGGAGCCAACACCGGTGCCGATAGCAAGCGGGAGCGCACCCAGCAGTGCCGCCATGGTGGTCATCATGATTGGTCGGAAACGGAGCAGGCAGGCCTGATAGATGGCCTCTTCCGGTGATTTCCCCTCCACACGTTCCGCATCCAGGGCGAAATCGACGATCATGATGCCGTTCTTCTTGACGATGCCGATCAGCAGAATGATGCCGATAATGGCAATGACCGTTAAATCCTGCCGGAACAGCATCAGCGAGAGTACCGCCCCGACGCCGGCTGAAGGAAGGGTTGAGAGAATGGTAAGCGGATGAATGAAGCTCTCGTAGAGTACCCCAAGCACGATATAAACCGTGATAAGGGCTGCCAGTATCAAAATCGGTTCGTTGGTCAGTGACGCTTTAAAGGCCTGTGCGGTTCCCTGAAAGCTTCCCTTGATGCTGGCCGGGAGTCCCATCTGCTTGGTTGCTGCTTCAATGGCATCTACGGCATGACCGAGAGATACGCCCGGAGCCAGGTTGAAGGAAGTGGTCACGGCGGGAAACTGACCTTGTCGGTTGATGACGAGCGGCCCTTTGGTCTCGGTAGCCGATGCGATGGTTGAAAGTTGTACCTGACCGCCGCTGTTCGAGCGGAGATAAAGCGCCAGCAGACCGCCCGGATCCTGACGGAACTGTGGCTTTACCGTCAGAATCACCCGATACTGGTTCAATTCGGTAAAGATGGTTGAAACCTGTCGCTGGCCAAAAGCATCATAGAGCGCATCATCGATATTCTGCGGAGTGATGCCAAACCGGGCAGCGGTGGCGCGGTCAATATTCAACTGCATCCGCAACCCCTGATTCTGCTGATCACTGCTCACATCCCGTAACTCAGCCCTTTGCTGCAGTCCTTCAACAACGCGCGGCGCCCAGGAGCCCAGTTCCTCCGCATTCGGGGTTTCCAGCGTGAACTGGTACTGGGTTCGACTGACCCTGGCATCAACGGTAAGATCCTGCAGCGGCTGCATGAAGAGCGTAATCCCGCTTACCGTAGCCAGTTTTGGTTGCAGGCGCCGGATGACATCGGTAGCGCTGCCATCCCTTTTGTTGAGCGGTTTCAGGTTGATCTGTATTCTGCCGCTGTTCAGTGTGGTATTGGTTCCGTCCACCCCGATAAATGAGGAAATGCTTTCTACTGCCGGGTCTTCGAGAATTACCCTGGCAAGAGCCTGCTGCCGCTCGGCCATCGCCGGGAATGAAATCGTTTGCGACGCCTCTGAAATACCCTGAATAGCCCCGGTATCCTGGATCGGAAAAAATCCCTTTGGGATAATGATGTAGAGCAAAACCGTCAATACCAGAGTTCCGGCGGCGACCATCAGAGTGGCGGTTTGATGCTTCAGCACCCATTGAAGTGACCGCCCGTAAGAAGCGATTACACGATCCAAAAACTGCCCTGAAGCGTGGTAAAAACGCCCTTGGCGCTCTTCCGGCACATGCTTCAGGATGCGGGAGCACATCATCGGTGTCAGGGTAAGCGAAACGACTGCCGAGATAAGTATAGTCACCCCGAGGGTAACGGCAAACTCGCGGAACAGCCGCCCGACAACATCCCCCATGAAGAGCAGCGGAATCAGGACAGCTATCAGCGATACCGTCAGCGAAAGGATGGTAAATCCGATCTGCTTGGCTCCTTTGAGGGCGGCCTCCATCGGTGTTTCCCCCTCCTCGACATAGCGGGAGATATTCTCGATCATAACGATGGCATCGTCCACCACAAAACCGGTGGAGATAGTCAGCGCCATAAGTGTGAGGTTGTTCAGGCTGTAGCCGAGCAGATACATGGCTCCAAAAGTGCCGACAAGTGACAGCGGCACGGCAACGCTCGGAATTGTGGTCGCCGGGAGGTTGCGCAGGAAGAGGAAGATAACCAGAATTACGAGGATCACCGAAAGCGCCAGCTCGAACTGGACATCCTTTACCGATTCCCTGATAGTATCGGTCCGGTCGGTCAGAGGTGTTACCTTTACCGAGGCGGGCAGCGCTGCCTGCAACTGGGGCAGCAACAGCTTGATCCGATTAACTACTTCGATGACGTTGGCTCCCGGCTGACGCTGGATGTTGACGATCACCGCCGGGGTATTGTTCATCCAGGCCGCCTGATTCACATTTTCTGTGTCGTCGATGGCATCCGCCACATCCTTGAGCAGGATCGGAGCGCCGTTTTTCCAGGCGATTACCAGGGAACGATACTCTTTGCTGGAGAAGAGCTGATCATTGGCGCCGATGATATAGGACTGGCGAGGGCCGTCAAAACTCCCCTTGGCCTGATTTACGTTGGCAGTTATCAGGGCGGTGCGGAGGTCTTCAAGGGTCAACCCATACGATGCCAGGGCGGTTGGATTGGCATGAATACGCACTGCCGGGCGCTGACCGCCGCTGATACTGACCAAGCCGACACCTGGCAGCTGGGATATCTTCTGAGCAAAGCGGGTATCGGCCAGATCCTCCTGCCAGAATGATGGCGATCATCAGCAGGGTAGTCGCCACCGGGCGCAGTATGAATATGCGTGAGAAGTTCATGAGTTGGGTATCCTGTGAATCTAAGTTGTTCTTGTTTTTCTCCCTCCCTATCGCTTAGAAGCGCCTCCCCTTGCCAAAAGGAGGCGCTTCTAAGCGAAGGGGAAGGGACTAAAAACCATCTTATTTTTGTTTATTGCCTGCCCTCTCGCCAAGTTTTCCACCCGGACCTTTTGCCCCGCCCTTACCCGCTTTGTCCTTTTCCTTCACTTCAACCTTGCTGCCATCCCGGAGGCGTTCTGCGCCATCTACCACCACCTGCTCCCCTGCTTTAAGCCCCTCGATTACGGAAGTTTCTCCACCCTGGCTGATCCCGGTTTTAACCTGCCTCATAGTCACGGTTTTATCCGTATTAAGTACAAAGGCAAAGGCTCCTTGCGGATTCTTCTGAATGGCTGCGGAGGGCACGATGATGGCATCTTTCTTCACATCCACCAGGAGTCTGGCGTTTACAAACTGATTGGGAAAGAGTTCGCTGTCCCGGTTGGCAAAGACCGCTTTGAGTTTCACCGTCCCGGTTGTTGGATCGATCTGGTTGTCCAGGGTGGTTAGTTCGCCGGAGGCCAGCTTCAGTTTCATCTCGCGATCAAAAGCATCAACCGCAAGCCGTCCCCCCTTCATTTTTCGCAATACCTGCGGCAGACTGTCTTCGGGGAGCGGGAACAGCACTGCCATCGGCTGTACCTGGGTAATCGTCAGCAACCCCCCGGTATCTGCGGCATGCACCATATTCCCCGGATCGACAAGGCGCAAACCGATGCGGCCGTTTATGGGCGCCGTGATACGGCTATAAGTCAATTGGAGTTTGGCGCTGTCAATCTGCCCCTGGTCAACTTTAACGGCACCCTCGAATTGTCGCACCAACGCCTCCTGGGTCTCCAGCTGTTGCCGAGGAATCGAATCCTGTTTCCAGAGCGTGCGGTAACGCTCCAGATCCATACGGGCATTGTTCAACTGTTCCCGGTCGCGGGCCATCTGCCCTTCGGCCTGTGTCAACAGCACCTGATACGGTCGCTGATCAATGGTTGCCAACAGGCTCCCTTTGGTGACAAGTTGCCCTTCGCGGAAGTGGACCTCCATCAACTGCCCGTCAACGCGACTCCGCACGGTGACGCTGTTCAGAGGAGTCACTGAACCGAGTCCGGTCAGGTAGACATTCATATCGCCCGTACGGGCTGCGGTAACGAATACCGGCGTCGGTAACGATGGAGCCTTGGCACCGGTCTTGGCTGCTGAAGGAGCTGGTTGCTTTTTCCAGAAGACAAAGCCTCCCACGGCAAGCAGACACAGCAGAATGAGCCAGAACCATGAGCGACTAAATAATGAACGCCTGGCTTGCTGGCTGTTTGGTTTGTTGTTTTCGGCAATGGTTTCTTGCATAAACGTGATCCTCAATTCGTTGGAGGTTCTTTTAATCAGCGTTGTTAAGTTCTTTCATGATCAGCACCCTCTAAGTGACTGAATAATCTTTAGCCTGCGGATCATATTTATATCCCACTCCATAGACAGAATGTATGATTTCACAGTCCGGAGACGCGCCGGCAATCTTCTTGCGCAGGTTCTTGATGTGGCTGTCTATGGTTCGATCACTTACTATCCGTTGATCCGGGTAGATATGGTCCATGAGTTGGTTACGGCCATATATCCGGCCGGGATTTGCTGAAAGAAATTCCAGCAATCTGAATTCCACCACGGTAAGTTCCAGTTCATGACCAAGCAGTGTCACCTGCAAACGATCCTCATCCAGCGTAAGCAGCGGAGATACTACAGATGGTTGCTGCTCGGTGCTTCTCCGCAGCACTGCTTTGACCCTCGCCACTACCTCCCGGGGACTGAACGGTTTGCAGATATAATCGTCAGCCCCAAGCTCAAGACCGAGCAGCCGGTCGATCTCCTCAATGCGGGCGGTGACCATGATGATCGGCACTTTTGAAAACGAGCGAATGTCCTTGCAGATCTCAATACCGTCCCGCCCAGGCAGCATAAGGTCGAGCAGGATCAAGGCGGGCATCTTTTCACGAACCCTTGGCAGTACATCAAGACCATTTTCCAGACATTCCGGTTCATACCCCGCCTGTTTCAGGTAATTACTCAGAAGCTTAGCCAGTTTTGGTTCGTCTTCAACGATCAGTAGAGAATTATTCATTGTTGCTCCTCGATAGTGGCAGAGTTATGCGGATCCAGATTCCACCTGACGGTGAGTGAAGAGCTTCTATCGCGCCTTCATGGGCCTCGACAATATTGCGGCAGATTGCAAGCCCGAGACCTGCGCCGCCGGAGGCTCTGCTGCGCGATCCCTCGACCCGGTAGAGGCGATCAAACAGCTTCTTGCGCTCTGCTTCGGTCACACCGGGTTCACTATCCTTAAAATCAATAATCACGGCATCCTGTGCCACTTCGAGTGCGATGTCGAGCGATCCGCCGGAATCCGTATATTTTTGTGAGTTGTTCATGATGTTGTCAAAAAGTTGTGACATCCGTTCAGGGTCAGCGAAAAGAATAACCGGTTCATCCGGCAGGTGAACAGTGAGTGTCAGCAAGCTCTCCGCCACGGTAGAACGGGCGCGACTGATCGACTCCGTTACTATTTCAGTAAGGTTCACATCCGATTTCCGGTACGCCAGCGCCCCCACATCGGAAAGCGCCAGTTGATACAAATCCTCGACCAGCCGGTTAATGCGGAATACCTCGACCTGGAGCGAGGAAATAGAGCTGAGCGACAGATCCTGCAGGCCGTCCTGAATTGCCTCGATCTCGCCGCCCAGAATCGCCAGCGGAGTTCGCAATTCATGGGAGATATCGGCCACGAACTGGCGGCGGGCCTGCTCATTTTTATCGAGGCTCAGCGCCAATGCGTTGAAATCGCGGGAGAGATGGCCGAATTCGTCGTCGGAGTCAACCGGTACCCGTATATCGTACTGTCCGGAAGAGAGATGACTGGTGGCGGCAGCCAGCTTTTTGAGCGGACGGACCAGAAGACGCGCCAGGGGGAGTGAGATTGCTGCGGCAACCAGCAGCATCAGCAGGGCAATCAGGGCAAACAGCAGTTTCTGATCTTTAACGAACTTGAGCTGATGGGTATCCGAGAGGAATTTGCTGGGTGATAAACCCAGGTAGCCGACTACTTTTCCTCTGTCGGAAATCGGTTTGAATATTCGGATATCAGCCGGGTTGCTGGCGCCAAAGACCGGGCTTCGTCTGGCATCCAGCACAACGATCCGTTTTTCAAAACGGTAAAGGCGCCTGTTAGGGGTGGTATCCGGTTCCTGCCTGGGTTCGGTGATAACCGGTGGAGGAGGTGGCGAGCTTTCAGCAATAGTTTCACCGATTAACTGTGAAACCGTTTCGGGAGACTTTTGAATGAATTCCCAGTTTCTTGATACGCCATAAGCTTTTCCGAGTTTTGTTGCCAGACGCTCCACGCGGTTTTGCTCCAGCTGATTTACATAGCGGAGAAAACCTCGATCTACGCTCCATTGCATGATCAGGAGCATGAACAGAACAATGATTGCATTGGCTGCGAGAATCGCCAGAAACACCCGATGTGTTACATGTAATTTCATCATTTCACTACCTGCATTCAGACGTAATTGCCTGCTTCATGTCCCTGCATCGTATTTTGCTTTCTGAAAAATAGGAAGAACGATTCTACGGGTAAATATGGGCTCAAAGCCATGTTGGAAATGGCGCGACATTTTATTTTACGTTGTGCCCTGAGTTGGCAGGACGGTTGCCTGGCGCTCAGATGGAAGTAGTGCATCTGTCATTACCCCCACCGTTATTGAATTGGGAGGGGATGTGTGGAAAAAGTTCCGATAATCCTCCCGATAATTACGGGTCTCATTCCGCCAAACTCCAGCATGCTGATTGCCGGATTCAAAGACAATTAGCGCAAAATTTGAATTTGTGCAGGCCCACGTTGTGCCGTCCGTGCATAGCGTATCGCCGGCTTGCCGAATGCCATTACGTAACCAATTTCATGGTTTTCCGGAATCCCCATGCGACTGCGGAACTCAGGCATCAAATCACTCATAGCCCATTTAGCCAGACCATCCCAAACGGTACCGACTCCGAGTGTCTGGGCGAACAGTTCGAAGGTGGTCATAGCTATCAGGCAGTCCTGAACAGGGGTTGGAATATCTGATGGAGCAGAAACAATGAGAAGATGCGGGGCCCCCCGGAAGAGAATGTCGATTCCCTCTTCCTCCCACGCCCGATAAATATCGATAAAGAATTCCCGCCCTTCCGGCAGAGATTTCTCCCTGACAATACGTCCGAGCCCTTTCATTACCTCTTCGCGCAGTTTTGCCAATTTTTCACGATCGTCAACTACGGTAAAAAGAAGCTGACGGGCATTCCTCCCGGTTGGCGCGTGAGAAGCCACATCCAGTAATCGTTGCAGTACTTCAGGTTCAAGATTCTCAGGCTTGTATTGTCTGACAGCACGACGCCCCTTGATGAGAAGCTCCATTTGATTTGCATCCGGCAGATCGCCTTTCAACGGCAAGCTCTTTTCCGGGTCGAGACCGAATATGGAAACAGAACCTGTTGGACAAATGGTTAAACAGTGCTGGCATCTGTAGCAGGAGACCTCTTTTTCCGGAGCAATACATGGAAACTCTTCTCTCATTGAGATGATTATCGCCGGACAATCGGCGACGCACTGACCACATTTAGTACACGTCTGGTGGTTAACTTTGAAGTCAAGCATGTGAATCTCCTTGTTTAAGATTTTGAGGTTCCAAGCCTCATTTATGCGCCTTTTCGTTGAATAACTACATTATGCATTTCCGTAGTCAGAACTTCAATGCGTCGGCTCAACTCTTTCACTATTTCTGTCAATTGCGTATTCTGCTGGAGTAACTCCGAAGGCACAGCAAAGCTATGTAGAGCAGATGGGTATCGGCGATTATTATTTAACTAAAGAGGTATGACCCGGACAATAAACTCTATATTTGCAATCTGCAGTCGGTGATGATCGCCAAGCTGCCGGGGGGCATTGGGGACAAGCGGCTGGTTGTCATATTTCGTGCCGTTAGTTGATCCCAGGTCGGTAATACTCCAGCCGGCAGAACGTTCAAAATCGAAGCGGCAATGTCTGCCTGACACCTGCCCGTGGCTTCCGAAAATTGAAACATACTCCCCGGTTGCCCTTCCGATTATCGAACGGTCAAGTATCCTGATGTCAAGATTCAACGTCTTGTTGACGAGGCGCAATTCAAGAACTGTCGGGGAGGAAGCCGGGTCGGAGACTCTGACGGTTGATTGAGGTGCCTGTGATGCAGATGGTACGGGCTGTGATGCCCCATCGTTTATGATCTGTTGAAAATCTGCCGGTGCAATGATGGGTGTGAATTTTGTTCCACATTTGGTACATACCTTCCCTTTTCCAATGGTACCGCACGAAGGGCAGCGTCTGACCTCCTCGCCGCACTGGTCACAGAATTTTGAATCATCATCGATGCTTTCCCTGCAAAAAGCGCACTGCATGAGCTGTATCCCCTATATGTGTGGAATATCCTCTGGCGTAACGGTGCTGAGTTGTTCGCTGGTGAGTTTTGTATCGGTTACTTTCAGGGCGGCGAGTCGTGTGGCCTGGTGTTGCAAGGTCTGTTCAAAGATGTTTCTGACGGTCCTGCCATTTGCAAAATTGCGATCACGGGTGGCATACAACTCTTCAAACAAGCTCTGTAGTTTCACTTCAGCTGCCGGAGTACCGGCCATGCCCTTGGCCGTCATCATTGAGTGATAGATGGCCAGCATTTCCGGGGGGGTATAATCTTCAAAGTCAATAAACCTGGTGAATCTTGACGTAAGGCCAGGGTTTGCCTGCAGGAAACCAGCCATATCCTGAGAGTAACCGGCGGCGATGACGATGAATTTGCCACGATCGTTCTCCATCCTGACCAGTAACGTATCAATCGCTTCCTTGCCGAAACTGTTCTTCCCGGCAGCCAGTGTATAGGCCTCATCAATGAAGAGCACACCACCCATGGCGCTATCAATAAGCTTGTTGGTTTTTGGGGCGGTCGCGCCGATATACTCGCCGACCAGGTCATCGCTCTTCACTTCAACCAGATGCCCCTTTGAAATGAGCCCCAGAGATGTGAACACAGCTGCCACAACTCTGGCAACAGTGGTCTTTCCTGTCCCGGGATTGCCTCTGAACACAAAATGAAGGTTTAATTTTGTTTCTGTGCCACCTTGATCCGCCCTCATCTTCTCAATCTGCAAAAAAGAAATCAGACTATTGATCTCTTTTTTGACACTCATAAGACCGGTCATGCTGTTGAGCTCGCGCAGAACAGCATCAATATCCTTCGTCTGCTCCCGGTACGTGCATGGAATGTCCGGAGTACGGATGCGCGAGAGTTCAGCTTCGTCACATACTCCCTGTTTTCGCAGGGCATTGACCCTCTGCGCTTGAAGATTGCGGCAATTCTCAAAAAGATTGCGGGCTTCCCGACCGTTCCCGAAATTTTTATCCTTGTTGGCACAGATGTTCTTAAAATACTGCCGGACAGAGCCCACAGCAGTTTCATCAAGCTCATAACATTCTGCTTTGGCGAGCTTTATGAAAATAGCCAGCAACTCTTCCGGGGTGTAATCTTCCAGGTGAAAGCGGTAGCGGCTTACAAAGCGTGATTCAAGGCCGGGATTCGACTTCAGAAATTCGGCCATTTCTTTCGGATAACCTGCAATTACAACAATAAACTTTCCCCGGGCGTCTTCCATTCGCTTGAGCAGGGCGTCGATGGCTTCCTGGCCGAAAGAATCCCTATCGTTCTGTTTCAGCGAATAGGCCTCATCGATAAAAAGAACGCCGCCCATGGCCCTGTCGCAGTTAGCGTTGACAAGCGGAGCCGTCTGACCGACATATCCGGCCACAAGTTTGCTGCGGTCAACCTCCAGGGTATGCCCAAGGTCCAGAACTCCCACGGCCTTGAAAATCTCCCCCAGCACCCTGGCTACCGTTGTTTTACCGGTTCCCGGATTGCCGGTCAGCACAATATGAAAAGCAACCTGAGTCTCCTTGCCAACTCCTGATGCAGCCCTGTCTCTCTGCATAGTGACTTCATCAATCAGGCCACGAACAGCCATTTTAATGGAATTCATACCGATAAACCCGTCAAGTTCCGCCATTACCTGTTCCAGACTCTTCTCTTTTTCCATCTCACCGGTAATGTCATACGGCGTGATCGTACGGGCACCCTGCTCCCCGCTGTCGGCAATTCTCAGGTAATAAGCCCCCTTGATAGTTTCTGCAGTTTTCTGTGCCAGCCATGCGTTCCTGGAATCCGCGTGATAATCCGGCCTTCTGCTCAGCTTTAATGCGTGGGCGAACACTTTCACCAGTTTTGTCCGCGCTTCTTCATCCAGTGTAAATCCGCTCTTCTCAAGCTCTTTGATAGTAATGAGGGATAAATGGACAGATGAGTGGTCCGGCAGGGAAAAGATGAAACGGAATTTGCTCTTCACTGCGTCATTTGAATCCAGATATTCCCGCATCCCCTGCGGCAATCCCGAAAGGACAACAATCGGGTATTGCCGGTTTTCTTCTTTCGACATCTCATTCAGCAGTCTGTCAAGCGGCTCGACATGCTGCGAATAATCCTTTGGAATCAGTTTCTGGACATTCTCGATACAGAGTAAACTCCCCTTTGCTTTTCGGAAATTTTCCGCGAATTTTTTCTGAAACTCATCGAAATCTACGGCATCATAGATGATCGGTGTCGGAGACGATATGAGTCCAAGCTCATGGTAACGGCCGGCCATGATCCGTACGATACTGCTTTTGCCTGTCCCGGTATTTCCCATCAGGATTGTGTGAAGACGGTCGCCGTACGTGACGCCGTCTTTCTTCATAACGGTCACGATTCTGGATATTTTTTCAATCTCACGCTGCACCTCTTCGATCCCTGCCAAATCTTCAAAAGAGATGATGACACCCTTGAAAGCGGCCCCGCAGGCTTTACAAAAACGGGCTGTCGTGCGGTTTGAAGTGCTGCATGCGGCACAGGATCGGCTCATCGAAGCGAACTCCTTCTCCTTAGTTTGTCTGCAACAGAGTGTCCTTGATGTATCCATCAAGATCCTTATAACTGACGTGAGTCCATTCACCCTTTTGTTCCAGTATGATTACTTTTGTTCCTTTGGGCAGGGTTGCCACACGTTTACTCCGGGCCGACGCCGAAAGTCTCATGGTGGCCTCACTCTTTGTCGTGGCGGTTACCGTTCTGGTAAGCATCTGTACGGTTGATATTTCAGTCAGTTTTTCATCATACCTGACACTCAATAATTTTGCCGACAGGATAATAGCTGCGCTTGCCGCAAGCACACCGCCGCCACGAACAAGCAACGTCGGAAAGTGTAAGGATCGTTCCGGCACGGTGATCCCGGTTGCAATGTTCTCCGGAACAGTTATGGATGGCGTTCCTCCCGTTGTATGAGAGCGGGCCGGATCGGTCGGCGCCTGGGTCGAGGATGAAGTTCGGAAGCTGGCCACGCCCTCTTTATACGCATCAAAACGGATCGAGTCGCTGAACTCCAGCTGGCTTTGAATGGCTGATTTCGAAAACAGGCGTACCCGACGCCAGCGCATATAGAATTTGGGTACGAATAGCGCGGCACATACGCCACTGGCCGGATAAAAGGATACCAGCATAACCAGAGCCCACGGGGCGAACAGGTGATATGCAGCAAGAGCAAGAACAAGGCCACCCCATAGTAACCACCCCGCTATTCCCATTCTACGGTAATTGCCGTAAAGAAGGGTTGCCACAACAAGAATGGCGCCCCCCAGATAACAGGCTGCTTCCTGCATGTAGGATTTAAGACATATGTCAGCCAGAGGTTGAGGTATGATTTTGAAGAGTGGCAAGCTGCTGATTGCAAGTGTGACAAGGAGCAGCATGATCAGTTCTGCGTTCGGTTTTGTTGCCGATACGCAATTATTATGCGCTATCCGCGTATTTTCCTGTCGGAGCTGTTCGACCTTCTGCCGGATACTGTCGCTGATCTTCTGCAATAGCGAATGATCCGGGGAAACAGTTCCCAGCAGGGATGTAGTACGTACACATGTCGAAAGGTTCTCGCTTTTCACGGCAAAGGCGGCAATGACATGACCCAGCTGTATTTTCTTCCGGTTGTCAATACCGTGAGAAATGGCTCCCTTGACAAACGCTTCCAGAGTTTCGAGATAGCCGGTTGTTTTGTAATAACCCTGCATCCAGATCAGCAGGGTTGAGTTTTCATCCTGCAGCAGCTCTTGAAGCCTGCCGTCATCATTACAGGCTGACAACTGTTCCGGAGTACGAAATTCCTGGACTCCGATTTTGTAGCGCTCCTTCCCGCGCAGTTCAACGATCAGCATGCTTAATGCCCGTTTTGCGGGAGAAGTGGCCGAAAATATCTTATGGAACGCATCAGTACGCTGTTTTTCGTCGTGGGCTTCCAGATACAGGTAGAAAGGATGATGCCGGTCACCCAGTTCTTTGGCGTAATAATCAGCATCCTCTTCAAAAGCGCCGGCAATCTCATCCGGCGTCCTGCATGATGTGCCATTTCTGGTTTTAAACGGAAGATCGGGGGCAAGCAGGTAGACTGCTTTCCTAAGCCCGATGATGTGTGTTTTGGGATAATCCGATTCTACTGTGTCAATAATTTTTTCGTTCAAATCCGGATCAATCATCTGGAGCCAGGGACAGAAGGTTTTTCCGTACAACTGTTTTATTCCTCTTTCAGGATTCTGCGCCAATAGTTTTGCAAGCTCTGCCGGTGTTGATGCCGTCACCTCCTTCCCGTCAATCTTTTCAAAGAGGTAGGGGGCGCTGGTGGTGGCGTACTGAAAGTGAACCGGGACATTCTCGCCTTTGAGCCATCGTTGTATCTCATTGTATCCCCACCGTTTTTCATAGTCGATGGTGATAGAACCCTTTACAAATTTCTCAAGCTCTTTGGGAAGATCTTCGGGGAACTCTATTTTTCCTGTTGTCGTAAGATTGGCGATGGCATGCATCTCAAGGCCGTCAAAAGGGCTTTTTCCCTGCCAGATATGGATGATTGAAACACCAAGGGCATAATAATCGACCTCACGACCGACAATCATTTTATTACCAATGCCGTACATTTCGGGAGCGGCAAAGCCGATGGTGAGCCCCTGGGATGTGAGAAGGCGTGATTCTTCGGAGCGCAGCATTGATGAAATACCGAAATCGGCTACCAGAATATCGTTTGCATTGCTGTTTTTGCAGTAGAGGTTTGCCGGTTTGATATCTTTATGGATGATGCCGTGACTGTGTAAAAATTGTAATGCATTCACGGTATCCATGATGATCCGCTTGATCCGTTCGGTATCCTGTATGGGAAGATACTGATCCAGGCTTCCTCCGGCGGCATATTCCTGGAGCTCGTAGAAGCGGCGTTCATGGTAGCTGCTCTCCAGAATGTTCACGATGTCGGGATGGTTCAGCCCCCGTAATGTGTTAAGTATTTCATCCTTTGGCTTGAAGTTCTGGAAATACCATTTAAAGACGAGCAATTCCTTACCACGGGACAGCAGGTACACTTCCGCCTCACCGCTTGATTGCGAAAGTATCTTTTCAACGCGATAGGTCCGGTTGTTGAAAGTCCTGACTTCACCGACACTGAGTGTGGTTTGCGAGCCGGAAGGAAGCGATATGGCCGGTATGCCGTTGTGCCGCAACGTAGTCACCGTATGTTCGGCATCGGCCCGTATCAGGGGAACGTCAGCACGAATGGTAGCTCCCTGACCGTTTGAGGCATCCGCCGGAATGCTTCCGGCATCGGCACGGACGGTTGATGAGGATGGGTTTCCCCCGCCACTGACGAGAGTGCTGTCGATACGGATGGTTTCCATTGCGCTGTCGTCCTCCTGAAATACGTGATCACAATATAGTCAGTGCCTTTGAAGCGCGCCTTTATGTAGTGCAATGTACCCAATCGAGCGGGCCGGGTACAAAGAACCAGACCCCGCCTTCTTGCGGACTTGCGCATCGGGTGTCATCGGGGTGCACGGTGTTATAAGCGTTGCACTTCCATACCATTTCCAGGTTATTAAGATTCTTTACAGCCCCTTTCGGTAATGCGGCCTTTATCGTGCCGAAGAACCTGCGGGCGTCCTGTGATGTCTGGAATTTCCTGTCCGACAGAGTTGCAAGCAGATTGTTCACCAATGCCATTTGATGCCCCATTTCAACCCGCTGTTTCTCGTTTTCCTCTTCATCGAGCCGGCGTTGTTCTTCAGCTTCCTGTCGTTTGCGCTCTGCATCCCTCACAATTTCGTCATGCAGCATGTTGATGCTCTCTTTCTGCTCATGGCTGAACAGGCTGACTGTCTCCGGCCTGGTCATCTCCGGACTGCGTTGTTTTCGCACCCGGACAAGGTAGCTCTCAAGAGCTGCCATCTCCTGTTTCTGCGACGGATTCGCAGAAGGAGGCGCCTGTATGCTGATGTTCTCAAGAAGGAGGACAAGTTCCTTGATCTTAGGGTCCCCGGCTGCTTCCTGAAGCATCTGTTTCGCCGTTTCCGTCAATGGGATTGAACAGGTGGCGCAGTAGTCGAAACAACCTCTGTTGCCGCACTCCGGACAAACAACTCCTTCAGCCGGGTTGCCGCATTCGCTGCAAAAGAGATCATCATCCGCAAGCGGAGCGTAACAGAACATGCACTGGCCGGCAAGCTGCCATGTACCGCAGCGCTCACAAATATCTCCCCCCTGCTCTGTTATGAAGCCGCAGTGCAGGCATTCGGCTTTTTGAAGCGCCTGACCGCACTCCTCACAATACGATGCCTCCAACTCATTGGAGTGGTTGCAGGCGGAACATGTCCGGCAATCGGAATCCGTACCTGCGGTTGCAGATTTTAGTGTGCTTTGCGCGGTTGCTGAAGAAGTCTGCTGTTTTTGTTGCTGCGCATCCATTAATAGAATCCCCCTTCTTCAATAGTTATGCAGATAAAGGCTTCCGGCAGACAAGGATCATCTTGTTTTGCGACTTGAAAAAGGAAGTATTCATACTGATTACGGAAAACCCGATGTCCTCAACAAGCTGAATCAACTGAAGACGGGTGAATATCTGCTTGTGCCGGTATGGTTGTGAAGAATAAAGAGATTCAAAAATCAATGGTTGAGAACCGCCGCTCAACCGGTAGGACCATTCAGCAATCCTGTAAAAAACCGAATCTCGGCAAGGTGTGTCGAGAAACAGCCAGCCACCTTCCCTGGTTACGTTATAGGCATGTTTGAGCATCTCCGCCGGAAAGTTGACATGCTCAAGGACGTCCCAGAGGGTTATGATATTGAAAAAACCTGCAAAACCTTCCTGCCAGTGTTGATCGTCGATGGTCTCTTTGTTTATGGAGATGCCGAATGTTTTCAGAGCAAACTCGCGGAATATTCTTTGCGGTTCTATGGCATAGACCAAAGCTCCCTCTTTGGCCATAAGGTTGCTGAACACACCGGCGCCAGCGCCGATATCAAGAGAGTGTGACTGTGACAGAGAGCAATATTGTCTGACGAGAAGCAGATTTTTTACATGCCGTTTTCCGTTTTCGTTGAGCTTGCTTTCAATATAGTCGCATGACTTCCGGTTCAGAGTTTGTGCATCTTCGCTGGTATTATCCGGCGGCACTATGTCCAGGTGGTTGATAAAATGAAAACCGCACGCAGCGCATACATAAATCGTTGTGTTTTTGAGAGTGTATGTCGGAGCTGCGCTGTTTTCTTCACACAGTTTGCAGCGGCTGAAATCGTACACGTTTTCTCCGGAGGCCACGTCGCATGTATCATGTTTACTTTCTATGAAGCGGTGTTTGCCTGCAGAACGGCGAAGCCCTATGAAAGGCCCATCCGATAGGTTCTCATTGCCAGCCAGGCATCGACTGAGTAAAAACAGAGTCCACTCCAGATCAGTATGAAGCTGCTGAGATTCGACAAGGTGAACGATTCGCCATAGACGAGTACTGCCAGTAAAAAGTGCAGTGTCGGCGTAATGTACTGGAGGAAACCGATAGTGGCCAGTTTCAGACGACGTGCTGCTGTCGCAAAAAGCAGCAGAGGAACGGCAGTGACTACACCTGCAAGCATGAGCAGGCTGTTTACCGTGATGCCGGATATCGGAAAAGCGCCTGTCCCGTTGGATGAAACAAAGATCAGGTAACCTAATGCAACCGGAGCCACCAGAAATGTTTCAACCGTAAGTCCAATCAGTGCATCAACCTCTACGATTTTCCGAAGCAGACCATAGCTGCCGAAGGTCAAAGCAAGGGTCAGTGCGGCCCAGGGTATGTGACCATATTGTACCGTAAGCAGCAGAACGCCGCATGTGGCCAACAGCATGCCGAACAGTTGCATTCTGCGCAGGCGTTCTTTCAAAAAGAGAAACCCAAGCAGCACACTGACAAAGGGAGTAATGAAGTAACCAAGGCTTGCCTGCAGAACCTGGGCATGGCCAACGGCAATGATGAACACCAGCCAGTTGGTGGCTATCAGGAATGCCGTCGTCACCAGGATCAGCAGGGAACGGCGACTCTTCAGGGCATTCTGTACGTCTGTCAACCTGCTCCGCACGGCTATCAGCAGGAACAGGAAGAGTATGGACCATACAACCCGGTGTGCAACCACCTGCAGTGACGGGACACTTGCCAGCGACTTGAAGTAGACAGGGAAAAAACCCCAGATCAGATATGCCAGGATGCCGCATCCGAGACCCGCACCAGCTTCATGGTTTTTCAATGCAGAGGTTACCATTATTTCATGTCGACAACGCCCGATGTCTGTGCCCGCCATTAACACTTTCATGAGGTATCCGCGTTATGGTCGGAATTCGCTCAATCACGTTTTTTATCCGAGCTTCCGATAATCTTATCCCAGGTCGGTGTGCTCTTCGGGTTCTTTATCTTGAAATCCAGGTACTGAATAGCTTTTTTGAGGTTTTCACTGGTTGTAGGCTGGCTGGAAAAAACGGCGAGAGAATCCAGCGCCCGTTTTTCGGCGTTTTTTCCGGAAAACCGCTCACCCTCGACGATACCCCGCAAATAACCAAGCACCGATTTTTGCTCGTCTGCACTCTTCAGGCGCTCCGGATCTGCGATGAACAGAAGGTACTGCGCTTTTTCACGCACCCTCTCTCCCAGATGTTTTTCTGCCAGCAACGATTCGATGACCGTCGCGATACTCCCTTTTTCAGCATAGTTCAGGTTTTTATTTTCCAGATATGAAGCGAGATATTCCAGGGCAGCCAGTCTGCTGACCGGATCGCCGATCTTGAAAAGCAGCAGTTGCGAGGCCTGCAGTTTCAGCAGATCCTGTTCATCGGGGTGCAGGAAACAGCGCAGCATCATAGCCAGCTTTTCACGGGCGGAATCACTGATGATTTCGTCAGCTCTGTTGCGGATCTGTTCCAGTAATTCGCGTTTGTTTGCATACTCGTTAAAGCGGATCTGAGCGATAAGCCCCCGTACTTCAGCATCTGTGGAAGCTTCCCATAATTCATCGGCTGCACGGAGGATCCGGGCGCAAATTACCCGGATCTTGACCTCTTTAGGCTGTTCCTCCTGATTCCAGTAATCTGGGTACGTATCCAGAACCGTATCGGCTTCTTCAGGATTCCTGGCTTTTTTCAGAACGACCTTGAAGTAGTTCAGAATTTTGAGTTGGAAAACAGAGCTGCAGTCATTCAGAGGCCGCAGCAGATCCTCCAGAAATGCGGAATTCAGCCCGGATACCCCGCTGCAGAGATAGCGGTATATCCCTTCGGCCTTTTCCACCTGTTTTTCGATGTACTTTCGCCTCAGTACCTCTCCGAGACGGGTCGCACTGACCTTTTTGAAAAAGACGCTGAGCAGGTTGGAGGCGTGATGTTTGATATTGTTGTCGATATCGTCCGAGACGACAATCTCCAGACAGGCGTCAAATATTTTAACCTGCTCGCGCTCATCCATGGATGAGTCTATATAATCCTCCAGAATAGCAATGATTTCAGACATGTGAGTACGATTACGACCGTTCAGCAGCGTCGTGAATGTGTCACGCAGACTATTTGAATCAACAATACCGAACAGGAACTTTACCGCCGAGTTACGGCTTGCGCTCCCTTTTCCGTCAACGGATTTCAACAGTTTCAAAATACTTTCGGCCGGATCCGCCACCCACCCCGGTACCAGATCCTCCATAAAGCGCTCGGCTTTTCTGCGGACACGGGCATCCAGGTCATAGATAAAGTAGCGTGCAACATCGACCCTGAACTCACGGTTGGCGGCAGAATCAGCGATAATCTCGAAAGCGGTGGCCTTGTCTTTTGAAGACATCTGGGCAATATCTTTTTTTGCCTTGGATGAATCATTGATTTTTATATAAAAATTGACTATGTCTTTGACGGTTACCTCATCTTCTATGTCCATGATGACCACCTTTCATTTTATGGTGTGGAAATTATAGCCGCATCCGATGTCATACGCAACAGTGCCGACACAGCACGATAAAATATCCGTACAACTTCGAAGGAGTTCCCATGCCGCTTCATCTTGTCTGCCTGATTACCATCCTGCTGGCTGCCTCTGCGGCATCAGCCGGCAACAGTATGACCTGCTACAGTGACGGCACTGTAGCCGTTCGGGAGGTTGTCGCCGTAAAGGGGGTGGCCGAAGTGCTGCTTGCCGCCGGATTGCTTGACGGCACGCTGAAAGTGGTTCCGGCAGCCGGTACAACTCTTGTGAGTGTGGATATCAGTCCGGCACGATTGGACAGCAGGTCCGACAAAGAGATAGAGACACTGACGGAACAGCGTCAGCGCCTGGAAGATCGCTTGCGGGCACTGGCCACCCGCGAGGAGATATTCAAATCAGCAGCCAAATCGCAAAGCGGCAAAGCGCTCCGCAAGACCAAATCCAACCCGGATCCGTTGCAGACTATCCGCCAGGGGACCGACTTCGCCATAGCCCAGCTCGAAACGGTCTATACAACTCGTCGCAAAACAGAGCAGGAGATAAAAAAAACCGATGCCCGTATCGCTGCTGCAAGAAAAAATGCCCGGTCAGAAGAGAGTTCTGTGCGCATTACCGTCACACCGGTCCGCGGCAGAGTCACGGTAAGCTATGCCACTTCAGAACGGGGATGGCGGCCACATTATGATATGCATCTCGCTGGTGACGGTTCTGCAGGGCTTCAGTTTTCAGCACGGATTTCAGGAAACTTTGATGGGTATCTGCTGCGGGTTTCTCCTGCATCTCTTGCAGAAAGTGCAACGGCGCCAACGTTTCCGGTTACCCGGGGCGGGAGCGCCGTACTGGGCAGCTACCGCTTCCCGATCTCGGAAGAGCGTTATGGAGAGGGAATCTACAACAGTTTTTCAGGAAGGCTCACGAACACGAGCAGACAATATCTTCCGCCGGGAGAGGCAGGATTGTACAAAAGCGGCGCCTACCTGGGGAGGTTCAGATTTGAAGGGCTTTCTTCGGGACGAAGCAGGGTCGTCTCCCTGGGAATGTGATCGCAACAGACATAAGTCCTGACGGGCTCAAATCTCACGCGGACAGGCACATCGCCTTCTACCTCGTAAACTGTGAATTCAGGTAGGCATGAATAATGTCCATGTATATCTCGCGCGGTTTGCTGGTGCCGTCACTGGCCGCTATCATCCCTTCATGTTCCATCATTTCAACAATTCGGGCGGCCCGGTTGTAGCCGATCCGCAGCTTGCGCTGGATCATGGAGATACTGGCCTGTCTGGTCTCCGCCACGAGGCGCAATGCATCCTCCCATCGTTCGTCCTGTACCTCGTCCTCGGCACCCTTTTCGTCCGGATCCTTCATCTCCAGAATCGATTTTTCATAGACCGGTTTGCCCTGCTTTTTGAGGAAATCGACCACGCGCTGCACCTCGGCGTCTGAAACAAAAGCGCCATGGATACGCTGCAGTTTGGAAGTTCCGGGAGGCATATACAGCATGTCGCCGGAACCGAGCAGGCTTTCAGCCCCGTTGCAGTCCAGGATCGTACGGGAATCGACCTTGGAGGTTACCTGGAAAGAGATCCGCGATGGGAGGTTGGCCTTGATCAGGCCAGTGATGACATCCACCGAAGGACGCTGGGTGGCCAGGATCAGATGAATACCTGAAGCGCGGGCTTTCTGGGCCAGACGGGCGATGTGCTCCTCCACTTCGCGACCGGCCACCATCATCAGGTCGGCCAACTCGTCAACGATCACCACAATATAGGGGAGATGAACATGCTCCATCTCTTCACCATCGTCCACTGCAAACGGGATCGGGACGGCAACGGCATTCCCCTCCTCAATCAGATCTTCCAGCTCTTCGATGATCTCAGCCTCGGGAATGCTGCTGAGCTCCTCCTGTGCCTGCAACTCGCCGGCGAGCTTCTTGTTGTAGGATTCAATATTGCGGACACCCTTGTCAGACAGTAGCTGATAGCGGCGCTCCATTTCGTTGACCGCCCACTTAAGGGCCAGAGACGCTTTCTTGGGATCTGTCACCACCGGCAGCAACAGATGAGGAATCCCTTCGTACATCGAGAATTCCAGCATCTTGGGGTCGACCATGATCATACGGACATCCTGAGGGGTAGCAGTATAGAGCAGCGACAAAATCATGGTGTTGATCGAAACCGACTTGCCGGAGCCGGTTGAGCCGGCCACCAGAAGATGCGGAGCCCTGGCCAGATCGGTCACAACAGGCAGCCCGGCGATGTCTTTGCCTATGGCTAAAGGCAGTTTCATCCTGCTGTGATGAAAATGCTCGCAGTTGAAAATCTCACGCAGGAAGACCATTTCCCGTTCGCGGTTGGGCACCTCGATACCGACGACACCTTTGCCGGGGATCGGAGCCACAATGCGGATCGACATGGCCTGCAGAGCCATGGTCAGATCGTCGGACAGGCCGGCGATACGGCTGATCTTGATACCGGGGGCCGGTGAAAATTCATACATGGTGATGACCGGGCCGGGGCAGATTTCCACTACCTCGCCGTCAATGTTGTAGTCTTTCAGCTTCTTCTCCAGCAGGCGCGCATTCATGGTCAGTGTTTCACGGTCCAGCGTACGCTCGGTGGCTGGTGGCTGGTCAAGCAGGCTGAAGGGAGGGGTGCGGAAATCACCCTCGGCCTTGATGAATTCGAAGGCCTCCTGCACCGCAGCAGTTTTGGCGTCCTCTTTTTTCTTATCCTTCTCCTTTTTGAAGGTATTCGGGCGGGGTTGAGGAGGGGCGGGCGGCTTGATGACAGGTCCGGTCGAGGTAACGGGCACAGGCAGTCCCTCATTTTTGGCCTTTTGCTTCTCGTGTTCGTCACGATCATGTGCGCGGCGTCCCTGCCAGGCTTCCCACTTGTGCTTGAAGTGCTCCAGCCACCAGCCGGCAAAAAGGACAAAAGAAAAATGTGACAGGATCATGATCGAAGCCGCCAGCAGAGGCAATAGCAGAAGCAGTGCCCCGGTAACTCCGATCGTTCCCTTCAGGAATTGGGCGATAACGATACCCACCGCGCCACCGGTGGCGACCTGCTGTCCAAAAAAGAACGTTTTGTCGCGAAAGAAGGCGAGCAAAGTAGCCAGAGAAAACAGCAGGCCGCAGGCGGCCGCCAGCTTGTAGGAACGCAGCCGGATTTCCTTGAAGCGCAGCAGCGTATATGCCATGTGGAGCAGGGCCAGCGGAAACAGGTAGGAGGCCAGACCGAAACTTATGAAAAACAGGTCGGCCATCTGGGCGCCGAGCCGCCCTCCCAGATTGTGGACGATCCCTTCGTTTGAGTAACTGTTCCAGGAGACATCGGCGGAATTATACGTCAGAAAGGAAATGAGAATGAAGACTCCGACGCTTCCCAGCGCCATTCCCTGCAGCTCTTTGGCGAGTTTTTCTTTTTTGGGTTCTTCCATGTGTTTGTTGGAATCCGAAAGTCGAAGTAATGAAGCGGGCTCATAATACAGGCAATATGCGGGGGTAGGCAAAGGAAAAATAGGGTTGTGTCGTCAGCTTCATTTGTGCCTGGCACGTGGAGGCTTTCTGGAATCAGGCCGCCTCTTTCCAGATCTTCTTGTACAGTTGAAGGCGAAGCTGCCTGGGTTTAGTGTTTCGTCTCCAGACCAGTTCGATACTGTGGTAGTCAGTAATTTTTTTACCGGAAGCTACCATTTCTCGTAATAGTAAATCATACGGTTTGGACATCTCGACCGTCCCGTGTTCCCACTTTGAAACCTGCGATCTGTCACAGTGCATGTTTTTTGCGAAGTCAGACCCAGACCAGCCGATTGACTTTCTGAGAAAAACAATTTCTGACGGAGTCAATGTGCCGTTTTTTTTGATGATGGACTGAGCCAGGCTATCATGCAACCCTTCGATGTTGGGAATCATGGAATAGAAAAGGTATCGATTGTTAACGTTTACATATGCTGACAGGGGAATTATCTCTGTGGTGCAAACGCCGTCTTTATCAGCCAACAGTACCTTTGTTCAGATACGGCCTTAATTTCCCGTAAAGGACATCACCTTTTTTAAAGCGGTTCTTGGTGCTTTTTGAATTTCGCTCAATATTGTAGGTTCGCAGCAAAAGCTTGGACGTGTCCTTTTCAATGTCTTCCAATTCCAAGACCCACTCTTCGGGTTTGATATCGGAGGCTTCAACTTTAACTGTATTGCCGTAACCGGCAATCTGGCCGAGAGTACTCCATTCCCACCATTCCGGGAGCTCCCTCACTCCTCCACCCCCGCCACAGGATCTTTCTCTCGCTCCTCTTCCTCAATGCGCAGTTTACGCCACTCGGCCAAAAACTCCGCCGGAGAAAGAACAGTTGCTTTGCCGCAGAGCGGATAAGGGAAATGAACACGATTGCCGGTAACCAGACAGACGACGTTACCTGTCAGGGCAACTGCCAGAAATGGTTCGTCATCTGCATCGGGAAGCGAATGGGAAAGCGGCTGCGCTGCAACCGGTGTGCCTCGGTATTCAATCTGCTCCAGGATTGCAGCCACTCGATCGGGGTCAAAACGGAAGCGGGGGCGAGCCAGCACTTCAGCATATTCGCTCAGGATGCGGGCGTCGTAACAGAGCGTTACGTCGGCGGAAGCCAGCATACGCACAATCTCGCCGCACGGGCCAAAGGGAGTCAACAGTCCTGAAACCAACACATTGGTATCAAGAACAATTTTCATGCCGGCACACGGTTGCGACGAACAACCGCAATTTCATCATTAATGTCTTGCTCGGTCAAAAGGGAGGTTCCCTGCTGCAGAGAACGACGTTGAAGCCAGGTGACAGATTCAACGGCCCGGGCTTGGCGAAAAGCAGCCAATGATGCCTCTACATCCGAGTTTCCAACAGCGGCCAAAATCGCAATGGGTCGGCCATTGCTGGTTATAACCATCTCCCGCTCTTCAGGCAATTCTCTCCAGACATCGGCAGATTTGCTGCGTAACTCGCGAACTGACAAAAATTTCATATCACACCTCCAATTGTGTACACAACTATACACCCAATTGTGACACACTTCAAACAAAAATCATTTATTCCAACTCCGCCAGAATCCCGCGCAACTCCACCATCGCCGCTTCCAACTCCCCCATCGCCTCCTGCGCCAAATTTGCCGGTTCCGGCAACTCATCGTTTGCCCCGTTGCTGCCATCCTTCAACCAGGAAATATCCAGACTGTCATCTTTGACATCCCTGATCCACTCCCGCTTGAAGCAACGAAAACGGCTCTCTTCTCCAAGATCCTTGCGCTTGGCCTTGCCGTGGGGGTCAGTTCCATAACACTCGATAAACTCTTTGAAATACTCCTTGCCAAACAGGGTCCGCTTGCCGAAGTTCGGCATATTGGCCCGCAGATCGTACACCCAGACCTCTTTGGTGTTCCCTTTGACTTTTTCTCCCTGCGTGAAAAAGAGGACATTTGTCTTAACCCCTTGAGCGTAGAAGATGCCGGTCGGGAGGCGCAGAATCGTGTGAAGATTGCATTTCTCCATCAGGTCTTGACGGATATCTTTTCCTACGCCGCTCTCGAACAGAACGTTATCAGGGAGCACAACGGCCGCCCGGCCACCGGGCACCAGTGACCGAGGAAAGTCACGGTCTGCGGGCCAACATCCTTGACCTCAAGGAGCCTCTCACGAGGCTGATCCAGGACGGCGGCAAAGGAACCGAACCTCCCAACGAGGTCCTTTGCCAGCTCTTTGGTGTCCTTTCGCGGGATTGCATACGTCAGGAGCAGCTCCAGAAGCTCGTAATCGGCAAAAGCCTCCCGTCCCGCCTTGAGTAGGCGAGTTCTTAAGCGGCTGCGGTGGCCGTGTCTGTGATCTTTTTCAGGGGTCATAACTTACTGTATCCAAGTAACTTCCGATTCAAATCTTTCAAGCACGGCCTTTATAGCATGAAACCCTTGTAATCTCCACTAAAAGAGCCTGCAGTTTCAAAAACACATCTTTATCTTTGTGTCATTTCATGGTAGTTAGGCAGACTCTGAAATAAATTTCGCCAGTGTCCGGATATAAATCCATGCTGAAACAACAAGCGCGCTTGTTCGCTAAACTATCGGTACTCTTGGACGCTGTAACTCTTGTTGCAGCGTTCGGTCTTGCCTATGGCCTGCTGCAGCTCCGCTACCACAATCTGAAGGAAATTCATGAATACGCCTGGTCACTACTCATCATTCTCCCCACATGGCTGCTTCTGCTTTCCTATTCCGGCATATACGGATCCATGCGGACCAGGAAATTCGGTAAGGTATTCGGCCAGTTATTCAAGGTACATGTAGCCGGTGGCATGGTTTTGACATCAGTGATCTATCTGGCTGACCCCATGGGGTTCAGCAGGATGCTCATTGCAGTATTTATCATCATCTCCTTTGTCCTGATAACCGTTGTCAAGGCAACGGTCAAACTGCTTCTGAATTACTTTCGCAGGAAGGGCTACAACGTACGCTATGTGCTGATTGTCGGCAGCGGCGAGAAAGCCACCCACTTTGCAAAGCTTGTCAGGGCACATTCTGACTGGGGATTATTGATTGCCGGGTTCATTCCGTATAGCGACAGGCAAGGAGATGAGCATGTTGAAGACTGCATCAAGCTTGGGACCATTGATAACCTTGATGATATCTGCAAGAGGCACATGGTCGATGAAGTTGTTTTCTCGCTCAACCCCGAACAGATGTCTCTGATTGACGATCATATCGCATCACTCCAGGAGATGGGTCTAACCGTCAGGATGGTGATCGATCTTTTCGATATCCCCACAGCCCGTCAGGAGATTGCCCTTTTCCACGGCATCCCCATGCTCACCTTCTACGGCAAGGCGTTCGATGCCGAGCAGCTTTTCCTGAAACGCTGCCTGGATATTGTCGGTTCTCTGTTTGGACTTGTTATCACCGGTCTGTTGTTTCCCTTTATTGCGTTGTCGGTCAGGCTAGAATCGAAAGGGCCGCTTTTTTTCGGCCAAAATCGTGTCGGGGAAAACGGGCGCATTTTCAAGTGCTGGAAGTTTAGGTCAATGTTTGTGGATGCTGAAGATCGCAAGAAGGATCTGATGTCCCAGAACGAAATGCAAGGGGCCATGTTCAAGATTAAAAATGATCCGAGGGTTACCAGGATAGGAAAAATTATCCGTAAGGCCAGTATTGATGAGCTTCCCCAGTTCTGGAACGTGCTCAAGGGAGAGATGAGCCTCGTGGGCACTCGCCCTCCCACACCGGATGAAGTTGCCACCTACCAGAACTGGCATAGAAAGCGGATATGCATCAAACCCGGCATCACCGGCCTGTGGCAGGTGAGTGGACGCAGTCAGATCGAGGATTTCGACGAGGTGGTCAGGCTGGACATCCGCTATATCGAGGAGTGGTCGCTCTGGCTGGACATCAAGCTGCTGGCGAAGACGGTCTTGGTTGTGGTTGTCGGCAGGGGGGCACGCTGAGAATGATGCTCCCGGGTTTCAAAATCATGGTTACCTGCTGGCTTGTGCTGGTAGCAGCGTTATGTGCCGCTACGCCGTTGCACGCCCTTTCCTCCGCCAATATTCCCCTGGACAGCCCGGTGTATCTCTACCTTGAAAAGCTGGCCGGACTGGGTCTGGTTACCAGCGATGTCAAAGGGCTCAAACCTTTCAGCAAGGCCGAAGCAGCCCGTCTGACGCTGGAGGCGGAGCATATGCTGACTTCCGGTGATGCGCCCCCCTTTGCTCAGGAGCTGATCAACCGCACCCGCGAACTGCTGCCCCGGGAAGTCTCACTGCGAACGAGCCCTGACAAAAAGCCCCGGCTCATTGATTACAATCCTGTCTCGGCCATCCGCATGCGGTATGTCTACCTGGATGGCGAAGCGAGAAACTATGAGCGTACCTCGTGGGATCAGGCCCACCAGTCGGCCTTCGGTTTCATCGGCGGTGACCTTCGTCCCCAGGGGAGTGGCGGTCCGGTGCGGATAACCGGAACCGAAGGGACACCTCTGCTGGAGAATAACAACGGAACCATTCACCCCCGTGGGAATAGCAGTGAAGTCCGCTGGACAGCCGAAGGATACCTGAGCAACAAGGTGACCGGACTGATTGAGCCGGCAATCCTGGTTTCCGGGAAAGATGCCTCGCTGGCTCTCAACCGGGGTTATGTCAAACTGGGAGGCGCTGGACTGGAACTCGAACTGGGGCGTGACGAGAACTGGTTTGGGCCGGGATACCGCGGCGCCACAACCCTGACCAGTAACGCCAGAAACTTTGACATGATCAAGCTGTCCAGTCCGGAACCGCTGGACGTTGCCTGGGTCAAGCAGTGGCTGGGTGCTTTTAAATACTCCCTGATTGTATCGCGCTTTGATGAAACGGATGCCGGCACGGCTGATTATCGCCGTCCGTATTTCATTGGTGTCAAGTTGGCCCTTAAGCCCTTCGACTGGTTTGAATACGGTATTAACTTTGTTCGTCAACAGGACGGGCCGGGATTCAGTGGTAAGTCCTCCCTGACGGACGAGATCTTCGGCGGGGGGTATACCAACCACAACAACACCATCGCCGGCATCGACCTCCGCTTTCGTATCCCGCGCCTGCGCAACACCGAACTGTTTGTGGAGTATTCCGGAGAAGATTCGGCCATGTTCTGGCCGATTGTGGAAAGCTATGTGGCCGGAGTATTTGTCCCCGATCTGACAGGTTCGGGGCGGGATGACTTCCGCTTCGAATACTTTTTTGGCAGCGTCATGCTGTACGGCGACTGGAAATTTCCGCGAGGCTACGTCTACCACAACATGACACCCGGTCATTCGCAGGGGGGAGGCGGTGTGCAGGAGTTTTTCGGGCGCTACAGTCACTGGTTCAGTGTGCGTAACAATCTGGCTCTTGAGTATTTTTACACTGAACGGGGGCGCTCGTACCGGATGCCCGACCAGGTCATGGAGTCGAAACACGCCGGCCGTATTACCTGGAATCTTCCGGTCTACGGAGATATCGACGCGCAGATCGGCTATGGAGTTGAAAAAATTGCCAATCTGAACCTGGTGGAAGGTCAGGTGCGCACAAACCATCTGATGAAGTTTGAAGTGCGGTACATGTACTAAGGAAATGCATGAACAAGGAGGAGTTTTTATAATGCGTATGTTTTTACGACAGATAATTTTCGTTGTGCTGATTATCGTGTTGAATGCCGGCGGGGCGTTTGCAGCCGCATTTGACGAGAATGCACCGCAGCCTGGGCTGCGCCAGAGCGGCTACTCTGCTGCTGCTCTGTCTCAGGATGAGGCCTTGATAAAAAAGCTGGAGGAAATCGTTCTTCAGCCGGAGCAACAGGAAAATGCCGCTGCAAAGAAACCAGCGGTGGTTCTGAAAGGCGAGTCTGGTGACGGACTGATCAAGCTCAAATGGATTCTGATGTCGAAAGCGGACGACCAGAGCCTTCGTTTCTCGATCAGATTTGGCACCGAATCGGAAAAATACACCAGAACCTTGGCCGTTGGCAGCGGTAATGAGTACGTATTGCGTGAATTACGAAACTTCCAGCCTTATTATATCCAGGTGGTGGCGCTTGATCGCGAGCAGAGGATGCTTTTCAAGTCCGCTGAACTACGGATTACACCGTTGCCCCTGGAGGTACTGGGGTCACGGATAGAAAAAGCGTTTTCCAAGACGAGCCCGACCATGCTTGAGACCGTCGAGCCGGAACGGATGCGGCGAGAACTGAAGCAGTTCGGCTATGACTTCTTCAGGAACAGCCTCCAGCTCACGAGTGCCATTGATGCCATGCCGGTCGGAGCAAACTACATGCTCGGACCAGGCGATGTAGTGAGCCTGACCGCCTGGGGAGCGGTCAATCTGCGTCAGGAACTGACCGTGGATCGCAACGGCGAACTGATGATACCCAAAGTCGGTCCGGTGCGGGTCTGGGGCCTGCCGTTTGACAAGGCAATAACAGCGGTCAGTGAGGCGATGAACCGTTATTTCCGCAATTATGAAATAAACCTGACGCTGAGCAAACTGCGTACCATTCAGGTCTATGTAGTGGGAGAAGTTGAAGCTCCCGGCAACTATTCGGTCAGTTCCCTGGCAACGGTCATCAACGCCCTGGCTGCAGCCGGCGGACCGGCGCACAACGGGTCGTTGCGTGGGGTAAGGGTGACGCGCGGTTCTAAGACGGTGGCAACGGTCGACCTGTATGACATGCTGCTCTCGGGCGGTCGCAACGAGGACGTTCAACTACAGAACGGCGACACCATTTTTGTGCCGGTGATCGGTCCGGTTGTTGCGGTGGCAGGTGAGGTGCGTCGCCCGGCCATCTATGAACTGAACGGCAGAACGACCATTCCGGAGATGCTCAAGATGGCGGGTGGCGTGTCGGCCAGTGGATCATTGGGGCGTATCCAGGTCGAGCGCCTGGAAAATAACCGTAGCCGCATCGTGCTGGATTTTGTCCCGAAGACCGGTGCTCTGGAAGTTGAGCTGGGGGGTGTAGAACTGAAAGACAGCGACATGCTGAAGGTCTTCCCGGTACAGGCCGCGCTGCGGCAGGTTGTGGTACTGAAAGGAAATGTCCAGCAGACGGGGGAGTACCAATTCCATCCCGGCATGCGCCTGACCGATCTGCTCCCCTCGACCCAGAATCTGCTGCCTGAGTCATACCTTGAATCAGCAGAGATTACCCGTATATCACCGCCCGACTATCGGCGAGAGCTGATGACGGTCAATCTGCGTCGCGCTCTGGCCGGCAATCAGACCGACAACCTGCTGCTGCAGGAACAGGATACCGTCAGGATCTTTTCACGCTGGGAGATGGAAGAGCGGCCCAAGGTTGCGATAAACGGTTCGGTGGTCAATCCTGGTACCTACGACTACTACCCCGGCATGTCGGTGCGTGATCTGGTGACAGCGGCCGGGAGCGCAAAACGCAACGCCTTTCTGGACCAGGCCGAACTGAGCCGGATTGTTGTCGCAGGAGACAAGGCACAATCAACCCGCCTGCAACTCGACCTCGGCAAGGCCCTGGCCGGTGATGGCATGCACAATCTGCTTTTGCAAAGTGATGACGTTCTGATCGTGCGTGGTATCACCGATTGGCAGGAAGCGACGGACAAGTTCGTGACTCTGAAAGGTGAGGTTCGTTTCCCTGGCATTTATTCACTGGCACGTGGCGAGAGGCTGAGTTCGTTGATTGTCCGCGCGGGGGGCTTTACCGACAAGGCCTACCTGCGGGGATTCAAGTTCACCCGGCGCTCTGTACGGGAGCAGCAGCAGAAACGTATGGACGAAATCATAATCAAAACAGAAAAAGACATCCTGCAAAAACAGTCGTCTCTTGCCTCACTGTCGTCATCCAAGGAAGAACTGGAAGCGACCAAGTCTGCCCTGGAAGGTTTGATGCAAAATGTGGTGAGGATGAAGAACCTGAGAGCAGAAGGGCGGGTGGTCATGCAGCTTGCCAAGCTTGAAGAGCTGAAGGGCAGCAACAGTGACCTGGTTCTGGAGGGTGGAGACGAGATGGAAATTCCGTTGCGGCCGAATGTCGTGAGCGTTCTGGGACAGGTCTACAATCCGACCTCCTTTATCCACCTGGAAGGCATGAATCTTGACCGTTATCTGCAGAAATCAGGCGGCCCGGTAAATGACGCCGACCCATCCGAGATGTACGTGGTTCGCATGGATGGTTCGGTCTACAGCCGTCAACAATCATCTTTCGGCATACAGTGGAGTGATGAGGGACGACGCTGGAGTTTCGGGAGTTTTCTGTCGGCGCCCATGGAACCGGGAGACACCCTGGTTGTCCCGCAAAAACTGGACAGAGTCTCGTGGATACGTGATCTCAAGGATATTACCCAGATCCTGGCAAATGTTGCCTTGACCGCCGGTACCATTCTCGTCGGTCTGAAATAAGGAGGGGTGACTATGAACGAAAACCGGAATATTCAGCCCGAAACCGAACCCGGGGAAGAGCTCAATCTGCTGGAGCTGCTGTGGGTGATTGTACGCAATTTGAGTCTGATCGTCAAAGTTACCGCAGCAGCAGCGATTCTCTCCTTAATTTATTCCCTGACACTCGAGAAAGTGTACACTGCCAGGATGACTCTGCTGTCGCCCCAGAAGGATTCCAGCAGCGGAGCTGCCGCAATGCTGGCCTCGGTGGGGAGTGGCCTTTCAGGGTTGGTGAGCGGCCTGGGGGGGACAACAGATCTGTATCTTGGTCTTCTTAAAAGCCGTTCGGTTTCTGACGCCGTAATTAAACGACTCGATCTGCAAAACGAGCTGAAGACAAAAAACGCTGATGATACCCGTATGAAGCTGCAGAAGCTCGTCAAGTTTGAGGCAGGCACCAAAGATGGTATTATTTCCATCACTGCCAACTATAAGGATCCTGCCAAGGCGGCCCTTCTGGCAAACACATTCGGCGACGAGCTCCAGAAAAAGAGCTTGAAGCTGAATCTGACCAAGGCCGGTACTGAACGCAGTTTTCTGGAAAAACGGCTGGTGCTGGTCAAACAGGATCTGAAAGCGGCTGAAGATGATATGAAGAGTTTCCAGCAGCAGTTCAAAACCATTAAGGCCGATGACCAGGCCAAGGTCGCCATAGAGGGAATTGCCCGGCTGCAGGCCGAAGTTGTAACCAAAGAGGTGCAACTGGCGGCACTGCGTAATTCTTTGACGGATGAAAACTTCGAGGTACAGGCGCTGCTGGCGGGATTGGCTAAACTGAGAGGTCAACTTAGTTCGATGAGTGGTTTGGATGAAAGAGTCGGAGTCATTCCCTCAGTGGGAAGTGCCCCCTCAATAGGGGTGGAATATGTCCGACGCCTGCGCGAGTTAAAAACCCAGGAAGCTCTGTTCGAGCTGCTTACCAAACAGTTCGAAATGGCCAAAATCAATGAAGCCCGCGATTCATCTGCACTACAGGTGCTGGATGAAGCGGTGCCGCCGCTCCGCAAAAGTAAGCCCAAGCGGGCCCTGATAGTGATGCTCTCGACGGTGATGGCTTTCATCTGCTCGATCTTTGTGGTGTTCATCAGGGAATATCTGGCCAAACTATCTCCCGGGGACAGCGTCATCCTGAATGATATAAAGGGCTCACTGAAAGGGATGTTGCAACTGAAACGGAGATACAGATGAAACATATTCTGGCATGTGCAATGCTGATCTGCTGGTGTGCTGCCAATTTTCCGGGTACTTCCGCTGCCGGAGACACCGACGCTTATTCATTGCCTGATGAAACCAGGAAGGCCGGATCACGTTTGCTGGTTGAAACCGGAGATTTCGCAATCACACCCTTTCAGCTTGAAAACGGCAACCTGTTATTGACTCTTGGATTTGCAGGAGCGCTGGGACTAACCTATGGCTTTGATGGAGAAATCAGGGACCGGCTGCAGAAGAACCGCTCCCGGGGCATTGACAAAGCTGCCGATGCAGGCGCTCTGGTCGGTGACCCGTATCTGCATCTGGGCCTGGCCGCATTGGTCTATGTCGGCGGCATCCTGGATGAATCACCCCGCTGGAAGGAGACGGGAGAGATGCTGGGAGAGGCCCTGATCCTGGCGGATGGCGCCACTCTGATCCTTAAAGAGGCCACAGGACGTGGGCGACCTGTCGTAACGACCCGGAAAGGCAATTTCCGCCCCTTTGGTTTCAGATCAGACTATGACGGTTTTCCCTCCATGCATACTGCCAGCTCTTTTGCCATTGCTGCGGTGCTGGCCCGAACCTCCGAAAGCATGCCGGTCGCTGTATTATCCTACTGTGCGGCTGCCTTTGTCGGTTATTCGCGTCTGAATCAGAATAAGCACTGGGCCAGCGACGTGCTTCTTGGTGCAGCTGTGGGAGAGTTGGCCGGACGGGTGGCAACCGCCTATCATGCCCGAAAGAGCGCATATGCCTTTGTGCCGGCCGTCATGGACGGCGGCGGCGGATTGACGTTGACGGGGCGTT
Organism: Desulfuromonadales bacterium; assembly: GCA_037129255.1. Taxonomy (GTDB): domain Bacteria; phylum Desulfobacterota; class Desulfuromonadia; order Geobacterales; family Pseudopelobacteraceae; genus JACRCG01. The sequence continues at coordinate 36,067 of JBAXVG010000023.1, read as the reverse complement.
TCTGAGAGTCACTGCCGGTTCGATTACACTTACATACCTGTCAAAACAGGCATAATTTCTCCATTTTACGATCGGAGCCATACGCCATGGCATTGCGTGTCTACAACACCCTATCCGGGAAAAAAGAGCTCTTCGTTCCGCTGATACCTGGCAAGGCCGGCATGTATGTCTGCGGAGTGACGGTCTATGATTATTGTCACATCGGCCATGCCCGTGCCAACGTTGTTTTTGACGTTATCTTCCGCTATCTGAAATATGTCGGTTATGATGTCACGTATGTTCGCAACTATACTGATATTGACGACAAGATTATTAACCGTGCCAATCAGGAGGGCACCGACTATCGTACCATTTCAGACCGCTACATCCGGGCTTTTGATGAGGATATGAAGCTGTTGGGACTGGCCAGACCGACGGTAGAGCCAAAGGCGACCGACCATATTGGCGACATTGTGGCTATTATTGAAACGCTTGTTGCCAAAGGGCACGCCTATGCGTCGGACGGTGACGTCTACTTTGCCGTGGAAACCTATCCGGAATATCTCAAGCTTTCCGGTCGCAATCTGGATGAAATGCTGGCCGGCGCAAGAGTTGAAGTAGTTGAAAAGAAACGCAATCCGATGGATTTCGCCCTCTGGAAATGCTCCAAGCCTGGCGAGCCCTGGTGGGAATCCCCATGGGGCCGCGGACGACCCGGCTGGCATATCGAATGCTCGGCTATGAGTATGGTATTTTTGGGCAAGTCCTTTGATTTTCATGGGGGGGGCAAGGATCTGATCTTTCCGCACCATGAAAACGAGATTGCCCAATCCGAGGCAGCTAATGGTTGCCGATTCGTAAGCTATTGGTTGCACAACGGTTTCGTCAATATTAATGCCGAAAAGATGAGCAAGTCGCTGGGTAACTTTTTTACCATACGCGAGGTACTGCAAAAATTTGACCCTGAGACGTTGCGCTTTTTTATTCTGTCGGCGCATTACCGTTCCCCGATTGACTTCTCCGACCAGAGTCTGGAAGAGGCTCAGACCGGGCTGGAACGTATTTACTCCTGCATGACAACGCTTGACGAGATTCTGAACGGCTCACCGGTATCGGACGAACTGCCGGCTATAGAGAGCTTGTCTCCGACCGGACTGGAGCTCCGTGAAAAGATTGAACAGTTCATTCCCCGCTTTATTGAGGCCCTGGACGATGATTTCAACACGGCTCAAGTGCTGGGCATTCTTTTTGAAATAGTGCGTGTTACCAACCGCTTTTTGACTGAAACCAGGAAATTCACACCGCTGGCGTTATCGCTGGTCGCACATGTTCGTCATCTGTTTGATGAAGCAGGCGGCGTATTGGGGCTACTCACGTCCAAACCGGCAACCTGGCTTGAAGTAAATAAATCCACCAGGGCCGGACAGATGGACCTCAACCCGGATGAGATAGAACGGTTGATCGCTTTGCGCGCGGATGCCCGTCGGGAGAAGAACTTTAAACGTGGGGACGAGATCCGCGACCTTCTGCTGGAGAAGGGGATCCAGCTTCTGGACTCGGCGCAGGGGACAAGCTGGAAAGTAAAATAGGTTCGACTCCGCTCAGCCACCTCTCTCCCCGTTCCTTGAGCGGAGTTGAAGGGCGGGTGGATAAATCGTGTGGTTGCATACCATCATTTGACTGCTATACTGTAATCCAATTACATCTGGTGAGGTTCTGTTTGGATTGGGAGTGCTGCTGGGACAGGGATGTTATCACAATGGGGGAGTGCCCCAACATTCTCGAGGGAGATGAAGATCTCCTGTCGTCCCGGCGTAGACGCATACTCGAAAAATGCAGTGATTGTGATAACTTCAAACATGACCTGGCTCGATTCCGAGACAGCAATCACCCTCTGGCCCCCGCCTTTATCCTTGTTCACGGCGAATATCAGCGCCAGAAGACTCAGATCCATTCCCTGGTCAGTTTCCTTGATAACAAAACCCTTGAAATACGCTTTCTGCACGAACTCGGCTTCGTCCTGCAAAGTTCGGTTAATCTTGAGGAGGTGCTTTCTGTTGCGCTGACCGCCATCACCGCAGGAAAAGGTTTTGGCATGAATCGCGCGTTTCTGCTGATGACAGACCGGGATGCCGGGATGCTCAGGGGATATCTGGCCATAGGTCCCAGAAATCTTGAAGAAGCCAGCCAGACCTGGAATGAGATAACCCAGAATGACATGGATCTGCAAACCTTGGCGCAGAGTTTCCGGCAGAACAAACTATCGGCCGAGCGCGCAAAATTCCACGATATTCTGGAACAACTGGTGATCCCGCTCACTAACACTAACCACATTGTCGTTAAAGCGCTGGACGGCAAACACCCGGTCCTGGTCGAGGACGCTTTTCATCATCCTGAAGTCGACCCGCATTTTGCTTCACTGCTGGGGGTTGATACCTTTTTACTGATGCCTCTCGTTTCGCGTAACCGACGGGTCGGAATGATCATCGCTGACAACTGCATCACCCATCGGCACATTACCGATGAAGATATGCATTCGCTGGAGACCTTCAGTTTTCCGGTCGCTTTTGCCATTGAGCGCGCCAGTCTTTATGACCGGTTACAGGTTGAGCTCAATCGGGTTACCGAAGCGGGCAATAAACTCAAAGAGCAGCAGGAGCTGATTGTCCGGATGGAGAAGATGGCTCTGGTGGGGCGCATCACTTCCAGCATCGCCCATTCCATACGCAACCCTCTCATGATCATCGGTGGTTTTGCCCGCTCCATGCTGAAAAGCAGCCTGGTTTCCGACCCTAAACGCGATTTCATTGAATCGATAGTCAGTGAAACCCGGCAGCTGGAGGGGGTGTTGGACGAGATTCTCAACTACTCCGACTCGCTCTATCCCACCCGTGATTTCTGGGATGTAAACCATGTTGTGGAGACCGCTATCAGAGACGTTCAGGATATGCTTCTGCAATGGAGCTGTGAATGCAGATTTGATCCTGATTATAGCCTCTCCCATGCCTATATAGACATAAAGCAGGTTTCATACTGCGTGCGTACTCTAATAATCAGCGACATTGAAGGCCGCACGGGAGAATCAGTCACCATTTTTGTGTCGTCAACCGACGGTTATATCCAGATCAGCATTGAGGACAAAAAACGTAAAGTCTCCCAGGATGAGCTTGATGCTCTGCTTACTCCGTTTGCCATTACCCATGACATGGGAACAGGGCTTGGGCTTGCGCTGTGCAGAACCATACTGGAGAAGCAGGGGATACCTCTCCTTGTCGTTGCACCGCCGGACGGCGGCATCACTTACACTATCAAACTACCCACCCGAAAGGAGGAATAGTCATGAGCAGATTACTCGTAGTTGATGACGAGGCGAATATTCGTGTGCTGTATGCGGACGAACTGGCAGATGAGGGGTACGAAGTGGTGACTGCGGGCAGTATTGCCGAAGCGACCGAGAAGCTGCAGACCGGCGCATTTGACTTGGCTGTTCTGGACATTAAACTCAGGAATGAGAGCGGCATTGAACTGTTACAGAAGCTGGTAAAAGAGCGCCACGAAATGCCGGTGATCCTCTGCTCGGCCTTTTCCTGTTACAAGGACGATTTCTCGGCCTGGCTGGCGGATGGCTATGTGGTCAAATCGGGCGACCTGACCGAATTGAAACACGAGATTGCCCGGGTACTGGCCAAGAAGGCGCAGAAAGTAAAAGTGGGGCTGTAATATCTTCCACTAAAGGAGAGTTCTCATGAAAGCCGTCATCATGGCGGGTGGCTTCGGCACCCGCATCCAGCCGCTTACCGGCAGTATGCCAAAACCGATGATCCCGCTCTTTAATCGTCCGATCATGCTGCACATTGTGGAACTGCTTAAAAAATATGATATCACCGATCTGGTGATGTTGCTCTACCATCAACCGTTCTACATTAAAAATTTTTTTCGCGATGGCGCCGATTTCGGTGTCAAGATCACCTACGTTACCCCTTTGCAGGATATGGGTACGGCCGGGGCGGTCAAGGCCGCCGAAAAATTTCTGAATGAACGCTTTCTCGTCATCAGCGGCGATCTTCTGACTGACTTCAATCTCAAAAAGATCATGGATTTTCACTCCGACAACAAGGCCAGAGCAACGATTACACTGACCTCCGTCAAGGATCCACTCCAGTTCGGCGTGGTCATCACCGACAAGGAGAAACGTATCACCCAGTTTCTTGAAAAGCCGGGCTGGGGCGAAGTCATCTCCGACACCATCAACACAGGTATCTACGTGCTGGAACCGGAGATACTCAAATACATCCCGGAGGGGGAGAACTTTGACTTTTCGCAGGATCTTTTCCCATTGATGCTCAAAAAGAAAGATGCGTTGTTCGGAGTGACTGCCAAAGGCTATTGGCGCGATATCGGTAATACTGATTCCTATCGCGAGGCCTATCACGATATTTTCAAGGGCAAGATCAATCTGAAAATAGATGAGCCAAAACAGGATTTTGTCGGTAAAGATCTGCGCATCGGAGTGGATGTCAAGCTCGAACATGCCGACGGTCTGGAGGGCACGGTCGTCGTCGGCGATAACAGCCAGATTCTTGGTGAAGTGCGCATCAAGGATTCGGTCATCGGTCGTAACTGCACAATTGAAGCTGGTGTCAGACTTAACCGCTGCGTCATATGGGACAACTCCTACATAAAAAAGGGGGCGAAGCTCAACGATAGCGTCATCTGTTCCAACGTCCGTGTCGGTCAGGGAGCGGTTCTTGAGGAGGGGGTCATTGTGGCTGACGACACCTCCATCGGCGATGAGGCAGTTATCAAGACTGACGTAAAGATCTGGCCAAAAAAAACCATAGAGGCCGGAGCGACCGTCACCTCCAATATGATCTGGGGTGAAAAGTGGAAGAAGTCCCTTTTTGAAGGGGCTATCATAAAGGGTCTCTCAAACATGGAGTTGACGCCGGAATTTTGTGCCAAACTCGGGTGTGCCTACGGTACATCACTTCCCAAGGGTAGCTTCGTGCTGGGTGGCCGCGATTCCAATCCTTCATCCCGCATGCTCAAGCGCTGCTTTATGGGTGGCCTGCTCTCGGCCGGCATTAATGTACGTGATATGAAAATGACTTCTCTGCCGCTTGTACGCTACAAGCTGAAGACCTTTGGAGAAGTCGGGGGTGTGCATTTCCGTCAAGCCCAGGATGATCCCGCTCTGCTGGAGATTGTTTTTCTGGATGGCGATGGGCTTGATTTCTCAAGCAATATGGGAAAAAACGTGGAACGCACCTTTTTTAAGGAAAATTTCCGCCGCGCACACCACACCGAGCCGGGAGTGATCACTGATATCAATAACGTTGGCGATTTTTACCGGGAAGGGTTCCTGAGATCGCTCGACCGCGAACTGCTTAAAAAAGCTGCCTGCACCGTTGTCGTTGATTTCAGTTTTTCGGCAGCCAGTCAAATACTTCCGCAACTGCTGAACGAGCTTGGTTTTTCGGTCATAGCTCTCAATGCCTATGTCGATGAGGGGCGCGGGGTACCGATCAAGGATAAGTCCCAGGCCCTGAACCAGCTTGCCGCAATTGTCTCGTCTCTGGGAGCTCAGGCCGGTTTCTGGCTGGATCCGTCCGCCGAAGGAATCACACTGGTTGATGAAACCGGTCGAATTTACAATGGAGAAGAGCTTCTGTCTCTTGTGGTTGCTCTCCTGATGCAGTCCGGCCAGAAAGGTACCATCGCTGTCCCAGTACAGGCTCCATCCACCATCGAACAGATGGCCGGACTGAAGCGCTGTCAGGTAACTCGCACCAAGAGTTCCGACCGCGCCATGCTGGAGGTAGCCTCATCGTCGGAGATAGTATTGACCGGAACAACTGACGGGCGTTTCGCTTTCCCCCGTTTCCAGGCTGCCTTTGACGGCATGTTCACAATAGCCAGGCTTATGGAACTGGCGGCTGTCTGCGGAATGCCCCTTTCACATGGTCTCGCGTTCGTTCCGGTTCGGGCTTTTCTGCAGACCTGTATTTCTTGCCCCTGGGAAATGAAAGGGGGTATCATGCGCAAAATGAGTGAGGACAGCCTGGAGAAGGACGCCACCTTCATCGACGGCATCAAAGTGCAGTTCGGCGAGGACTGGGTTCTGGTGCTGCCTGACCAGTATACTCCCTGTGTCCATATCGTGGCTGAGGCTAAAGATCATAAAGCGGCCCAGAAGCTGCTGTCGGAGTATCAGAAGAAGATTGTAATGTGGAAGAAGGAGCTGGTGTAACTGGTGTCTGGCAAGGAAGGGTTGATAGCTGCAGGTACACTATGAAAACATGGAAATGTGAAATCTGCGGATATATACACAATGGTGACATTCCAGCACGTTCATGCCCCGTCTGCGGTGCAGGTGAGGAGTGCTTCAGCGTCCTTGAAATCAGTGTGGAACGCACAATGCCGGTTACTGCAGAGGCCTGGCAGTGTGGAGTCTGCAACTACCAGCACAGGGCGAAGGAACCTCCTGCGGTCTGTCCGGTCTGCAGCGCAACGAATAGTCTCTTCACGCCGCTCCGGACCCAGAAAGATTCCTCTGCTCATGGTGACATCATTAAACGCATCATTGTTCTCGGGGGCGGTATTGCAGGTTTGACAGCCGCATCAGAGGCAAGACGTCAATCGCCGCACGCGACAATCACTCTGGTGTCGCGTGAACAGTCGCTCCCCTACTACCGTCTGAACCTGACCCGCTTTCTGGCTGGTGATATAAGGGAAGAGGAGCTGCAGATACAGCCGCAGCAATGGTTTGAAGGACAGGCCATCACGTTCGTATCTGCGGAAACGACGTCAATTGACCGTGAACAATGCTGCGTCCATCTGCGTGACGGGAGCCAGCTTGGGTATGATCGCCTGGTGTTGACGAACGGCGCGCACCCCTTCATCCCCCCTTTTCCTGGCGCCACGCGTGCCGGAGTGAGCGTGCTGCGAACAATTGAAGATGCCCGCGCCATTCTGCAGCGACTGACTCACGGAATGCGGGTCGTCTGCATCGGTGGCGGGCTGCTGGGGCTTGAAACAGCAGGCGCCCTGGTACGTCAGGGCGCATCAGTCACGGTCGTGGAGGGTTTCACTTCCCTTTTGCCGCGCCAACTGCCACCACGGGCAGGAATAATGCTGCAGCAACGCCTTGAAGCCCGAGGTCTGACTATTATCTGTGGCGAAACGGTCAAAGAGCTGGTTGGGGATGAAAGTGTGCAGGGAGTGCTTCTGGAAAGCAGTCGTCACCTGCCGGCCGACCTGGTAGTTGTGACCGCCGGAGTCCGTCCGAACAGCTACCTGGCCAGACGTGCCGGACTCACGGTACAGCGCGGCATAGTCGTCGACGACCGGATGATCACTTCTGATCCTGCCATTCTGGCTGCCGGCGATGTGGCTGAGCACCGCGGCACTCTGTACGGCATCTGGCCGGCCGGTTATGCCCAAGGGGTTGTTGCGGGTTGCAATGCCGCCGGAGGTAAGGCCGAATTCAACGGTCTTGCCCCCTCAACCAGAATCAAGGTGCTTGATGTTGACCTGTTCAGTTGCGGCCGGATTCACCCTGAAGATGCCAGTACCAGCTTATACGAGAATGGACGTAACGGCGTCTATCGGGCAATCTTCTGTCGTGACGGTCAACTGGTCGGTGCCGTTCTGTATGGAGATACTTCGAGTGCAGGACTGTTGAAGGAGATTATCGAAAGCGGCCGCCAGATATCGGAATGTAAGGAAGTCACAGACTTGTTTCCCGAGCTAGGATGTATCGTTTCCCCTGTGTAGCAGGTTATGACCGCTCCGATCAGAATCGGCGTCAGCGCCTGTCTGCTGGGGGAACAGGTCCGCTACGACGGCGGCCACAAATGTGACCGCGCTATCGTTGATATTCTGGGAGCGCATTTCGACTTCGTGCTGGTGTGCCCCGAGGTGGAGTGCGGCATGCCGACCCCACGTGAAGCCATGCATCTTGAAGGGACTCCATCCAACCCTCGCCTGATTACCAATAAAAGCCATGCCGACAAGACGGATCAGATGCTGAACTATTGCAGAGCCAGAGTCAGAATGCTGGAAAATTTCAATCTGTGCGGTTTCATCTTCAAGGAGCGCTCTCCCAGTTGCGGCCTTGACACGGTTCCGCTTCATGGTTGCGGCACTGACAAGAGGTTTACCGGCGGACTCTTCGCCACCGAAATCGCCCGCAGTTTTCCGTCAATGCCGCTGGAGGAAGCGGAACGTCTGAATGCTCCGGTTATCCGTGAAAATTTCATCGAAATGGTACTGAGGTATCAACGTTTGTCGTGCCGATGACCATTCAATCAGTTTTTTCTGATCTGAGAATCCAGTCTTTCCGAAATAAGCAGCTTCAGGTCATTCACGCTATTACATCGCATTATTGCATCGGCAGTTATCCACACTTCAAAGGTATCAGCATTTTTTATCAGAACTGTCGGTAACGTAATATCTGTGATGCCATATTTTCCTGACAATTCATCCCGGTGCAGGAACTCCAAATCCGCTTCAAGAGATTCAAGATATTCCCTCCATTCCGCTCTCATACCGAAGTTGCCGTAGGTTATAGCGCAAAGATTGCAAGAGTAGGTTTCCGGAGAGAAAATTTTGTGGGCTATGTCACTTACAGTGTTGAAAATTCCACTGTCGGCATTGTACACAAAGACTATATGAGGTTTTAATTCCATCTGTTTTTCCGTTTAAACTGACACGGTCTCCTCGCTGTTGCCGCAGATTCAGTGGCCGTTCCTTCCACGTAACACATGCCGCCAGCTCTCGTCAGGCGGTGCTACGTCATCCGTCTGCGATTTAGTAACTGGTACAAAATAACTTTTACAATTTATGTTGCCATGAAGTAATTGTGAACCTTATTGCCTCGACAACCACTCGTAGAGGACTGACCGTCAAATGCGAACTTGATACGAAAAAATACGCCAAAGGAATCAAGGTTACAGATAAAGAATTGAAACAGGTTAACATAATCCGTGACGACTTTCACGGGGAATGGAACTATTCAATTCATCCTACAATCTCTTAAAATGTAAAATTTATTTTGTGACAGGCACTTTGTCAAACAATGCAAATAACTGACCCTATATTGACATATTTTGCAGCATCAGGCAAACGACAAACAGAGTCTACCCCAGATGGACAGGTAATTTATGTTGTAGCGTAAGACCGAGCAAACTGGATCAGATAATGCAATTATCACTTGAATAAATGAGAGGCTCAGTTTATAGTTATCATCAGATGACAACCAGAAGCAAAAGTGTGGAGTTTCGACAATGCCCGACAGCTTGAAAACATTACTTGAGTTGAACGGGTATACTTTCCGCTTGGACAAGGGATACTGGGTAAAATTTGAAGCGTATTTGGTCAACGCAACAGATCAGATCCCTCATGGGATTTCGTACTGCATCACTCTCCATGACCGGCATAACCGGCGCATCGTTGGATTTGACAACGCTCACGGATATCCGTCCAGTCGCGCCGAAAGAAGTTTGGTTGCAGAAGGGTAACCTGGGATCACAAACATAATTGTGAAACCGTAGTCCAATATTATTTTGAATCGGCGGCACAATTGATTGAGGATTTTTGGGAAGAAGTCGGTAAGATCGTTTAAAGGAATTGTCAGGGAGGTTAAGATGTCAACCAGCAAGAGTATGAACGTAGGAATTATGTCCCGTGATGAATTTAAGAAGCGGACTATTGCTATTGCAAAAGGCGAATACAAGCCTGAGAAAGACGAACCGAAAATCTGGTTTGAGTCGTTGCAGTCATTGGCTCAGGTATTGAGTGATGATAATCGGTTATTGCTGAGGGTCATTGAAGAAAAGAACCCCAAGTCTCTCAGTGAACTGGGAGCCTTGACTGGCCGCAACAAAAGTAATTTGTCGAGAACTCTACATACAATGGCCGGATACGGCATAATTGATCTGGTTAAACACCATGCCAGAGAAGTTGTACCAATGGTGAAGGCAAACAGGTTTAATCTTGAATTGTGCGCTTAAAAATATGGTCTGACGAATGTAGCGGTGCGGAGAACATTTTGACTGCGCCGTTTCATTTTGTTCCGCAACATCAAAATCCCTCGCAGCAATAACTTACATTCAAAATGGGAAACAATTCTCGTCTAATAAAACGCCTCTACCGCAGAATATTTGAAAGATTGCTTTAATAAGTAAGGGCATTGCCTCTCAATGTTGTTTATGATGGTTTTTGCGAGAAATCATCCAATCTTCAAGGAGAAGCAATGCTTATTAAGACTCTACTGAACAAGGTCGAACGATTCAAGTCTTTCGTTTATGGTGATGCCAGCTTTCAGACGGTAAAAGGTTCAGATGCACTGGTTATTGACATCAAAGCCAGAAGTAACAGTAAACCTTCCTGCCCTGAATGCGGCAAACGTGGCAAAGTGTCACCCTGATTCCGAAGCCGCCGCTCTACGAACTGGAACTCTGACCATCCCCCCACAACCCGAACCCATTGGGGAGCAGGAGTTCGCAACGCCTGCTCTTTAAGCATACGCAGTGCGATGGACAGCGAGGACACTCCGTCCCAGCGCAACTCCATGTTGTAGTTGAGGCCGCCGCGGATTACATGGATATGTGAATCGTTCAAACCGGGAATTACCGTTCGGCCTTTCAGGTCAATTACCTTTGTTGACGGCCCTCTATATGCCTGAATATCCTTATCATCGCCTACTGCGATAAATCGCCCGTATCGTATAGCGACGGCCCGTACCTCCGGGGTCACCGGATCAAGGGTGGCGATACGTCCGTTGAACAGTACGGTATCTGCATAAATCGGTATCATAGTTTGTCCTATTGCCAGCATTGTGACCACTGCCATCTTCCAACGAGGCGGCGGCACAGGCTCACGCGGTGACGTAAACCAGAACTCAATTCCGTAACCGGTTTGGTAGCGTGTCTCCTCCGCCTTGAATTGGATTGCTTTCTGAAGCCATTCACGGCGCACCTCTGATTCCTGCCAGCTAGCCAGATGCTCATAGGTATCGCATTTGAAGATGACGACGTACTCTCCTGAGCTGTTTCCCGGTCGCATGACATTCACACCCAGATGACCGGGAAAGGCAATTGCTGCAGCAGAAATACCACGATGCCACTCTTCGAATTCAGACTCTTTCCCTGGTTTCACTTTCCAGGTGGCCGCGACAGTGAGCGGCCCAGGACCGCTCAAGTCGTTATGCTCAAAGTTCGTAGCCACGATTTAGTGCCCTGCTTCTCCGGCCCGACTGGCAGGAGCTCCATGCACCATGGTGTAAGCGTACTCGACTCCCTGGCCGTACGCGCCGCACAGTTCCTTCACCGTAGCAATAACGTCATTATAGGTGTCTTTGCGTGCCCAATCGCGCTGGTACTCAAGCAGAACTTGCAGGGACGTTACCGGTACGGCGCCCGCCTGCTCAATTCTGCGCATGGCGGCATTGTGGGCAGCGATGCTTGTTCCACCGGAGGCATCCTCAACTGCATACACCTCGTATCCGGCTTTCATGGCTTCAAGTGCCGGAAACGTCAGGCAGACCTCAGTCCAAAGGGCGGCGATGATCAGTTTCTTACGCCCGGTAGCGGCAACGGCCTCAACAAATTTGGCATCTTCCCAGGAGTTCATGCTGCTGCGTTCGATCGGCGGCTCCTGGCCGGGGAAGATGTCAAGCAGTTGCGGCCACATATTGCCGGAGAAGCTTTTCGTCTCGACAGTGGTCAGTATGGTTGGGACGTTGAAAATCTTGGCAGCCTTGGCCAACAGGATCACATTGTTGAACAATGTCTGACGGTCAATATTGGCGACGCCGAAGGTCATCTGCGGCTGGTGGTCGATGAAGATGACGGCACTGTTCTGGGGATTCAAAAGTTCGGTTTTCATGACTTCCTCCTAAAAGGATTTGATTTGTCTTCTATGATTCAACCATAAATGACTTTTTGCAGAAACACCTCATACTCTTTTCTGTTGCCAGGTATGTTTTTTTGTTATAGCTTATAAAGCATGGAATTAAGGCACTATAGATACTTTCTCGCTGCAGCCGAGGAACTGAATATCAGCAAGGCCTCCCGGCGGCTGAACGTCTCTCAGCCAGCCATGAGCCGCCTTATTCATGATCTGGAAGATGAGCTTGGCTCGACTCTATTCAATCGCGAACGGTTTGGTCTCGCCATTACTCCTGCCGGGGAGAAACTGCTGGTTTATGCCCGCCAGATCCTTGACCTGAGCAACGAAGCAATTCGGGCACTCCGCAATGAACCTACGGCAGCACCGAACATTTCCATTGGCTTCATCGCTTCGTCGCTCAGTTCTTTTCTTGGCTCAGCCCTGAAATCGTTTCGCGTGAGTTATCCGGATTACACGGTGAAGATTCTTGAACTTTCACCGGCTGAACAGGGGAAGGCTTTGCGGAAGGGGCAGATCGATATTGCATTGATTGGCAATCCATGTGGCGCTGTTCATGACGCGTGCGAAACAATGGTACTTTATGAGATGGAGTTGGAAGTTGTGTTGCCTGTCGGACATCGATTTGCCGGAAGGAAGCGAATCAGTCTGAAGGATTTACACGAGGAGGAGTTCATCGGCTACAGTGAGGACAGTTTTCCCGGCAGGAACCAGACAATTATTTATGCCTGCAAGGTGGCGGGTTTTAAGCCTCACTTGAAATATCAGGCAAACAGTCTGGTTGAAGTCCTGGCGATGATCGGTGCCGGCACCGGTGTCTGTCTGATGCCTGCCGACGTAGCCAGTTTACCGCATCCGGATTCGGTATTCGTTCCAATCAGGGAGAAAATTGAGCCGGTACGTTTTACTGCTGCATGGCGATGGGGCGATGAACGTCCGGTCATCAGACAACTTCTGGAAAGATTGAAATCGTCCAGCACGAAATAGGCACACCTAACCAGTTGATTCTTTTGTTTAGATATCCTCACAGCAGAGTCTTATTTCATCAAAATTGACACGCAATCGAGGCTCCGCATGACTGAAGCGGCATCCATCGCGAGTACAAGCTGATCGAGAGCAAATACCTTGACAGGAATCATGGATAGATCAAGCTGACTACTTGCCACTAATGCAATAAGTCTGCGGTAGTCTTCGGCGCTATACATAAAGTGCCCAATGATTTCCCAATTATTCAGAAGCATTTCTCCATAGGGGACCGGCAGTGGTACGGTCATACTCCCCATCAGAACCAGACGACCGTTGCGCCGCAGGGCACGGAGTGCAGTCAGTGTTCCGGCAGAGTCGGCTGCTTGGCCGACCATATCGAAAGCCATATCAATGCCGTTTCCCTGTCCCCTCAGTTGTTTAAGGTCAACTTCTGTGTTGCCGCTCAGTGCTACCGCTCTGACTTGGTTCCCTATTTTCCCCTTCAACGTGGCGAGGGATTCGACATTGCGACCAACCGCAACAATCTCCGATGCTCCGAGGGTCTGTCCAAGCAAAACGGCAGCCGAGCCGAAATAGCCCGTTGCACCATTGACTATCAGTGTTTCCCCTGCCATCAATCGCCCTCGCCTCAATCCGCCAAACGGTACGATGAATTTGGCCAAGGTGGCAAGATGTTCGGCTGGCAGGTCGTCCAGACCGGTCAACGGTACAACGGTGGAGGCCGGTACGCAGCAGTACTCTCGCAATGTGCCACTGGCCCACCTGTCGAGAAGCGCTCCACTGTTGGACGTTATTCCGGTGAGTCCCATGAGGATTTCATTTGGTTCGGCACTTGGCTCGTTGGCAATGAGATATGGGTTGACCGCCACCCGCTGGCCGACAGACATTCCGTAAACCTCAGGGCCGACTTCAATAATCCTCCCTATCCCGTTGGTACCGGGGGTAAACGGGCGTTGCGGGTAGAAATAGGGTAACTTACCGTCAATGTAGGAACGCATGTAACTTAGCAACGGAACCGCTTCGAGTTTCACGACTACGGTGCCGCTTCCCGCTTTCGGAATCGGAACATCTTTAAGGTTGAACGCACCGCCGGGGGAGTCAAGAATCCAAGCTTTCATCATTGGTATCTCCTTTTTTAAAACAGCATTTATAGTGGGTTCATTTCCATTTCAGGTATTATCTAGACGAGTCGTCTCGAAAAGTCAATACTAGACATGTCGTCTCGTTAATTGCTAAGATGCTGAGTATGACATTACTGACTAAATCTCATGTCAAGCTTCCTCAACGAGGACGCCCACGAAGCGAGGAATCCAGACAATCTATACTTCTCGGTACCGCCGCTATTTTGGCGGAGAGAGGTTATGAGGGGTTGAGCATCGAAGCGGTTGCCACAAAAGCTGAAGTTGGTAAGCAAACGATTTATCGCTGGTGGCATTCCAAGGCAGACCTCGTAATTGATGCTTTATCGGAGCTTGCCGCTCAACAGGTGGATATTCCCGATACCGGTTCGGTTACGGGAGATCTGCGAGAACTCTTGAAAAATGCTTTTTTCGTCCTGACTGCGACACCTTCTGGAAATGCTGTTATCGGCCTTCTGGTAGCGACCCAGAGGGATACCCGAATTTCAAAGGTGTTTCGGGAACGGTTTGTAGAAAAGCGCCGAGGGGCGGTAAGAGAAATTTTTCAGCGAGGCATACAACGAGAGCAAATCAGGGCGAACCTCGACACGGATCTAATTATTGACCTAATTTACGGACCGATGTGGTATCGGCTTTTAGTGGGGCATGCTCCTTTGGATGAAGTTTTTGCCGACACTCTCGTTGAACAGATTATGGTATTGTTGAAGGAATAACGGTTGAGCAGCGGAAGATGGGGTCTGGTATGCAATCGTGGAATTAGGAGGTAAAATTTGCTGTCAATTCAAGGTCATGCATTACAAAAACGGAGGTCTCCATGAAGATTCTTATCATCAATGCCCATCCTGAGCCACAGAGCTTCTGCTCTTCGCTCTTTAATTCTGCAGTTGCAACTCTGGAGCTGGCCGGCCATCAAATTCAGTCATCCGACCTTTACAAGATGGGGTTCGACTCAATTTCAGGCAGAAGAAACTACACATCCACCAAAAACCCGGACTACCTGAAACCACAGATTGAGGAGATGCACGCCAGCGAGGTTGGAGGATTTGCATCCGACCTCGAAGCTGAAATGTGCAAGGTCGAGTGGTGCGATCTGATGATATGGCATTTCCCACTCTGGTGGTTCAGCGTTCCGGCCATTCTAAAGGGATGGTTCGACCGGGTCTTTGCCATGGGGCGATTCTACGGTTATGGTCATATCTACGACACAGGTGTAATGAGGGGGAAAAAGGCCATGCTCTCATTAACTACTGGCGGCCCTTGTGACTCTTACCAGCCAGATGGTTTTAACGGAGACATCAATGGCATTTTACGACCAGTACATCGTGGTATGCTGGAGTTTGTCGGCTTTGAGGTGTTGACTCCGCAGATATTTTATGCCCCGGCTCACAAGAGCCAGGAAGAACGTACTGCCGAGTTGGAAGCCTACTGCACTCGGTTAAAGGTGATCGAGTCAGAACAGCCAATCTCGGTCGGTCGATATTGAAAAATCAAGAAGGGTAACTTCTAACCGGATTTTCTGACACTGAAATGGAACTTTACCAAGCAGTTAAAATAGTGGGCTTTTATGCCCTCGTTGCTTCTTGCGAAACCCTTAACGGCATAGTCAGAACGGTTTTCCTCAATAAGCACCTCGGGGTGCTGACAGCGAAAAGGATTTCCATGTTGCCGGCACTGATTCTCGCCTGGTGGCCACCAGGTCAGAGGGGTTTATTTTGCCCAATATCCAACATGAAAGGAGGTGAAACCCCCATTGCTCCACACCGAAATAGCATCCCGCCTATCCCGCCTCATAGACAGTCCTGCCTCAGATGTCCTCCATCTGTTGACTGTTGCACCAACTACGGCCCCCCGTGGTGTATCAGTACCTTTCAGCGGTTCGCGCTTGGTTGTCAGTAAGTGGGTTTGATACTGCTCAAGCAGTTGTGTGGTGAAGTTTTTCAAGGGGAAGTTGCCGAATTCTACAACTAACTGTTGAATTCTGATACTTTTTGCCCTGTAGTTGCGCTGATTCTGGCAGTAAGTCAGATATTCCACCGCCAGTTCCCGGAAGGTATAATTCTTGATCTTTACCACTTCTTCACAAATTCAAAGACCATACCCTTTTGATGATGTCTGTCTGCGCACTTCAGTGTCAAAATAATTGAACACGACCTTATCGTAATCCTCAAACAGGAGCGTTTCAAAACAGCAGAGCGTTTCAGCCTGTTGCCCAAACATCCTGGTCAGGTAGTTTTCGTTTGAACCAAGATGTACCGAATAGTGATATTCCTTCATCATCTCTTCCGATATGTTCATGGTGGAAAAGAAGACCGTAAAGAGGATTGTCATAAGGATACACATAATGATGCCTGCCGTGACAACCCATTTGTTTACGCCCCCCATTTCTTGCAGAACCGGCTTAAAATTCTGGGGTGACCGGGTGGAGCGTATTTCGATAACCTTTACTTTAACATGCTTTCCTCTTAGCTTTTTACTGGTCGCTGCAAGTGGGATTTGATGGTTAATATTGCGGCCGCGATACAGCCGGTAATGGGTGTGCAAATCAATCCCTGTTCAAGTATGCAAGCCGCTTATCCTGCTGGTACTTCTCTATTGCGTAGCGCAACATCGTACGCGGCATCTGTCGGTAATGAGTATCCAAGAAAGAATCTTCACACTGAATATCACGTTTGCCGACCTCACGAAGCATCCATCCTACGGCCTTGTGAATGAGATCTTCTTTGTCTGTGAGTAGTATTTTCGCTATCTTGAGCGTCTCGTCAAAGCTTCCATGTTTGATAAAGCGAAATGTTGCAAGGATTGCAATTCTCCTTTCCCACATACTGCGCGAGTTGGCAAGTTGATAGAGAGGTTCCTTGCTTTTGTCGCTCGTATAAGCCCCGACTACATGCTCTGCAGACGCGTCAACCAGATCCCAGTTGTTGATAAAGGCAGTGTTACCCATGTACAGCGAGTAAATAATTCCCCTCATGTTCTCA
Source organism: Desulfuromonadales bacterium (assembly GCA_037129255.1). Lineage (GTDB taxonomy): Bacteria > Desulfobacterota > Desulfuromonadia > Geobacterales > Pseudopelobacteraceae > JACRCG01. Next base: position 19,074 of record JBAXVG010000023.1, on the reverse strand, counting down.
TTGCCCTTGGCGTACTTCAATACCAGAATAAAAAGTGCAAGCAGTCTCTCCTCATGATAGGCGCTCTGCAACAGAGAGATTATGTGTTCCAGAGGAATTATCTGGTATTCCTTGGAAAGCTTACGAAGCACAGGTACACGAATACCTCTGAAAAGGTCTCCTTCGCCGTACTGACCAGTACCTGTTTTGAAGAACCTTTGGAGAAACCTGGCATCTTCAGGGTTTGAGAGGGCTATTAGTTTGTGTTGCAGTTCCGTAAGCATATTTTTGTAGCCTATCGTTGGTGTCAAAAGTTTGCTGCCTGTCACTCAAATGAGGTACGGACGGGATCATTCCGGTTATGCCAACTATTACGTGACTTCTCACAATACGAGCATCTATCTATGATCACTCACTATTTTTTATTATTTCGGTTGGCATGCCCGATGCTCTTCTATCTCCCAGAAACTCAATTCAGACGGAGGAAACCGACAATGAAAAAAGCTATCTCTACCACCGTTGCAGTAGGTGTTATTTCAACCCTGCTCGTCAGCACCAGCTATGCAGGGGGGCGTCAAAACTCTGGCATCAATCCGATCTGGGTTCCGGTTGCAATCATTTCGACGCTCGCTGCCGTAGCTATTGCCCAACCGCAAACTATTGTCTATGAGCCTAGAGTTCGCTGCGAGCCCCGTGAGCAGGTAGTCATTCGTGAGGAACCCCGGCATTATCGACATGCTCATTATTATGAATCCGAACGCGGGTATGAGGCACCACGGCATCACGACTACCGCTGATTCCGGCGAAACAGTTACGCGATCATGGTCATTTTGTGTAGTGCAATCTCTTCGACCATACTGCCTACGACGCTGACCCGGCTCAAGTTTGAAATACTTTTCCAACAGTATATGCTTTTCCCAGGAGCGAACCGACACGGTGGTAGCCCTTATGGGAGGTGTCATAGATGAGGGGTTGGATCCTCATGATATCGAGCTGCCCGTCATCGCCGAACACCTCTTCATCCGCCTTGACATCAATAATTTCTCCGATGAACTGGGTATGAACTCCTATTTCCAGAGTGTGAAGCAGACGGCATTCCAGTACTACCGGAAACTCAGCGGCATACGGTGCATCTACTACTTCGCTTCTGACCGGGGTCAAACCGGCACCGGTAAACTTGTCCACGTCACGCCCGGAGACAATCCCGGCATAATCAGCTTCTGCCATCCTGCTTTCGCAGGCTATGCCGATGGTAAAGGCTTTACGCTCTCTGATGTTGTCATACGAATATCTCGCCCTGCGCAGAGATACGGTTATGCAGGGTGGATCAGAGCAGCAGATGCCTCCCCAGGCGGCGTTCATCAGGTTTGGCTTGCCCGCCTACCGACCATCAAGACCGGCGCTGGAAAGAAGAGCGTCTTTGCTCCGAGTGATTTTTTCATTGTCCCCCCTTGTGGACCTTACGCCCAGTGGTTAGTTGATGCAATAGTCGGCACCGTGTTGGAGTGCGAGTTCACACTTTTCTGATCAATCCTTTGGTTTGATCAGTTTTCTCCGGTTACCATCCCCGTCAATCACAATCATTGCTGGAAATACGGTGCCAGATCATGCAATGTTGCAACGGCAAGATCAGTGAACGCAGGCCAGGACTTGCCGTCCGGTCTGCCTACATGTACCGTTGTGGTGCCCGCAGCGCGACCGGCCTGCAAGTCAAAGAGGTAATCGCCTACCATTACTGCTTCTGCAGGATCGGCTCCCCATACGGATAGAAGGTGGTGAATACCGGCAGGGTCCGGTTTTGGCGAAACCTCGGAGCGTCCCAGAATATTCTCACTGGCAAAATAGAGACCGGCCTCTATCGTGTCGAGTGTGAGCAGTGCAATGTCCCGTTCATTTCGGGTCAGTATTCCCAGCTGCGCTCCTGATTCGTGGAGTTGCCTTAGGGTCTCCACCGCTCCGGCTGAAGGAAGGGCTTTGCGAGCCAGATCCATCTCTATTTCATGCAGACGGGCACGGCGGATGGATGCTTCTGCTTCAGGGAGGTTGTCAAGATAGCTAAGGATGTCGGCGACACGGGGTATGTCGAGTTCTCTGCAAATGAAGTCAAAGTCATGGATCGGCACCGTCAGGGTACCATCAAGGTCGAAGATCCAGAATGATTTTGAGCTGAATGAAATGCGACCTGCTTTCAATATATTTTCTCCTATCATTTATTCCGCCCAAGCGGGATTTGTTTCATAGTCGCTCCTCTACAGTATCGTTGTAATCGCAAAACCTGCCAGTCTATTTCCCTCGTATAGGTGCGTCGGGACGGCGGATATCTGCAGTGCTCTGGAGCGTTGCCAGTCTGCATCAACTGCAGCGGCAAAGCTTCTTGTGTTAAGAATCCTGAGTGCGTCAAAAGATTGGAACCCGACAGATTCGGCAATCTACAGCAATTCATCTACCAGCGCAATGTTGACGCCATCGTCGAAGAAAGCTCTGTAGACCGCTCGGTGGAACTGGTCTCCCACTCCCTCTGTGACTCGGCCCATTTTCCCAGTTCCTGGACGAGCCTGCTGTTGTAGGTGCGCGTTCTCTTTGTCAGGGGGAGCCCCTCGGCGGTGGCAACCTGCTGCAGCTTCGTCTGCATGGCTTTGATATATCCCTTGATGGACTGCATAGCGTTTGTCCAGGATACCTTTGAGCTTGTGGTTTTCAGTCTCGATCAGGGTCAGGGCATCGTCGATGCGCTTGCCGATGTCCGGCTGCTTGGCCTGTGCCCGCAGGTTTTCCCAGCGCGCCGCTTCCAGCACCCAGAAGACATTGACCTCCCGGTAGTAGCCCCGGTCTTCCAGTTCGCTTACTATTCCCGCTGTGTCTGCATCCTGGATATAATACTCGTCTTCAGGATCGGCAAAGCGTTCAGTCAGCTCGTTGCTGAGGGTCTGGAAGGTATTTGAGATGTATTTGACAAAGATAAGGCTGAGCACGACATGCTTGTATTCTGCGGCGTCCATGTAGGCGCGAAGCTTGTCGGCAGTAGCCCAGAGGTTTTTTTATGTCATCGATCATGGGGTTGTGGGTCCTTGGTATTAAATACTGAGATATATATCGCGCCGTATTGGATGGCACCGCCGCTGCACTGTGCTGCAATCCCGTCAAAATAGTCCTTGGGAGCTTTATTACCAACCTTGATATTGATCTCGGGCTGCATATAACCCGGAATTAGCGTCGAAACATCCATAAGATAAAAGACATAGCTAATGAGATGAGAATGCATGAGCCTATCGGGAAATAGAAACTGAAGTTCTCCTTCTTGATGTAAATGTCACCCGGCAACTTTCCCAGCCAGGGTAAACGTGGAGCAAATGAGATGATCAATCCGGCCGCTACCAGCACCAAACCCATGATTATAAGTAATCGACCCAGTCCGCTCAATTATACCTCCTGACATCCTGCTATCAGACGCTGCTTTTTTAGCAGGATTATTATAATCCTGACTGGCTGACTTGTCACAGTTTCTTGACAAGATTCTTGATCCGGCCCTTATCGGGGGGCGTATACGAGTTTTATACAGGTAGCTGCAAAGAGGAGTAGCGGGTAACATGCCGTAATAATAAGAACTATGTTCAAATCACCGATTATTTTGTATCAATCAGTCATACAGTCATTGCTGTTGTTAATGTTCAGCATATGAAGTCATCTGTTCGTTAATAAAATAAATAGCACATGATAACAGCATGATATAGGTACAGCAGATTTTATATGATCGCTTGGCACCAGCTATGCAGAATAAAAATACAAAGGCAATCAAATCTAAAACAATCAACATAGGAGGATGTCATGAGAGCACTTATCAGCACCATCATTGGAACCATCGCCCCAGCGACGGCATTCGCGGCAGCAAACGGATTGAGTGAAGACAACAGTGGGATTTTCGTATGGGTATTTCTTGGATTTTGCGCACTGATAGTGGTAGCACAGGTAATTCCGGCAGTACTGTTGATGACCGGAATGGTTAAAGGGATTGTCTCAGTGGCGAAAGACGAGATGGCAACCGCTACAGCAAAGAAATAGCAAAGGGGGAATACATGCCGAGCAAAGTAACGTAAAAGGCCACCTCAGGATGGCCTTTTTCTGCGTGTGTGCCCGGCAGTGTGCGTGGTGCGTAAGCCCAATCGAATCAGTTGAGGTATTGTGCGGGATGATTTTCATAGCGTGTTAATTCTGTGCTAATTCGCAGTCTCTATGAACCGATTGTAAGTAGTGATTAATTGTGCTATGCTGTGAAGCAAAATCCGGATGGAAGCTCGGCTGCGCCTGGAAAACAGCATGATTACAGATATCCATCGAAAACTGACCGATATTTTTTCTTCCCGCAGTCCGGCGACTGTAAGTTCCTTCAACGTGGCAGTTTTGCTACTGTTGGGGTGGGCGGATGTAGTCACCGGTAATTACTCTCTGATAATTTTTTATCTGATTCCCGTATCACTGTCCGCTTGGTTTATCGGCAGGCGAACCGGGATTTTGTTCTGTTTTCTGGCTATTGTCGTACGGTTTGCAGCTGACGAATTTTCGAGCTCCTTTAGCTTTTCGCATTCAATGCTACACTACTGGAACGTGTCTATTGAGTTTGTATTCCTGCTGATCATGAGTTTATTGTTTTCCGCACTCAAAAAAAACCTCGATTCCGAGAAGACACTGGCGAGCCATGATTCTTTGACGGGAGCATTAAACCGCCGTTCTTTCTTTGACTTGGCCGAGTATGAGCTCAATCGTTCGTACCGCTATGATTTGCCTTTCACGGTTGCCTATATTGACCTGGACAACTTCAAGGATGTAAATGACAATCTGGGACACCGGACCGGCGATGAATTACTGGTTGCGATCGTCTCCTCAATCAGGGCCAGCACCAGAAGCACGGATATCCTGGCGCGATTTGGCGGGGACGAATTCGTAATTCTGCTGCCTGCAACTTCCGGTGAGGCAGCCATTGTCTTATTAGAAAAGGTGCGCGACAATCTGAATGAGCTCGTTTTTCGAAATAACTGGCCGGTTACATTCAGTATCGGCGCTGCAACATATAGTAATTCATTTCAATCTATCGACGAAGCGGTTCAAAAGGCCGACGAAATAATGTATTCTGTCAAACGTAGCGGCAAAAACAGATTTCTTCACAGGGAATTCAGGGGGATGACCAATGGCTAAAGGGGCATTTGACGCGACTGACCTGATCGCACCGCTGATGGTGCGTATTCCGTTGGGGCTGATTTTCATGGCTCATGGTTCTCAGAAGCTGCTGGGTCTTTTTGGTGGACAGGGACTGACCGGCACCTTCAAGACTTTTGAGGAAAAATTGGGAATTCCGCCCATATTCACCCTGCTGGCCATTATTGCCGAGTTTGGAGGCGGTTTCGGCATACTTACAGGTTTTCTGACACGTATTTCTGCAGCCGGTATTTCGGCGGTCATGCTTGTGGCAATTTACAAAGTCCACTGGATACATGGTTTTTTCCTGAACATCACCTGTGCTGCCGGGCGCGGCCATGGTGTTGAATATAATGTGGCCCTGCTGGGGATGGCGCTCTATCTGCTGATCGCAGGAGGCGGCAGGTGGTGCCTGGACCGACTGGTGTTCCGGGTATAGCTTATTAAGGAGTCATACAAGTGGATCAATGCAATACAGAAGAAGTCGAAAAACGTCGCACCTTTGCAATTATCAGCCATCCTGACGCCGGCAAAACCACCATTACTGAAAAATTGCTGTTATTCGGCGGCGCCATTCAGCAGGCCGGTGAGGTGAGAGCCCGAAAAAGCGCCCGCCATGCCACCTCGGACTGGATGGAGCTGGAAAAACAGCGCGGCATTTCCGTCACTTCGTCAGTCATGAAATTTTCTTACGGTGGTTGTGAGATCAATCTGCTGGATACCCCGGGCCACAACGACTTTTCCGAGGATACCTACCGGGTGTTGACGGCAGTTGACTCGGTCCTGATGGTGATAGATTCGGTCAAAGGTGTTGAAAGCCAGACTAGGAAACTGCTGGAGGTCTGTCGCCTGCGCCATACTCCGATCATGACCTTCATGAACAAACTTGATCGGGAGGGACAGGAACCACTGGATCTCCTGGACGACATTGAGAAAAACCTGAAGATGCAGACTGCGCCGGTAACGTGGCCGGTCGGCATGGGGAAGCGTTTCCGCGGAACGTACCACCTTTATACGAAAGAATTGATATTCTTTGATGCCGAAGCGGATAACGGCACCGGGGAAATTTTAACGGTTAACGGCCTGGACGATCCGCGTCTGGACGAACTTCTGGGGAGCCAGGTAGATGAACTGCGCCATGATGTTGAACTTCTGGAGGGGGCCGCTCATCCTTTTGACAAAGATGCATATCTGTCAGGCCAACAGACACCGGTCTTCTTTGGCAGCGCGATCAACACTTTCGGCATTCAGCAGCTTCTGGACGCCTTTGTCGAACATGCTCCGCATCCGCTGCCGCGCGAGGCCATGAGCCGTGCCGTTTCACCCTATGAAGAGCCCTTCAGCGGATTCACCTTCAAGATTCAGGCGAACATGGATCCGTCCCACCGTGACCGGATCGCCTTCTTCCGTATCTGTTCGGGCAAGTTCACCCGCGGCATGAAGGTGCGCCACGTCAGACTGGGACGTGACGTTCAGATTGCCAACGCCACCATCTTCATGGCCCAGGACAGAACCAATGTCGAGGAGGCCTGGCCGGGTGATATTATCGGTATCCATAATCACGGCACTATCAAGATCGGGGATACTTTTACCCAGGGTGAAGAGTTGAAGTTCACCGGCATCCCAAGTTTCGCTCCGGAGCATTTCAGAAAAGTGCGCCTTTTGAACCCGATGAAATCCAAAGCACTGGAAAAGGGACTTGTGCAATTGGCTGAGGAGGGTGCAACCCAGGTCTTCAAGCCTCTGATGGGCTCTGATTGGGTTATCGGCGCAGTAGGTCTGCTGCAGTTCGAGGTTGTCATGCACCGTCTGGAACATGAGTATGGTGTCAAGGTAGCCTTTGAACCGGTAAGTTACGTCACCGCGCGCTGGGTTCGCGGAGATAAGAAGCGGATCGAAGAGTTTGAGAAGAAAGAGGCTATGCATGTCTATATCGACGGCGAGGGGAAACTGACTTACATGGCAGGTAGCCAATGGAGGTTGGACAATACCGTTGAAAACTGGAAAGAACTGGAATTCCACGAAACAAGTGAACATGGTTGATGAAGAAGACTAACCCGCAGGCAGGAAACCACGCTGAAAAACGACGCAGATTTTCAATTAAAGCGACGCTGAATGCCATCATGGGGATGTCATACTCCCATTTCCCACTGATCCTGCCGGGAGTGCATCCGCTGTTGGCGCCGTTGATCATGTATCGTCTCAAACGGAGAGGTTACTCCAACTGCCGGGTAGAAATTGCCGGTGGGGGGTTGATCGTGTACGCCGTGAAGTAATTAATGAGTACCTATTACGAGGTGGCGCAATGACTGATTGTGACGTAACGGCCACGCATCCGTGGCGATTCTTCCGGGCCGGTGGATTCGATCAGGTTCTGCTCGAATCCGGTAAGGATATGCAGGCTCTTGCGATGTTGGATCAGAAACTGTGGGTAGCGCTCAGTTGCCCGATTGCCGGCGTGGAGTTTGATCCCAGAACTCTGGAATTGATTGATACTGACCGGGATGGTCACATACGTGTACCGGAGATTCTTGGTGCCCTGTCATGGCTCGCTCCGATACTCAAAGACCATGACCGGTTGACCGGAGGGGATGGCGCTGTTCCTCTGTCCGCAATTAACGAAGCTACTGAAGAGGGGCGGAGCATACTGGCATCTGCGCGGATGATTCTTGCCAATCTCGGCAAGAGCGACCTTGACTGTATTTCGGTTTCGGACACCTGCGACAGCGAGCGGACCTTCGCGCAGACACCTTTTAATGGTGATGGTGTCGTTACGACCGCAGCGACTGAAGATGAAGCGCTGAGAGGATTTATAGCCCGGATTGTTGAATGTTATGGCGGGGTGCCTGATCGGAGTGGAGGTTCCGGAATTAACCGTGAGATGGTTGAACGTTTTTCCACCGATGCCGGGGCATGGCGCGCGTGGCGGAGTGAAGCGCAATCCTTTGACTCTCCCGTACCGGACGCAGAGTTGCTAGTTGAACTCTGGCACAGCGTAAAGGACAAGATCGAGGACTATTTTCTGCGTTGTCGGCTTGCGGTCTACGATGAACGGGCATCAGTCATCATGAACGGTGCCGAGGCGGACCTGCTGGCACTTGCAGCCGGTAATCTCGCCACGTCCGGCGATCGTATTGCGTTTCTCCCGATTTCGTCCGTCGGTGCAGATCCGGTTCTTGATCTGGTGCGAGGTGTAAACCCTGCCTGGGAGGAGCGAATGAAACAATTTCGTAAAGAGATTGCACTCCCTCTACTTGGAGGAGAAATCGCAAGATTGACCCTTGCAGAGTGGGAAAAGCTCAAGGAGAGCTTTGCTCCGTACGAGCAGTGGTGGAGTCGCAGAATCGATACGCCGCTTGCGGCGCTGAAGCCTGCACAGCTGATTGCCTGGGAGGAGACAGGAGCCGAAATCGCCCTGAAATCGCTGATTGAAAAAGATCTGGAGCTGCAGCCGGTGGCGGAGGCGATGATCAAAGTGGAGAAACTCACCCGGTTTTGCCGTGATCTGTATCCACTATTGAATAACTTTGTTTCGTTCCGTGACTTTTACACCGGGCGCTCCAGGGCTATTTTTCAGGTTGGCACCCTCTACCTGGATGGTCGTAGTTTTGATTTGTGCGTACGGGTTACAGATATCGCCAAACATGCCACATTGGCAGTTATGAGCCGGTTGTATCTGATCTACTGTGATTGCTCAAGAAAGGGGGGCGCCGAGAAGATGACGATTGCCGCTGCCGTTACTGATGGTGATGCCGATCAGTTGACAATGGGGCGTAACGGGGTCTTCTATGATCGCAAAGGGCTCGACTGGGATGCGACAGTAGTACGATTGGTCGAGCATCCGATCAGTATTCGTCAATCGTTCTGGGAACCCTACAAGCGATTTGGCAGGATGGTTGGCGAGCAGATTCACAAGGTGGCTGCTGCCCGAACAAAAGCTGCAGAAGACAAACGGGCGATTGCCATCCTGCAGGCGGGACAGAAGAAAGAAGATCCGAAACAGGCGTCGCAACCTGCATTTGATGTGGCCAGATTTGCCGGAATATTTGCCGCCATCGGTCTGGCCGTCGGCGCCATCGGCACCGCCTGTGCTTCGGTCGTGTCCGGCTTTTTCAGACTGATGTGGTGGCAGATGCCACTGGCGTTGATAGGGATTGTCCTGTTTATATCCGGTCCGTCGGTTATCATCGCCTGGTTCAAGCTGCGAAAGCGAAATCTTGGACCGATACTTGACGCCAACGGCTGGGCTGTTAATGCCCACGCTAAGCTGAATATCCCTTTTGGTGCCTCTCTGACCGGCATGGCCCGGCTGCCGAAGGGGGCAAGTCTCTCTCTGGCGGATCCTTTTGCCGAAAAGCGCAGACCGTGGAAATTGTATTTTGCCCTGGTTCTGCTGGTACTGCTGGCGGTCGCCGCCTGGCGGGTCGGGTGGTTTACATACGTATTCGGCGCGTAATCCTGACTTCCAACATGCTGACAGGCCCCGCCAAATAACCTAATTAGCTTGACAATCAAACATGCACGATGCTATGAAAAGCGCATATTTTCGCACACTATCGGAGGTTAATCATGGAACGCACATTTGCCATCATCAAGCCGGATGCAGTTGAGCGCAAGCTGGCTGGGAAAATTCTCGACAGGATCGAGGCCGGTGGTTTCTGCATTGTCGGCATGAAGAAGGTCAAGCTGACCCGGGAGCAGGCCGAAGGTTTCTACTACGTTCACAAGGAGCGTCCTTTCTTCAACGACCTGTGCGCTTTCATGTCCCGCAGTCCGGTGATCGTGCTCTGTCTTGAGAAGGAGAACGCCATCGCCGACTGGCGCACCCTTATGGGCGCAACCAATCCGGCCAACGCAGAGCCGGGAACCATCCGCAAGGATTTTGCCATAAACATCGAAGAGAATTCCTCACATGGTTCAGACGCCCCCGAAACGGCCGCCTTTGAGATCCCCTACTTCTTCAGTGCACTCGAACTGGTGTAACACGGGTTTTCCGTTGCATCGCCACAAAAAAGGCCCTGAAGCAACAGGGCCTTTTTTGTGGCTGTGTGCGTGAGGATCATCACATCAGCCGAAATGTTTTTCCAAGGCCTCCGCGAGTGCATCACGTGTATGAAAGACCGGCCCGACTATCTTTCCCACAGTATTAATTAAAATATTAGTCTGCTACTACTGATCATAGCCCCCAGAAAATTTTCCCACGCATCATCATTCAGCTTCAAAGCATTCCGTTCCTCAAGCAGATCATCCGCAGTTACAGCTATCTGGCGCAAACTGGAATTGCAATTCCGGCTATTAAGGTTGACCAGCCTCACAATGGCCAGCAGCGAGTCTTCGGGATCGAAGTGCTCTGTGTGGTGATTGGCAACAATGTTGAGGAAGACGAGGGGAATTTTCCAGTGGTCCATAATTCGACAACCGAGTTCTACATGCATCTCGGAAAAGATATCCAGCAGCATTCCCCGGTCCAGGGTGATCCCGACGTTGACCTTCTGGCTGACACGTTCCAGAGCCTTCAGTAAATACAGTTTTCCAATGTCGTGGAGCAGACCAGCCATGTAGGCTCTGTCTGCGATATCGGCATGACCGGTATTCACTGCAAGCCATCGGCAGGAAAAGGCGCAGGTGGTGGAATGGTGATACAACTCCTTCATTATTTTATTTACCAGCGGATTAGCAGATATATGAAGCGAAGATAGCGAGGCGGTCATGGCGATATTGGTTATCGTGGAAAAACCGAGCCGGACTACTGAATCTTTGATGTTATTCATCTCCATGAGACCCAGGAAGACCGGTGAATTGGCAATCTTGAGTATTTGCAGTGATAGAGACTGGTCTTCGTTGATAAGATTGACAATTTCATCAATGCTTGAATCGGCGTCAGAGAGCATTTTCAACAGCTGTATGGCGGTTGGCTGGAAAACCGGCAAATCGATCGGCTGCAGACTAAGTTCATGCCTGAGATCTAAGGAAACGGTCATGACGATGCCTCCTGTGATAATTACGATAGACATTATGTTATATTTGACTGAAAAATACACCCGGATCCAGATAGTGTCAAAGTAATTTCAGAGAATAAGAGTAAATTCCATGAGGGAACAGCGGGCAGAGGCAGGAAGCTGTTTTGAGTACCGGGATTTAACAGTTTGCTTCAGCTCTTTCTCTGATGAGCTCTATGTGGGGCTACGTTGCATAACCACAGTAATGGCCAGGTCTACAGCAGGGTTGGAATTGATAATTTTCAAGCCGTAAGGGTCACTGAACGGGTAAAAAACTCTGCCAGAACGGTTGAAAGTCTCGGCGCTCGTTCCGAACAGATTGGTGAGATTGTCGGCACAATCGAAGACATTGCTGATCAAACAAACCTGCTGGCTCTCAATGCTGCCATCGAAGCTGCCAGAGCGGGTGAGCAGGGGCGTGGTTTTGCGGTTGTTGCAGATGAAGTCAGGGCTCTCGCCGAGCGAACCACAAAAGCAACCCGTGAAATCAGCGAGATGATCAAATCCATCCAGAATGAAACCAGACGTGCGGTAATTGCAATGGAGGAAGGTCTAAATGAAGTTGCTAAAGGAACTGAGAAGGCAGCTAAATCAGGAGAAGCTTTGGAGCAGATCTTAGTCCAGATCAATTCCGTAACTGCTCAGATTCATCAGGTTGCAACTGCCGCAGAAGAACAGACTGCCACAACTGCCGAAATCAGCAGCAATATGCATCAGATAACAGACGTTGTACATCAGACATCAACCGGTGCCCAGCAGTCTGCTGCTGCGGCTGATAGTCTTGCCAGACTTTCTGATGAGCTCCAGCGACTGGTGATGCAGTTCAAGCTGGCATAAAGATTCAAAACCCTGCTTGATGGCATTATTTAGTATAAATCATACTTCAGAAGTCGGCATTCGATCGGGCCGTTGAAGAGCACAAACCGGCGGGATGCTTTGAGGCCGATGTACTTGGCCAACTCCAGATTACCGGTCAGAACGTAGCCGGTCCAGCCGCGACAGCGCTTCTTCATGATATCGCCAATCTGACAGTAGAGTTCTCTCAGATCATCCGCCTCACCCATGCGCATGCCATACGGCGGATTTATGATCACAACCCCCTTGTCCCCCTCCGGCTTGAATTCCTGAAGGGCAGCGTGAAAAAAATGGACCTGCCCTTCAAGGCCGACATTGGCTGTGTTACGTGCAGCCAACACAAGAGCGCGGCTGTCCTGATCGTAACCGGTTATCAGGCCGACCGGAATTTTTTGGATTCCATCCACAGCTTCCTTAAGCAGATGGTCCCATAAACGGCAGTCGAAATCCAGCCAGCGTTGAAAACCGAAAGAGCGCTTCAAGCCGGGCGGTATCCGCCCCGCTTGCAGGGCTGCCTCAATCGGGACCGTTCCCGAGCCGCACATAGGATCGGCCAACGGCACAGAGCTCTCCCATCCGGTCAGTTTTACGATGGCTGCAGCCAGGGTTTCACGAAGCGGTGCTTCATTACGCTCAAGGCGGTAGCCGCGACGATCGAGCGAATCGCCCGAACTGTCCAGGCTGACAGTACAGATGTTCTTGTGCAGATGCACATTGATGCGGACGTCAGGCGCGGAAGTGTCAACGCTGGGTCGGCTTCCACACGTTTCACGAATGCGGTCCACAATCGCATCCTTGGTTTTAAGCGCCACAAAACCGGAGTGAGTAAGTGCCGAATCCCGCAAACTGCAATCCACCGCCAGAGTCATGGCGGGGGTAATCAGATCCTGCCAAGCGACAGTGAACACTCCGGCGTAGAGTTCGCCCGGGCTTACACAGGGAAAGACAGCCAACTGCACCAACACCCGGCTGGCAGTGCGGAGCCATAAGTTGGCCCGGTACAGGCCTGTCCGGTCAGTGACAAACGCCACCCCCCCCTTACCGGCAATTGCACCGGCAATCCCGAGCGACTCAAGTTCATGGGCGGCAAGCTCCTCGGCTCCGCGTGGTACTGCAGCAAAACAGTTTAAGGCTTTTCTGTCACTCATTACAATTCTCCACCTTCTGTTTCCAGATATCTTCCAGAATGCGGCGCGTCTCCTGCTGTGTTCCACTATTGTCGATGACCACGTTTCCGTAACGCTCCTTCTCGGACAGAGGCATTTGACTGGCAATCATGCTCAACGCCTCCGCACGGCTAATACCGTCGCGCAGCATCAACCGTTCCAGCTGGATTTCCGGTCGCACCGACACGACCCAGATTTCGTCAACACGGTCGGTAGCGCCGGCTTCAATGAGGAGGGGAGCCATGTAGACAAGCAGCCGGTGACCGTCAACAACGGCACGCGCTATGCAGTCTTCCGCCAGATGTCGGATTTCCGGGTGCAGTATCATTTCCAGTTGATGGCGCTTATCAGCGGATGCAAAGACCAGTGCACCAAGCTGTTTACGGTCAAGTGACCCGTCTGAGAGAAGGACTCCTTTACCAAAGATAGCTGATATACGCTCTAAAATCGGGCTTCCCGGCATCACAGCAACCCGGGCGAGATGGTCGGCGTCTATCACCGGCACGCCCCGTTCTTCGAAAAAACGGGCGATGCTGCTTTTGCCGCTGGCGATACCACCGGTTAATCCGATGATCCGTATATGCTTTCGCACCACTATAACTCCCTTCAACTTCAGCACTTCACCACGACTACACACCTTATCAGAGCAACCATGAAAATGACAGATTTTTGGCTTGAGTTGATGCTGTAAATAGTGTAATCATCTCCACCTTCATGTGTCCAGGAAGTACAGTACTGCGGGCGGTTAGCTCAGTTGGATAGAGTACAGGCCTCCGAAGCCTGGGGTCGCTGGTTCGAATCCAGTACCGCCCGCCAAAATTTCAAGCACTTGCAAGGTTAATTTGTAGGTGCTTTTTCTTTTTTCTTCTCATAGGGTCAATATAGGGTCAGTCATGTGGAAATCCATAGGGTGATATTTTTGTTAAAGCATCGCTGTGTTAATAGGAAAACGTCCGTGATCCAAGTATTTTTTTGTAGTTCATAATACCCTCACCTTCAGCTTCGGATATGGTGAACAGGCAGACGGCGTCGAATGTTCCTGAATCTAGGCCTCGATCTCCTTGCGCTCCGTTCAATATCCTGGTCATCCGGATCAAATCTTCATGTAATCACCTCGTTCAATCCAATCTATGAATATTCTGACGCTCTCATAGCCCGTACACGCCCGCTCCCCTGTCAATCAATACCTGAAAACCTACCTGAATCACCTCAGAATATATCTGCTCCCCCCTCCCCTCGGTATACCCCCGAAACAACATCGCTGATCCCAGTATATGATGCCGACCGAACCCACACGAATAAAGGATTCAAAGTGGACTGGAAAGTGTACTATTTTTTATAGAAGGCGAATAATGCTGCTACAATTCCAGTTCATGAAGTTTTATCATTTCATTTAAACAACCAGGAGGTTGCAGATGTCGCAAACACAAATGCTAGTGAATTGGGACGCAGACCTGACTGAGTTCGACACCGAGAACATGATGATATGCTTCGATGCGCCTCCGCCATTCCATCTATTGTCAAAAACGTCATTCCAGGGGATAGACTTAGATCAACGCAGGCTGTGCCTACTCCAAAAGATTTACGGGGTATCGTTGGAGGAGTTGAAAACAGCTTTGGAACGAGAAGAATATTCATTAGCTGACTTGGAGATATAATGAATGACGTCGCCGCAACGGCAATGAATACACAAAACAAAGAGAGCGTAGTCATAATTATGGGGTGAAGACATTCCCCAAACTGTACTGGCGGGTATCTGCATCCTGGTACCATACAGACCGTATAGCCTCAATATCTTTGATTCCTACAGTATGTGCGTAACAAAATTTCCGGAAATACCCCCCTATGGCCTTTTCCCATTTCAAAATCGCACAAATAAAATTTCAGATTTTCAGGAGGCATCAAATGCCATGTAGATTTATAACATGTGATGCCAAAACCTGAAAGGGTATACCTTGCCAGAGTACCCGGCTATACAGGAACGGACGCTGCAAGCTGTATGGTGGATTATCGACCGAGATGAAGACAATGGAAGTCCACGTTTCCTGATCCGGCAGGAAACCGGTTCAGCACTTTATACCAGAGAGTAGATCATTTTTGCTCCGGTTTCGGGGTGGCAGAACTCCTGCTTGGTTAATTCTTCCAGAAGTCTAGCGATAGCCAAAGACGCGTGCGAGTCCGTCAGTTGCGGCAGCAAAGGCGCTGGTTGCGTTCTGCACGGTAGGGTTAGACTTGGCTTTGTTGGATAGGCGAGTAAGCACATCGGTTGCGCGGGGGAGTGGTGCTTCTTCCACTTCGCGCTGTTCTGGGGAACGTGCTAGTTCCGATGGAGCAGATTGGTCGGAAGAACCGGACATAAGAACGGTGAATGATCCACCAGTACCGCCTTTATGTAATTGTTCTTTACCCTTAGATATTAAATAAGCAATGTCTGCATCTGTGTATTTTGACAGATTTTTAAAGCCCAATTCCCTCAATGACTGTCTGATTGACCCCCAAAATGCTTTTGCCTGTAACATTAACGGGTGGGATTTTTCGCCAACAAGCGCAACTAACTCTGCTGTAATTCTGGCTTGTTGCATTTCCAATGTTGGTTCTTTTGCAGCATCTTCCTTGTATTTATCGAAACGATCTCGTACATCATATTTATCTGCCAGAGCCTCAAGACCTTTTTCTTCTCCAAGTCTGTTGAATAATTTATTTAGTTCAGGTATATTTCGCTTACCAAATAAACGGAATATTCCAAGATGCCCATAGACCTCATGAAAGCTGCTTTTCTCCATCTCTGTTTGGTTCTCGTGGGCATCTCGAATAATCCAGATGGAGCCATCCTTATGCAAGACAGCTTGAGTATTATCCTTGGTGCCGCCTGCATCTTCTGCTGCCTCGCGTACCTCCTTCGGCAACAAATCAAACGAGTCAGAAAGATGCAATCCGATTTTGCCGCCAAGTTTGCTGGACTTGAGGAATTTCCCTATGACCCCATCAGCATCCATAGAAGATATGGGGCTATCCGTGACCACGGAACCGGCAGCACGAGCAAGAAATGAACCAGACAATCCCCGTCTCAAGGATCTTATACCGTCTGCAACAGTTGCATTGAGCGGCATCGCTACCGCTACTACCTCACCCTTCTCCATAAATGTTACAGGGGAGTTATCTTTTGGCCCTACCATCGGTTCTGCATTCGGAAAATGGTCTTTAATGTACTGATAATATTTCTGGTCTATAACAACATCAGACCGGCCTTCCACCTTTAATCTTGCATAGCCTTTTTCGCCCTTACCAACTTTAATAGGGTCAGTGGATATCGCGTTTAAATCACCATTGTCACGCATATTTCCTGTTAACGCTACGAAGTCTACATCTATAACCGGAGTTCTGTCTTTAGATTTTGGGATAAGCTGGTTGATTAGAGCTTGCGTTTCCGAAGGTGTTTTGTCCTTGTATGCGGACTGCATATCACTGGACTCATTTTTAAATTTAATCCCCGGTTCGCCCTTAACCAAAATATGCTTGTTGCTATGCCATGTGCCATCTTCTGATTCCATGACAAAACCATTTTGCAACCCTTCTGCTTTCACTCCGGTCGGTTTAGGTAGTGGTCGTCCATATTCCTCACGAGGTTTTGGTTCAGCCACCGGGAATAATTTGCTCACCTTATCCTTGAACTGTTTCAACGCTTCTTTTGTGTTGTAGACCTCGAAAGTCCCATCATCAGGGACATGTATTGTGACATAAGCGCCAGATTCTTTTAGTGTATTTTTGGCTGATTGTTCCGCTGATACAAGTACATCAACACTGGAAGACCCTTCGTCAACAATCTTCTGCGCCTCTCGTATTTTATTAGACCTATGCGCCGGGAGTACATCAGGTTTGTTGGTAGAATCGCTCCAGTAATTTATTTCTTGTCTCGCCTCTGCTATCTTGTTGCGGGTGTTAGCCAGTAACTCGCGGGCGTCAGAAAGCTTACTTGTTAGATTGTAATCAATGCTGTCAGAAGCAGATTTGATAGCCTCATCAATATTAGCCAATAAGAATTTTTTCTGCTCTTTAAGCGGCGTACCTTCTTTCACGGCAGTCTTGACGGCATCGGCAACAACCTCTGCCGGAGCCGCTGCTGTCTCAACAGGTTTAGCCTCAGCAGGTTTCATCACCTCCGATATGAAATCATCCACATGAAACTTACCACCGTCTTTTGTGAGCACATACGCAAAATCAGTGTTGCCGTTGCTCCGTTTTTCCCATGACTTGAAAGATGGATCGTTCGCTATTTCTTCCCGGCCCTTGGCTGTTTTAGGGTTAATGTCAGTTCTGTTCGGCACCTTGTCTTCAAAATATTGCGGTTCTTCTTCAATATTTTCTTTTACCCAGTCATCAATAGCCTTTGCTGTCTTGGTTAAGGTCTTCGGTAGATTCTCGCCGGTTCTCTTTTCAAACTCAGAGCGCAGCACCTTGTTATCCATGTGTAAAATTTCTTTGAGCTTGGCCGAGTCTCGTGCTTCAAAGGCTGCGTTGAATATCTCCTGCGACTTAGGGTGTATAGCATCGAATCCGGCAATAGGTTCTTTAACCGGTTTTGTAGGTCTTGTGGTGCCGTCCATGCGTAGGGGTTTAGCCGGAGCGGGTGCCGACTCTTGATCGGCTACCCCGTCCGGAGACACCGGCACGCCGGGAGGCTTGGCTTCGCTAGTGGCCCCCAGTGGTGCGCTTTCTGGAAGAGGCGTCGGGGGCGCTGTTGATTCAGGGACGACCGGAGCCGTCCCTGTCTGGTCAGTTAACAGCCCTTCTTCCCCCCGCCCTTCTTGATTGGTGACATCGGGAATCCCTTGCCCTTTGGTTGCGCTTTCGCCATCTGGTTTCGCCTCGCTTTGTGTTGGAGTGGTTGCTGCGTCCGGAGTCTGTAGCTGTTGTGGGATGTCTTCTGGAAGAACCGGACGAACAGGCGGGCTTTCCTGAACCTCCGGTGTGGACGCCTCTACCAGGGAGGAGTCGGGAATACTGGTCACTCAATATGCGTGGCCTCGGCTGGTTCATTCGGAATCAATCGCGGGGCCGGGATCGACTTCAGCAAAGAACTGATAGAAAGTGAGTGGTCAAGCGTGGCCATAACATCAAGACGGTCACCATACGCTTTCGGTTTCAGTTTGCTTGCAATCCACTTGCGGACGTCGGTCCGGAGCTTCGCCCGCTGAACCGAAACACTCCCGTCAGCATCGCCTGAATCGTCATCGGCAATGTCAAGCAGGCTATCCACGAGAATGTCACTCTGGTTGCATTTTGCATCAGCGTATTGATTTGCAAACGATTCATTTTCACGCAACCACTTGTACAGCGTCATCACTGAAGGGAAATCTCTATACTCTGACTGCAGGCGGCGCACGATGCTTGCCAGTGATTCTGGGCAGGTAGAAATCTCTGCACACAGGCGGTCTGCATATATCTGGTTGAATTCTAATGGCGGTCTGCCATGTATCGGCTTTATATCAATGGGCTTTTGTTTCATAGTTAATACTCCTTTATATTGTATTGGTACGCGTGCGCGTTTGGAATCATTCAGCCCCGGACAAGTCCTCCGGCATCATCATGGTTCCATACGAGCCCTATGGGGTCAAATGATATGGTTCCCCCAGTCGGTACCTGCCCCTCCTCAAAACTCAGGAGACCTCCCCTATGGCCTCGAAGAAAAACCAATCCGCCGTCGCTGAAAATTGAAATTCGAAACTGCCAGTCATGCAGACCAATAACGATTTATTTCGGAGCAGGGTGGGGTATACCCCGGATCGTTGCCCCCAGTCAGATAGATACGGTGCCGACCCGACGCACTCAAAATCGGGTAGCCGGGGGTTTTTCTCCCCCAGCCCCCACACCACCCGGCATGCGGG